>NQOV01000002.1 GCA_002632265.1 Rhodospirillaceae bacterium MC!
GTACTCTCAACAACATGAGCGAACTAATCGGATATATAAGCTTGAAACAAAACTATAAAATAGATCATATTACTATTATACCTAAAATTATCCTTTCATCTCATGTGTTGTATAATTATAATCATGGTACATATCATCATACATATACCCTTACCAACCATGACTATGACTATAACTACAATTATACAACAAACCTTAACAGCCATTACTTTGATATACAAGGAGAAATCACAACCGCACTAAGAATGAACATATACAACCTGTTTAATATAAACTTCGGCTTAGGTGCAACAAAATCCCAACTCACAAAAAGCTTTAAAGTATATCTTGGATTTAGTACTTAAAATATAACTTTCTCGCAAGATTATCCCATATACATCACTCTTACAGTTCGAATTTTTTCCATTCTTGGAGTAGGAGTCTGTTGAGTTTTAGGGCGTGTTTTATTTGTGAGATGTTTTCGTTTATGTTGGTATTGAAAATGAATTTTGCATTCCAAGCTACAGTGTAATGGAAGTATTCCGCATTACTAACCATATGGACGATGTTCTTATTTACTTCAAAGGTTTGTTTGTAGATATCGGTTGATAGGATGGCTTTATCTAGAGAGTTATCGAGAACTTTTTCTTCTATTATGGGGCATAATAGCCAATCCATGGCCATGGTGTTGGATCTTTCATATGGGGAGATAGTTTCGTCATCAATATGTTTTTCGATGAGTTTGTAATATTCTTCCAGTAAGTTATATTTTATGGAAGTTGTTGAATTATCGAGAAAATGATCGGCGACAAAAGGCAAAAAGTCTTCGGCAAAAAGGAGCATTTGGGCTTCTTCTACGTCCATGGGTTTGCGGATGATATCGAATAACACTTCGATTTTAACCATAGAACTATGATGATCTTTTGGGCAGTTTAGATTATCGACCAAGCGAGCCATTTCTTCATGATTGTCTATGTCTATACTTGCGAGTTTTTCTATGGAGTTATATTCATCAATAAGGTTAAGTTGCTTTAAAAAGTACTGTTTATAGTCTGTGGGAATGCCGTCAGAAGAGAAAACTTGGCAGATATACGAGGTTTCATCGAGATAAGGGGTAAGTTTAGGCGAGGCATTAAAATGTTTAAGGCTAAGTTCTTGAAATTTAGCGATTAAAGTTTCGTTTTGTGTTTTGTTTATCCATGTTTCTAGAATCTGCAAGAGTTTTTTCTTACTTGCTAGGGAAACAAATGGAACTCTCAAGCCGTTGGATAGTATATTAATTGCCGTACTGCTGTTGATATATTGGTTATAACTTTCCGCCATAACTTTTAATTTAGATTTAGCCGCTACGGTTGTTAAAAAAGTTGCATCTGATATATGCTTTGTATCTATATATGTTTGAGAGACATTAAGGGGATTTTTATTAGTATCATAAAATTTATTTTGAAAGCGTATTAATACTTCTTTTTTCTGCTCTCGTGGTAGCTCTTCATTGCGTAATAAATATACATTTAAGGATGTAAGTAGGGTTGAAGCTAATAACTCAATAGCATCTATGTTGCGTAAAATGTATTTAGTAACAATTTTCCTACCTTTTTTTGCATATTCAGGCTTTAATTTCTGCATGAAAGATAAACCATAGACGAAAGTATCATAGAGATTCCCTTCTAGAAGATTTTGCGATAGGCAAGCAGGATTGTTTAGTATTTCGTGATATTTTTGTGCGATATCAGGCGAGGACCAATCGATATTTTTATAAAATTCTCTGATATTTTTTAGCAATACTTTTACTTCATCTTCAACATATACGGACTTCCATTTGTTTTGAGCATAACTAGGATCAATAGTTTGTTGTTCTTGATATAGATCATCAATGATCTTGCTTTTATCTTGAGCTAAATCTTCTAAGATAATACTTTCGGAAAATGTAGCAATGGTATGTGTAAGATGCACGCCATCAGAACAATTATAAACCTTAACGTTGGTTTTTTCTTTGTTTACTTCATTTAAGAATAAGCCTACATCCTTAGCTCCCCTAGCGTATGGGTGCATGGTTGTAGTCATTCCACCGAAATTCGCAGGAACATTCGTTGCCGTAGATTCTAAAAAGTCTGATACAACTTCCAAAGCAGTGGTAGAATATTCATCTGTTACTTCTTGTACGTGATGATCTAACATGCCTTTTTTACCAAAATCAAGCCCAAATAAATAGATATTTTGAAAGTTAAAATGCTCTATGAATGACAAAGCTAAATTACTAACTGTAGTGCCTTCAAAGGAAAGAGTATGATCGTTTTGTTTATCCCATATTTTCGCATTGGTTGTCCTTGTGGATAATATTTCATATTTGAACTCACAAGAGAAAATACTTCTCATGAGTGTAGTATTAAAATTCTGTTCCACTTTAGTTAGTCGGCTTAAGCCTTTCGTACCGACTGTAGTAAGGGGAGCTAGTAATACCACATTGCTAAGATCTATATTTTTATTGATAAAACCATCGTGCCAGCTGGAGTCCCTTTCTAACCACACATAAAAATCAGGGGTAATATTATGACTTAAAAGGAAATTTAAACTACTACCACAAGCCACAATTAAGGCTTTATCTTTATTTGCTTTGATGAAATCCACATCATAGTTAATAGAAGGCCCACTCCCAATAATAAATACAGGCGTATTTTTTTTCTTGTAGTTTCGTTTTGTTATTAATGTTTGTCCATGCTTGAAATTAAAGGCCGTGTTGGCGTGCATTGCCAATTGATCGGAAAAGAATCCATATAGGGAGTATAAGGAAATTTTATTTCGTCCTAATTCAGAAACAAAGCCATTAGTGAAAAAATTGGATTTTATTATAGACAAAGGAGCATGATAAAAAGCTAACCTTGATTTGCTATAGATAAACTCTCTATATTCGTTAAATACTATCTGGGTATTAGCATTTGTGTAGATCATAAAATTACCGTTAGGAATATGATCAAATATACTTTTATAATTCACACAGAAAAGCGACAAAAATATATACATATTAGAAACATCACAGATGAAAACCAAACTCGGATTCGTTCTTTTCATGTATTCTTTCATATGATAACCCAAACCAACCCCAACGATAGTACCAATAAAAGCATTTTTATATAGTTTACTATGAATAAAATTCTCTTGTAACATGCTTTTTATGTTTTTATCTTCATATGTAGGATTAGATAAATTCTCATTTATATACTTAAATGTAGAGGGATCTGCTCCATTAAGCTCGTGAAATAAATTATATTTTAAAACATGTAAATCAGAGAGAAACTTTTCTCCTTGGGTAACATCATTAACTTTAGCATGAATGAATCCTAACTTTTCGTTGGATAACTTTTTGTGATATTCTTCCGATCCCTGCTCTTTTATTTCATACAACTTCGCATCGCCAGACTGTATATTAGCATAGTTATTCTCATCAAACACCAACTCTGGCGGATTACTAATCTTTTGCAGATCTATTAATAATAACTTCTGATCTTGCCTACTTTGAAGCCATTTGATATTATTGTGATATCTAGCAATAGCTTGTTCCACATGTTTTTTAGAGCCTTTAATAAATCCAAATTCATTATCCATTTTATTGTTCTTTCTCGCATGATGTCATATTATATTTATAGTATTGTAGCAAATTTTACCACACATTTAAAGAACAAATTACATTTTCCTCCAAAAACCTCACATCACAACACCCCCTCCCCAACGAATCCCCCAACAAACACCAACCTTCGGTCGCTTTGTGTATCCTATTAGTTAACGTTTCATATGGGCTAGACTCGAGCATATGCCCTTGTCAGACGGTTCGCACTCTCTAAAATAAGGTACAATGTAAGGTGGGAGTTGGTTCGTTTTGTGGAGTCTTGTGGAAATAAGATCTTAAGTGGGGTGATGACTTTTATTTCGGATATGCCATGAAAAAATTGTTTATCGTATCTAAGAATACATCTGATAAAAGGCGAATTTTTCTTAAATATTTCTTAAAAGCGAATCTATAGTCGATTATCTCTGTAAATACCATATGTATAATCATTTTTTCGCTTGGAGAAAATCCTTATTTTAAATTTATTTTTGTATCAAATATACTATGATCCGATGAATAATTTAAGGATTTTTTAAATATTTAAGTAAATAATATCTATATTTTATACTCTATCATAACAATAAAATAGATATAATAAACAGATACTTATAAGCTACAATAATTCTATTGCTTGTGTAAAATAAATTCTTTGTAAAATAATTTTGCAAAAAAAATAAAAAATGTAAAAATATTAAAAAAGCTTGACTTCATCTGACGAATGTACTATATTAATATTTATGCTACATTTAAGAGCATATGTACATTGATAACATATTCATAAGGAAAAAATAATATGGAAACTAGACAAAGTATTCATAGCGATCACGCTAAAAGACTAGATACACAAGGCTTAAGAAAAGAATTTTTACAAGAAAATATCTTTACTAAAGGCGAATTAACAATGACATATAGTCATATTGATCGTATCGTTTTTGGTGGAATTATGCCATCTGGGAAAAAAATAGAATTGTCTGCTGATTTAGGTAAAGCATTCGGCGTAGACTTCTTTTTACAACGTCGTGAAATTGGTATTATTAATATTGGTTCTGCAGGTAAAATCACAGTAGACGGCACAACTTACAATCTAAATAATCAAGATGCTTTATACATCGGCATGGGAGCGAAAGAGGTTTCTTTTGAATCTGACAATGCTCAAGATCCTGCGAAATTCTATTATAATTCTGCTCCTGCACATCAAAATTATCCGAATAAATTGGTTACTTTAGCGGATTCTGTAAAAGCTCATTTGGGTGATGTGGAAAGTTCAAACAAAAGAACAATTAATAAATACTTCGTACCTGATGTATTACCTACTTGTCAATTGGTAATGGGTATGACCATTCTAGAAGACAATTGCCTATGGAATACAATGCCTTGCCATACTCATGAGCGTCGTATGGAAGTTTACTTATACTTCGATATGGATAAGGATACAAACGTATTTCATTACATGGGTAAACCTGATGAAACTCGCCATTTAGTTGTTCGTAACGAGCAAGCGGTAATTTCTCCAAGTTGGTCAATTCATTCGGGCGTTGGAACAAAATCATACACATTCATTTGGGGTATGGTAGGCGAAAATCAGACATTCGATGACATGGATCATGTAGCTATGCCAGATGTTTATTAATTTGCATTAAAAACATACATATCTAATATTGATATTAATATTGATTAAATGGGTTGAGATAATCAGCCCATCCGATCAGTACGTAATTTAAAAATAACATACTATTATAAAGATAAAAGGAAATATATTATGTCTCATATACTTTTTGAAATCAAAGGCAAAGTTGCCATTGTTACAGGTTCTACAACTGGCTTAGGTCAAGGTCAAGCTTTAGGTTTAGCTGAAGCAGGAGTTAATATCGTTGGCGTGGATTATGTGGAAAATTCTGATGAAACTCGCAAACTAGTTGAAGCTACTGGAGCAAAATATCATTATATTAAAGCTGATCTTAGTTCTACTGCTCCCATCGATAATATCATTAAAGAAACAGTTGATACTTTCGGTCAATTGGATATTCTAGTGAATAACGCAGGTATCATCCGCCGTGAAGATTCAATTAATTTCACTGAAAAAGATTGGGATGATGTGATGAACGTAAACGTTAAAGCCGTATTTTTCTTAGCTCAAGCGGCAGCACGTCAATTTATCAAACAAGGAACTGGCGGTAAGATCGTAAATAATGCGTCTATGCTATCTTTCCAAGGTGGTATTAGAGTACCGTCTTATACTGCGTCTAAATCAGGGGTATTGGGTTTAACTCGTATTCTTGCCAATGAATTCGGTCAACATGGTATCAACGTAAACGCCATTGCTCCGGGTTACATGGCTACAAACAACACCGAAGCTCTAAGAGCCGACAAAAAACGCAATGCTGAAATTCTAGATCGCATCCCTGCCAACCGCTGGGGTACTCCTGCCGACCTTAAAGGCCCTGTAATGTTCCTAGCATCTTCTGCATCTGACTACATCAACGGTTTCACAATCGCTGTAGACGGTGGCTGGCTATCTCGCTAATTTCACTAAATACCGTATAATATTAGATGATACGAGATAAAAAACTAGATACTTAAGTATCTAGTTTTTTTTGTTTATAGCAAATACTAAATAAAATTAGAATTTTGTCTAGGATATTATTCTTGTGTTGTATAACTCCAGTATATACCAATCAAATACACATGTATTTAGTCTAGGAATTTTACGAAGCCAGACATGATTGTCTTTTGTTCGTGTTGGTTGAAGTTGATTGTTAGTTTGTTGCCGTTGGTGGAGATGACTGTGCCGTCGCCGAATTTGGGGTGGCGGACTTTTTTGCCTGTTAGGGTGGGTTTTTGTTTTGTTGGGGGGGTGGTGGTGTTGGGAATGGTGGATGATCGTAGGGATGTGTCGTTGATGTTGGTGGTGTTTTCTTTGTAGGAATCTGTTGATTGGTCAGTGGGGCGGCCGTCGTGGAGGATCATGCCGTGTTTATATTTTGTGCGTTTTGTGTAGCTTTGGCTATGGGAATAGCTACCGCCGTTTAGAGTGATGATGTTTTCGCTTGGGAGTTCGGCTAAAAATCTAGAAGGTTGATTTTTTTGCCATGTGTTGTATTGTTGGCGAGAATCGGCGTAGGTTATGTATACTTTTTTGCGTCCACGAGTGATCCCTACGTATGCTAAACGGCGTTCTTCTTGCACTTCGTGATTACCACTGTCGATACTGCGTTGATGTGGGAACAAGCCTTCTTCCCACCCTGGTAAAAAGACATAATCGAATTCTAAGCCTTTCGCTCCATGTAAAGTCATTAGGGATACTTTGGGCGATGTGTCATTTTTGTCTTCGTTTTCCATAACTAGGCTAACGTGTTCTAGGAATTCGGATAGGGTAGCGAATTCGTTTAAAGCTCCGTATAGTTCGTTGATGTTTTCAAGGCGTCCGTGGGCTTTTAGGTCTCCGTTTTGGCTTTGATCCTTAAGCATTTGAATGTAGGTGCTTTCTTCGAGTACGGATCTGGCAAGAGAAGATAAATCATCATTATCAAAGGATTCTCGCCAATGGTCAAAGAGTTGGCAAATGTTTTGCATTTTATCAAGGAGTTTACCTTTGAAAGAGCGGTCTTTTATCATATTTTTCATGGTCTGTAATAACGGCATGGCGTTTTCTACAGATTTCACACGGATTTTATTAACGCTGGTTGTTCCGATTCCCCTTTTAGGAACGTTGATAATTCGCTCAAGTGCCAAACTATCGGCAGGATTGTTGATCACTCTTAGATAGGCGATAGCGTCCCTTATTTCTTGACGTTCATAGAAACGAACACCACCGACGATTTTATAGGGAACTTGTCCATGTAAGAGTTGTTCTTCTATGGCACGAGTTTGCGATCCTGTGCGAACTAGAATGCCGATTTCTGCAAGATTGGTATTCTTATTCATATGTTTGAGTTTGAGAATTTCCGATGATATCCATTTGGCTTCGCCGTTGCCGTCGTAATTGCCTTTAACAAGAACCTTTTCGCCTGATATATCTTCGGTCCAAAGTTTTTTGCCTAAACGTTCTTCATTATTATCGATAACGGCGGAGGCAGCGGCGAGAATGTGGCCTGTGGATCTGTAATTCTGTTCTAGTTTTATGGTGCTACTTTCTGGATACTCTTTGGAAAAACGTAAGATATTACCAACTTCAGCTCCACGCCAACTATAGATCGATTGATCATCATCACCAACACAACAAATGTTCCCATGCCCCATGGCTAGGAGCTTTAACCATAGATATTGGGCGGTGTTGGTATCTTGATACTCATCCACAAGAATATATTTAAAGCGACGTTGATAATATTGAGCCACTGTAACATTATTTTTTAGGATCTCAATTGTATGTAATAATAGATCGCCAAAATCAACGGCGTTCACAAGAATCAAACGCTTTCTATATTCTTCATAGACCTTGACTGTGTCAATATCATTTAAGATAACTTTTTCATTTTCAGGGATGTTTTTTGGAATGTATCCTTTATCCTTATAGGCTTGAATTTGATCGTTGATAACTCTTGGAGTTATGGTTTTATCATCATTCTTATCAAGGGACATTTCTCTTAGGATTTGCTTGATTAAGCGGATTTGATCATCGGGGTCAAGAATAACAAAGTTAGAACTCAAGCCCACAAGTGGAGCATTGGCACGTAAGATTTTTCCTGCTAAAGAGTGGAATGTCCCCAGCCACCAATTATCTACAGGCATATTAGATAGTTGACTAGCACGAATCTTCATTTCTGATGCGGCTTTGTTGGTAAAAGTTACCGTTAGTATTTCATAGGGGCTTGCTTGTTTGGAAAGAATTAGCCATGCAAGTCTTGTAGTTAATACTTTGGTTTTGCCTGTGCCTGCTCCTGATAATACCAACAACGCCCCTTTTGTGTGCAAGACCGCTTTTTTTTGTTCAGGATTAAGGTTTTGCTTATTAACCCAATCGAGTTTTGCCACACTGTAATCACTGTTATGTTCATCTTGATATATGGGTTCATATAGAGGTTTGATTGTATCTGTGCTATTTATTTCTTGTAATACGTTAAGATAATCACTATCATTATCATATACAGGTTGAAAATTTTCTGGATCTTGTTCCGTAAGATAATCTTCATAAGTGAAATCTGGAACATTTTGTAAATATTCAGGAATGGGCGGTGTGTCATTTGTTTGATCATTTGCTTGGTTATTGTCATGATCATTGTCATGATCTTTCTTGTGATCATGTGCTTTATTTAATGATTGTGTTTCGTCCAAATCGGCTAAATCAAATAAGTTATCCAAAATATATTCCTTTAAAGATGTGGGTAAGAGTTAAAATTTCTATCTTTGTTCTTGATTATGGATTAAGTATAGCAAAATGTTAAAGAATTATCAATAGTAATAATTTTTTATTGCATTATTTTTTTAATGTGTTATAATGGTTATAACTTAAATATGTTAAATCGTTGTTAAATAATTATTAAATACTTGTTAAGTAGGGATAATTATAATGTCAATAAACAAAAGGTATTAAGTAAGAATTATGTATAAGAAAAAAAATTTAGTCTTCTCAACAATATTTATTGTACTTTTGTCATTTGCTTTTAATAACAACGCTATGGCACAAGACCCCGTTGATACGTCTACAGATCAAACTCTTGACACTTCTATAGATAAGAAAGCCGACACTTCTACAGATAAGAAAGCCGACACTTCTCCAGATGATAAAGCCGACACTTCTACAGACGAGAAAGCCGACACTTCTACAGACGAGAAAGCCGACACTTCTACAGACGAGAAAGCCGACACTTCTACAGATAAGAAAGCTGACACTTCTACAGACGAGAAAGCCGACACTTCTACAGATGAGAAAGCCGACACTTCTCCAGATGATAAAGCCGACACTTCTACAGACGAGAAAGCCGACACTTCTACAGATAAGAAAGCCGACACTTCTACAGACGAGAAAGCTGACACTTCTACAGACGAGAAAGCCGACACTTCTACAGACGAGAAAGCCGACACTTCTACAGACGAGAAAGCTGACACTTCTACAGACGAGAAAGCCGACACTTCTACAGACGAGAAAGCCGACACTTCTACAGATGAGAAAGCTGACACTTCTACAGATGAGAAAGCCGACACTTCTACAGATGATAAAGCCGATACTTCTACAGACGAGAAAGCCGACACTTCTACAGATAAGAAAGCCGATACTTCTACAGATGAGAAAGCCGACACTTCTACAGATGAGAAAGCCGATACCAAAGTAGCGAAGACCACAGAAAATCAGATTCCTGAACATCGTCAAAATAACGACATAACAGGGAAATCTGCGGTTGTGGATCTTTTACCTAGTACAAGTAAGTATGTCGGTAAGTTTAACATTGCCATATATCAAATGTTCTTACATCCTTTTGGTAAGGCTTACGGCTTATTTGTGCCAAAGATTGTCGACAAGAAAATCAATGATATCGTAGATTGGTCATACGGTCCATATTACATGGTAAATGATATTTTACGATTGGATATGAACAAATTAGCCAACAATGCAGGAGCGTTTTTAATTAACGGTACTGTAGGGGTGCTTGGGATATTTGATATTTCATCTAACTTTAATATTAATCAGTCCAAAGACGATCTTTTAGGCACGTTCCACACATGGGGATTAAATGATACTTACTATATTCAATTGCCATTGGTCGGCCCACAAACGGAATTAACCTTAGTGTCAATGATCGGCGGAGTTCTACTAAAACCTACCACATGGTTAACAGGTGCTAACATTTTCATCCCAAGTGCTAGCGTGGTAGATAAAGTATTATATACTCGAAATGTGGCAAAATACGGAACTCTTGCCTATAACACATCCAACAGTTTAGACGTACTTAAGAACATCCCAGGAGATAAAAGTACCCTAATGCGTGATGCGTGGTTATCAATGCACGATCTATACTTAGACGGAGATTCTGCCTATGATCTAGATCTTGGCGATAGTGATGGATCTGACGATGAATTCGGCGAAAGCGATTTCTAACTTTAAAATATACTTACTGTAAAATATAATGAAAAGTGTAGAAAATGAAAAGGGATATGAAAAGCATTCACTTTAGTGTTTTTTTCACATCCCTTTAGAGTTTGCCATGGATCTATCCATTAAGGCCAACTATTTAGGCCTTAATGGATAGATTCATGATGAATCATACACCATAAACAGAATATATAAATAAAAATATAAGATTATAAAAATTAACACATTTATAATCTTTCTTTAGTATAATCCAAGTTAAAATATAAAAGAATTATATATGAGCATTATAATATAAAAAGGTATAGTTTGACATGTCTTCAGTCATATCATTGGAAAATATCACATTACGATATAGCAGAAAGGGCCCAGATGTTTTAAAAAATGTCTCTCTTGAAGTGCCAAAAGGTTCATTTTGTTTCTTAACAGGACATTCAGGAGCAGGTAAAAGTACCTTATTAAAATTAATGTACTTAGCCCATAGCCAAACATCAGGAACATTAAAGCTTTTTGGCGATGATGTAACAAAAATCCCCAAAGCAAAAATGCCTTTTTTGCGTCGTAAAATAGGAGTGGTATTTCAAGAATACGGCTTGATCAATCATCTAAGTGCCTTTGATAATGTGGCACTACCATTACGCATTGCAGGATACAAAGAAAAAGAAGTAAAAGAATATGTTACCGATCTGTTAGATTGGGTAGGCTTAAAGGATTTTATCAATTCCAAACCCACCGTATTATCAGGGGGGCAACAACAACGAATTTCCATAGCTCGTGCGGTTATCAATCGCCCTAGCATTCTCCTTGCAGATGAACCAACTGGGAATGTGGATGATGATCTTGCCGTACGATTATTACGTCTATTTGAAGAGCTAAACCGTAGTGGAACTACAATAATCATAGCTACCCATAGCGAATGGTTGGTAAAACGCTTTAATAAGTATCCCCGCTTGCACATTAACGAAGGTAAACTAACAGTAATCGCCCCTAACACTACTCCACCACGTGGCAACACATCACAAAATACCACACAGACACAATCACAGACGCAGGTTCAAGCTCAAGCTCAATCACAGGTACAATCTCAATCTCAAAACCAAACACCACAACAACAAACAACACAACAGCCCCCAAAATCTGCTTTAAATCTTGAGATAGATATGAAAAGACAGTTGCCACCAGTTCAACAACAAGCCACATACGCCCCGCAAGGGAATGTATCTCCAGCCTATAACAATGTGGAAGAAGAATTATTACAAGGCAATCAAAATTTAGAACTATCCTTAAAAAAGAACATCAAGCAAGGAACAAGATAACATGGCCACTAAAAAATTAGATTTCCCCATTCACAGAGATCCAACAACTCGATTCCTACCATGGATCATCGCCTTTATGGTATTTTTATCTGTTTTGGCAATGGTCGGATTCATTATCATGAATAAGGAAGTTTCCCATTGGCAAGAAGATGTAAACTATCAATTTACCGTATCAATCCCCAGCATGAAAAATAAACAACAAGATAAAGTAGTACTCATCAAAGTTATTAACGGCTTAAGAGGTGTTGATAAGGTTGTCAGCGTTTCCCCTTTGAGTCAAAGTGATATAAGCCAGCTCTTAAAACCATGGTTTAGCGACGGTAACCTTTTAAAAACATTACCCTTACCACATTTGATCAGCGTGATAGCGTCTGCAGGTAATCCACCCACATCGGCGGAACTTTCAAGAATCATAAAGCCCATTGTAAAAACCGCTACCATTGATGATCATAGTATATGGCTTGCTCACATTGTGAGTGTATTTTCGTCCATTCGTAATGGCTCGTTGGGGATCTTGCTTTTAGTACTCTTGGCAATGATCGGAACGGTGGTGTTTACCACACGCACAGGGATATCAGTCCATGCAGATGTACTAAAGGTTTTATACTTAATAGGAGCACAAAATAAATACATCGCCACCCAATTCGCCTATCAAGCCACAAGATTATCCTTTTGGGGTGTGATAATCGGTATGATATTCTCATCACCAGTATTTTACACACTTTGGAAATTAAACCACACAACAAATAATACTATGATGTTTAGTCAAATTCATATGGGATCACTTTCATTATTATTGTTAATTATCGTCCCCTCGATCCTAGCAATTATCATCGCAAGAATTACCGCATGGCTAACCGTAATGTTCGTACTAAAAAGCCATAGTAATCGATAATTAAAGGGATAATTACATCAACACAAGAAAAAAGGTAAATCACATATGTCCCCATTCATAAAAAAATACGCCCGCTTAAAAATAACAACCATAGCAGGAACATGCTTTATGTTTTATCTTGGTTGGAACTTGATATATGCCGATAAAGGTATCCTAAGCCTAAAAGCCAAACAAGGCGAAGTAATCCGCCTTACCAAAGAATTAAAAGAGCTAAAAATCAAAAAGGCCCAACTCTATCACAGAGTCAACCTCCTTTACCCCCAAACTTTCGACCTCGACCTCCTAGAAGAACAATCCGTCAAAGTCCTAGGCTACTCCCACCCCACCGATTTAATTATCCTTAAAGATATCAAATCAGACACATTAAAGTAAACCCCAAATAATAATTACCTATCTTTACACCTTTACATCTTTACACCTTTTCATCTTTTCATACGGAACGAACACACACATATAAAATATGCCTGTTTAATATTCTACAGACTACTACATCTTTCAGGCCTAACATAAATCATATAAACAAAATATATAAAGCTGATTTATATAGCAAGCGTCTTTATTTCTACAAAAGAAAAGAAAAGAGCAAATAGGATAGAATATGCAATAACACTATAAAATAACAATAAGGAATGCGAAAAACAGTCATATTATACTATCTTTCGCATTCCTTATCTTCATCTAATCTTAGGCTATTTTATGATCTGGTATATGATTATGATGAATTGAATCCTGTTGAATATTTTTGTAGGCAAGTTTTATGCTTACTGTGATTTTTTCAAGGGTTTTCTTTTCTATTTGTCTTACACGTTCTTTAGAAATGTTTAAGTTTTGCGATAGCACATCAAGAGTGGCTACTGTTTCATTTAAATGGCGAGCAGTTAAGATCACTCTTTCTCTTTCTGGTAATTTATCGATGGCTTCCTTTAGAAGTTTTTTTCTAAAAGCTACTTCGTCCATATCCATAAGAATTTCTTCTGCATTTTGCGTCTTAGATTCCATTTTATCAATAAAAGAATCCCCTGCGGTTTCATCGGAATTCGAAACCTTAACATTAATAGATGCGTCTGATCTTAACACACGAATACACATCTCATGTACCACCGACGGCGATACATCAAGATCCTTTGCGATGATCTGTGCTTCTTCATCTTTTAAGATCCCGTTGAAGTTTTCTAGCTTTTCAAGTTTCTTTCTTAAATTAAAAAATAATTTCTTTTGTGCCGAAGTCGTGCCAATTTTAACCAACGACCAAGATTTCATTACAAACTCATTCACATAAGATCTAATCCAATGAGTGGCATATGTTGATAATCTGTAGCCCTTAGAAGTTTCGAATTTCTCAATGGATTTCAATAATCCCAAATTCCCCTCACTAATAATTTCCTCAAACGGCACATGAGGCCCCTTATATTTTGACGCAATACTCACAACTAAACGTAAATGACTATTCAATAACTTCGATAATGCCTGCTGATTATTGTTGTTCTGATACTCATTAATCAAAGCCTCTTCCTCTTTGGCTTCTAACATAGGATATGTTTTAATGCGTCTCAAATAAGAATCTAAACTGCTTGAATTTAAGTTTGCGTATGGGTTAGTGTTCATGGTAATCTCCTAAAGATTGTGATTGATAATTTATAATATACTAAATGTATGTAACTACTACTTTGTATATTTCAAATATAACGCATATAATATTTTTAAACTTACAAAATCATTTAAAACGTTTTAAATTCCTTATTCTCCGCCATTCCCTAAAAAATTATAAAATCCCACCCCCCATCCCCAAGACCGAATCCCCCCCCGAATCAGCAAACGATTCGCCCTCTATTTTTTATAAAGATTCTTTTTGTTTTGCGACTGTTATTCTTCTTCAATTTCTGTTTGTTCGTCGTATTCTTCGCAGATTTGTTCGTAGGTGTCGACTAGGGAGATGATTATTGATCCTTTTAGGCTTGTGGGTTTGTGGAGGTCCATATTGTAATTGGTGTCTTCGAAGTAGTTTTCTATGATATTGAAGAATGTTTCGATGTCGTCTTCTTGGGGTTCGTTGTCGAAAATGTCTTCGTTGATACCGCTAAGGAGTTCTCTGGTGATAAAGCAGATATCATCTTCTTTTGTTTCACTATTTACCTTAAATTTAACGCTATCATTTTCGGGATCTTTTAAGATTGTAATTAGTGTTTCTAAGTTTTCTTGGAATTCAATGGAATTAAACATGAGCTATTTTCTTTCAGTTTTTTGGTATTTAGTTTTTTACGCTTACTATTATATCATAGGAGTTGGATAATTTACAGGAAAAAATATTTCTTGGCGTATGTTAAAGATAAAATGCAAGAAAAATAGAATTGTAAAATCGTAAGAATTATCTTAAAGTTATCTTTCATATGTAGTAGTAAAGATTGCTCTTAATCATTCGATTTAATTGATTCGATAAAATTTTAGATTCTAATGATTCGCAACAATATATGTGAATTTTTCCTTGTAAAGTATTGTATTTTAAATATTTATATGTAATTCTCTATAATATGATATGCGAATCGTATTTTTTAAAATCATTCGATTAAATGGGTATATGATTTTTATAATTTAGCTTTTTTCTATCTTTTTTTGAAAAAAAATTTCGTAATAAAATCTTTAAGAATAAGATTATTTCAAAGAAAAAGTATACTCCATTAAGTGGAAATAATACAAGGGGGAATTTCTGATATAAATCATATATTATCAACATTTTATTCTCCAATTATAGGCTCTAAACAAGTCTAATATGGGGGGTATTCTATTACCAAAGCATTAATCGGATGATTTAGTAAACTAATTAATTCTTGTTAATTTATGTTTGACTTCAAAAATATTCTTTGGTAATCTTTAATAGTTAGCTACTTATGGATAAATAAGAGAATTTATTTTTAAATATAAGTACGTTTCATGCTTAAATATAAGATTGTTTAGAATATCAATTTTATAGCTTCCCATAACGGTTACAAAATCCCTTAATATAATTACATGTGAATATACCTTTTATGCTCTAAGTATATAATTATATGCTTAAGATTTTATATCCCCAGTATATTTTCATATCCGATAGTATTTTTTTATGCTTGTGTATCCTTATACATGTATTTTAATATGCTCGCATATTCCTACGTTCATGTATTCTTACATCTCGTATTAGTATACCCATACA
Source organism: Rhodospirillaceae bacterium MC! (assembly GCA_002632265.1). Classification (GTDB taxonomy): domain Bacteria; phylum Pseudomonadota; class Alphaproteobacteria; order MC1; family MC1; genus MC1. The sequence continues at coordinate 16,006 of NQOV01000002.1, forward strand.
TCATATGCCTGCATGTTATTATATTGGTGTCTTATGATACTTGTATCTGATTATACTTGCATATCATTATACTTTGCATAAAAGGATTATTCAGATGAATATACTCCCTGTTGTAACACATTATCGGAATTTTCACGCATGTAACTCTTTAAACATTATAGAGTTTAAAAGGTTAACATCATGGAAATTTAACGTAATAAGTAGTACTCATTCCATAATGGATTATTGCTTTAAATATTTAATAACATTTATTTTTTTGGAGATAAAATGATAAACGCAATTAGTGGTTCATCAAGTGTAGCTTATGCACAAATGATCAAAAACCAAGCGAATCAAGCTCAACAAGCTGATTCAGATGATACAACAGAAGATACAAGCTCAACCGAGCAACCACCAGCAGGTGGGCAACCACCAGTAGGCGGACAGCCACCAGCAGGTGGGCAACCACCAGCAGGTGGGCAACCACCAGTAGGCGGACAGCCACCAGCAGGCGGACAGCCACCAGCAGGCGGGAAACCTCCCGTAGGCGGACAGCCACCAGCAGGCGGTAAACCTCCCGTAAGCTTAACATCTTCTGATGATAGCGATAGCACTGATGATAGTGATGACACTACTTCAACTAGTTCTACAGCTTCAACAGTTGCCAGTGCTTTCAGTGCATTAGTTAATCTTAATGAGTACACTTCAACATCTGACGATTCTAGTTCTGATGACGACGATGACGACGACGATGATGATGATGATTCTAGTTCAACTAGTTCTACAAGTTCTAGCACTAGTACATCTTCTACATCATCAACCGATGTTACCGACGTTCTTAAACTAATCGACGACGGTTTAGAAGCGTAATTAGTATTAAAATATCCTGATTAGCATCTTTATTTATATTTATATTTCTCAAATCGAGGATAATTAATATTTAATTCCCTAATTTTGTTTGGATTCTCAAGTTTTTCCATAACAAAATTAGGGTGCTATTAATTAATAAGACACACTAAAGAATTAGGGTTGGAAAGATATCAATTGATATTTTTCCAACCCTATTCTTATTTTAAGTGATGTAAAAAAGTGCTTGAATGCTTTTTCACAATTCTTTATTTATAGAAAGATTTAAAATAGTTAATTAAACCATTTGTTGAGCTATCAAATGCCGATGTGGCACGTGATTTATTATCCAACTCTGGTAAGATACTCTTAGCCAGTTGTTTACCTAGCTCAACCCCCCATTGATCGTAACTATTAATGTTCCAAATAGCTCCTTGAACGTGGATCTTATGTTCGTATAAGGCCACTAAAGTCCCCAATGATTTAGGGTTGATTTGTTCCATTAGGAAACTACTTGTTGGACGATTACCTTCAAATACCTTATGGGGAGCGATTTTGTCAATGCTTGCTTTATCCATACCGCTTTCTTTAAGTTCTTGAATTACGGTCTCTTTAGTTTTACCCTGCATTAAAGCTTGGGTTTGAGCAAAGTAGTTTGAGAGTAAGGTATCATGATGTTTACCCAATGGATTATGAGAAATCGCAGGAGCAATAAAATCCGCAGGAATCATATGAGATCCTTGATGAACAAGTTGATAAAAAGCATGTTGTCCATTAGTTCCTGATTGTCCGAAAATGGCAGGACCAGTATCGTAATCGATACGGCTACCGTCTTGGGTTACGAATTTACCATTGGATTCCATGTCGCCTTGTTGGAAGAAATCAGCAAAACGGCACATATATTGATCATATGGTAAGATTGCATGAATCTTACTAGCGAAAAAGTTAATATACCATACACCCAACAATCCCATAAGAACAGGAATGTTGTTTTCTAATTCGGTATTTTTAAAGTGATTATCGGCAATATGTGCCCCTTCAAGAAGTTGTTCGAAATTATCATAACCGATAGTTAAAGCAATGGATGTACCGATAGCCGACCATAAAGAATATCTACCGCCTACCCAATTCCAAAATGGGAACATGTTCTTGGTATCGATACCAAAATCCGCAACCGCTTTTTCATTGGTTGAAAGAGCTACGAAATGCTTGGCAATGGAATCCTTACCCAAAGAGGCCACCACTGCATCACGTGCCGAATGGGCATTCATTAAGGTTTCTTGAGTTGTGAAAGTTTTAGAGGCCACTAGGAAAATAGTTTCTTCTAAATTTACTTTTTTAAGAACTTCCGAAATGTGCGTGCCGTCTACATTGGAAACGAAATAAGAAGATATCCCCTTAACCCAATAAGGACGCAAAGCCTCGGTAACCATAACCGGCCCCAAATCCGAACCACCAATTCCGATATTTACGATGTTTTTAATTGCTTTACCTGTAAAACCTTTCCATTCCCCTGAATGAACTTGATTACAGAAAGATTTAATCTTATCTAGTACAGCGTTTACATCTGGCATAACGTCTTTACCGTCAACCATAATCGGAGTGTTCGAACGATTACGCAAAGCAATATGCAACACCGCACGATCTTCGGTAAAGTTGATCTTCTCTCCTGCGAACATTGCGTCTCTATATTTTTCAATGTTTAATTCTTTGGCAAGATTAATAAGTAAAGATTTAGTTTCTTCGGTAATAATATTCTTAGAATAATCATATAAAATACCGTCTATTTTAGTTGAAAACTTGTTAAAACGCTCCTTATCTTCCTTAAATAACTCTTTCATTTGCATAGATTTAATACTATCATAATGAGATTTTAATTGGGAAAAAGCACTCGCTGATGTTAATTTAGACATGAAAATATTCTCCTTTAAATTTTAATATATATTTTACAAATGTAACTTTCGAACTGAATAAATCCAATCCTTTCAACTATTCTTTATCTTATTATATTATATAAAAAATAGCTTATTGGTTAGTATTATACAATATTTTATCGAGATTGTAAAGCAAATAATATATTTTTTTATCAACCCCCTACAAATAAAAATAATTTTTATAAATAACCACAACCCTACCCAAGCATATATCAAGACATTCTATCTAAAGAATGCCACATGTAGTCTTGTTTGCGGATTAGCTTCTTATGGAATCCTTAAGATATAATAAAGTTTTCTCTTGCATAAGATACGATTAAATATTATAATGTTTTCAAGCATAGTTATTTCTTGTAAATATGGATCTTTAATTCTATAATTATCTAATGATAAAGGTCATGTATTTTGCTAAATAGATTATGCTTAGTATATGTATGTATGAAACTGTTTTGTCTTACCTTTTTGGGTTTTTTAGATAAACTTTAAAATCTTAAGGGATGATAATTTAAGGGGATTAGTATGAAAATAAAAGGCTCAAGTTCTTCTAGTGCTTCATTATCGAAAAGTTCTGCAGGTGGGAAGAAATCTTCAGGGGTTGGATTTGCAAAAAGTTTGCGTGCGGTTGGTTCTGCTTCGTCGACTACGGCGTCGGCAAGTACTTCTGCCAGCTCGCCGATTTTATCTATAAATTCCATACTAGCCACTCAAATGGTTGGTGCGGTGAATAATGAAGATAAAAAGGAAGAGGGAACAAACAAGCAAAAACTTGTCTCTCATGCTAAAGATATTCTTGATGATCTCGATGAAATTCATAAGGGGATAGTTTTAGGCTTAATTCCAAAAGCTAAATTACTAGATATCACAAAAAGATTACAAAACAGAAAAACCTCTGTTAAAGATAGTAATCTTATGGGATTAATCGAAGAAGTTGAATTACGAGCAAGTGTCGAGCTTGCTAAATACAATCGAAATGATAGTAATATGGTGTAAATTTTATTGCTCAAGGCTATGACGCATAATATATATAATATAAGGATTTTAATCCTTTATAAATAACATTTTTATAAAATTAAGGAGTATAAAGAAATGTCAGTTTTATTACCAAGTGGGTATGACCCCTTAAAGGATAGCGAGTATATGAGTCCTCATATGCTGGAATACTTTAAAAATGTTCTGATAACTTGGAAAAATGAATTGCTTGATGAATCAAATCAAACCATTAAACATCTGCAATATAGCGAAAAGCAAGCGGATGTTTTAGATACGGCTCAACAAGAATCAGAACACAACCTAGAATTAAGATCTAAGGATAGAGTGTTGAAACTTATTCATAAAATCGATTCAGCCCTAATTCGTATCGAAAATAATGAGTATGGTTTTTGTTTGGAAACTGATGAAGAAATCGGGGTAAAACGTTTGATCGCTCGTCCAGTTGCGGAATATACCGTTCTAGTTCAAGAACAAATTGAAAGCAAGCGTAAAAATCTTAAAGATAACCATTGGAGTTATGATAACGCCATAACATAAAGGTATATCTCATATATTTCAATAGTTAACATGATTTATTCTATCGGTCCATATCATATATAATGCTCGGATTTTCACATGTTTATATTTTAGAACACAAAAACAATAAGATATCTAATATATAATAAAATCACTTCTATTAATACTTTTACTATCAATTCATAATAAAAACATTAGTACAGTGATCGGAAAATCTATCCACTTTATGATTCTTGATCTGTGAATAATCATGTTAATTTTTTAATATTAACTCTAAGATAAATATATAATGCTATAATTCTATCCCTTATTATGAAAGTTTATTTTAACCAATATGTGTATGTTAATTCCCAAAGATAAAGATAAAAAAGATCGCCAATATCAAGCAACAAAACAACAAGAACAGGCTCAAACCCTAGCTCTTGAATGCTTCTCCTTTATTTTCGCCGATGATGAAAAACAGAGCAATTTCTTACGCTTAACAGGAGCTAATATAGACGATCTTAAAAACTTACTATCCGAAAACCACTTTTTAATTTCTGTCTTATCTTTTATCATGGAACATGAATCATGGCTCTTAGAATTCGCCCAAAACAACAACATATCCCCACAAGACATCCCAAACGCCCTTCACACACTTTCCCACTAACTCAACTTTTTTACAACTAGCTTTTCCTCCCACCAATGAACATTTTAACAGACTCTCCGAACACAACAATGTTACACAAAGTTTGTTCGATCCCACGTTAGGGATGGAGATAGGTAATTGTCTATAACATCGGTATGTTTAATGCTGATGTGTGTGATACTGTTGTGTTTTATACTATTGTTTTTTATATTTTATTGATTATTATATTTTCTGGCCGAAAGTAAGTATATAATGAATACCTTTAAAGCTACTTTAAATACTGTTTACTAAATAACTATTTTTAGATATATCTAAACTAACAATATCTATACTTAGATTATACCTAGTTTAAATCTGCAAGTGCAAGCGATAGGAACAATATAAAACAGCCATATTTTATATTATTGTTCTAGTTATCATGAATCTCTCTTTACAGGCTTAAATATTAGGCCTGTAAAGAGAGATTCATAACAGCACGCAAGCAAAATCCTAAATAAAAAAGATCACAATACATATTATATCTTCTACTAGAAATAAAAACCCATAAAATATCCTTATAATCACCCATTTTTTCATCTATTAGCATCTTCTTTTCAAGCTTGGCATACTTCGTGCATTACTAAAGTCAAAACCATATGAATTTTAAGCATAAGATTAACAAAATCCAAGATTAATTCATAGATGATAACAAATATATAAAGACAAGGATCATAACATATGTTAGGTAATTTAGCTGTAGGTGCAACCGCAATGATGGGGCAAGCAAAAGCAATGGAAGTAATCAGTGCGAATATTTCCAACTTAAATACCAATGGTTATAAGGCTTCTAATGTTCAATTTAAAAGTATATTAGGCTCGAAAGTAGCCAATGAAAATCAAACTGCAGGTATGATCCCCATTCAACGTCAAAGTGTGGGAACTTCTGGGCTTATTAGTAATACTGGGAATAATCTAGACATTGCTGTTTCTGGTCGTGGTATGTTGATCCTAACAGGTCAGAAAAACGGTAAAACCAATGTGTATTATGGGCGTGATGGTTCGCTACACACTCAAATCGCAAAGGACGGTAGATCGGAACTTGTGGATAAAAACAACAAAAATCTTCAAGGTTTTATGTATGATGAAGCAACAGAAACATATTTGCCAACTCTTTCTAGTGTTACCTTTGATGAAACTAAACCTATGCCCTTTGAAACTTCAACAATAGCAAGCATGGTCGGTACGTTGCCAGCCACATCTAAGGTTGGGACTGCGTCTCTTGATCCTACAGATCAAACGGCAGGAAAGCATGTTAAAATGTCTGTATCTGCCATAAATCCAGCGGGACAAAGTCAAATTCTCCATTTAAATCTAACCCATACAGGGCATAAGGAATGGACAATGACTTACGATGGCCCAGTGGGAAAAGACGGTAATCCTACCACAATCACCCAACAAGCAAAATTTGATAGCCATGGGGATTTAGTATCTCCTAAAAAGATCGATTTAGGCTGGGGCGTTAGCACAACCTTACATCTAAGCCAAAATGGTAACGAATATATACCAGGTAGATCTGATATTAATGGCCACAAACCAGGATATATTAACAAAGTGAGTTTCGATGATAAAGGCGTACTATACGCTAGCTTTAATAACGGACACATCCGCCCCATTGCTAAGATCCCAGTGGCTCGCTTTATTAATCCCAATGGTTTAGCAGCAGAAAATGGTAACATTTACTCGGAGACAGACACATCAGGCTCGCCTTTAGTCAACACAATCGAAGAAACCAACGGCACAACTAAGATAGTTCCCAATTCTGTAGAGTTATCTAACGCCGATCTAAGCTCTTCTTTTAGTAATATGATAAAGACACAACAAGCCTACAGTGCGGCCTCTAAGATCATCACCACATACGACGCTATGGAACAAACCGCAAGAGAAATTGTACGATAATAATTTTTTTATACCATTAAGTTAGTTTTTTTCTTTTAAATTGCGTTTAAATTTGCTATAATATATATATCAGAGTTAATTCTTTAACTTCATTCTATGAAATTATCTTAATATTCATAAGGTTTTTAAAGTTAACTCTTGTTATGATATCTCATAAATTATCCTTATAATTTCATGATTATATTATAATTTTTATCAACAAAGGAAATTGACAATGAAAATAACAGAACAAGAAATTCAAAATATCGTAGATCCTATATTTGCCAACACAGAAGAACGCTATAAAGCATCAGACTTTAAAGTTAAAGGCTTTGACCACGAATTTAACAAAAATACTTTAACAATAACCCTACGCTTCCGATTCGAAAACTTCAGATTCACAATGGGAATTCCCATGATCGATGACTATGTAGTATTTAGAATCAAAGATAACAACAGCGAAAACCTACTATATTCCGCTGCTGCTACCAAATACAGCAACGATCCCGAAAGCTTAGAAGATATCCTAAGACTTAAACTCGACGGTTTCGATCGCCTAATGCAAAATTACGAAGAAAGCGTAGCTAAAGAATTAGAACTAGAAATCAAAAAACTCAACAAAGAAATCAGAGCCAAAACCGAAATTCTCCAACTCTCAATCGCCAACAAACATCAATTACTTTTATCAACAATTAACCTAATTGATTCCGTATAACCTTAACCCAATACAAAAACCACAGATAAAATAAATGATCACTACCAAACTAGCGATCATTTATTTTTCCATATACCTTTCTTCTATCTATAAATTTTAATAATAGATTCTAAATAAAAATATCCTTTTTATAGGGTTTCCATTTCTTACAGTTGCAGGCCGAAACTAAGTATAATATAAGTATATATATTACTAATTTAAGTATATTATAATAACTTAACGACATATCTAAAAACAGTTATCTTATTAAACTGTATTTAAAGTAGTGTTAAATATATCTATATTATATCTACTTTAGGCCAGCAACTATAATAACAAACATTATATAAAACAGCCCTTTTTATTTGTTATATCCATATAATATAATATTATATCTTCTTTCATAAATAACAACACTGATTATGTATCAGCACAATAATAAATAAAAACCAAATAAATATTAAACCCAATAGCGTTACACACACCGATAGTATACTCACTTACCTATCCCCGCCCCTTAGTGTGGGATCGAACAAGCTTTGTGTAACAGTGTTGTGTTCGAACTGTCTGACAAGACATCTAGCCAAATAATGTGAATGCCTGTCAAGACTTCTATCTAAAAAATGCAACACTCTATCAAGAGTTATGCTCGGATAGAGTGAGTATTTTTTGTATGTTAATTGCCTTCGATTATGGCTTTTATTAGGGTGGCGATTGTAGGGTATGTGCCTTGGTTGAATAGGGGGTCGGTGGAGAAGTTGCTGGCGGAGGTGCCGGAGAAGGCTAGGTTGTTGTGGACATCGTTGGTGTGGGCGATGTTTTGGAGAGATTTTTGGATACAGAATGAGCGGGGGTCAGGGAGTCTGCCTGTAGATCCACGGGTTGAGTATTTCCAGTTGGAGAATAGGCAGTGGGATAAACAGCCCATACAGTTGTTTTGATCTGTTTTGATTGACACGGCGGTTTCGGGGGTAACGAAAACCATGGTTTCATCAGGGGTTGGCATATTGGTTGTAAAGCCTTGATCTTTCCATGTTTGGATTTTTGTTGCGTCATCTGCTGATGTGAAAATTGAGCGATTACGAACGCCTATTTTTACTTCGGTTGTTAAGCCGTTTTCAGCGTCGGCAGTGCGAGAGAATTTTGCTTGACGTTGTGAGCGTGCTACTAATTCGTTAAGGAAGTCATTTTTAAGGGCAGAAGAATAAAAGCCTGTAGGGGAAAATTTATGCAACAATATATCGCCTTCTTTGGAATTAAGGAGCATTTGTTTCCATGGGTCAGGGATTTCGCTTTCGGCGGTTAGCATTGGTCTTGTACCGAATTGAAAGGCGATCTTGCCGACTTTATCATTATCAATGAACTCTTTCCAGTCTCGTAAATACCAAACTTTACCAGCCATAATAATTGGAGTATCATCTAAGCCAAAAGAGTTTAGAGTCTCTCTTAGTTCGATAATACGTGGTAAGGGATCTTGTGGTTGATCTGGCAGGTCTTGGTTACTTAGTCCGTTATGACCGCCTGCATGCCATGGATCTTCATAAACCACACCACCTAGTAGCTCTTTATATTTTTTGTAACTTCTACGCCATAAAAGTTGAAAAGCTCTTGCAGATGAAACGATTGGATAATACCATAGACCATTTGCCGATGCGACCTTACCCAAATCAAAGGGCATGCCTGCTCCACAGGTAACACCGTGGATATACTGTTTAACTTGCGGTAATACTTGCTCTAACATTTCTGGAGTTGCGGCAGCTTCCCATAGCATATTTAAATGGATTCTACCCTTACCATTGGAAATCTCAAAGGCTTTTTTTGCTTGGGCGATAATACCGTCGATAGTTTTTTGTCTTATGGTTTCCACACGCTCGGAACGGGTTGTGTCTTTTGAATAGTCAGGTGGTGAATAGTTACCGTTTTCATCGTAGCTATCTGGGATAGTCCCTGATATTGTACCAACTGCTCCAGCGGCTGCGAATGCTCCCGAGGTTGCTCCTGTTGATACGGCAATGCCCTTACCACCTTCAATAATAGGTAGGACTTCCATTCCTGAAATCATCATTGGCTTAATTAAATTCATAAAACTGTTCCTTATTAGATTTTATTAAAATTGCGATTGGTTGTTGGTTATGGGTTAATATAATATAAGATACGAAACTTGAAAGTTATCTTCTTCCACTTCTTAGGGGAGCGTTTGGTTCGTCGTTGTTATTGCGATTGTTACGATTATCACGGCGTTTATTATTGTGGTTTCGGTCGTTACGGTCGTTACGATCATGGCGATCATTACGGTCATTTTTCTTGTATCCGCCACGGTCATCGTCGTTGCGTGGAGGTTTGGGAGGTCTAAGATCTTCCAGTTCTTCGCCTGTATCCTGATCAACCAAACGAGCTGATAATTTATATTTACCACGATCAGTCCCTAGAAGTTTAACCTTGATTTGTTGCCCTTCTTTTACTACATCGTTGATGTTTTCCACTCGTTCGTTAGTGAATTCGGAAATGTGGATGAATCCGTCATGTTTACCCATGAAGTTAACAAAAGCACCGACTTCTAGAACTTTAACCACATTCCCACAGTATAACGCTCCGATTTCTGGATCTTCGGTTAATTCTTTGATCCATTCTATGGCTTCAAGAATAGAGGCTTTATTTAGTGATGAAACCATAACTACGCCGTCATTGGAAATATCTACCTTAGAATTGGTTGTTTCTGTGATTTCTTTTATGGTCTTACCGCCTGAACCGATAACATTACCGATTTTTTCTGGCGGGATCTTGATTACTTCAATGCGTGGAGCGTTGTCTTTTACTTCTTCACGTGGGCCAGTTAGAGCCTTTTCCATTTCGCCTAGAATGTGTAAGCGACCTGCGTGAGCTTGTTCTAAGGCTTGTTTCATGATATCTTTTGTTATGGAAGTTATTTTGATATCCATTTGTAAGGATGTAATACCGTCTTTTGTTCCTGCCACTTTGAAATCCATATCGCCCAAGTGGTCTTCATCGCCCATGATATCGGTAAGAACGCAGAATTCATCGTCTTCTTTAATCAGACCCATGGCAATACCAGCCACTGGTTTTTTTAAGGGTACGCCTGCATCCATTAGGGCTAGAGTAGCACCGCATACTGTGGCCATTGAGCTTGAGCCGTTGGATTCGGTGATTTCTGATACTACTCTTAATGTGTATGGAAAATCTACTTTAGCTGGTAACATAGGATTAATGGCACGCCATGCTAGTTTACCATGACCAATTTCACGACGCCCAGGAGTTCCCATGCGACCGCATTCGCCGACAGAATAAGGGGGGAAGTTATAATGTAACATGAAACGTTCTCTATATTCTTCGTCCAATCCGTCGACTATTTTTTCATCGCTCCCAGTGCCGAGAGTGGTGGTTACTAGTGCTTGAGTTTCGCCACGTGTGAACAAGGCACAGCCGTGAGATTGTGGCAATAATGATACTTCACAATCGATAGGGCGAACTGTTTTAGTATCTCTACCGTCAATACGGATACCGCTTTTTAGTAAATCCTTACGTACGATACTTTTTTCCAGTTCCTTAAGAAGATTCTTAATCATAGATTCGGAAATTGGATTCTCTTCATCTTTGATCTCTTGAGCGAATTCGCTGATTACTTCTTTTTTAGCGTCGGCAATAGCGTCTTGGCGTTCAAGTTTGGTTGTGATTTTGTAAGCATTACGAATGCTATCTGTACCTAATTTAGTAACCTTTTGTCTTGCCACGTCCTTTTCTGGGATCTCATCGGCGATTTTGAAGTCAGGTTTTTTGCATTCGCTAGCGAAATCATTAATTAAAGTAATAACTTCTTGATAGCTTTCATGGGCGAAGTTTACCGCATCAAGCATGATTGTTTCGTCCAGCTCTGCCACTTCGGATTCCACCATAAGAACCCCTTCTTTTGTACCTGCGATCACAAGATCCATAAGAGAGATGTTTTGTTCTTGTTTTGTGGGATTAAGTACGAATTCTTCATTGATGTAGCCCACACGAACCGCTCCAATTGGTCCTTGGAAAGGCAAGCCTGATATGGCAAGAGCTGTAGATGAGGCTATTAAAGCTAGGATATCGGGAGAGTTTTTCCCATCATAACTTAAGGTTGTGATTATAATTTGAGTTTCGTTTTTAAAGTTCTCGGGGAATAGTGGGCGGATAGGACGATCTATCAAGCGTGATGTTAATACTTCGCTATCGTTGGGACGCCCCTCACGTTTTAGGAAACCGCCAGGGATCTTACCTGTAGCATATGCCTTGTCTTGATATTGGACAGTAAGTGGAAAGAATCCCAATTCGGGATTGGAAGTTTTTTCCGATACTACCGTAGCTAGCAATTTAGTTTCGCCGTAAGTTGCTAATACTGCACCTGTAGCTTGGCGAGCTATTTTGCCCGTTTCTAGTGTTAGATCTTTACCACCCCAATTGATAGTCTTGGTTGTTATATTAAACATATTTATTAGTATTCCTTATACATATAATTTACTTGGCTAAGTTTTACTATCTGTAACCATTTCTTATAACCATTATTGTATGATATCATAGACCCATATTCTATTTGTAAGTGATATCATTATAGATATTGCCAAATAACTTTTTATGATAAGCTTAATCTTATTATTTTAATAATTTAGATTATCTTTATTGCATTTTATGACCGTACATTATGTTAACACAATTTTAAATGAATTTAAATATTTAATTGTTATTTTCGTGATTTTTGTTGATAAGATATTGAAAAAACATATAAAAAAAACATTATAACTATGAATTACAATGTTTTTCTTATGTTTTTAACTGGGACTTTACTTAAAAGTCAGACAAAATTCTAAATTATTTAGTCTCATATTTCTTACGAAATTAACGACGTAATTTAAGACTTTGAATAATAGCTTGGTAACGGTCTTCATCTTTAGATTTAAGATAATCTAATAAACGGCGACGTTTACTAACCAAGTTCAATAAACCACGACGAGAAGAGAAATCCTTATGATGCTCTTTCATGTGATCAGTTAAGTAAATAATACGTGCAGTTTGCAAAGCTATTTGCACTTCTGGACAACCTGTATCCCCAGGTTTACGTGCATATTTTGCAACAATCTCATCACGTTGTTCTTTGTTAAACGACATCAATATCTCCTATTAAGTTGAGTATTTATAAAATTCTAAGATAATAATATCTCTGATAAGAATATCTAAGATAAAAGTATCTATAATGAAAGAATGAGTTGAAACTTGATTGTGTTTCCCTTTTAAGCAACACATCTACAAAAAACACTTAAAAGGAAAAGCCACGGATAGATTTAATCTCGTCATTCATGAATTGGGCTATTGCTACAGGTTTGTTAGCGAGATCCTTATTCAAGATAAGTATTCTTGTGCCGTCTTCATGTAGTTCTAGATCCGCAATTCGCTTATGATTGATTCGCAAGCCGTTGGCGATCTTGTTTGCCATATTGTCATTAACAGCCAATGCCAAGATGTCGTCTAGCACGGTTGTAATATCAATTAAAACATTCTTCAAGTTATCATTATGCCTTATTTTTTCCAGATTTGCAATAGTAAAAGAATCTTTTAAGGAAAATTTGCCAACTTTGGTACGCTTTAATAGGCTCACATGCCCGCAGGTATTGAGATCATGGATGATATCTCGAGCTAAAGATCTTACATAAGTACCCTTTCCGCAGTCAACAATAAAGGTTGCTTGATTGTTGTTTATCTTTAAGAGATCCAGATGATATATCTTAACATTTCTCGCTTGAAGTTTTACAGTTTCTCCTGATCGTGCGAGATCGTAAGCACGTTTGCCATTAACTTTTATCGCCGAAAATATGGGCGGTACTTGGGCGATATCTCCGATAAAATTTGAAAGAATGCTTGTTATTTGCTCTTCTGTGGGGATGATATCCGAATGCTCGGTAGCTTGCCCCTCTTTGTCGATAGTTGTGGTATTATAGCCGAATGTTATGGTGAATTCGTAGGTTTTTCTTCCGTCCATAACGTAGGAAACTGTTTTGGTGGCCTCGCCGAATGCTATGGGTAATACGCCACACGCTAGCGGATCGAGTGTGCCACCGTGTCCGGCCTTTTGTGCATTAAATAGACGCTTAACAATGGCTAAATCCTTAGCTGATGAATTCCCCTCCTCCTTATTAAGAACGAACCAACCATGTATTTTATCTCCTTTTTTTCTTTTTCCCATGTTTATTTTCCTTTACGCTTTTAAAAATACTAAGTTAGAAATATTCAGTTAAAAATACTAAGTTAGAAATACTAAGTAAGATTCTAGGTGTAGAGTTTTATCGAAGAAATATTTCACATAGAAATTCAAAGGATTATCTGGAGTAGTGTAAATTAGTTTAAGAATCATTAAGATAGTAATGATTATTACCAGCGGTTTAATGATCTTCGAGCCGTTTTTTACTGCCAAGCGTGAGCCGATATTTGCTCCAATGAATTGGAATATGGCCATAAAGATCCCAATGGAATAATATATATTACCTGCTAAAGCAAATAGTATCAGAGCGGTAATGTTGCTTGATGCGTTCATTACTTTTGCTTTGCCTGTGGCGTGGATAGAGCCTAAGCCCATTACAAGTACGTAAGATAACATCCAGAATGTGCCAGTACCAGGACCGAAAAAGCCGTCATAACAGCCGATTGCCAAACCGAAAATAAGCGAGAATGTGAGATCTTTCATTTTTCCTTTGACGTTTTCCCTATGGGACGGCATTTTTATTAAAGCTAGCACCGTAAGAATAAGCATAAGGAAAAAGGGCATTATCACAACCCACATGTGTTTATTGATAATATGAGCAAACCATACTCCAAACATAGATCCTATAATTGTAAAGAATATTGTTTTGATCTCATTTTTAGGTTTAACGATTCCCACTCTAATATAATAGGTTGAAGAAGAGAACGCTCCAACAAAGCCTTGTAATTTATTTGTTCCTAAAATAGTTGTATAAGGTATATTACCGACAGACATAAGAATCGGTACAGTCAGTAAACCACCACCGCCTGCGATAGAATCGATGATCCCTGCCGAGAGTGCGGTGATTCCAACAATCAACCATGAATTTAATGACAAAATATGGACAAAATCGAATATGTGCATGTTATTATTTTCCAGTTAGTTATTTTTTTAGAATTAGTATTCTTTTAGAATTGAGATGAAAAAACTATCGCCTGCTGTTTTATGTGAAAGGATTCGAGATCCGTAAGGCGTGGAAAGCATGGGGATATGTGTAGTATTTATGTTTTCTAACTCATCCAGTGCGTTCACTTTAAAGCTAGGATTATCATTTAGGAACTCTTTTATGATCATTTCATTTTCTTCGGCAAAAATGGAACAGGTTATATATACTATTTGTCCGTTTTCGTTTATGAGATCCTTGGTGTTTTCCAATATATTGAGTTGGGTTTTATGGAAATCTAGCAGATCATCGGGAGTTAACTTCCATTTTTCATAGGGAGTACGTTTCCATGTACCTGACCCCGAGCAGGGAACATCTAGCACGAGAATATCCGCTTGGGTTTTGATTTTCTTGTGGAAATCATCATGAAAGACTATTTCTATATTCTTAGTTTTCGCACGTTTTAGACGTGGGATAAGACGCTTTAAGCGATCATCTTCCATATCATGAGCGAATATCTTACCGCTATTTTCCATGATACTCGCTAGAGCTAGGGATTTCCCCCCTGCTCCTGCACAATAATCAATGATGATATCTTCGGAATTTACTGGAATCAATGCGGAAATAAGCTGACTATTGTGATCTTGAATATCAAATAAACCATTTTTATAGGCTTGCATATGGGTTAGTTGATAATTACCTAAGATCTTAAGGGAAGTGTTAGAATAGGGCGAGTCTTCCATATCTGTTGGGATAATCTGCTCTCCTGCTAGCTCTTCCATTAACTCTTTTTTGGAAGTTTGTAGGGTGTTTGTACGAATATAGGTAGAATTCTCAATTTTAAGATCTGCTAAAAGCTTATGAATCTCTACCTTGTCCATGATATCTTCATGAGCTAACAAGCGAGTATAAACCCATTTGGGAACTTCAAGATTTACATGGATATTTTCTTCTAAATTAAGCGAATCTTGGTTAATGCTCTCTTGATGAATACTCTCAAGCGTGCTTTTATCTTCAGCAGAAAGGGATTCTAAAGCGTATTTACTATTGTTGTATAATTCCAATTCTAAGGATTGAACATCTGCATTTTCTGCGAGAATTAAATAGCATGATACCCATAAATGAGCATTCTTTTTAGTAATTTCTTGAGCTTGTAAGAAAAAAGATATTTTAGCGTAATTTCGAATCACTCCCCATAATATCTTTTTGATGTTCCTACGATCTTTCGAACCAATAAAGCGACGTTGCTTAAACCAAGATGATAGGGATCTTGTTATGGGAACATCTGTTTTATTTTGTTCTATTAGGAAGTCAATAACCGATGTTATCTGGCCCGATTTCTGCATGATGTGAGGTTCCCTGTTTCGATTATATAATTTTTATATTTGTATACTTATACCTTATATGTTTTATAAAATCAACAAGAAAAACGAACACATGTAAAATGTCTTCGTTTTTCCCTTGCCTACTGGCGATTTATCTGTGATTTTAGCTGTGATCTTATTGATCGATTACCACATCACCACTTGCTACTAAATCAGATAGTAAAGCTAACTTGATCATTTTATCAGGATCTGTAACCGTACCATTATCAAAAGGACTACCTAATTTAATGTTATCCACATGCTCCATACCGTCTACCACTTGACCCCATACAGTATATTGACCGTTCAAGTGAGACGCCTCTTTAAAACAAATGAAAAATTGACTATCTGCACTATCAGGATCTTGAGATCTCGCCATCCCTAAAGTACCACGCTCAAAAGGAACATCGTTAAACTCCGCCTTAATATTCTGCCCACTTCCGCCCATGCCTGTACCTTGAGGATCTCCAGTCTGTGCCATGAATCCTTTAATCACACGGTGGAATACTAATCCATCATAAAATTTCTTTTCCACCAATTCCTTAATGCGTTTTACGTGATTTGGAGCTTTTTCTGGTAATAATTTAATGATAACATCCCCGTCTTTTAATGTTAGTACTAAAGTATTTTCTGCGGTCATGCCGTCTTCTAATTTCATGTGTTTTACCTTTTTTGCTTGTGTGAATGTACCATATGTACAAAATAATGTAAATATAATAAGTGTTAAAATTTTACATGTTTTTTTCATAATATACCATGATTCTCAAATAGTGTTAATCTTAATTTAGTAAAAAATTAAAAATTAGTTAAATTTTCTTATTTACTAAAAGCATATTAGTATGTTATAATATTATTAGGAAAAAATCAAATACTATTTTGAGAGAAAATTTTTTTTAAGTATTATAATATAGAATAACTACACAATAAATTCTCATTACCCATGGAATTATGGAGATCGTAATTATTGGATAAGGCAATATATAGCCAAACGTATCTTTTAATTTGATCTTTCTATTATTTCTCCCTAAGATTTCTTAATAGTCTTCATTAATTCTTTAGTTAAGGCTTTGGCTTTTGCTAGATCGGATTCGGACATATGAGATTCTAAGGTTTTAAGTTTTTTACTTATGTAATTGTCGGGATTATAATTATTGGATAGGGCGATAGAGAACCAAGCGTAGCCTTTAATTGGATCTTTCTTCACGCCAGCGAGATTAATTGTATATCTAATACCTAAAGAGGTTTGAGATCTTACGTTGCCATTTTTTGCAGATTTAAGATTTAAAGATGTAGCTTTTGCTATATCCTTTTTCACGCCCACACCCCACATGTACATATCAGCTAAAAGATATTGAGATAGTGCATTATTTTTACTCGCCCATGTGCTTAAACATACGCTTGTATTGGTTTTGCTTGGGCTTGCAGGCTTGATAATTTTTTTAAGAAGTTCGGTTTTTAATTCTTCCCCTTTTGCCAGTTGATCCTTTGATAGCTGTTGTTTCACTTTATTTAAAAATGTATTAGGCTTACCTTTTACACTAGAAATAGATAACCAAGCATAGCTTTTTACTCTATCATCCTCAACTCCAGAGCCTGAATAATACATACTTCCTAGCATAAGCTCCGCATACTTATTGCCCTGAAAAGCAGATTTCTCAAACCATTTGAAAGCTTGAGTTCGATCTCTAGTTACCCCTTCCCCACTAAAATAACGCCCTCCCAAATTAAATTGAGCCGTAATACTACCATTATTCGCTGATTTAGTGTACCACATTATGGCCTTATTCATATCCTTATGCAGTCCGCCTGCGTAGATATTCCCTAAAGTTATTTGAGCTTGTGAATCCTTTTGATCGGCTAAAGCTTGTAAACCCATAGTTACATTAGCTTGATTCTCACAAGCACTTACAAGCTTTTAATCAATATTATTTGAATTACAAGCCATAATTGGTAATAATAATATACATGATAAGCCGATACTAATTTTCTTCATGATGTTCTCCTTTAAATAGTTATTCATGCTAACACTCAATTATAAGTATGTCAATAAAAAAATAGTCAGACATTTAACTTTTCTAATCCAAAATAAATGTGAATATGGTTGATATCGTACATCCAACAAGTAAGATTTTATGATATTTAAGGTTATATTCGCCTATTTTTCCCTTTAAGTATTTTCTTATGATTCCATATATAAGAATTGCGAGAATCGTAAATATAAAACATAATGTCATAGTATTATCTAGGGTATGCACATGTGAATATTGCTCACGTGTATAGGCTTCAAATCTTAATCTTGGAATTATAACTTTATTGAAAAAAGCGTAAACTAATAAGATGATGAATACAATTAAGAAGTATTTATCAAGGTTTTTATTTTTGATTAGATCAAATATCAGATATATAAATAGGCTGACGAATATACAAAGTTGCAATATGGACACAAAAGCCACTTGAATATTCTTATAGATAATTAAATCAGCTAATGAGCATAACATTAATGGGGTAAAAATTACAAATAATGTAAGAGAAAATACTGTATGATATTTATTTGCTCTGGATTGGCTTTGGTATCTAATGGCATGGAATAAATTTTCTCCAATAAAAAATACAAATATAATTATAATTGCCACAAGAATTGAATAGTGGCCCAAAAATGTATTGCTAAATATGTTCAGAATAACTGCAAGTATGGACCCTTGAGCTATTATTAGAAAAAGCATTTTTGCTAAATACTCATTCATTTTTTCTGATTTTATTCGCTTTATTACAAAATATAGACAAAGCATAAGAAACATTAAACCTTGTAACAACAATGATACTCTTATAAAATCCTTATCACTCAACCAAGAATTTATCATAATTATATTCCCCAAAAAAACTACAAGGGGTGGGAAAAAGTGCTTAGTCAGTGTTCTTAAGCGAGGCGACTGTACTACACGCCTACACGAGCCTCGCTTAAGGACGCTGAATAAGTGCTTTTTCACGCCCCTTTGATTAAGGTAGCATGTGATTATAATGGTGTCAATAAAAAATTCTACTTTTTGCCGTTGTACTTATCAAACATAGACCATACGCCTGCGTCGCCGTGCCATTCGCCTTCGGTGGCTACTTTGGAATATTCGGTTGAGCGTTGTTCGAAGAAGTTGGCGTGTTCTACGCCGTTTAGGATTTCGGTTAGCCATGGGATTGGGTGGGGTTTGATTTGTTCGTAGGTGTTATGATCTTGCTTGAAGTATCCGTATTTGATTGGGAGTTGCAATTGGGTTAAACGCCAATCGGCTATGTAGTGGATATATGCTTTGATTTCGTCAGGTGTCATCCCTGGTACGTCGCCCATTTCGAAAGCTAATTCGATGAATTTTTCTTCGAGTTTTACTTGGGTGTCGCATACATCCATGATGTCATCTTTTACCGATTGGGTTAAAGCCCCTGTTTCTTTGTTCCATTCGTGGAATAATTTAATGATACATTCACAATGTAAAGATTCATCACGCACGGACCAAGTTACGATTTGCCCCATGCCTTTCATTTTATTTTGACGTGGGAAATTCATTAACATGGCAAAGCTGGCATATAAAGAAAGACCCTCGGTGAATCCGCCGAACATGGCAAGAGTTCTTGAAACATCCGAGCAGGTGTTCATATTGAACTCTCTCATATATGAAACCTTATTACTCATTTCCGAGTATTCTCTAAAGGCTAGGAATTCATGATCAGGCAAGCCTAAAGTTGTTAAAAGTAGGGCGTAAGCGTCGATGTGAATGGTTTCTACGTTGGTAAAGGCACTTAACATCATACGAACTTCAAGCGGTTGAAAAACTTTCATATAACGATTGATATAGTTTTCGCCCACTTCGATATCCGATTGAGTAAACAGGCGGAAGATCTGCATTAAGAGATTGCGTTCATTGTCCGATAGCTTATCGCCATTCCAATCCTTAAGATCTTCACTCAAGGGAACTTCTTCGCCTAGCCAGTGGATTCGCTGTTGATATTTCCACGCCTCATAGGCCCACGGATAACGATTAACCACATACGCCCCCGCACTATCTAGCAAGCCGATTTTATCTTTACCTATGAAATCAAGCGGATTATTTTTACCATAGTTAAGCATATGAGTTTATTCCTTAAATTAAATTTTCTAATGTACTACCTAAGCATGCCTTAAGGACGCTAAAATGAGTGCTTTTTCACGCCCCAGTTACTGACAAGATAAGCATTCTTCGTAATTAACGGCGTGAGCGTATAATGAATCTGGTGAGTCGTGTTTTTCATTGCCGATGGTTGCTTTAGAACTACCTGCGAATCCTGCACGCATGATAGATTTTGAACGACAGTAATATAAGGATTTCATGCCACTTTTCCACGCTATCCAATGGAGCATGTGAAGATCCCATTTATTAACGTCGGAACTTAGATACAGGTTAACCGATTGAGATTGGCAAATATACGGCGTTCTATCGCTGGCGAATTCTAGAACCCAACGTTGATCGATTTCAAAAGCGGTTTTGAATATTTCCTTTTCGTAATCGGATAATTGTGGCAAATGTTGGACAGATCCGTCATGTTCTAGAATGGAATGCCATATGGTATCATTATCGATATTTTTTTCTTGTAAAAGTCTTCTTAGGGCTTTATTTTTCACTGTGAATGATCCGTCTAGGGTTTTGTGAGTGTAAACATTCGCAGGAATCGGCTCAATACAAGCACTAGCACCACCACAGATCACAGAAATGGACGCTGTGGGAGCTACGGATAATTTATGGCTAAAGCGTTCTTTAGATCCCACTTCTTCGGCATCCAAGCATGGGCCACGTTCTTCGCCGAGTTTTAGCGATGCCTCGTCGGCTTTCGCTTTCAAATGCTTGAATAAATTCATGTTAATGGATTTAGCCATAGGGCTTTCAAAGGGTATCTTTTTCGCTTGTAATAGGGAATGGAATCCCATTAAGCCCAGACCTACAGAGCGTTCACGTTGTGCGGAATATATGGCTTTTGACATACTATCAGGAGCGGAATCTATGAATTGTTGGAGTACATTATCTAGCATGCGTAAGATATCTTCAACGAATCTTTCATTATTTTTCCACTGGTCATAGGTTTCGGCGTTAACTGATGAAAGACAACACACGGCGGTTCTATCGTTGCCTTTGTGGTCTTTACCTGTGGGCAGAACGATTTCGGCACAGAGATTAGATGAAGTAACTTTCAAGCCCAATTTCTTTTGATGAGCTGATAAATTATCATTTACCGTATCACTAAAAATAAGATAAGGTTCACCTGTTTGCATGCGTGTATCAAGGATCTTTTGCCACAATTCACGAGCTGATACGCTTTTTAAGGTCTTTTTAGTTTTGGGGCTAATTAGATCGTAATCCGTATCATTTTTAACCGCTTCCATGAATTTATTATCGATGTTAACACCATGATGAAGATTTAAGGCCTTACGGTTGAAATCGCCAGAGGCTTTACGCAATTCGATAAACTCTTCGATTTCAGGATGAAAAATATCCAAATACACCGCTGCCGAACCACGACGCAAAGATCCTTGAGAAATGGCTAAAGTCATGGAATCCATAACCTTAATAAAAGGGACGATTCCCGAAGTAGATCCTGCTTTTGCGATACTTTCGCCCATGGAACGCACTCCGCCCCAATATGAGCCGATCCCACCGCCGTTACTGGCAAGGGCAACATTTTCGTTCCAGATGACAACGATATCTTGCAAGCTATCATCTACGCTATTAATAAAGCAGGAAATGGGCAAGCCACGATTGGCCCCGCCATTGGAAAGAATCGGCGTAGATGGCATGAACCATAATTTAGACATATAGTCATATAAGCGTTGTGCGTGATCTTGATCATCGGCAAAGGCGTTAGCAACTCGTGAGAACATATCTTGAAAGCGTTCGCCCTGTAAAAGATAGCGTTCCATTAGGGTTTTTTTTCCGAAATCTGTTAACAGATTATCACGTTCTAGATCTATTTGTATATCGTACATTATAACTCGCCATTTGCTAAAAATATTGTCTTTAAATTCGCTTATCTACTCTTGAAAATCCGCTCATATGGAAACTTTTCAATTATTTTAAGTAGTTAGTTAAATCACTATATATAGTGTTTATGTTTCACATTAAACCTACATGTAGTTAGTTAGTATAATATAGCAAAAATACAACGTCATAATCAACAGATATATTTTATTTTTTTCTATTGACAAGTTTTAATACGTTCCACAGGTCTAATATTGCCATAATATAGATATATATTCAAGCAACTTACAGATCTTTTTTTTACGATTTGATTTTTTTAGATTCTCCCCAAATAAATCAGAAAATAAAATTATAGGAAATTTAATAAAGATTCTTAAAGATCGACCATGTGAACATCTCTTAAGATTTTATCTTGTAATTCGCCATAAAATACACTACAATTATACACACGTGAATTAAATACTTTGGCAATACTTTTGAAAATGGACAGCATATGAACAAAAAGGTTATTATTACATCTGTAGCTATTATCATTTTTGCTATTGTAATTTATGGTCTATTGAAAACGCCGAGCATTCCTTATTATGTGGAAACCGCCATTCAACATATTTTAAGAGATAATTCTGTCTTTCCTGCTGATATCATTACTGGACACGTGAAAGAAGACGAAAATGAAATCTATAAGCATGTAACTAAAACAGCTGACGAAAATACCATTGATCTTTCAACTATGAATCTTCAACAGCCTGACAATGATGAAACCTTAGAAGTGCTTTCATTTGACACTCTAAAACGCAATAAGTCAACTCTTCCGCCTGTGGTGATTGATGAAGAAACAAGCAAAAAGCTTGCCTTGGAAAATAAAAAGGATATCATCGGCGATATTAGTGAACGTGAAATACGCAACCACAAAACAAAAAGATACAGAAGAACACATCGCACCATAATACAACCGCCAATCCCTTCAGCAGATAACAGCAAGCCACAGGCAGGTACTTCGCAAGCAGGTACACAACAAGCAGGTACTCCACAGGCTAGCACGCAACAGGCAAGAACTCTGCAAGATATCAAGCAAGAAAATAAAAATATTCTAGCTCTGCCAAGTATTCCCACAAATACGCAGGCGACAAACACTCAAGCAACAAAAATCAAACCTATCGCCATACTCATCGATAGCATGGGCGAAAATGCGACGATGACAAAGCAAATTATAGACATGAAATATAATCTAAATTTAAGCTTTATCCCTTATACTTCTCATGTGAAGTATCAAGTGGAATACGCAAGAAAAAGACACAAAACCATTGTAGTACAAATGCCAATGCAACCTAATAATCCTAAAATCAAACTCGATCCCCACGCCCTACTTACAAGCGATTCCCACGCTATCCTAATGAAAAAAATCAAATGGAATTTATCTCAATTCGCAGGATACACCGCCGTTACTACCTATATGGGGAGTAGCTTTGTGAAAAATGAAAGCGGTTTGAACGTTTTAATGGACGAAATAAAAAGAAAAAACCTTAATTTCATCGACGCACTTACTATAGTGAATTCCAAAGCCTACCAAATCGCCATACAACACAAAATCCCAACCCTAAAACGTAATATATTCATAAACAACAACCACTCCTACGCCCAAACCCTAAAAGACTTCAACAAAATAACAACCATGACAAATAAATACGGCTACACCATGGCTATAATCCACCCCAGCCCCACAACCATAAAAGCCCTAAAAACATGGCTTAAAACCACCAACAACCAACAATACAAACTCGTAACAATCAAACAACTCATAAACCACATATACAACGTCCACCCTAGCCACATATCTAAAGTCATCCTTAAATAATGGGGAGATATCTCGCCGATAAGCGTTTGGCATTTGCTCTTTTTGGTTGGATATCTTGACAGACGGTCGCACTTTTTAGTTGGATATCTTGACAGACGGTCGTCCTATTCTGGCGGAAGTCTTGACAGACGGTCGCTCTACCCGAGCAGGAGTCTTGCTATACGGGCCGAACATAGCGATGTTGTACAAAGTTTGTTCGATCACAAGTTAGGCTAGAATCTTGTTTATATTTTCAATTGATAGAGTTTTTTGTGTTAAGGGTTTTATAGTTGCTGGCCTAATATTTAGGCCAGCAACTATAAAACCTTATCCCATGAAAAAATTATTCTGTGTTCTGTGCCGTGTCTTATGTATAAAAGATTCTATTATTACAATTCACGGCCTAAATGTGTTATATATATATTAAATATATATAACACTCTTAAGGCACTATAGTGTGTTGATTATTCTATCTCTACTTAACGTAATAAGGTTTTGCTTAGTTTTATTGCTTTTTTTATGTCGGCACGGGACATACGTTTTTTTAGAGTTTTTAGAGGGCTATCTGACTGGTAGTCGTCTTTTTGGGCTAGTGTTTCCCAAGCATATGCCTCTATGTCATGATCTTTGGATTTACCCGTATAGATACTGGCAATATTATGTTGAGCAGTTGTATTGCCTAGTTCTGCTGATCTTTTAAACCAATACAGGGCTTTTTTAAGATCTTTTTTTACTCCCTTTCCAGAAAAATAGAAGAAACCTATAAGATTTTGAGATGGTGAATCACTTTGTAACGCTGATTTTTTTAACCAGTAAAATGCTTGTGTATAGTCCTGTTTTACCCCTTGCCCATTTTTATATAAAAGACCTAATTGATATTGAGCATTTACATCCCCTTGTTTTGCCGATAGAAGCCACCATTTAAAGGTTTGTTTATTATCTTTTTTGAAAGTGTCGCCATCATTATACATAACACCTATATTATATTGGGCTTCTTCATTACCTGATTTTGCAGATTTAAGAAATAATTCTTTGGCTTTATTATGATCTTTTTTTACGTAATAACCATGGTAATACATTTCCCCTAAATAAGTTTGTGCATCTACATTGCCTTGTTTTACTGCTTTTGTGAACCACTTGAGTGCATATTTGTTTCGTGTTTTATCGTCGTATTTATCGAAAGGTTCTTCATTTCTGTAATATATTTCACCAAGTTCGGATTGAGCCTTATCGTATCCTAAATTGGCAGATTTAGCTAAAATTTCGCTATATTTTTTACGATCTAGTCTGAATGGCCCTTTATGCTCTTGATAACCATCTTTATAGATTTGACTTATAATGTATAGGGCGTGAGCATTATGATCAAGAGAGAACTTGTCTATACATTCATTGCTTTTTGGATTCTGTTTATTTTGCATACAGTTTAACAACTTAGCTTTCAATTTTGTTTCTGCTTTTTCATTGGTTTTTAAGTTTCCACAACCCATAAGAGCTAATAATAATATGCTTGATGTTATGATGATTTTTCGCATGTGTGAACCTTTTATAATATGTAACTTTGTATAATATGTAATAAGTGTTATGTTATAAGTGTTATCTTATCATTTTTCATGAACAAGGGCGGTAGTTATTTCTTTTTATACCTAAACTTATGTTCGTGTTTTATGTGGTGGTTGCGGTGGCGGAGTTCTTTGCCTGTGGCGGTTTGGATGCCGATTTTGCCCATGTATTCGCCGATGAATGTGGTTTTGGCGTTACCTATTTTGTACATGGGAGCGTTAAGACCTGTGATTTTTTGGTTGGTGGCGGTTAGTTTTTGTAGGCGGGCTTTTTCTGATTGTACGTCGAGAATATATTCGGTTGGGGTAACTTTAAGAAGACCCATATTATATAGTACGTATTTATTCTTTTTATTGTCGATTGGTTGGGATTCGAGATCGAGTAATCTAAAGAATTTCAGACGGTTAGCCGTATTAGTAGTGATGTGTAGATTCAAGAGATCTTTGGTATATGATTTTGTATCTTCATCATAGAGAATATAATTAGCAAAGTTATTGATAAAATTTCTATTGGAAATTTCAGTTGTATTGATCTCATCTAAAATGGATGCGGTGGTCGTGAATTTAGTAGTATCTAACCTTACATTAAAGGCTCTTTGTGCTCTTGCGGTTGGTCGTCTTACCTTGTTGGAAAATAAGGTAAGATCATCGAATAATATTTCATCTTCTTGAGTGGAATTTTCATTAATTAAGGAATTATCTTGAGAGTTAGGATCGAGATTTTTCTTATTTAGATAGACGATTTTTTCAGGTTCTAAATTATCTTGCATATTTTGAGATTGATCCAACAAAATAGCTTGCACTACTTTTTGTTGGATTTCATTTAATTGTAATAAGTAGTTATTTTTCACATTAGGTTTTAGAATTCCTTTGTTAATATCGGGAATTTTCAAGCCTGTATGCTTATATGTTTCATAGGCATTTGGAGCATTAACCCCGCCTGTGAAGTTTGCCAGTAAAGTTTTATTGTTGGCACTATTACAAGCACTTAGCATACTGATAACTGCCAGTAAAAATAGAATTTTTAAAGATATAATTTTAAACATGATAAACTCTTTTTTTCTCCATTAATTTATAAATACGGTCTGATAAAAATTAGCACTGCACCAATAAAGATAAAACTATCAGCACTATTAAAAGTAGGATAATGGCTATGACCCCAATAGAAATCCAAGAAATCAATTACCCCCACATAATGAAAGCGATCCAACAAATTCCCCATAGCTCCCCCCACTATTATGGCTGTGGAAATGGTATGAATGACGGTTTTATCCTTTAACATCCAAATGATCAGCACAAGAGATATAAGCAAAGGCAATATGATTAATAAGCCATGTGTTAACTTACCACCACCGTTTAGCATGCTAAAGCTTATCCCTGTATTATAGACAAAACGGATATTAAAAAATGGTAGAATTTCAATAACATCGGATCTATTAAGATTCTTAAATATCAAGTATTTAGTAAACTGATCAATCACAAATGCTATGATAGACAAAATAATAAAAACACTAAACAACTTGAACTTTGTCAATTTTGTTTCTAATTTATTATGAATGTTTTTGCCTAATATATACATTAAGTTTTTTCCTTTTATGAGATGTTCCTATTATCTGATGTAAAATCAAGATCTTAAGAATTAACTACACTTTGACAACGCTCACATAGAGGAACATCTTCAGATACTTCAGGTTTGATCTTCCAACAACGTTCACATTTTTCGCCCTTAGCCATACTAACTACCACTTTAACATTCTCGTGATTATCAAGCATATAGGCATCTTTTGGAGCTGGGGTTTTATCCTTATCGATCAAATGTGAGCCTGATGTAATGAATAAATCGGCAGTTGTTCCATGTAATAGGGCTATATCTTCACTTGATAAGTAAACATCAACATGAGCTTGCAAAGATGAGCCGATTTCCTTTGAGCCACGTTTTACTTCCAACGCTCCAGTTACCACACGGCGGATGTTTCTGATTTTTTCCCATTTCTCGGCTACTATGGGATTTTTCCACGATTTATCAACTGGTTCGAATGTTTGTAAATGGATAGATTCCACATCATCGCCATAACGTGATATCCAAGTTTCTTCGGCAGTAAATGGCAAGAATGGAGAGATCCACTTGCTAATTACATTAAACAGGATGTTTAACACTGTACGAGTGGCACGGCGGATATATGAATCAGTAGAATCACAATATAAAACATCCTTACGCACATCAAAGTAAAAGGCAGATAGTTCGATGTTTAAGAAAGTATGAATCTCATTAAAGATACTATGAAAGCTATAGTTTTCTATGCCATGTACGATACTTTTGTGAATTTCATATACACGATGTAGCACCCATTTTTCCAAATCTGGCAACTCGGAAGACGCCACATATTCCACTTTTTCATCGAAATCATGCAGATTACCCAACAAATAACGCAAGGTATTTCTCACACGGCGGTAAATGTCCGCTTGTTGTTTTAGAATATCGTTACTCACTCTTAATTCGGAAGAGAAATCAGAATTCGCCACCCACAAGCGTAAAATATCTGCTCCTGATTGCTCAATTACCTTTTGCGGACTGATGATATTTCCTAAAGATTTTGACATCTTTAAGCCTTTACCGTCCAATACGAATCCGTGAGTTACTACATTCTTATAGGGTGCTTTGCCACGAGTGGCCATTGATTCCAATAGGGAAGATTGAAACCATCCACGGTGTTGATCACTACCTTCTAGGTAAACATCGATAGGACTATGTAAATCTTCTCTATCTTCTACAACGAATGCGTGAGTTGAGCCACTATCGAACCATACATCTAAGATATCAAGAACTTTATCGTAATGGGACGGATTATATTTATCTCCTAGAAAGTATGATGGTTGGAAATTTTTATCATCGAACCAACAATCCGAGCCGTGTTCTTCGAATGCTTGAATGATTCGCTCTTGCACATCCACATCTTTTAGCGGTTCTTTTGTTTCTTTATTTACGAATAACGCAATGGGAACTCCCCAAGCACGCTGACGAGATATGCACCAATCAGGACGTGTTTCAATCATCCCACGCAAGCGATTCTTACCAGCTGGGGGAAAGAAGTTAATACGGTTGGCGATCTCATCTAAGGTCTTATCCTTTAACGCACCATTCACACGGATAAACCATTGGGGAGTATTACGATAAATTAATGGCTTTTTAGATCGCCAAGAATGGGGATAACTATGGACAAGTTTATCGTGTCTTAGAATGGATTTCTCTTCTACAAGCTTATCCATAATCGGCTGATTTGCTTTAAAGACGTGTAAACCCTCAAAGCCGTAACAAAGAGCAGTTAAAACCCCTTTACCGTTCACGGTTTCCCCTGATTTGATTCCATATTTAGAAGCTGCTAGCCAATCATCATAACCATGGGCAGGAGCAGTATGGACTAAGCCTGTACCTGTATCATCGGTAACATGATGAGAGCCGATCATTGGCACATCGAATTCATATCCGCCCAATCCTGCGTCATATAAAGGATGATGTAGGATAGTATTTGAAAGCTTATTCCCTTGAGTCTTTAAAATTTGCTCATGTTTGATGATTCCTAGGGTTTGGCATACTTCATCCACTAGATTATCAGTAATAATATATCTCTGCCCTACTTTAATCACATCATTTTCACTTTCCAGCACTTGGATAATACGATAATCGAATCCAGGACGGTAAGACATTGCTCTATTGGCAGGAATTGTCCATGGGGTTGTTGTCCATGTGATTGCGTAAGTGTCATTTGTTTCGAGATTACACGCTTCAATATCGGTACTTTTGACTTTAAAGCGTAGATATATGGCATCTGATTCCTTATCGTGATATTCCACTTCAGCCTCTGCCAAGGCGGTTTCTTCAACTACAGACCACATAACAGGTTTAGCACCTAAATATAAGCCGTCGTTATTTAGGAATTTGTATAATTCTTTAACGATCAGAGCGTCCGAGCGTTTATCCATAGATACGTAAGGATTATCCCAAGCCCCCTCGATTCCTAGGCGTTTGAATTCTTCACGTTGGATATCAACCCATTTTTGAGCATACTCGGCACAATCTTTACGGAATTGTAAAATGGGAACTTCATCTTTTTTCACACCTTTTTTCTTGTACTGCTCTTCAATTTTCCACTCAATGGGTAATCCATGGCAATCCCAGCCAGGTACATAGTTGGCATTGAATCCTAACATCTGACGAGAACGCACAACAAAATCCTTTAGGATCTTATTTAAAGCATGACCAATATGTAAATTTCCGTTGGCGTAGGGAGGGCCATCGTGCAAAGTAAAGGTAGGCTTGCTTTGTGAGTTGTTACGGATCTTAGCATATAGATTCTCTTTCTTCCAACGATCTAAAAGCTTAGGTTCGTTTTTCGGTAAGCCTGCACGCATGGGATATGAGGTTTTAGGTAGCTTAATAGTCTCTTTATAATCTGTCATGATACTTCCATTGAATTTAATGTGATATACAAATAATTAGGGCAATCCTAACACATAAATACAAGCTGGTCAATGATATTATTTTTTATCTTGATTTTTTTTCTTTTCTTCCCCTTGACTAATGAAAATAAAATTGCTAAAATAAGAAAACTAAGGTAAATAAGAACACTATATATGGCAATAAAGGTCATTGCTCTATTGATCTGTGATTGCTATAGTCCGAAGTTGGGGAAAATAAATTGGGAATATACTCAAGTAATAATTAAGAAGAATTGTTAAGGGTGGGTAAAATAACTTAAAAATATGTGCTTGTAATTATAATAGTATGTCAACGCAAATGCTTACATGAATCTCGCTTACAAGCACATATTAGTTCTTTTTTACATTCCTTAAACAAGAGAAAAAGATTCATTATGAGAAAATATACAAAACTATCATTAATCACGATTTTATCAATTAGTCTTTTAGCGAGCTGTTCACAAAAAGATAATAATAACACTAATAAGCAAGATAACAATAATAATACTTCTGAAAAATCCACTGCCAAGCAAGTGGATTATTTTGCTACAAATGGGGTAGGAAATCCAGTTGCCTTAGTGCAAAGTCCGTCAGGATTGTACGATAAAAAGAAAAATATAACTTATGTGGCGTATCAAGGATACTTAGAAGATCCTTATGTTGTTTCTTATAATCACAATACGAAAAAATGGAAAGGGCCTTATAAAGCAGGCTTTAGCGAATTGGGAAAGGACACCGAACATTCGCCGTCAGGTAGACAAACAGATAATCACGGTAAACCAGCCATAATCCAAGATAACGCAGGATACTTCCATATTTTCTTCGGTGGCCACGGCGGAGCGGAAAGACTCGGCAAGAATCCCCTAGGTAATACCCATGATGGTCGTAATAAACATGTGATGACAGTCAAACCCTATGACATATCAAAATGGGTAGAAGTAAATAACATTTCGCCCTTTGGCAGTTATAATCAAGTGATAAAAATGGATAATGGCGATATTTATTTATTCTATCGTCATGGGGCCCATAGAAGTAATTGGGTATATCAAAAATCCACCGATAACGGTAGACATTTCGGCAAAGAAGTTTCATACTTAAAGACTTTAACAAGAACCGATCTCAAAGCCCATGACAGTTGGTATTCGTGGGCTACTAAAGGGAAAAATGGAAATATTATAGTTGGCTATGATTATCATTTATGTTGGAACGGCAATGCCAATAATGGGCGTGGTCATACTACCGAACGCCATAATGTTTACTATATGAGCTTAAACACTAAAACAGGTAAATGGACTAACATCAAAGGGCAAACCCTAAAAATGCCACTTACCAGAACAGACGCCAATAAGCAAACCCTAGTTTATGACACTAAAAAACTATGGACGTTTAACGGATCTGTTCATCTAGATGATAAGGGATATCCTGAAATCGCTATGAATATCGGTAAAGATCTAGGTAAAAAAACAGGCGGACCCAAACAAACCGTATTTTTCCGTTATAACGGAACAAAATGGCTAAAAGGTGGAATCGTCAATCCCCAAGCTCGCACAGATAATCTGACAACTCGTGGCGACTTCTTCCACAATAAACAAGGCGGAATCACTTTTGCCCTAAGCTATAAGGAAAAAAATAAAGACGGCGTAATAGCCTACTTCAATTCCAAAGATAAGGGACAAACTTTCCAAAAGGGTAAAGAGCTCTTCCGCCACAAACATGCAGGATATTCAATATCTGCTTTAATCCAAAACCCCAACCCCAACGCCAGATTCATAATCGCCGAACGCAAATCAGGCAAAACCCCAGTACACGTCTATCTCATCGGCGACCACGGCCCCATAACACGCCCCACCGCCGATTTTAAATCTCTTAAAAAATAACTAGTTTTATATGTGATCTTTCTCCCTTTGTCTTGACATTGATATGTCTTGACAGACGGTCGCTCTATTCGGGCGGAAGTCTTGCCAGACGGGCCGAAGATAGCGATGTTGCACAAAACTTGTTCGATCGCAAGTTAAACTAGGATCTTGTTCATATTTTAATATGAGAGAATTATTTTGTGTTAAAGATTTTAATGTTTTGGTCTTTTAGTATTTTGTCATCTTTTCATTACTGGCCTAAATATTAGGCCAGTAACTATAAATAATAGAAATTATATAAAACCAGTATTTTTTTATTGTAAAGTAGTTAATTTTATGTTAATCTCATCAAGATCGTAAAAGAATGGTTCTTTTACATTGTTTACACATACTTTTAATATACATTACAATAATACACCTATGTATATTTTCATGAAAGGAAAATACAAATGAACCCAATCAAAAAGCTAACTCTTGGACTACTAATAACTACTAGTTTTTTCGCTCTAAATGATTCGGCCTACGCTAGCGTGGCCGGATCAAATACGGCTCATGTTTCCATAACCAACAATATGGATTTCTCACAGCTAACCCCTGAACAACTGGCAAATATAACCAATGCAGATCTATTAAAGTTAACACCTGAACAGTTACAAGCGTATATGAACGCTTTACACCACGCCATAAGCAGAACCCCCACTTTAAAAGCAAGATTACAACCTAAACTAGACCAAGCCAAGGAAGTATCACGCCTACACACAAGCACAAGCACAAGCACCCACACACGAAGAACAACAAGCACAATCTCACATGTGGCAACAAGTCATAATAGCATTAGCCATAGTAGCGTTAACCATACTTCAACTTCAACCGCTAGCAAATCGCATAATACACAAGTAGCAAATGACTTATCCAATAATAAAGCACAGGCACAAGCCAAAACTCTTTCAAGATATGATAAAGCAATAGCTAAGGCTCAAACATCAGAATATGATAAAAAAATGGATGCCTTAGCACTTTGTATGGATAATGGGGTATGGAATGCACTTTATGAAGCAACTCTCAAAACTTCTACAGATTTTACAATCGATCAAGTAGTGTCTTTAATTCCTGAAGATCATATCAATGAATTAGAAAAAGAACTTGCAGTAAGCTATTTACAGAATCAATTAATTAAAATAGCAAAACCTAATGGCAAAATTGACTTAACCTCTTTAAAAGAACTTTACAATAAAGTTGAGAATTTAATAGACCAAGCCGACGAGTTTAGAGAGAGTACTTCTGGGGATTACTTGAAAGTCTTTCTTGATAATGTGGATGAAGACACACTAAATATATATTATACCGCCAATGGCATAACCGCAGATAGTGGCAAACAGCCGACGCCTGCGGGATATGTGGAAGTGGTTAAAGTGCCTGTTGCTAAAGCTCATAATGTATCATCAAGCCCAGTTAAGAAACATTATGTTTCTTATGGCGGAAGTTCTACAAGTCATCATCGTAAAAAAGTTAGTATGAATCATAGTCATTACAGTCATGATGATCAT
Organism: Rhodospirillaceae bacterium MC!; assembly: GCA_002632265.1. Taxonomy (GTDB): domain Bacteria; phylum Pseudomonadota; class Alphaproteobacteria; order MC1; family MC1; genus MC1. Next base: position 49,296 of record NQOV01000002.1, read on the forward strand.
AGGAATCGCCATAATCATACATCGCATGTTAAAAAGACATCTTCACATACAAGCTATAATTATAAACCATATGCACATACTCATGTGAAGAAACATAAAGCGGTATCGCATACACATACGCATATTAATGTAATTCATACCTTAAGCATTCATCAACACATGAAAAAGCATAAGGCGAAACATTCGGCGAAATCTCGCAAATAGCGATTTAACAAATAGCGATTTGAACAATAGCGATTTGATAAATAGCTAACACATCACTATATGATAAGATCATGAAGTAACATTCATGATCTTATTTTTTATATCATACATTTTTATCATTACTGGCCTAAATATTAGGCCAGTAATGATAAAACCCTTAACACACAAAAACTCTTCCAGTTGAAAACACCAAACAAGATCCTAGCCTAACTTGTGATCGAACAAATTTTGTTCGGCCCGTCTGGCAAGACTTCTGCCCGAATAGGGCGACTGTCTGTCAAGACCCCTGCTCGGGCAGAGCGACCGTCTGGCAAGACTTCCGCCCGAATAGGGCAACCGTCTGTTAAGACATCTACAAAAAAACACACATCCCCCCCCCTTAAGAAGACAAAGCAGTTTTTATAGTTTGGCTTAGTTTTTTGGAATTAAAGGGTTTTGGTAGGAATATGACGTTGTTACGATTTGCCAGTTCGGGGGGGACGCTGTCTTCGGAGAAGCCTGAAATTATAATAATAGGTAGATCTGGGTTCATGGTATTTAGGTTTTGCGATAGGGTGAATCCGTCCATTTCTGGCATGGTTACATCGGTAAGGACTACATCTGGAGTGAAACCCTCTTTTATTTTTTCTAGGGCGTCGACGCCGTTAATTGCCTCGACAACGTTGTAGCCTAAGCGACTAAGATTGATACAACAAGCGGTTCTTAGGGAATCGTCATCATCGACGAATAGGACTTTTTCGTTACCTGTGAGATCAGCACCTTTTTTAGTTTTGATCTTTTGTTCGTCGGATGTGCGTATTAATTGTTCTTCTTCGCTTTCGATGTAAGCAGGGAAGAAGACCTTAAATTCTGTAAACTTATCGATCTCGCTTGTTACTGTAATATAGCTTTTACCCTCTTGAACGATGGCTAGAACTGTAGATAATCCCAAGCCTGTCCCCTTAGCTTGCCCACGGTTTTTAGTACTAAAATACGGCTCGAAGATACGTTCTTGGACTTCTTTTGTCATCCCTGTTCCGTGATCTCGCACACTTAAGAGAACATAATTTCCCTTAGGAACTACCACATTATTATAGTTTGTATCATATTCCACGGTCATATTACGGATGTCGATGATGATATCGCCATGGCGGTCGCTTTCGTTTATGGCGTCTCGAGCGTTTACCGTTAGATTCAAAAGAATTTGCGAGATTTTTGATTCGTCAAAGCGGATGTTATAAAGTGCCATACGGCTATCTTTTAGCTTGATATCAATGGCACGCCCTACGGTGGCCACACCTTGAAGAAGTTTCCAGTTATTATTTATAACGTTCTTGATATTAATAACCTTAGGGTTATTCCCTGCGGATTTAGTAAAGCTAAGCAATTGAAAAACAAGATTGGTAGCTTGAATGGATGTTTGTTCTATGGCTTTTAAATATTGATATGATTGATCACTCTCTAAGATATACGCTCCTGCAGCGTCGCAACTTTGAATTATGGTAGCAAGCATATTATTAAAATCATGGGCAATACCGCCCACAAGCAAGCCGACAGATTGCTCTTTGCTTTCCCTATCTAGCTGGCGGATCATTTCTGTTTGTTTTGTGATATCGGTAGCAAAAAGATATATACACTTTTCTCTTGTACGTTCCATACTGCGGTAATCATCGCCACGAACGGCAATGAAAGAGACCATTTTTTCATCGGTACGAGTGGTAATTTTAGCCTCAAAGGTAACCCTAACTTCATTGGATTTCTCAAATAGATTTAGCTTTTCTTCTATCATCTCATGATATTCAGGCTTAATACGATGATTCAAATGATAAGAACTTACATCTATTTGACGAACGCCATATAAATTTAAATAGGCAGTATTACATTCTATAACCTTACCGTCTTTAGATAATAGAGCCATACCAAAGGGCGAATTTCCGTAGATAGGTTCAGGGATAACCGCCTTTTCAATGGTAGTAGTGGCATGTATGGGCGAATTAAATGAGGCTTGCTGATTGGAAATATTTACTGTCTTTACACTTTCTTGCGTACGTAACAATACGCTTTCCTTATCCTTTAGAATCAGACCGTACGCCATTTCATTTTCATTATCTACTCTAGTGGCGATGTAGGCTTTAAATCTTTCGCCAACGCTGGGAATTAATTCGGCTATGGTTTCATAACTATCAGTTAAGCCGAAATTATAATGTTCAAATCCTGCGATGATTTTTGTGAGATCCAGCCCTCGCCCACTGTTGGGATAATCTCTCATTCCTAGCCATTCCAGTAAGGTTTCATTGGCAAAAAGAATTTCCCCATGACTATAAGCAACATAGTATCCTGCGGGATTCTGGTTTAAGAACTTATTGCGGATGTCTTCTCGTTTTTTACGAGTATTTTCTAAAATGCGTATGTGAGTGATATCTTCTATTTTCCATAAACGATACTTATGATTTTTGCTGGTAGATATCTTATACCACAATTGGGTATTATTTACCAAGACAGGAATTTCAATATAATGATTAATACCGTCGCTTATATAGGATCTTAAGGCCTCAAATTGTTGGAAAGCGTCCCTATCTTTAATGATGTGAAAGAAACTTGAGATTTCCAATAAATCGCCCTCTTGGATATTAAGAAGAGTTTTAGTGTTATCGGTAAAATATACGATCTCTTCTTCTGCTTTGGCAATTATCCACCCCTCATAGACGTTATTTAAGGCCTTTAACATATACTGATTAAAGGGCGACAAATATTTACTACGTGCTAAAGTAAAGCTAAATATCGATAAGGAAAAAATAGCAATCATCCCACATATGGCACTAGGGATATAGGCAAGATCCTTAGGCACTTTATGGGAAAATATCACAACTAATATGGCTATTATGCTTAATAGTACACAAGCTAACCATAGTTTATAATTTAAATAAAAAGATATTTTATTTATGTCATCTACGCTTTTTTGCTTACTCATTTGATACTCAATATTTCTATTAACGAATTTTTTACATATATGTAAGGGGTGTGAAAAATGAGTGAAAACGTTTTTCTTGCCCTAAAGCCAAGGGCTGGGAAAAGTGCTTAGCCAGTGTTCTTAAGCATTGCGTGGCGTATCCACCACTATCGCAAAATGCTTCAAGGACGCTGGATGAGTGCTTTTTCACATCCCTTTATGTTATCATATCATTATAATAACATATATATTAACATTTTCTTAATTATTTTTTTAAAGATATGAAAAATATAGATATTATATGAAAATTATAATCTTAGCCATATGTATCAAGAGATAGGGCTAAATACTGAAGTGGTTTGCCTTTAAACCTTACAGAGTGCATACAGCTTACATTAGTATTTTTTCCTATCTCTTTTTTATCTCTTTTTTATCCCTTTAGCTATCCCTTTAGCTTAAGGCTTTCTTAACTTAACATTAACCCTAAATAAATATATTTTTTGCAATTGATTTTTGCTTTATTTTTGTATATAATCTATGGAAGATATAATCTCAAGATAATCTCAAGATAATCTCAATGGAAAAAGAATAACTAACAAGTGTTAATTTGGTGTCAGTAATATAATGTTATATAAGAATATGTTACCATATAGTAAGAATAAGGAATTAAGTATCTTAAGAATACTTTTTTATATTCTTATGACTTTTATAATTGTGGGAATATCACACAAAGCCATAGCCAATCCTAGCATAAAGACAACACAGACAGCAAACACTACCGTAAATACTACAGCAAATACTAAAGAGAATCCGCAAAAGCCCGCTCCGTCATCCACTGGTACGATACATGCGGATCATGTGCAGTATGGCAAGACTAAAGGCTCAATCATCGCTACAGGGAATGTTAAGCTCATCTATCAAAATGTCGAGCTGGATGCCGATAGAGTGGTATGGGATAAGGCGAATAATAAAATAGAAGCCCATGGAAATGTTATGCTCATTAAAGATAATAACATCATGAAATCTAAAAATATCCATATGTCCGTAGATTTCCAACATGCGATTATGGATGCCATGACCGCTAAACTTGAAAACAATAGCTATATTACCGCTAAAAAAACCACTCGAGTGGCAGGCAAATCCATTGAGTTTGATTCGCCTGTATATACTCTATGCCGTCCCGATCCGAAAAAAACCACACAATGTCCTATTTGGCGTTTACGTGCTAGCTCTGGTATGCAGGATCAAACGGATAAAAGTTACAGCTTTTATAATCCTAGAATCGAACTCTTTGGCGTGCCAGTCGTATATTTTCCCTATATCTATGTGGACGGCGAAATCCAACGAGAAACAGGATTCTTAACACCATCTTTAGGAAGTACATCTTCCATTGGTCAGTATGTTACTTTGCCATTTTATTGGGATATATCCAACGACAAAGATTTTACGGTTTTACCTTCTAAATATATAACCAATTCGCAATTTTTCACTCAAGCAGTATATAGGCAACATCTAGGAAATGGCTTATTTACCTTAAGCGGTAGTATCACAAAACCCGCCAACTATAAAAAGGGCGGTTTAGATGAAACCAATCCTTGGCGTTGGGATATTAACGGTTCACTTAAGTATAACATCAATGACAAATGGCGTATGGGTGCTAATCTTATGCTTGTTTCTGATGATACTTTCTTAACGGTATACGGTTTAAATTCAGGCGTTTACAGTACTATTTTTCTACCGTCGAAAATCTATATGGAACGCTTGGACGAACATTCATATTTAAAAACTCAACTTACATACTTCCGAGATATCCGCAACGAATACACAAGAACAGATAGTGCCTACTTACTCGGTAAAACCAACTATATCATCAAAACCGAACCCGATAAAAATGACGTATATTACACCATAGATACAGGCTACACCATGGTTAAACGTAGGGATAAGATCTCAACTTATCGCTTACATGCGTCTTTAAATTTGAATAAATCCGTAATTTCCTCGTGGGGAACTCGCTTGGACGGTAATATCTCTTTAACAGGTATCGGCTATCATGAGGGCTTGGAAGATATCAACTACAATCCACAAGATACCAAACTAGATACGCTTTTATTCACTCCTACCGCAAGTTTAAAAGTATCACATCCCTTAGTAAGACCATTGGGAGAGAAAAATGATATTGTGGAAATTCTAGAACCTATAGTTAATTTAAAGCTCGGCTTAAATCATAGTATCGGTAGCGATAATCCCAATGAAGATAGTCAATCCCAAGAGCTAGACAATACCAACATATTCAGAGATAACCGCTTTTCAGGTATCGACCGTATAGAAAATGGTACACGTGTGGATTACGGCTTTAACTGGGGATTCTTTTTCCCCAACGGAAGATATCTTCAATCCTTTATCGGACAAAGTTATCGTTTTAATAAGATCTCAAAATACTCCGCAGGATCAGGCTTGGATAACCGCAGATCCGATTATGTGGGAAGTTTGGAAATTGTACCATCGGATTATTTATCCTTACGCTATCAATATCGCATTGATTCCAAAAGTCTATTATTTCACAGAAGTGAAGGCTCAATTTCAGTGGGCCCGAGTTTCCTACGCTTAAGTGCCGATTACATTAAATACGATATCGTCCAATCCGATCCCGTTACCAATGAACTATATCGCCAATTAAGTGAATCAGTGAAAGGAAGTCTAGACATCCACGTCTTTGATCATTGGCGATCATACACCACCGCCGACTTCACCATTAATCCCACAACATCATACCTAATAGGTACACAACAAGCCGACCAAACCGCCTACAAAAATAAACTAACAAAAATCACAGAAACCATTTCCTATAACGACGAATGTTTCGACCTATCTCTAGGAATTACACGAACATATTACAGCGATAGAGATATTAAACCAGAAACATCAATCCTTGTCCTAATCCAACTAAAATCCCTAGGCTCAATCAACTTCAATAGAGTCCTTGCTGGCGGAACAAACGACAACTCCGAACCAGAACCCGATAACGACGACAACAACAACTCCAACAACAACGACAGTATCTTCCCTTTCACCGATACATTCTTTTAATGGGCAAGACGCATATAAAAATAACCTATGGCAAGAAAAATATCTGCCATAGGTTATTGCGAGCTTATAGAACACTCATAGAATACTTATAAAATACTCATATTATGTCTTATTTTGTTAAGCAAACGCCTTTACGTGCTGGATAGATAGTATTAAGTACTCGTTCTAATTTTTTCCATTTACGATCCATTATGCTAGCTTGCTTTTTAGTAACGATAGCACCGAACTTCTTCATGCGTTGTTTTTCGATTTTAGTAAAGTAAACCACTTGAGTATCCACAGATTTATACTTACTAAGGGCAAATTCTTTTGCCACACTTTGGATATTGCTTAAGCCATCATCAACAAACACGATTGATTTATATTTTCTTTTGCTTGTAGTTAAGATATAATCTAACATCTTACCTTTATCGCCACCTGTTGTCATCATAATACCATCCATGTATGAATATGGACGAGAGAACTTTCCTCTAAGTAGCAGTTCTTTATTATTCGCATATGATAAAGCAGTAGGAATAAAACTCAAACCATTTCTTTTTAATTCTCTTTCTGTTGCAGTTCTATAATCAGGAGAACGAGAAGTTAAAGCGAACATCGGCTGTTTTCTTTTTTGTAAAAGATTTAATACCGTAGGTACATTCTTAGCCGTTAATTTCATTGGTAATAATTCATAAAGTAATCCGATAGTATCACTATATAAACACGGAACTTTCTGCGACTTTGTCGCTTTTACTTTTAATTTACCTGTTTGCCATTGATACCACACATCACTACCTAGATCCTTTGTAGCTGTTAATAACGTGTTATCAATATCAAACACCACTAACACATTAGAAGTCTTATACTTTTTATCCTGTTGCAAAACAATCTGCTTAACCTTAGTAAAAACTTCTGTAGTATTTTGATTAACCTTTGCTTCCGCATTAGCCCCCACCATTACCACCATCGCCATCGCCGAACCTGCCAATAATACCTTATTAAATTTACTCATATTAACCTACCTTAAAAATTATATTGTCTGTTTATTATTATATATCTTACGAAATCCCATATTGATCTCAATCTCAATCCCAATTCAGATCAATAATAATTCCAAATGTAATATATAATAAAACGACTATAATGTCAATATCTTTATTTACAAGACAAAAAAAATAATGAAAAAATAGTGAAAATACAAACCAAGATCCTAATAAAAAGCAAAAACCACAAATTACGATAGCGAAACCGCCATTCAAATATTCGAACAGTTAAAATCATCTAAGATAATTTCCAACTAATTAAGATTTATTTAACTATCTAAAGAGTAATTAAATACAATCACTTAACTAGTATATTAAATATTAAACTCAAGTATATATTATATAATCCTTGACTATATTATATATTTTAGTATATAGTTCATTAAGATATAAATAAATAAATTGCTTAAGTTAAGGAGTCGAAGATGTTTGGCATACACATGGGTTCTAGTTCGGAATTCAAGAAGTTAAAAAGAATCATTAAAGAACAAGAGATCACTATAAAAAGGCAAGAACGTGCCTTAAATAGATTGGAAGAAGACCAAACTCCTAAAAATAGTACACAAAAAATCTATACTAATATTTTGTCTAGAGCGTCAAACATATCTGTGGGGATCAACTTGGATTTCTCGAAATTATTAGGGCCGATTACCTTTTTCAAACAAATGGCTGACAGCTTTGATAAAACTGCTAAAGTTGCTCAACAATTGAATGACGAAACCTTAAAGATCTCATCTTCCATTGATGATACTAAAGAAGCCATTAGTAATGAGTTGGCAGGAATCGCCTCTTCTTTTAATGGTTTGGAAAGTACCATGGAAACAGTGAACGGCTCAATAGAAACAACAAGTGAGACAGTATTATCTCTTGAGGGATATTCCCAAGATGTGGCAAATATCATTCAAACCATTGAGGCCATTGCCAATCAAACCAATCTTTTAGCATTAAATGCAACCATTGAGGCCGCTCGTGCTGGGGAAGCGGGTAAGGGATTCGCTGTTGTGGCGTCCGAAGTGAAAAGTTTAGCAACACAAACCGCAGGAGCTACCGAAGATATTAAGGTGCGAATCCAACAATTAACAAGTAGTGTATCAACTATCATTACTAATATTGATAATGTAAAAGTATCCATTAGCGAAAGTATGGAAATCGCCAAAAAGAACAAGGATATTGACGATAAAGTTACCCAAATCAATAGTAATTTTGCTGATTTATCAAATAATGTTGAGGGTTTCCGTGGGAGTATTTCTTCTCTTGAAAACGATATCGCCAACATCAATCACAACTACATCTCGCAAATTGATTCTCGAGTTGTAAAAGCCATTTTGGAATATGTGGACAATTCTTCGGCAAAAGCTATGGATCTTATGGAATATCTATCAGAGCTTGAGATTCCTAACTATATTTTACAACAAACTAAACAAGATCATGCCCTATGGATGAAAAAATTAATCTCGTCATCAACTGGTACAGTGGCTATTAATTTAAATGAATTATCAGATCATCATCAATGTCGCTTAGGTAAGTGGTATGATCAAATGGAAAATCCGTCAATTAAAGCCAACACTGCTTATAAAAATCTTATTGAACCGCATAAGGGCGTACATGCTACAGGTATCCAAGCCATGAACCTATTTACCGAAGGTAAGATCTATGAGGGGATTGACATAATCAACACCCAAACATCTAGCTACTCTGCCGAAGTTATTAAATTGCTAGATGCCCTATACAACGACATGAACACCGAACATTTCAAAAAAGGAGAGTAATAAATATTTAATTTATAATGTGTTTTTTGTTGTGTATTAGTCTTTTTTGTGCTATATTTATAATATAAACATAAAGATTACACATGGAGATCGCACAATGAATTCAAAAGATAAAGTATTAAAGTTACAATCTATATTATCAGAACACAATATAGATGGCTACATGATTCCAAGAGAAGATGAATACCAAAATGAAGAAGTAACTAAAGCCAGTGAACGCTTACATTGGTTAACAGACTTTACAGGATCAGCAGGCTTGGCCATAGTCTTAAAGGATAAATCTGCGTTATTTGTTGACGGTCGCTATACTACTCAAGCCACACAACAGACCGATCTAGATGTCTTTGAGCAACTGCATTTAATTAAAGATCCTTTTACTAAGTGGATCATTAAGAATGTGCCAACTAATTCCACCATTGCGGTAGACGGTAATTTATTCTTACATTCTAAATTCGAAAAATCCCATAAGGAACTTGCCAAACACAATATTAAATTAATAACATTATCTACAAATCTCATCGATTCCCTATGGCAAGATCAACCGCAACAGCCAACAGATAAAATAGTTATCCACGGCATGGAATACGCTGGGCGTAGTAGTGAAGACAAAATTAATTCCATTACGAAAACCCTAAAGGAAAAAGATACCGACGCAATTATCATAAATAATCCCTCTTGTCTTGCGTGGTTATTAAATATCCGTGGGAGAGAGCTGAAAAATACGCCCTTTGTTCTTGCTTTCGCTATTTTACAGAGCGATAAAACTTGCGATATCTTCATTGATGAACGCAAACTCACCGCAGAAACTACCGCTTATCTTGAAAAGCTATGTAATATCAATCCTTTAGAAAAATTTCATGAGGCTCTTGCCAACTTTAGTAATAAAAAAGTCCATTTAGATACGCCTTTTGCCAGTGAAAATATGTACCAGATCATCACAAGTAATAATGGGACATGTGTGGATTATCCGTGTCCCATTAGTGTGGAAAAGTGCCATAAAAATCCAATCGAAGTCGAAGGATTCGAAAAAGCCCACGTTTTAGACGGTGTGGCAATGGTGAAATTCATTAAATATATGCGTGAAGAAGTAGAAAAAGGAACAAACTTGAGCGAATTATCCCTAGCCGACGATCTTGAACGCATTCGTAGAGAAAATCCCAACTGCTTAGGTTTAAGCTTTGAGAGTATTATCGGCTTTAATGCCAACGCCGCCTTGCCCCATTATCGAGCTACTAAAGATAATTTCTCACAGGTTACCAATAACGGTATTTTGCTCATAGATAGCGGTGGCCAGTATCTATCAGGGACAACCGATATCACACGCACATTCGCTTTCGGTAACGTTCCGCAGGAATTTAAAGACAACGCTACCTTAGTTCTAAAGGGTCATTTAGCATTAATTAACGCCACATTCCCCAACAAAACCCACGGAGCTCAACTGGATACCTTAGCCCGTATGCACCTATGGAATAACGGCTTGAATTTCGATCATGGAACAGGCCACGGCGTTGGCTCACATTTATCAGTTCACGAAGGTCCAGTCTCAATCTCGCCACGCACCACCAATCCCCACAGTGTGGTAGAAGTGGGCAACTGTATGTCCGTAGAACCTGGATACTATAAAGAAGGCCATTACGGCATTCGCATTGAAAACCTAGCCATAGCCCAAAAAAGCGAAAGCGATGGATTCTTAAATTTCAATAACATAACCTACTGCCCCATCGATTTCAACATCATCAATCAAGAGCTATTATCAGTTGAAGACAAAACTAATCTAAACAACTACCACCAACTAGTATTCCAAAAACTCTCTCCCCTTTTAGATGACACCCACAAACAATGGCTAAAAGAAAACACTAAACCTTTATAAAATCCAGTAATTAAATTTCAGGATTATCATTCGGTTTATCCAATTCGTTTAATTTGCTTTTTAAACTACAAGTATCACAAATTTCGGAATTATGTAAATTATCACACCACCACAAATGAAATAACTTAAAGGCGTAAAACCATATTGACAAATAAAACGGAATATGATACAATATCCCATATAAATAACCACTTCATAACCATTTATAGGAGTTTGATATGTTACTTATACACATTATACAACACACGCCGATTTGGGTATGGATTATATTTGTGGTGTTAGCGAAAAGGGTGGCGAGTGCGTGTCGTGAAACTAAAGTGGATATTCGTGTATCTGTAATCACTCCGTTAATCTTTGTAGCATGGGGATTGGAAAAGGTTGTGATGAATTTTTCCTATTATATAAGTGATGTTTTAATTTATATTATTATGCTGGCAATAGGATCAGCTATAGGTTATGTAATATATAAAAGATTTCATAAATTCTACTTAAAAGACAATGATTTATGGCGGAAGAAATCCTATTTGCCTTTGTATGTGTTGCTCCTTAATTTCTTTTCAAAATACATATTAAATGTATTTCTAGGAGTAAAGCCAAAATTAACGGAAGATTTGACTTTTAACATAATTTATTGTTGTATCTGTGGATTATTTGCAGGATTATTCATCGGTGGGATTTTAAATGCCATTCAGAATAAAAAAAGACTTGAATCAAACATATAAACGGAGAAATTTTCCCATGGATTCCCTAAGAGAGTTATTTAAGATTGGTAATGGTCCATCAAGTTCGCATACTATGGGGCCAGAGAAAGCGTCGAAGATATTTAAAGAAAAGAATCCCACATGTAAGAAATTCCGTGTGGAATTGTACGGATCGCTTGGAGCAACAGGCAAGGGGCATTTAACCGATTGGATCATTATTGAAACCCTAAAACCAGCCTTTAGCGAAATTGTGTGGAAAGCGGATTTCGTTCATGAATTTCATTCCAATGGTATGAAGTTAATGGCCTTGGATGATTTTGATAATGTAGTGAATGAATCTCTGGTGTTTTCCGTAGGTGGTGGGGCGATTGTTTTCTATGATTCTCTGGATAATAATCAAGAAACATCAGCACAACCCGTCTATAATCTTACAACAATGAGCGATATAATAGCGTGGTGCAAAGGTCATAATAAAGAGCTATGGCAATATGTGGAAGAATGTGAGGGTGTGGAAATTTGGGATTATCTTAAAACCATTTGGCAAGCCATGAAAGATTCCATAAATAATGGCTTAAGTACGCAAGGGTTATTGCCTGGCTCTCTTAAATATCCACGTAAAGCCAAGGATTTCTATGAGAAAAATCAGCATAAAAACAAAGAAGATCAGTTCTTAGGTAAGATCTTTGCCTATACTCTAGCGGTATCCGAAGAAAATGGAGCAGGTGGGAAAATCGTAACCGCTCCCACTTGCGGATCGGCAGGGACTATCCCAGGGTTATTATACGCCATGCAGGATGAATATAATCTCACTGATGATCAGATTTTAAAATCCTTAGCGATTGCAGGAATTATCGGCAATACTATCAAGCATAACGCCACCATTTCAGGAGCGGAAGGCGGTTGCCAAGCGGAAATCGGATCAGCCTGTTGTATGGCCGCAGGAATGGCGAGCTATCTTTTAGGTGGCACGCTCGGTCAGATAGAATATTCCGCCGAAATTGCCCTAGAACATAATCTAGGTTTAACCTGTGATCCCATTGGCGGATACGTGCAGATCCCTTGCATAGAAAGAAACGCCATAGCTTCCACACGAGCGTTAAACACAGCCAAATACACCCTATTCACTGACGGCTCTCACAGAGTTTCCCTAGATCAAGTAATTCTTACCATGAAACAAACAGGCGAAGACCTCCGCACCGAATACAAAGAAACCTCCCTAGCTGGACTAGCAAAAATCTTGCCAACTTAAGCCAATATGCACCTTGAATTAGAGCTTAGGTAAGCATATGTACATGTACGCTCTAATCCAAGGCACATGATTGTTGTGTTGCTAGAAAGGTTTGATATCTAACTTATCTAGCATTTCTTTGGCGGTTAGTTGTTTAAAGAAAGGTAGATGATCGTTCCAGTTGTTTAGGATCTCGAAAGCGATAGAAGATTGGGTATTGGTTAGATAATCTTCTAGGTGAGATTTAAGGATATCTTGGTAGTGGGATACTTCCACGTTATGGACGATGACTGTATCGCTATTGGTTTGTTTTTCCACTGTTTTATTTTTATCGTAGATAAATACCAAACCGCCACTCATACCAGCACCAAAATTAGATCCAATTTCGCCTAGGATGATAGCCACACCACCAGTCATATATTCACAACCGTTATTTCCGCAACCCTCGGCAATGGCGATACCGCCTGAATTTCTAACGCAAAAGCGTTCGCCTGCTTTACCGTTTGCCATGAGTTTACCTGATGTAGCTCCGTACATGGCAGTATTACCGATAATGGTATTTTGCCCGCTCACTAGGTTAGATTTTAACGGTGGTTTTATGATAATAGTAGCACCGCTTAAGCCTTTACCTACGTAATCGTTAGCGTCGCCATATACTTCGAGCTTAAGACCGTAAGTGGCGAATGCTCCTAGGGATTGCCCTGCTGATCCGTCTAATCTTAAGGTAATTTGATTTTCTCTTATGCTGATTGTTTTGGATTTTCTTGTAATATACGAGCTGATTTTCGTTCCTACAGATCTATGAATATTCTTAACTTTTAACGCCAATTGAAGATTGGTTTTACTTTTAACCGCTTTTCTGATATCACTAAAGATAATATGATCCAAAGTTGTCGGAAGTTCATTTCGTCCTTCAATTGAGTAAACTCGTGGATGTTTCCAACTATCGGCGGTGGCGATGATCGGATTAAGATCCAAGTTATCAAGCCACGAATTACCATGACTCACTTGAGAAAGTAAATCCGCACGCCCTACGATTTCTTCGATAGAAGTATATCCCAACTCGGCTAAAATTTCTTCTACTTCTTGAGCCATAAAAGTAACTAAATTGATCACATGTTGAGATTTTCCCTTAAAGAATGCTCGCAGATCTTCCTTTTGGGTACAGATACCGAAAGGACAAGTATTCGTATGGCACTGTCTTAACATTTGGCAACCCATGGCGATTAAAGCGATAGTTCCCAAGCCGAATTCTTCTGCTCCTAACATAGCACCGATGACAATGTCTCGCCCTGTGCGGATTCCGCCGTCTACTCGTAATTTTACCTTATGGCGTAAGGCGTTCATGGTCAAGACTTGATTGGCAGAAGCTAAGCCCATTTCCCATGGCATACCAGCATAGAAGATAGATCCTTGTGGGCTTGCTCCTGTACCGCCGTCCGATCCTGATATGACGATAGTATCAGCTCCAGCCTTGGCTACCCCTGCTGTAATTGTACCGATACCAATACGAGATGTTAACTTAACGCACACTGTGGCAGTGGGGTTAATTTGTTTCAGATCGTAAATTAATTGTGCCAGATCTTCGATGGAATAAACGTCATGATGTGGCGGTGGCGAAATTAAGCTCACTCCAGGAGTAGCATGGCGTAATTTGGCGATTTCTAAAGTTACCTTAAAGCCAGGTAACTGACCACCTTCCCCAGGTTTTGCCCCTTGAGCTACTTTAATTTCTAGCTCTTCGGCAGAGTTTAAATATTCGGCAGTAACTCCGAATCTACCAGATGCTACCTGCTTAATTTTCGAATTGGCATTGTCGCCATTTTCGTAAGGTGTGAAACGGTCTGTACTTTCTCCGCCCTCGCCTGATGAAGATTTCGCTCCGATTCGATTCATGGCAATTGCTAATGTTTCATGAGCTTCTCGGCTTAAAGCTCCGTGGCTCATGGCTTGGACTACAAACCTTTTACGGATTGTATTTAACGGCTCGATCTCTTCGGCTGTTATAGACTCTCTGTCCGAATTAAAACTTAAAAGATCTCGCAAGTTAATGGGTTTTTTATTGTAGAATTCTTGCGTATATTTTTTATAATCGTTATAGTTATTATTGGTTATGGCCTTTTGTAAGAGCGTGATATGCTTAGCATTGTAAGCATGGGGATTGTGCATGCCTTTATTTTCTGCTCCTGCTCTTGCTTTTAAGTGAGTACCCACCGCTAGCATAGGATCTTGCAGATTCTCATAAGCCATTTTGTGTTGCTTAATTGACAGCTCTTCCAATCCGCTTACCCCAATTCCAGAAATGGGCGAACGTAAAGCAGGGAAGTAAGTATTTACTAAAGATCTTGAAAGCCCTAAGACTTCGAAAGGACAACCACCACGATAGGACGCTATAATACTAATCCCAAGTTTTGACATGATTTTAAGTAAACCACTTTCTAAGGATTTCTTATAGTTGGCGATTGCTTGATCAAGCTCTAGATCTTTCTTTAACATGCCCTTTTCATGACTGTTACGAATGGCTTGCAACGCTAACCACGGATAAACGGTCGACGCTCCAACCCCAATAAGCACCGCTAAATAATGGGTGTAGATCATTTCTGATGTTTTAACATGAATGGACGCTTTATCACGTAATTTCACTTCTTTTAGTTTGGCATGGACAGCACCAACAACTAAAATCATGGGAATCGGCACGTGTTCTTCATCGATAAACTCATCGGAAAGAATAACCCCTGTATAACCTGCTTGGATCTTCTCAACGATATCATGGCAAATGGAATCCAGCTTAGCGGATAAGGTTTCAGTATTTTTATTCCATACGGTTTGGATAGTAATCAAGCCGTCTTTAAAATTATGCTCGAATGTGGCGAAATCGTCATCATCAAATACAGGACTCTTAGCAGTTACAAAATTATTAGTATATTCTTGATCTTGCTTTAATAAGTTCCCCATAATCCCCAAACGAGTTTTTAAAGACATTACTGCCTTTTCACGAATGGGATCAATGGGCGGATTAGTAACTTGGGAAAAACTTTGACGGAAGAAATGATGTAAACCACGATAATTTTCCGATAATACGGCCAAAGGTGTGTCATCCCCTTGAGATCCCAAAGGTTCAACGCCCACATTCGCCATGGGATTTAACATCTTTTTGATGTTATCTACAGTAATGGCGAAACATTTTTGTTGAATGATCAATTCCTTATCGCTTAAGCTTTTGATTTCGGCTTTGATTTTAGGGAATTTCTCGAATTCCTTAAGATCATCCACCCATTTTTCGTAAGGATATTGCGAACTTAAATGAGCAAATAATTCATCTTCAGGATAGAATTTCCCTTCATTTAGATTCACTCCTATCAAACCCCCTGCATTAATGGCGAACTTTTGGACTACACTTTCTTCGGGGAAATCCACAAGACCAGTTTCCGAGCCAACAAATAAGATATCTTGATCATCTAAATAAGCACGTAACGGACGCAAGCCATTTCTATCAAGGCCCGCAATTACCCATTCGCCATCACTGGCACATAAGGACGCAGGGCCGTCCCATGGGCTGGCGATAAGATGATTATATTTAAACATAGCTTTATCTTTATCATTAAGCAAGTTATCTTGTTCGTATGCTTTTGGGATTAGGGTAGCTTTTGCCTGTGGAGCAGAATAATTGGTTTTCACTAAAGCTTCAAATACGGAATCCAAGGCCGAAGTATCAGAAGATCCTGCTTGGATGAATGGCAGTAAGTCGCCGATGTCATCCTTAAAGTAATCATCTTTCATGGAATGTTCTTGAATGCTTGTCCAATTGATATTCCCTGATAGCGTATTAATTTCGCCATTATGTGCTAAACATCTAAAGGGTTGAGCAAGTTGCCAGTTGGGGAATGTGTTGGTTGAATAACGTTGATGATATATGGCATAAGCCGATTTATAATCAGCATTGGAAAGATCAGGAAAGAAAGTTTCCAACTCTGTCGCCATTAACATCCCTTTATATACGATGTTTTGCGACGATAACGAACAGACATAAAAATCTTTGATCCCTTCCAAAATAATACGCTTTTCTATTCTACGACGAATGAGAAAGAGATCTTTTTCTAGTTCTTTTACTTCTTTACCCTGTGGGGTTTGTATTAGAATTTGCTCGATAGTAGGGCGTGTTAAGTTGGCGATACTCCCCACAACATCGGTATTAACTGGCACGTGTCGCCACCCTAGGATATTATAATCAACGATATTTAAGATTTCTTGTTCTACAATACCTCTACAAGTTTCTTGTTCTTGTTCGTCCTTACGTGGTAGGAAGATCATCCCAACGGCGATAAGTTCTTTTTCTGTGGGAATGTGTCCGATCTTTTTCACATGATTATGGAAAGTATCTTGATCGATTTGAATTTGAATTCCTGCACCGTCGCCTGTTCTACCGTCGGAAGCCACAGCTCCCCTATGGTTTAATCCGCATAGAGCATTTAATGCAAGATCTATAACTTTTCTTTGGGGCTTACCTTTAGTATTCACAATCAAGCCTACACCACAATTGGCATGTTCTTCATTCTGATCATATAAGCCTTTTTTAGAATAGAATTCCTTAAGTTTTAGCTGATCTTCATATGAATTTTGTATATTATGATATTCTGCGTTATTTTCCATTGTTTCATGTTCCATTTGTTTTGTTAGTTTCATGTTATTCTCTTTTCTCTTTAATAGTATCTTAGTATAGTATCTTAGTATAGTATTTTAGTATAGTATCTTAAATCTTATGATTGTTTATTCTTAATAAAATCGTCAATCATATAAGATACTGTACGAGCATTATATATGGCTTTCACGGCTAAAGAAGCTCCCTCAACACAATCGCCGACGGCAAAAAGATTATTGATAGATGTTTCCCCATTTTCCTTAACAGATATATTATTCCATTTATCCAAAGCAAGAGAGTTATGGAAAGTTTTGAAATCTTCGGCACTAAATCCTAAGGCTAAAATCACCACATCGAAAGGGAGATCGTATATTTGTCCGTCCATGGGAATGGGTTTTGCTCGTCCATTTTTTGATTCTTTTTTCAAGGTCATTTTCTGCAATGTGATTGATTTCACATTCTTATTGTCATTGTCATCGGAATTAATGGCAATGGGCGAACTTAACCAAATGAAATCGGCATTTTCTTCGGTAGCGTTTTCTCGTTCCTTTTTTGAACCAGGCATATTATCTTGATCTCGACGATAGATAACGCTTGCCTTTTTCGCTCCTGCTCTGATAGATGTTCTTACACAATCCATGGCAGTATCGCCCCCACCGATGATCGCCACATTGGAATTCTTTAAGCTTTTAAGAATTGCCGATTGTTTAGGCGATAACTCACTTTTAAGATCTGCTAAATTTTGTGCCACTAAAACATCCATGGCATGATAAACACCATTTAGATCTTCGCCCTTTATCCCTAAATTGTAAGGCTTATAAACGCCACAAGCTAGCACGCAGACATCATAATCAGCTTGTAATTTCTCTAAAGAGATATCTTTACCGATATTAGTATTGTAAATGAATTTGATTCCTGCTTGTTCCATTAGTTTAATGCGTTTTAGTATTACATCTTTTTCCAACTTAAAGCTAGGAATTCCAAGGGTTAGCAATCCGCCTGCGTGTGATGATCTTTCATAAATGGTAACATCATAGCCAAAACCATGGAGATATGTGGCCATGGCAAGCCCAGCAGGACCCGAACCAACAACGGCGATCTTTTTATTTAGTTTCTCATTGGGAGTGTAAATTTCCACCCACCCCTCTTTAAAGGCAAGATCTGCTAACTCTTTTTCTATCTTGCCGATTTGTACTGCTCCATGACCAGAGCTATTTAAGACACATGTTTTTTCACATAAGCGATCTTGCGGACAAATACGAGAGCATACTTCAGGTAACGGCGATGTGGCATTTAAAAAAGACCATGCCTCCTTATAACTTCCCTCGGCAATTAGATTTAACCAATCGGGAATGTTATTTTGAATGGGGCAACCGAATTGACAAAAAGGTACACCACATTGTTCACAACGTGAGGCTTGTTCTTGTAGCTCGACGGTTGTGTAATGTTCGTATATTTCTTTAAAATTCTTAATTCGAGTTGATGTTTCGATCTTTGCACTAGACTTCGAGCCAATAGAAACAAACTTCATCATAGAGTTAGACATGAATCCTCCGTTATTATTTACTAGTTATTCGTAATTAAGATCTATTATATATATTTTTTGTGTGTATGTCAATATATTTATCTTTAATAGTTATTTTTTTTATATAATTATTAAATATCATATAATAAAAAGTATTTTTTCCATATGTTATACATAATAAAATATATTTCACATCAAGCTTGCGAATCATCCATGCTTATTTATATGGTCTGTATAGATGTATATACTTATATCATGTTAGGTTAAATATATGGCAGGAAAAAGCTCAAACCTATCTTAAGCTTTTGTTATGTTAAAGATATTTAATAATTTATTTTACTGTACATATATATTTTTTTCCATAAATAATTTTTATTCAGTAATTTAAGGGGAAAACATTTGACTTTAAGCATAATATAAAGTAGAATAACAACAAATAACGATTTGTTAAACAAATTAAATATATGATAAAGCTTGAATTAAGACCTTATCAATTTGTTTTAAATTATTATGAATGTTAAAATTAAGATTATAAGGTATAATGATGAAAAAGATCACAAAAACTTTACTAACAAGTGTAATGATAGGCGGATTATCGCTATCACTTGCGAGCGTATCCCAAGCACGTAAAAGAACTACACTAAATTTCGGTAATGACGGTATTCCTAAAGTGGGCGATCCACAACAAATGAATAGTACATGGGAGCATGTGTTATCTATTAATGTCTTCGAGGGTCTAACCACTGTAGACGCTAAAGGGAAAGTCATTCCTGGTTTAGCTAAAAGTTGGGAAACTAAAAATAATGGTAAGAAATTTATTTTCCATTTGCGTCCGAATTTAAAATGGTCCGATGGCTCGCCGTTAACTGCTGATGATGTGGTCTTCTCTTTTCAACATCTAGTAGATCCTAAAACTGCCGCTCGTTATGCAAGTTTGATGTTTCCTATTGTGAATGCTCGTGAGATATCTCACGGTAAAAAACCGCTTTCATCTTTAGGAGTAAAGAAGATCAATACTAGTACTATCGAATTTACAACCGTTAATCCAACACCGTTTTTCCCTGGTCTTATCACCCATGCCACTGGCGATATTATCCCCAAAGCGGTGGTGCTAAAATACGGTACAAACTGGGCCAAACCAAGTCATATAGTTTCAAGTGGAGCGTATAAGATTAAAAGTTGGGTGCCAAGTGGCAAATTACTTTTAACTAAAAATCCCTATTATTATGATGCTAAAATAGTTAAAATTCAAAATGTTAATGTGGTATCTGCCGATAACGTAGAACCTTTAACTAAGTTATTCATTACCAATAAATTAGATACTCTTAATAAATTCATAGTTGACAGAACTCAATATATTGAATCAAAACGCCCACATACTGCCCATATATATAAGTATCCAGGTATATGGTATATGCCGATAAATATGAAAGATCCACAGTTAGGCGGTGCAAAAAATACCGATGTTCGCCACGCTTTAGCAATGTCAATTAATCGCCCAAGATTACTTAAAACCTTAAAATCTAAAGCTCAATATACTCATACTTTCGTACCCGAAGGGGTTACAGGGATCTCTCATCCTGTATATCCTTACTGGCACAAGTGGTCTTTTGCTAAAAGATTAGCTACAGCGAAAAAAATCATGGCAAAACATGGTTATACTAAAACTCATCCTTTAACATTTAAAATCGAAGCTTTCAACTCTCCAAGCCAAAGAAAAGAACTAATTGCTATCTTTAGCTTTTGGAAAAAAATCGGCGTAAAAGCTACCATGGATGTATATGAAGCCAACACCCACTACGATAACATGGAAAAGAAAAAATTCCGCATGGCCTTCGCTGGCTGGGTACTAGATTATAACGACGCCTACGACTTCCTATTCTTACTAAATACCAAAACAGGCGGAGCAAATAACTATTCAGGCTACAACAACCCAACCTTTAACAAGTTCTTTAACCTTGCCAATAAAGAAGGCAACTATAAAAAACGTGGCAACCTCTTCGTTAAAGCCGAAACCCAACTCATGAAAGACCTCCCAAACATCCCCCTATACTACTCCATGTCCGACAACCTAATCTCCCCCAACATCCTAGGCTACCAAGACAACGTAATGGACGTCCACCCTATCAAATACATGAGCTTTAAATAATGCTATTTGAATAAGGTTTAGATAAAAAACTCATATATAAAAACTATCTTGAATTTATATATAAAATATGATATATTGGGACTCTATTTATCGAGTCCCAATATTTTATTTTGAAATGGAAAGATAGTTAAAATGAATGATAATTTAATATTTCATGGCGATAATTTAGAAGTAATGGATTACTTGCTACAAAATAATATGAATAATTCTATAGATTTGATATATATAGATCCCCCTTTTGCTACGGGCAATACGTTTATGATTTCCAGTTCTAGAGCGAACACCATAAGCTCTTCAAAAAATAGTTTTATTGCCTATAAAGATGATTTTTCACTGGATGAATACTTAAAATTCATTGAACCTAGATTAAAACAAATACATCAGCTACTATCTGATCAAGGCTCTCTATATTTACATATAGATTATAAAATAGGACATTATATAAAGGTTATGCTTGATAAAATTTTCGGTATAGAAAATTTTAGGGCTGATATATCTAGAATAAAATGTAATCCAAAGAATTTTAAACGTAGAAATTATGGTAATGTCAAAGACATGATCTTATTTTATTCTAAAACAGAGAGTTACATTTGGAATGATGTGGAAATAAAAGTCTCACATGATGATATAAAAAAAAGATATGCAAAAATAGATAAAAGTGGGCGTCGATATACTACCGTCCCAATTCACGCTCCAGGAGAAACAAAAAAAGGCTCTACAGCGGAAAAGTTCAATGGTGTTTATCCGCCTGAAGGAAGACATTGGAGATATTCTGTATCAAAACTTGAACAACTATATAAAGAGGGCTTAATCGAAACATCTAAAACTGGCAATATGAGATTAATCAATTACGCCAGTAATGCCTTAACAAAGAAAAAGCAAGATATATGGGAATATAAAGACCCACAAAAGCCCTTATATCCTACAGCAAAAAGTTTAGATTTATTAAATTACATTATTCTTAACTCTTCAAATAAAAATAGTATCGTATTAGATTGCTTTGCGGGGTCTGGCACTACATTATTATCGGCACAGAATAATAACAGAAGATTTATTGGTATTGATAATTCTATGGAAGCCATTAAGGTCATATCTAAAAGGTTAGAGAAATACACGCTCATTAATAATGTAACAGAAATGGAGATGAATATTGTTTAAATATCTACAAGATAGTATCCATATAGCAAATAACTATAATTATTTGGATCGCCTATATAGTGTGTATCCTTTATCAACAAATATCCGTAGAAATATAGATCCTGATAAGTTGTCCAGATTAAAACAATACTATATGGATAGGGATAATTTAAATCTATTAAAAGAAACCTTAAGCTTAGATTTATTTCCCATTAAAGATTCCTATGTCGCATATTTGAAAAAAGTACCAAATGCTTTAGAACTTAACCCGCAGACGGTCAACAGAATATCAGGTATTATGTATGAAATGGAATGGGATAAATTTGTTCATAATATTACAGAACCTAAAGAAACTAACAGGCAAATGAGCAATCGCTTTAGTGATTGGTTAATAAACAAGCAACCATTTGGAATCAAGCCTGTTACATTAGATGTATTTATGAGCAATACGGAAAACGCAATTTTAGATGCCTCTGATATCCAAATGAAAAATTTCGCCAAAGAAAAATTTAATTATACTCATAACAAAGGTCTAGATTTTATTGCAAGATTTAATAATAAGTATGTTATTGGCGAAGCAAAATTTTTAACCGATTTCGGTGGTCATCAAAATGCACAACTAAGCGACGCTTTACAAACATTAAATACTAATGTAAATGGTGCTATTGTAATTGCAATTCTAGATGGAATAATTTGGGCAACAACCAATAATAAAATGTATAAAACTATAACTTCTGATGAATATAAAGATAAGTATATTTTATCTGCATTACTATTACGAGATTTTTTATTTAGCCTTTAAAAATGGTGGCAAATAAACTTTTTGCAACACTGTTATATCTACTCAAGAAAGCTTGTTAGATATATAAAGATAAAGCTTAATATAATCACGAGTAGGGATTTGAAGCTTTTGTGTTTTTTCATGTAGTGTAGGGATGCGATTAGGTGGTCTAAGCCGAGGTAGATGAATGTTCCGCTGGCGATGGCGTGGAAGGTGGGGAGTAGGTAGGGGTTGTTGATTATGTATTTTAGTTCATCGCCAAATAGGATTCCGATAGGGGTGCTGATTAGGAATAAAATGAAGAGTATCCATTTGGTTTTGTTTTTTACGTTTGTGTTAGCTATTTGGTATCCTAAAGTGAAAGAGGCAGCCCATTTGTGGGAGGCGATGGCGAAAAACATGAACCATATTTGTGATTGATCAACGCTTATTCCTAAAGAGACTCCTGCAAAAAAGGAATGAATGGAAAGGATCAATAAGGATATCAAAGCAATGGTTAAGCTATAATTATTCACGCCCTTATTGATGAATTTCAAAACAATATTTAATAAGAAAATTATCACACAAGATAAGGCAACCAAAACAAGAGGATACATAAGTGAGACATGGACAATTCTAAAATCATTTATGGAATCAGGTAGCATATGGAATATGCCCAAGCTTAGGAATATCCCTGCGGAAAAGCATTCAGATATGGGCATCTGCTCACTATTATCGCCAGTTGCGTATTTTCTTGCTCGCAAAAGGGGATACGATCCACTAATTAAGCCAAGTAGCAAGATCGCCAATGATGATAAAATATAAATATAGTGCATGTTATCCTAAAATGTCTTTGTCTTTAATATAATATACATTATAGTATATTTAGCATGTTATGACAATCATTATTTTCTTATGAAGTCATTTTTATATATTAATGTGGTGATAGTTACTCCCACTAGGGAAATAAGTAAAATAGTTCCTGCGATTTGTAAATATGTAATACTTTCAAGATGTTTAAATGCACCAGGAATAGCCGAACCTATCAACACGGCGATTCCTTGGACCAAGCCAAATATCGAGCCAGCACTTCCACGAAATTCAGGGGAAAGATTCAAAATAAATTGGCTGGCAGTGGAAAGATTAAAGCCCTTAATAAAGGCAAAAATGCAGATACTCGCCACAATATAATAGTAAGATGATAAATCCACATAGGGCAGAAACAATAACATGGGGACAGCAATGTATAATCCTGCGGTACTAAAAAAGACTATTTTATTTAAGCTGACGTATCGTGATACTATGGTTGTTATAACATTTGCAAGCAAAAACAATATAAAAACAGGAATTTGCCAAAAGGCGTATATTTTATCACTTAAATGGAAATTAGTCATGAAAATTATCGGACTGGCAGTGAGCCATAAATCTATGGGCAAGATAGAAAAAGACAAAAATATCGCATAGGAGACGAATTTTTTATTCTTTGAGACTTTTAACAATCCCAAAAAGGTTTCCTTAAAGCTGATTTGACTACCGTCATGGCTTTTAGTGGTATTAGTTTCAGGCATATAGCATAATAGACCAACAAAAACCACCGCCATTAGTAAAGCGTTATAATAGAACACTGCCCCAATATTGCCATTTACATGATATATCAACACCCCAAGATACGGCCCTAAAATGGGCGATAATAAAGAAATGTTAGTTATGGCAGATATGGCAAATAAGGATTTTTTCTCGGCATAGGATTCGGTTATGGCTGGCATTCCACTACTATATAAAAAGGCTTGACCGATTCCTAAAGTGAATCTAAAAAACCAAAAGCCATAAATGGTCGTAACCCAAGCCGAGGCCATACAGGAAATTATAATAATCATATTTCCAGAAAGTAGCAGAATTTTTCTGCCGTATTTATCCGATAGCACTCCTAAAAAGAGTTGAACCGATACCGCTCCTAAAATACAAAAGGCGAATCCAAGGTCAACATTTTCCGCATTAGTATGTAATTTTATTGCTAAGGGAACAATAATAGATAAAAAACCGTCATTCCCAATATACGAACCACAAGCATATATGGCGATGAAAATATAAAAGTTATTCTTGAAAAAAGTATTCATGTAAGTTGGATCATTTTCACTTAAGGCCTTAACTAAAAGGGAGAGATGTAAAAATCATACTAGCATATATAAATATTTATGTCTATTATTATTAAATATAAAAGATAAGGGATGAGTGCTTTTTCACATCCCTTAAGATTATTATGAAATTAGTCTGCTGGTTTAATTTGTTCTTGATATTTTTTACATAAAACTAAAGCTTGTTGTTTTTTATCAGTTGAAAGTGTGGCTTTAAGATTTTCTATATAATGAGGAACGTTAAGTTTTTCAGGATCTTCAGGACATTTTCGGCTTACTAAATACCAAGCATATGATTTTAAATTCTGTTTTTGTATGCCATATATATAGGTTAGATTGTCTATAGCGTCCGCACGTCCTTTTTTGTGTTTAGCCAGTGCCATAGATAAATCAAATCCTTTCTTGTAATCTATTTTTACAATATTTTCATAGCCGTAAATATAATAACCTGCCATAATCGCTTGAGATTCATAATATCCTTCTTCTGCCGATTTCAAAAAATATTTTATGGCTTTTCTATCGTCTCTTTCAACAAAGATACCTTTAAAATACAGTACTCCTAACCTACAGGTCGCTTTTCCATAATGTTGTTTAGATGCTTTTTCATAAAATTGTATAGCCAAAGGATATTCTCTTAAGATGTCATGAAGCATTCCCAAATCGAATTGAGCAGGAGCGTAGCCTTGATCTGCCGATTTTTCCCACCACTGGGCCGCTATTCTATAATCTTCAGATATACCGTATCCTTTATCATACATATTCCCCAATTTTTCTTGGCCTTCGGCATTTCCTGCATTTGCTGATTTTTTGTACCAGTATACGGCTTGTTTATAATCATAACCATCATAATACATATCTCCCAATTTTAGTTGGGCTTGTGCATTATTCTTTTGGGCTAGTTTGCTCAAGCACTCTTTAGGATCTTTACCTTTTGTACAGGATGTTACAGTCCTGCCCATACTGCAAGCACTAACTAAGATTAACATACTTAAGATTATAATAATTTTTTTCATAAGAGAGCCTCTTTCTTGGAATGATTGAGTTTATATAATATAAAAGAAACTATCACAATCAATATTATATTACAAGGATTAATTAATTTTAAGGTTGGATAATATTTCCAATACTATCTTGTAAAAAAAGACTTGACAAAGTAGTATAGATTCGATATAATGATAGTAAGCTAGAAATACCAACTAAATAAAGTGGATATATAAAATATATATTACCATGGTGAAGCTTTAGTTATGTATGTATTTTAAATACTATGATTCGGCCGTATATAAGTTACTTTAATGAAGATATATTATTTTATATGTGATTATCTTGATATTTATTTGCTTACTTATTGATAACGTAAATATAATAATTTAGACAATTAATAATCAATTGGATTCGAAAAGTTTGTATTATGAGAAGTAAAATAAATATCAGGAAAAAATAAATAAAAGTAACCGTAAAAAGCCAAAGAATTTTATTCTAGTGAAAATCTTATAATATAAAAAAGGAATAAAATCATGAACAATATAAAAACTGCTGTTATGACGAGAAAAAGATACTTTATTGTATTTTTACTTTTTGTAACAGGTGTAATCAATTATCTAGATCGTACGAATATGTCAATTGCTGCTCCGCAAATGTTGATTGATTTAAAGATCACAAAAATCCAATTAGGTACAATATTTGCCTCTTGGGGTTATGCTTATACAGCCTTTCAGATCCCTTGTGGTTGGCTTGTGGATAAGGTTAAACCTAAATACTTTTTAGGTGGGATCTTATTTTTCTGGTCGATTGCTACCTTTATTTTAGGTCTTTCTGGTGTATTTTTTGTTATTGTGGGTTTACGTTTTGTTATTGGGATGTTTGAAGCTCCCAGCTATCCAACCAATAATAAAATCGTTACCACATGGATACCAGAAAGCGAACGTGCGTCATCAATTGCCATTTACACATCGGCACAATTTGTCGGCGTAGCGTTTTTAACTCCTGTACTAGGTTGGATCATTGCTACATATTCATGGCATGCTATCTTCTTCACTACTGGGGCTTTAGGTGTGATTTGGTCTATCATATGGATTTGGAGATATAACGATCCTAAAGAATGCCCAGGTATTTCGCAAGCGGAATTGGATCTTATTGAAGAAAACGGCGGTGAGATCAATATTAGCGAAGTGGCAAAAGAAAAATCTGATTTTGCCTCTGTATTAAAAGATCTTGGATACATTTTCACCAGAAAGAAACTTTTAGGTCTTTTCCTAGGTCAATTCTGTGTTGGTGGTGCTACAATTTTCTTTTTAACTTGGTTTCCTACCTATTTGGTTACAGAATTACATATGGGATTCATTAAAGCGGGATTTATGGCCTCTGTACCATTCTTATGCGGTTTCGCTGGCGTGCTATGTTCGGGTTTCTTCTCGGATTTCCTAGTGAGAAAAGGATGTTCTCTAGCTATCGCTCGTAAAACTCCGATTATTACTGGATTCGCTTTAACAACCGCTGTTCTTGGTGCTACAATGACACATAATAATACTTTAATTATTACTTTCATGTCAATTGCATTCTTCGCTACTGGTTTGGCTTCGATCACTTGGTCGTTGGTATCATCACTTGCTCCCATAAGATTAATTGGTTTAACTGGTGGATCATTTAACTTCGTTGGTGGTTTATCATCTATTATTGTTCCTACTGCCATTGGTCATTTAGCGTCCATTAATGATACTGGATTCATGTATCCTCTTATGTTCGTAGCGGCCTTGGGTGTTGTGGGAATCTTCTGTTACATCGCTTTACTTGGTAAAGTAGAACGTGTACAAGATTACAAATAAAAGGACATCTCTAAAATCCCAATAGGCACTTTAAAGCATGGCTAAGCTAAACAATATGTATATATGGCCATGCTTTAAGGCGTATCATCACTTCAATCTAACATTAGAATTAGAATAAAGATTAATATCTAAAAAAATTATAATTACTTAATGGTTCATTAACGTTAAGTAGTTATAATTATATTTGTATTTAATCTTCAAAATAAAAACACTTAAGGAATTACTTATTATGAAAATTACAAAACTTACAACCTATTTACTAGAACCTAGATGGTTATTTTTAAAAATCGAAACCGATGAAGGAATCAGCGGTTGGGGCGAACCTATCGTAGAAGGTAAAGCTCACTCGGTACAAGCAATGATCGATGATCTTAGCACTTCTCTTATTGGTAAAAATCCATTGGATATCAATAAAATATGGATCGAACTATATAGAGGCGGATTTTATCGTGGTGGTGCTACTCATATGAGTGCCATGGCTGGAATCGATCAAGCTCTATGGGATATTAAAGGTAAATATCACGATGTCCCAATATACGAATTATTAGGCGGTAAGGTAAGAGATAAACAAAAAGTTTACTCATGGGTACATCCTTACGAATTCCCAACAGATCTAGATACTCAACTAAAACGTGCTAGAGAAAGCGGAATCACTACCGTAAAAACAACTCCGTCCGATCAAATGGATTTCATCACGACCCATAAGGAAATCGATAAGGTAATAGCAAAAGTTGACGAGATCCACTCTAAACTAAATGGCGAAATAGACCTTGCTTTAGATTTCCATGGCCGAGTACATCGTGGCACAGCAAAGATTCTTTTAAAAGAATTAGAACATTTTAACTTGGCATTCATTGAAGAGCCTGTGTTACCCGAACATTTAGATTGTTTGAAAAATATATCAAGCTTTATTTCTACCCCCATTGCCACAGGCGAACGTATATTCTCTAGATACTCATTTAAAGAAATCCTACAAGGCGGATATGTGGATATCATTCAACCAGATCTTAGCCATTGCGGTGGAATTAGCGAAGGTCTAAAAATTGCATCCATGGCCGAAGCCTACGATGTAGCAGTGGCTTTCCACTGTCCTTTAGGACCTTTAACAATGGCGTCTAGCCTACAGTTGGATGCGGTGAATCTCAACGCCGTTGTTCAAGAACAAAGCCTTGGAATTCACGAATATAAAGAAAAAGAAATCTTACGCTATGTCAAAAATCCCGAGATATACGACATAAAAGATGGCTACATGGAATTCTCAAAAAAACCTGGCTTAGGTATCGAAATCAATGAAGAAGTAGTTACCGAAATCGCCACCAACTCCCCCCACAACTGGAAAAGCCCCCTATGGAATAACACCGACGGCTCTTTCGCCGAATGGTAAAAACCTGAACCTTATATAATAAACTATAAATATAAATATAAACTATTGCGACCGTTCCCCAAAAAACGGTCGCATTTTTTTAAGTACAATCCTTAATAAACAGTGGCACTCTTTAGATAATGCCCTGACATATTAGATAGATGTCTTGACATACGGTCGCACTATTTAGATAGAAGTCTTGATAGATATCTAGCCAAAAGTGCGACCGTATTTTTATTTGTCGTATTAATGTTGGTTGGGTGTATGAGGGGTTGGGGGTGGGGTGGGGTGGGGGAAATAATTGGTTTTAAAGTTGAAAATAGACATAGGTCAAGGAATTTGGGTGGGTTTAGCCGAGGGTTTCTTTATTGGTAAGGAAATTTATGCAGATTTTTTCTTGGTTTTCTAGTTTGGAAATGTCGGCTAGTTCTAGGATTGTGTAACGGTCGTAGCTGACGTTAATGCGTTGGCGGACTCTTGCTTTATATTTTAGGGCTAAGCTTTTTAGTCTGGCTAGGGTTTCGTCGTTATCGCCAGAGAAATATACGTGTTTACAGCCTGTTTCAAAGGCTTGGAGTACGGCTGATTCTTGATTTCCGCAATCGAGCCATGCTTCTTCTAGGGTATTGGGGAATTTTTGTACGGCGATACCGATAATGTTGTAAAAGAGTTCTGCTCCCAAGCTAACCCCTGCAAACGGCTTAGTTTGTAATGATACTTGGATTTTTAACTCTCTGGCTATTCTTAAAACCATCTCACAATGATTTAATGAATGTATTGTTACTAGATACTTCATGTTAATTCAACTTCTTTATTTTTTAGTTAGATTTGGGTTAGATTTAAGATTAATACTTACTTTACTGTAATTATTTTCCACGATTTTTCATGGAAAATAATTTTTTATTTACACACTTAAAGTTAATATACAACAAACTATCACAAAAATCAAGCAAAAATATTATTTTTTATGAGCTTATATGATAGAATGTTGAAAAATAAGCATTATTCATCGAATGTATAATTGGTTTGTTCATGAAAATCTAAATTTTTAAATTGTGCATGTTGCGAAACGAATTTGACAACGGCTGTACCTAAAGGGCCGTGGCGTTGTTTTTGTATGATAATTTCTGCCTTATCTTGAGCATTTTCCAATCTCTCAAGCCAACGTTGATATCTTTCTTGATACTTTTCAGGGGACATATTCCCCCCTGGTTGCGGTTCAGAGCGTGAAAGATAATACTCATCACGATACACAAACATAACCACATCGGCATCCTGCTCAATTGATCCTGACTCTCTAAGATCGGAAAGTTGTGGGCGTTTATCGTCTCTTGATTCCAAACTACGAGAAAGTTGGGATAAGGCGACAACAGGAATTTCCAATTCTTTAGCTAGAATTTTCAATCCCCTTGTGATTTCCGATACTTCATTCACACGATTTCCTGCATATTTTGCACTCCCTGTAATGAGTTGCAGATAATCAATTACGATTAAGCCGATATTATGTTGACGTTTCAAACGTCTTGCCCTTGTGCGAATGGACGCTACTGTTATCCCTGCGGTATCATCAATAAATAACGGAGAGTTATAGATTAAATCCACAGTACTCACGAGCTTTTCCAAGTCCTTTTCTTCTAAAATACCTTTACGCATATGATCGGATTTAACTTCCGATTCTGCCGAAAGAATACGAGACGCAAGCTGGGACGCACTCATCTCTAAACTAAAGAAAGCCACGGCTGCCCCATGCTCGCCATTGGTGTCATGATACTGTTTAGCCGCATTAAAGGCAATATTTGTAGCCAACGCCGTTTTCCCCATGGAAGGACGTCCCGCCAAGATCAAGAGATCGGATTTATGCAATCCGCCCAGTAGTTTATTTAGCTCATCAAGACCAGTATCCACCCCTGCAAGATTGCCATCTCTTTTGTGGGCAATGGCTGCCACCTCTAAAGCTTCCCTTACGGATGTTTCAAAGTCGACAAAGCTTTTACTGGTATCTCCCGTAATTGCGAGATCAAATAATTTTGATTCTGTATCTTCAATTAGGGTTGTGGCCATAATTTCCGAACTTACGTGATGAGCGTCATATACTATATTTTTACCGATATTTATGAGATTTCTTCGCAAATGTAAATCATAGATCATCTTACCATAATCATTGGCATTGTAGACACTCACAGGATAATCCAACAAAGTAAGCAAGAATTCCTTGCCTCCTGCTTCTTTAAATAGCTCATTGTCATGTAAATACTGGCTTACCGATATGACATCTGCCACATGGCTTTTATTAATTAAAGTTGTGGCTTCTTTATAGATACACGCATGTAACGCATCGCTAAAATGTTCAGGCTTTAAATATTCTGATACTTTTTCATGAGCTAAATTATTCAGCAAGATAGTACCTAACAAGCTTTTTTCCGCCTCGAAATTATGGGGCAGGATTTGTTCTTCACTCACTGATATATTTTCTTGATTTACTTGAACTATTTGATTTACTTGAGAGTCGCTAGCTAATTGGATTTCGTGGATTTCTTGGCTTTCGTGAGTTTCTTGGATTTCTTGGTTTTCTTGAGCGTCATCTTCCAGAGCTTTGGCGTTATTCTCTCGCACTGGTGATTCTGATGTGTTATTTGTGGGCGAAACATCTACTGATACATCCATATCAGGGGTATAATAATCAGGGACTTTATTATCATAATCGGTGATATCGATTGGGGGTGGCGTTTCGTTATTACTCATATTTAATTCTCCTAACTATTATTCCACTTCCTATAAAACTCTACCAAGTGGCACATTTTTTAGTTTCACGCAAATAATTTTTCTTTGTATCTAAAACCGCATTTTGTTTACTGTTCTGATGTTTCATGGCATTGTAGGCGGTTGTGGCGGCTCTTACTAGATTTCTTGAAACTTTATCTCTTACATCTTGCGGATTATAGCCGAATTCAGGAGGCAAATGGCGAGCCTTATATTCCACTGCGTCCTTAATTTGTTGACTATATATCAAGCCATTTTTCTTATAAATCGCCACATGCTTATGCTCGTGAGCTAAGATCACATTATGTTGGCAACTTCCTACAGGATATTTCTTTTGATACTTGATATCAATTTTATCAAAAATAAAATTAACTATAACCTTATGGGGGATTCCGCAATATCTACCATTTTTTGTCTTGATAATTTGGACTGTCGTATTAAAAGTTAAATTCGAATGGGTAATTGTTAAGCCCTTTATGGAACTTCCGCCACCTGGATTAAGATTCTCATCAGTTACAGGGCGTAAGGTTGGTTCTTTATCCTTATAATTCAAACTAACCATAACCGCCCCACTAACTAGCGGACACGAAGAACGATCATAGGCAAAAGCCTTATTTGTAAAAAGAGTAAACATTAGGATAATAAATCCTGATAGTATCACGGGGGTTTTGGTAAAAAGAATCTTCATGTATATTTCCTAAGTTTAATGATTACTGCAATTTTGTTTCATTTTATTAAAGAGAGAATCCGAATGAGCTTCATATAATATTTCATCTACTCGTTTTTTATGATGTAACAAGATAAATTGGAGATTCGTTCTTTTTGTATATTGTGCATATTTATATCTCAACTGTTCCACCGATCCCGCTTGATAGTGTGGAGCAGTATGAGCTATTTTATTATAGGCAGTAGTTAATTCTACGTTAGTTTTTAGTACGTCGTCTTCTATTTCACGCATGTAATACTTCATGCTATTAACTATAAATTGACTGGAACAAGAGTTTTTCGGATATTTCGGATCAATATATAAACGTATGGGACTATAACCAAAGTTCCCACGATATCCTACTACGCTCGCTTCCACTAAATGATTTTCAATGGTTCTAGTGGTTACTACTGGACGAACATCATAACTTGAAATTATCCACATTGCCCATGGTAACTTACTGGTATTATGGGGAATATTTTCCAAGCGTTTGGCTATCTGATGAGGTGTGATGTTTCTATTGACAATAATTCGACCCATTGCAGGAGTGATCTTCACACGGATAGATTCCAATTCAACTCTAGTATATTGATGATGTTTCAATTGTGCCTCTGCCTTAATGGCAACCTTATGGCGTATGCTATAGTTATGTACCTCTGATAAATCCACTGGCTGATCTTCAGGATGTCGAGTATTTACACATCCTGCCATGGCCATGACTAAAACAGAACATGTTATCAGTTTTA
Source organism: Rhodospirillaceae bacterium MC! (assembly GCA_002632265.1). Classification (GTDB taxonomy): domain Bacteria; phylum Pseudomonadota; class Alphaproteobacteria; order MC1; family MC1; genus MC1. The sequence goes on from NQOV01000002.1 coordinate 82,854, forward strand.
TTTTAATATTCATTGAAAATCCGTGTATAATTGTGATTTTTTCAAAAATGTTTAAAAATGTATTGTATTTAGACATTTTTCATTATATTATATATACCATAAACAGATTAAAAATACAAGCTCAAATTTTAAAATATACTTTTAAATATATAAGGAAAATCCCAATGATAAAACTTGCAACATGGAATGTAAATTCAATCCGAACTAGAAAAAATCATGTTAAAGAGTGGATTCAAAATGAAAATATAGATGTTCTTATGTTACAAGAACTTAAATGCAAAGATGAAGATTTCCCCTTGGATTTCTTTCAAAATTTAGGCTATAATTGTGAATTTTTTGGACAAAAAGCCTATAACGGTGTGGCGATTCTCTCTCGCTTGCCCATGGAAATCATCCATAAGGGCTTGCCAAATTTTCAGGATGAAAAATCCCGTTGGATAGAAGTAAAAATAGCTAACATCCGTGTGATATCTTCCTATTTTCCCAACGGTAATCTAGTAGAAGACGAAAAAAAGTTCGGTTATAAAAAGGAATATATGGCAAAAGTCTACGAATACATCAAGCCCTTATTGTTAAAGGATGAAGAGATCATCCTAGGCGGAGATTACAACGTAGCCCCCAATGATTTCGATGTCTATAGCATAAAGGCCATGGCACATGACGCCATCTGTCAGCCCCAAAGTAAGAAAGATTTTCAAGCACTCTTAAATCTCGGCTTGTACAATACTCTTGATGTGGCCTCGCCCATACGATCAGGAATCTTCTCATGGTGGTCATACCAAAGCGGAGGATTTAACAAAAACCAAGGAGCATTAATCGACTTCCTACTCTGCTCGCCAAAATTAATCGATAAACTAGAATCCAGCCATGTGGACACCCAACCAAGATCATGGCAACAACCATCCGACCACGCCCCAGTAGTCGCAACATTCATGACCAACAATCTAAAAGAATGCCATACCATAGGCACTAGCTCAACGAATGGCGATCAGACGAATGGCGATCCAACGAATAGCAGTCAGACGAATAGCGATCCAACGAATGGCGATCCGATGAATCAAAAAGCTCAACACTCCCAACAAGAAGCCAAAAAGCCCACACCACCAACCGCACCAAAACCACCAGAAAATAACAATCAACAAGGTAGTTTATTTTAAATAAAAGAAAGATTTATCTCATGTTTTCAGATTTCGGCTTTAGCGAATTACTTTTAATAGTAGCCCTTGGCGTCCTACTCATAGCCCCCAAAGAATTACCCAACATTTTAAAAACCCTATACAAAGGATACTACAAAATCCTATCCTTCAAATCCACCATGGAAATGAAAATCGAAGAAGAAACCCAACAAATCCTAGGCCACGACTTCCTAACAACCCTCCACCAAGAAACCCACACCACCCACCAAACCATAAAAAACACCCTCTCCCAAGAAAAACAAAAAATCCACCACCAACAACACCCCACCCTAAAAGAACATGAATCTTGACGAACTGTTCGAACCTAGCGATGTTATACAAATTTTGTTAGATCAGGGTTTGGGGTGGAGATGGGTGAGTGAGTGTGTGTGGTATTGGTATGTGTTGTGTTGGTATTCTGGGTTGTATCTGCTCTTGTAAATAGAAAGGATCATTGTGTATCGTTATTGTTGTTTATATTTGCAGGCCGATACTATGTCGTATATATTATCTTGTTAAAGCTTGTTTATATCATGTTGTGGTAAATTATAACAGGTTCTAAATAAAAACAGTTGTTTTTAGTTAAGAGATTGTTTTTGTTTTATATGTTTAGTTGTTGCTGGCCTATATATTAGGCCAGCAACAACTTAATCAACAAGAATATTACACATAGAGATATTAAATATAGAGATATTAAACAAGATCACTTTACCCTACACTCTATTACATGCGATCAAACATGCTATGTATAATGATATGTATAATGATATGTGTAATGCTATTGTTTGTAATGGTGTTGTGTGAATACTGGTGTGTTTTGAGTGTCTGTCAAGATATCTAGCCAAAGAGTAAGGGGGTTAAGATATAGGGCTATTTTGCTCCTGCGGATTTTAGGAGTTTGATTACTTTTGGATTGTCGGCGTGGGTTAGGGGGGTACCGAACATATCAGGTTTGTTGATTTTAGCACCGTGTTTTAAGAGTATCTTAATGGCTGGTATTGAGCCTAAACGAACGGCCTCTGCTAGGGGTTGGAATTTTCCTTTTACATTTACTTTAGCACCATGTTTTATGAATAATCTTAGAGATCTTAGCGGGATCATTATAGGCATATCTCATGGCGTATCCTAGGGCAGGGCGTCCGTATTGGTTTTGAGCATTAACGTCCGCCCCTGCTTGTACGAGTGCTTGAATTAAGGACAACGACGGGCGATAGTATGCGATCATCATTAAGGGGGTCATGTGTCCCATATCAAAGAATTTATAATTGGGAAGATTTGCCACCGCTTGAAGTAAGGCGGTATTGCCCAAATTATCTTGAATATTAACATCGATTCCCCTTTTGAGTAGGGCGTATATGTTCTTATATATGGGCGATGAATTTTTATCCCAAGCAGGTTTTTTTCATTATCAAACCTTGATTAAAAAACGCAAAAAAGATAGATACATTATATAATAGTATCTATCTTTTTACAATCTCTAATATAAATATTTAAATTTATTTAGCTAGAGAGCGACCTACGCCGTTAAGATCTTTGAACGCTTGTTGTAAGCGATCTACAATGCCTTGTTCCGCACTACGTATCCATTTACGAGGATCGTATTTGCTTTTGTAAGGAGCGTCTGTTTCTGGATCAACTTGATATAAGAAAGCTTTAGGGTTCGCATTTACATATACGCCGATTGGTTCTGCGTAAGCGAATTGAGTATCTGTGTCGATATTCATTTTAAATACGCCGTATGACACTGCAGATTCAATTTTTTCTTGTTCCGAACCAGACCCACCATGGAAAACGAAGTTCATAGGTTGAGAATCTGTACCACGTTCTTTAGAAACGAACGCTTGAGAATCCTTTAAGATTTCAGGGTTAAGAACAACGTTACCAGGTTTGTAAACCCCATGAACGTTACCAAAAGACGCAGCAACTGCCACATGACCAATTGGATTTAATTTATCGTATGCTTTAAGCACATCTTCAGGTTTAGTATAAAGATGAGAGTGATCTGCTGTTTCATCGAATTCAGAGCCGATACCGTCTTCTTCACCACCTGTCATACCTAATTCGATTTCCAACGACATACCCATAGGGGCCATACGTTTTAAGAATTTAGCTGATGTTTCCAAGTTTTCTGCGATAGGTTCTTCAGAAAGATCAAGCATATGAGAAGAAAATAAAGGAGTGCCTGTAGCTTTGAAATGTTCTTCAGACGCTGTTACTAAACCATCAACCCAACCAAGTAAGCTTTTATTACAGTGATCCGTATGAATTGCCACACAAATACCATAAGCTGACGCCACATTATGAATGTGTTTAGCCATAGAAATAGCACCTAAGACCTTACTTGCATCCGTACCAGGTAATGACGCACCAGCTAAGAACTGTGCTCCACCATTTGAACATTGAATGATAACATCAGAACCAGCTTTTGCCGCTGCTTCTAATACTGCATTAATTGTACTTGTAGATGTAACATTAACCGCAGGAATTGCGTAACCGCCTTTTTTAGCTTCATCAACTAGAGTTTTGTAATCGTCGCCCCATACGAAGCCTGGTTTAAGTTTAGCCATTTTGACTTATCTCCTAATAAAAATAAATAATTTAATGTAATGAAAATTAAAGACACTAAGATAGCACCTGCTTTCATTAATATAACTTCAATAAGTATAACATATCATCCACCAAACATCAAGCTAAAACTCCCAACAACAACTTATGAAAGCTATTAGTATAGTATATTTGTTTATAATACAATAAGATAAAAAAAGACAAGCCAGTAATTTATTTGCTCATAATTCAAGTTATAGAAAAATAATCCCTTAAATATCCCGCAACAGAAATTTTTTCTCATACAATAAACCCTAGCATTCAGGACAAATCCACATGCTAGGGCATATAAGCTATAAAGTAAAGAAATTCCCACAAACCTCAAAGCGTGATCAAAGCAAAAAATGCAACATCGCTATGTTCGAGCCGTCTCTCAAGATCCATGCTCGGATAGAGTGATAGTCCATATGAGACGCTCTCCTATTAATTACTGCTTTTAGTTAGGTAAGATTTAGGTAGGACTTCCTTTTTAATTAGTTCGGGTTTGGGGAAGATTTCGTGGAATTGAGATGTTTCTATGAATCTCACTGTGGTTTCAATAATTTCAGGTGAGCAGATATCCGCCATGAAACCTAGCATATAGGCGATCTTTTCCGAATCGTAATAGGCTTGTATGTAAATAATTACTTCTTGAAGATCTGCTATATTAATACGCTTATAGGGCTTATTCAGATTCCTACTAAAATACACTCCCTTAGAGGTTAAAAAATAGTGTACGCTTTTTGATGCCTTTTGCATATTAAATATACAAAAAACGATAATCAGTATCGCCAATGTGGTTATGACAGTACCTGGACAAATGGCGGTTATACCGTCCTTACTCATATATGATATAAATAGGCATACGAATCCGCTCAATAGGAATATAAAGGCAAAAAAGGCCATTACAAACCATACTTTTGATCTTCCACTTATGCTTAAAGTTTTCCCTAAGGGGAATGATGTTAAGTATTGTTCATCTTCTCCAATAATGTTTTCTGTTCTTAAATATTCTTCTGATTTTCTATGATCATAACTACTAGCCATGCTATTCCTCCATAAAATATTTTTTTTTAATATACTATAAGCAAAATTAAAAGTCAAGTAAAAAACAGAGCCTAAGATTAGGAATTATATGACAACAAAAAAAACTATCCTTAACATTAATTGACAAATTTATAATAATATGTTAGAATATCAAAAACATATAAATATGAGAGCTACTGCTATGAAAAAGAACTTATTTTATATAATTATGCTAATCATATTATACTCAAGTTTTACAACAAACGCCAAAGCATATGATAGCAACAATAAACAAAACGTTTTTGTTGATTGGTGGCTAGATCCTTATGTGGGTTTTGGGATATCGCCTAAAAGCAACAATAGTAATTTTGCCATAGGCTGGCGATTTTATCGTCTTACTCCTGTTGTTCCTGCCATAGAGTTCGAACGTAATAAGGTATATTTCCAAGATGATCTAGGACGATCCTATAATCATATGGATAATATTAATTTATATTTATCCTTTTATGGCGGAATAAATGCGATAAACAATATGCGTATGAATGGATTTAATCTGTATACTAAACTAGGATTCGGTAAAAATAAAAGTGGTAATATCCAAGATGTTGCCATAGGTGGGGGTATCGCTTGGCTCGATATGGCTCAAATCGGCTATCAGCACACTACTTATCACATCAATTCTCACAATAGTACTACTAAACGAACGGACAACGCCTTTACCTTTAGAGTAAATGTCCCACTTGCTATCCCAACTGTTGGCCCTGTCTATATCTTGATGAGTGCTCTAGGTGGCATTATAGCGTTCCATTAGAGCGTTCCATTAGACGTAGATTTTATTAAAAAATATCAGGAGTTCCCATGAAAAAACACTTATTATATATTATTAGGTTATATATTATTAGGTTTTATATTATTATGATAATCACATTATTATCAACCCTAACAATAACCATACAAACAGCAACCGCACACCCTAAGGCAAAACCCAGCGAGAGAAGTTTCTTTGTGGATTGGTTGATGAATCCTTATCTAGGATTCGGCGTATCTCCTAGGGGTAATAATAAGAACATTGCCTTAGGTTGGCGATTGTATCGCCTGACCCCTGTTGTACCTGCCATAGAATTCGAGCGTAATTATTCCTATTTCAAAGATAATAGCGGACATAAATACGATAATAGCATGAACAACATTAACCTTTACCTATCCCTGTACGGCGGGAAAAATGCCGTGAAAAACATGGATATGAAAGGATTTAACCTCTACACCAAAGTCGGATTCGGTAAAAACGCCACTGGCGACATTCACGATATTTCCGCAGGTCTCGGAGTTGCTTGGCTCGATATCTTCCAAATCGGCTACCAATACACCACCTACAACGGCCCACATATCTCACAAAAATCCGACAACGCCATTATGTTTAGATTTAATATGCCCATTGCCATCCCAACCATCGGCCCCATATATCTATTGGGACATTACATATTTAGTAACATAAGATCATAAGGTAAGGCACAAATAATCTTGACAAGACTTATACAAAACAAAAAAATGATCGTTAAAATTAATTAACGATCATTTTTGTAGTTATCAAACTATTAGTTATGAAACTAGTTAGTTTTGTAAATATAGATTATTTACTATCTTCTTGTGAGGCTTTGAAAGCTTTACGAGATTTTTTGCTTCTGCGAGAGAGTTTCATATTTAGAACTCTGCTAGAGCGTTGAGCTTTAACAATTTTTCTAATTTTTTGAATTTTCTCTGCAGAGAGTGCTTCTTCGTTGTGAGTTTCTTCTTCAACTCTTGAACGATCTTTAGAACCACGTGCATTTTCATCACGATCAACTAATTCAATCAAAGCCATCGGTGCACTATCACCATAGCGAAAGCCTGCTTTTAGAACTCTGGTGTATCCACCATTGCGTTCTTTGTAGCGTTCTGCGATTGTATCAAATAGTTTTGCAACTATTTCTTCATTACGTAGAATGGCGAATGCTTGGCGACGTGCGTGTAAATCGCCACGTTTGCCTAATGTTATAAGTTTTTCCACAAATGCACGAAGATCTTTGGCTTTCGGCAATGTGGTTTTGATCAACTCATGTTCAATTAAAGCCGCTGCCAAGTTGGCAAACATAGCTTTGCGATGAGAAGATGTACGGTTAAACTTACGACCACGAATACGATGTCTCATGGCAGGACTCCTTTCCTTAATATCATGCCCTTATGCAAAGAGCGGATAAGAAAAATTTATAACATGCTGTATATGAAATACAGTCATAATCACAAATTATATGTAAATAGTTTTAAAAATAAACTATTTTTCCAAGTATTTTAAAAAACTAGAACGAATCATCTAGATTTTTAGCTAATTCCTCAATATTTGCAGGTCTCCAGTCTTCAACTTGCATACCAAGTTGTAAGCCCATATCCTGTAGAACTTCTTTGATTTCGTTAAGTGATTTACGTCCAAAGTTTGGAGTGCGTAACATATCACTTTCCGATTTACAAACAAGATCGCCAATATATTGGATACTATCATTTTTCAGACAGTTAGCCGAGCGAACTGATAATTCAAGCTCTTCGACTTTGCGAAGTAAATTGCGATCGAAAGGAAGATCCTTTGTCTCGTCTTTTGCTTCTTTGATCTCTTTTGGATCTTCAAAATTAATAAACGGTTGTAATTGATCTTGAAGAATACGAGCAGCAAGAGAAATTGCATTCTCTGGAGCAACAGAACCATCAGTAGTTACTGTTAAATGTAGCTGATCGTAATCGGTATCTTGACCAACACGAGCATTATCAACCTTATAAGAAACCTTAAGAACAGGTGAATAAATAGAATCAATAACTATTAAATCCACATCTGATTTCTTCATAACGGCATCTTTAGCGGTTACGTAGCCTTTACCAGTATCAACAATAAGTTCTATGTTAATAGCTCCCCCTTGATCGAGGTTACAGATAACAAGATCCTTATTAATTACTTCCACATCGTGTGTTTCAGTAATCTGACCAGCAGTAACAGGACCTTCACCTTCCGCACTCAAAATTAATTTACGCTCACCTTCGGTATGAACATTTAAGCATAAATTTTTCACATTTAAAATGATATCAGTAACATCTTCACGCACACCAATAACCGACGAAAATTCATGATGAACTCCGTCAATCTTGATAGCTTTAACCGCACCACCTTGCAGTGATGACAATAAAACACGGCGTAACGAGTTACCAACAGTTAAACCAAAACCACGTTCCATAGGACCAGCTACCATAGTAGCGGTATTTGGATTGTTTTCGTTTAATTGCATCTCAATGTTATTTGGACGCTTCAACTCTTGCCAATTCTTATGAATCATAATATTGTCCTTGTTTTAATTTTTAAACAATTAATATAATTTTTACAAAAATTCATTCTTTGTAAAAATCAGGCATCTTTAATATTTAAAGATTAACCACGACGGCGTTTGCTAGGGCGACAGCCATTATGTGGAATTGGCGTAACATCAGCAATAGAGTGAATATCAAAACCAAGAGTAGCAAGAGTACGTAAAGCCGACTCACGGCCTGACCCTGGGCCACGAACTTGGATATCTAATTTCTTAACACCATGATCTTGAGCCTTGCGACCTGCATCTTCAGCTGCAACCTGTGCAGCGTAAGGAGTAGATTTACGAGAACCTTTAAAACCTTGTGTACCACCTGATGACCAAGATAACACGTTACCTTTTTTATCGGTGATAGTAATGATAGTATTGTTAAAAGTAGCACTTACGTGTGCTATACCATCATGTATATTTTTTTTGTCTTTTTTACGTTTAGTAGTAGTAGACTTAGCCATAATAAAGCCTTTAGTAATAAGTTATTATTTCTTCTTACCTGCAATAGCAACTGCAGGACCTTTGCGTGTACGTGCATTTGTAGATGTACGTTGACCACGAACTGGCAAGCCACGACGATGTCTTAATCCACGGTAACATTTTAAATCCAAAAGACGCTTTATATTCATAGAAACGGTACGACGAACGTCGCCTTCTACGGTATAATCTGTATCGATTAGTTCACGAATTTTCTGTACTTCATCCTCTGATAAATCGTTAACACGACGAGCTAAATCGATACCTACTTTCTCGCAGATCTTTTTAGCGGAAGTGTTACCAATCCCATAGATGTAAGTAAGAGCTATAACCACTCTCTTCTGAGATGGAATATTTACACCAGCAATACGAGCCAATGTTTCCTCCTATATAATATATATTTACAAAACATAATTAGTATTATCATTTAAATTCTTTAACACAGAATCATCGCTTATCCAAATGAAAAGAATCCCATGAATAATTATGTACACTCACTATACAATAAAAAACATCCTTAAGTCAAGTAAAAAAATAATTATTTATTAATCTGATCTTAACATAAGAATGTTTTATTTTTTGCCATGGGTTTTAAAGGGATAACTTACTATTGTAAGATTAATATTTACTAGATTTATATGTATGTATATCTAGTATATCTAAAGGTGCAAGAAAAAGATCGTAAATGTGCTTTAATTCATAACCCATATACCACAATCCGCAAGATTGGGAAAAATGAGCAAGAATAAAGCATGGCGACATATACTCATGTCGATCTTAGCCATGCTTTAAGGTGCATATTATGATCTTTATCACAATCTTTAGAATGCTGACATTACTTGAGATGTAACTTCAGGAATCGCTTTTGTCCCGTCTACAGAATAAAGCTTGCTTTGATCTTTGTAGTATGGCAAGATTTCTGCGGTTAGTTTTTCAAAAGCGTCTAATCTTTTGTTGGCTGATTCTTCGTTATCGTCATCACGTTGGGAAAAATCTGTACTGCCACATTTATCGCAAACACCTTCTTTACTAGGCTGTTTAAATAGTTTATGATAACCTGCACCACACTTCACACAAGTATAACGCCCTGTAATACGTGCGATTAAATCTGCACGTGGCACTTGAATTTCAATCACTTTATTAATTGAGTTATGGTTTTTTGTTAACATTTCATCTAGAGCTTTAGCTTGCGGTAATGTTCTTGGAAAACCGTCAAAAATAACTCCGTTTTGAGCGTCATCTTTAGCAATTCTTTTTTCAATCATCGATACCATAAGATCATCAGAAACCAACAAACCATTATCAATTACAGATTTAACCTCATTGCCTAGCTCGCTTCCACTGGCAATTTCTGCCCTTAACATATCGCCAGTTGACAAATGTAACAAGTTAAATTTTTCTTTAATGTACTCGGCTTGAGTACCCTTACCAGAACCTGCAGGTCCTACTAAAATAACATTCATAATAATGATCCTTTGTATTAGCAATACACACATTAGAGAATATCCATTGGCGAATGAACGCATTAACGAATACTTACATAAACAATATATACCGCACTTGTGTATCGCACTTGTGTGCGTTATTTGATTCCTTTAAACTTATTCTTTTTCATTAAGCCTTCGTATTGTTTTGCAATAATATGTGAGTGGATTTGCGAAATGGTATCCATTGTTACACTAACCACAATCAAGAGACTTGTACCACCGAAATAAAACGGCACTTGTAATTCTTTCATAAGTACTTGAGGTATTAAACAAACAATCACCAAGTATATGGCACCGATTACCGTTAATCTTGTTAAGACAAAATCGAAATATTCAGATGTCATTTTACCAGGTCTGATCCCAGCAATGAAGCCACCATTCTTTCTTAAATTCTCCGAAGTTTCATCAGGATTGAATGTGATAGATGTATAAAAGAACGCAAAGAATATAATTAAAATTGAATAGGCTAGTAAATAACCAGGGCTACCAACTTGAATATAACGGCTCGCCGTCGATAACCAACTACTGCCACCTTTTGCGATAAAAGATAAGGCTGTACCTGGTACTAATAATAATGCACTGGCAAAAATTGGCGGAATAACACCAGAAGTATTAAGTTTTAATGGTATATGAGAAGAACTGCTGTCCATCATCTTTCTACCACGTTGGCGTTTAGGATATTGTACAAACACTTTTCTATATGAACGTTCGAAAAATACAACTCCGTAAATTACCACAAGAACCATAACACAGATGAATGCTATTGTTAAAGGTTTTAAAGTTCCCTTACTTCCAAACTCGAACAAGGAAGCTAAAGCTCTTGGTAAGTTGGCGATAATACCAGAATAAATAATTAAAGATGTACCATTACCAATACCTCGTTGAGTTATCTGCTCGCCCAACCACATAAGGAACATTGTACCACCCACCATACATACTACGGCGTTTAAGATAAAGAATGGTCCAGGATGAATGGCCGCATCGCCATGTTCTAAACCGATAGCAATCCCAAAGGCTTGCAATGCGGCAATTAACACGGTTAGATAACGAGTGTATTGTGTAATAAGTTTTCTTCCAACTTCGCCTTCTTTTTTAATGGCAACCATAGACGGCACAATAGTCGTTAATAGTTGCATAATAATTGAAGCCGAAATGTAAGGCATAATAGAAAGAGCCAATAATGTCATACGTCTTAACGCACCACCAGAGAATGTATTAAACATCCCCAAAAGACCGCTCCCCTTTTGTGCGAATATACTATTAAGTACATTAACGTTAATACCAGGGATTGGGATATAAGTACCTAAGCGATATACAATTAAACCCGCTAATGTAAACAAAATACGATTACGTAAGTCTTTAGATTGCGTGATACTTGACCAGTTAAAGCCTGATCCTAATTGTTCTGAAGCAGAAGCCATTATTGAACCTTTTTTATTTCTATTATTAACCTAAATTAATTTCTCAAGAGAAATTAAGCTATTTTAACTGAGCCACCAGTTTTTTCAACTGCCGAAATGGCAGATTTAGTAGCACCAGTAACTTCAATATTTACTTTAGTGGTTAATTCACCGTTTCCAAGAAGGCGTACACCATCGTGAAAATGACGATCAACAACTCCAGCTTTTACTAAAATATCGATAGTAATTGCTTGAGAAGAGTCCACTTTCTTAGCGTCGATAGCTTTTTGCAAGCGACCTAAGTTAAGAACAGCGAATTCTTTTCTTGAAATATTATTAAAGCCACGTTTAGGTAAGCGTCTGTAAATGGGCATTTGTCCACCTTCGAAACCTACCGCAACTGTGTTACGAGCTTTTTGACCCTTTTGGCCACGAGCGGAAGTCTTACCCTTGCCCGAACCAATACCACGACCCACACGCATGCGTGCTTTACGAGCACCGGGATTATCTGATAATTCATTTAATTTCATGAAATCATACCTCAATTGATATGTGAAAATTGTTGATTACTCAACGATTTCCACAAGATGGCGAACTTTACGAACCATACCACGTACTGATGGAGTATCTTCCAAAGTACGAACACGGTTAATTTTATTCAAACCAAGACCTTTTAAAGTAGCTAGTTGATCACGCTTGCGACCAATAGGGCTACCCACTTGCTTTACTGTAATAGTTTTTGACATACTTAATTACTCCTTTTCAGCCACAGCAACTACACCATCACGGCGAGAAACTATGTCTCCTGGTTTTTTATCACGCTTAGCGGCGATAGAACGAGGAGAAGCACAACGTTGTAAGGCGTTGAAAGTTGCTTTAATCATATTATTAGGGTTTTGAGTTCCTTTAGATTTTGCAACTATATCTTGTATACCCATTGTTTCAAATACAGCACGCATCGGACCACCTGCAATGATACCTGTACCTGGAGGGGCTGCACGTAAAATTACTTTACCTGCACCGAACTGACCAGAGATATCATGATGTAATGTACGGCCCTCACGTAGAGGAACACGGAACAAAGTACGCTTAGCTTGTTCTGTAGCTTTTCTAACAGCTTCTGGAACTTCTTGAGCTTTACCTGTACCCATACCTACACGACCCTTAGCATCACCGACAACAACTAAAGCCGAGAAAGAGAAGCGACGGCCACCCTTTACCACTTTAGAAACACGGTTTACTGTAACTAGTTTATCTACTAGTTCTGGTGTTTTACGTTCCGCAGGAGCATTCCCCTTACGGCGACGATCATTTCCACCTTGTTTTTTATTGCTATTGCTACCGCCGTTGCTGTTGCTATTGCCGTTACTATTGTTACTGCCGTTGCTATTGCTATTGCTGTTGCTATTGCTATTGTTTGACATTGTCGTTTTCTCCATTTTAGAACTTCAGACCAGCTTCACGAGCAGAATCAGCTAAAGCGGCGATACGACCATGGTAAGAATAACCACCACGATCAAATACAACTTCTGTGATACCACCAGCTACGCTACGTTCGGCAACTAATTTGCCCACTACAGCAGCAGCTTTTATGTTACTTTTATTACCTTTTAGTTGAATATCTTTTTCAACTGTTGACGCACTAAAAAGCGTAATACCTTTTACATCATCGATAATCTGTGCATAAATATGACGACCAGAACGAAAAACAGATAAACGTGGACGACCATTGGCACGACGACGAAGTTTTGCGCGTAAGCGGGTTTTTCGTCTTTCCAATAAACTTTTCGCTAAACTCATGGCTATTTCTTCTTACCTTCTTTACGCAGGATGAATTCACCTTTGTAATGTACGCCTTTACCTTTGTAAGGTTCAGGTTTACGATACGAGCGAATTTCAGCTGCAGTTTGACCAACACGTTCTTTACTTGCACCAGATATGATAACTTGAGTAGTACCCTCAACTTTAATTTCCAATCCTTCAGGAATAGGAAAAATCACATCATGGGAAAAACCTAATTGTAATTCTAGATTTTTACCCTTAACGGCACAACGGTAACCAACACCCTTTAATTCAAGAGTCTTTGAGAAACCTTCACTAACGCCATTTACCATATTTTGAATTACTGCACGAGCAGTACCCCACATTTGGCGCGCAAAACGAGAATTACTACGTGGAGAAACGGCGATATTACCGTCTTCAAGCTTAATTTCTACTTCAGGATTAAAGGTAAAAGAAAGTTCTCCCTTTTTACCTTTTGCGGTAACCGCCTGACCATTCACAGAGGCGGTTACGCCACTTGGAACAGATACGGGATATTTACCAACACGAGACATATATTAACCCCTTTTCTAAAACACGGTGCATAATACTTCACCACCCACATGTGCGGTACGAGCTTCAGAATCGCTCATAACACCTCGAGGTGTTGAAAGTATAGAAATGCCTAAACCGTTATAAACCTTAGGAAGATCGGCGATACTTGAGTACACTCTTCTACCTGGTCTTGAAACACGTTTAATTTCCTGAATAACAGGAGCACCTTCATAATATTTCAAATCAACAATAATTTGATCGATACCTTTACTTACGTTACTTTGAGCGAAACCCAAGATGTAACCTTCACGTTTTAGTACTTCCAAAATATTGCTACGAACTTTTGACGCTGGAACAACTACAGTAGCTTTATTAACACGTTGTGCATTACGAATGCGTGTTAGCATATCACTAATAGGATCTGTCATACTCATATTAACTACTCCTTATTACCAACTCGCCTTAATTACGCCAGGGAGTTTACCAGCAGAAGCTAGCTCTCTCAACGCAATACGGCTTAATTTGAACTTACGATAATTACCACGAGAACGCCCTGTCAATTCACAACGAAGACGAACTCTGGTTTTTGCACCATTGCGAGGAAGTTTCGCTAAAGCTATATTAGCTTTAAAACGCTCTTCCAGTGGACGAGAACGATCCATAACAATAGCCTTTAACGCAGAACGTTTATCAGCATATTTTGCACTCATGCGTTCACGTTTTTTATTACGCTCAATAGCACTCTTTTTAGCCATTACGCTTTCTCCTTACTACCTTGAAACGGCATAGAAAAACCAGTCAATAAAGCTTTCGCTTCTTCGTCGGTTTTAGCCGTAGTACAAATAATAATATCCATACCATGAATTTTTTCGATTTTATCGTAGTCAATTTCAGGGAAAATAATTTGCTCTTTGATACCTGTAGCATAGTTGCCACGACCATCAAAAGTAGCTTTTAATCCACGAAAATCACGTACACGAGGTAATGCGATATTTACAAAACGATCTAAGAATTCATACATCTTATCACGTCGTAAAGTAACTTTACAACCTACGATAGCTTCTTCACGTAATTTGAAAGTCGCAATAGATTTGCGAGCTCTTGTAATTACAGGACGTTGACCTGATATTAAAGCCATTTCATTCAATGGAGCTTCAATTTTTTTCTTATCTTGAGATGCCTCACCGACACCCATATTAAGAACGATTTTTTCTAAACGAGGAATTTCATGGATATTCTTATATCCGAATTGTTCCTGCATAGAAGAGCGAATTGTATTCTCATATAGCTCTTGTAAATGTACCATATTCAATCCCCTCTACAATTCTTTACCAGAACGTTTAGCATATCTTACTTTAGAACCATCGTCTTTGATTTTAAAGCCAACTCTCGTAGCTTTGCCATCTTCAACAATAGCGATATTTGAAAGATCAATAGATGCTTCTTTCTCGATAATACCACCTTGTTCTGTTTGAGTAGGACGGGTATGACGTTTTACAACATTCACACCTTGCACAAACGCTTTATTTTCTTTTGGCAACACACGGGTAACTTCACCAGTTTTTCCCTTGTCTCTACCAGCAATCACGATAACTTTATCGCCTTTTTTGATTTTTGCTGCCATAACTTACAGTACCTCCGGAGCTAGAGATACAATTTTCATATATTTTTTAGCACGCAACTCACGAGTTACAGGGCCAAAAATACGTGTGCCGATTGGTTCACCGTCCTTACTAATAAGAACAGCTGCATTACGGTCAAAACGAATAACAGTGCCGTCAGGGCGACGAATATCCGATGCGGTGCGTACGATTACAGCACGCTGGACATCACCCTTCTTCACTTTACCACGTGGGATAGCTGACTTAACAGACACGATAATTACATCGCCCACGGAAGCAGTTTTACGTTTCGAACCACCAAGAACCTTAATGCACTGCACCTTACGTGCGCCACTATTGTCAGCGACGTCTAGGTTAGTCTGCATTTGGATCATAATTCACCTCATTTTATTTAATGATTAAACGAATAAACAACACCACTGATTCTTAGAATCAAATGGTTAACTAGGGTAATTGTATAGAAAACATAAATACAAGTCAAGGTATTTTTCACATATTTAACAAATATATTTTTTATGGCTCATAATTGAATAATTTTTCTCCCCATAAAAATCCCTTTAGGCATTTTAAACAAAGACCATATACATCTTAAACAAACAGCATATATTAATCAGAATAAAATAATTTATTCAAAATATTAATTGATTCTTAAAACAAAGTATGATATAATCTATTTTTATAATTTAATCTGTATACAATATTAACGTACTAAGTTAAGATGTTAACTTAAGCTAAGCTAATATAAGTAAGTTGATGATTTAAGCTAATGTGATAAGTTAATTTAGTGAGTTGCTTCAATAAGTTCACATATTAACTTAAGATGTTAAGTTAATATTAGCTATTAACTTAAATATAGTATACAAAATCTTTTAAGGATCTTCCATGTATTCCACTCAATATTTCAAGTGTCATTCGTCCACGCAAAAGAGGAGTATATAAGCATGATTATAATACTTTCTCTTTTATCCGCCGTACTTCATCCCATACGTGATATTATTTTAAAGAACAATCATCCTCGGTATGAAACTTATATGCTTAGTGTTACAGGCTTGATTCCCATAGCAATAGTAAACATTTTGATTGTTCACAGCGGATTTCATATAAGTAAACACGTATTAGAGCTATGTTTACTTAGTGCCTTTGGGAATGTATTATTTTATGGCGGTATCGCCTTTGCTTTAAAATTTGGAGATCTCTCGGTTTACTTTCCGATCTTTAGGGGAACGCCCTTATTTGTCGCCATAGTGAATTACTTTGTATGGGATCAGAAATATAGCTTTTATTTTTGGATAGGTTTAATCTTTATTATTTTAGGTGTTTTTATCATCTATAACGGCATAAAGTTTTGGCAATTCTATTCTCACCTAACCGAAGATGAAGAAGAGAGCAAAAATCAACCGCCAAAACATGGTCATCTCAAACCGCTATTATTTTCCATACTCGCCCTTTTCGGTTCTATTTTATTTATTTTGGCTGATGATCACGCCATGGATAGCACGAACATACTAGATAAAATCGAACCGTCCACATATCAATTTTATAACTATTCTCTATGTGCTGGTCTTTTCTTTATATTTGGATTTCTTAAATCTAAAGATAAAATCAGATACATTCCTAAGATTATAAAAACCTACACAGGTAATTTTAAGCGTTTATTTTCTGCATCTTTATTGGATTACTCTTCGTATACTTTGATTTTACTAGCCGAATCTATGCACGGCGATGTAGTATTTGTTAACAGTTTACGCTTATGGGATATTCCAGTCTCTGTATTATTAGCACGTTTCTTCTTAAAAGAAAAAAACACAACCAATCGCCTAATGGCGTCATTCTTGATCTTAATTGGGAGCGTGGTAATAATATATAGTTAACCAAAGTTATCTTAAATTATCTTGACTTAAATTCCCTTTAGATGTTATATTCTAAATAAATAGGGCGACATGTACTCACGTCTACATAAACCCTAAAGTAAGGTGCAGATTAGCCCACTCCCCCATCCACCGCAAGCCAAAGGATTGAGAGAAATGGGATAAGGTGTGCTTGTTAAGTGGTACGCCGTGTACTTAATGCTTACACTAGTACCGCTGGCAAGTGCAGATTAGCCCATTTATCATCCACCGCAAGCCCTAGGATTGGGAGAAATGGGATAAGATGTGCTTGTTAAGTGGTACGCCGTGTACTTAATGCTTACACTAGTACCGCTGACAAGTGCATATTAGCCCATTTATCATCCACCGCAAGCCCTAGGATTGGGAGAAATGGGATAAGATGTGCTTGTTAAGTGGTACGCCGTGTACTTAATGCTTACACTAGTACCGCTGACAAGTGCATATTAGCCCATTTATCACGATCCTATAGGATTGGGAGAAATGGGATAAGATGTGCCTTAACTTAGGGCGACGTGTACTCACGTCTACATAAGCCCTAAGGTAAGGTGCATATTAGCCCATTTATCACAATCCTAAGGAGGTAAGATGGCGTTTATTCCGAATACTTTCATTACTGAACTAATTGAGTCTATTCGTTTGTCGGATTTTTTAGGTACTCGGTTAAAGCTTACTCGCAAGGGGAATTCTCATTGGGCGTGTTGTCCTTTTCATGGGGAGAAAACACCGTCCTTTTCCATTAATGACGATAAGAATTTTTACCATTGTTTTGGTTGTGGCGAACATGGTAACGCTCTTAATTATCTCACAGGTTACGAACGCTTACCATTTGTTGAAGCGGTGGAAGAGCTTGCTCAATACATCGGCAAAGAAGTACCAAAAACGGAAAAATTTGTCAATCAAAAGGAAAAGAAGAAGCAACTTACGCTTTACGATCTTATGGAACACGCTTGCAGATTCTATCAACAAGCTTTACATAAACCCATGGGATCGGCTGGCTTAAACTATTTTAAGAATCGCCAATTGACTACGGATACAATTTCCCAATTCCGTTTAGGATTCTCGCCCACAGGTGGCAAGCTTGTATCACATTTAAAAACAAAAGGATTCAAGATCTCGCAAATGATCGAAGCGGGATTAGTGATAAAATCCACACAAAAGGGCAAAAGCGATTATGAACGTTTTCGCAATCGTGTAATGTTTCCCATTCACAACAAAAAAGGGCAAGTTATAGCCTTTGGTGGGCGAGTGTTGGATGATTCTAATCCTAAATATTTAAATTCTCCTGAAACTAGTCTTTTTCATAAAAGTACCAATTTATATGCCTTAAATCTTGCAAGCTTAAATGCAAGAAAAACAAACACGCTCATTATATGCGAAGGATATATGGATGTTATCGCCCTATTTCAAGCAGGATTTAACTACGCGGTAGCTCCCATGGGTACGGCTTTAACCGAAGAGCAAATTAAGATGACATGGCAATACGCATCATCGCCCATTTTATGCTTTGACGGAGATTCGGCAGGAGTAAAAGCCTCTTTGCGATCTGCGATTCGTGCTTTACCGCTCTTGAAAACAGGCAAGGGAATCTCATTTTTAACCCTACCTAAGGGCGAAGATCCTGACACACTAATAAAATCTAAAGGAAGTAAGAAATTTCAAGAATTAGTAAGCCAAAGCCTGCCCATATCCCAATACATATGGCATGTGGAAACTCAACAGGGCATTCCTGATACGGTAGAAGCTCAAGCCCAATTGGAAAATAAACTCCTTTCTTATGTGAACGATATTGAAGATCCGTCCCTTAAAAAGTATCTGTATAATGAATACACAACCAAGCTATGGCAAGCGGTAAAGTCATCCTATTACAATAAAAATACTTATCATAAAAGTAAACAAACCAACAGTAATAACAGATACAACAATAGATATAACGATGACATCATTCAACAAATTTCCACCCCTGACCGCTCGGAAAATAATGTGGGGATTCGCAGTTTGATTTTACTTTGTGCTTTAGTGCGTTTTCCTTATTTATTTTATAAATTCGAAGAACAGCTATTCCAAATCCCCAGTTTTAACGAACAAAACATCGAAAATCTTAAAAATGGCCTTGTTGATATCATCAGCAAGCACGATATCCCAGTAAATTACGAAAGCATGCTAGAATTACTAAAAGAAAACAGCATATATGACCTATTCACAACCATTTTCACTAACAGCCTAATAATGCACGCCCCATGGCTCGCAATAGGCAACACCACTGAACAAATCCAAATCGAAAAACTCTGGAAAAAAATCTTCATGCACTACGAAAAACAACAACTCGAACTATCCATCGCTCAAGCAAAATCCCAATACCTAACCTCCGAAACCCCCGAAGACTACCAACTTTTCATAAACCTAAAAACCAAACTCGAAACCCTAAAAGAAGAATCCCACATCATCGAAGACGACGACTAACCCCCTATCCTCCCCTATT
Source organism: Rhodospirillaceae bacterium MC! (assembly GCA_002632265.1). Taxonomy (GTDB): domain Bacteria; phylum Pseudomonadota; class Alphaproteobacteria; order MC1; family MC1; genus MC1. Next base: position 102,685 of record NQOV01000002.1, read on the forward strand.
CTCAACAAACACTCGCACTCTTTAAGTGGAACATCTTGACAGACAGTTCGAACATAGCGATGTTGCATAAAGTTTATTCGATCCCACGTTAGGGATAGGGATAGAGTTAGGTAAGTGTGTATAATTTCGGTATGTTTTATATTGTGTTCTTCTTGTTTGTGATCTGCCATATGGAATTCTATCACTTTCGTTTATTCTTACAGGCCTAAATAATAGGCCTGTAAGAATAAGCCATAACAACATAAAAGTAAAATCCTAAATAAAAAAGATCAGAATACATATTATATTCTTATTCCATATTATATCTTCTCCAATAAATATAAATGCTTATGATATATAATACCTATTATTTATATTTTCAGGCCTAAACTAGATATATTATAACAAACTAATGGCATATCTACCAATCGCCATTTTACTAAAGCCTACTTAAAATATTATTACATATACTAATTATACACTTACTTTAGGCCAGTGATTATAATAACAAGCACAATACAATCATATTTTCTTTGTGATGTTCTCTTATAATGTGAAATAACAATATTCTTATTCCAAGTTATCATGCTAAAAAAATATTTATTATAATTTATCTCAAAATAGATTCATATCGTACGAAATATAATAATAAAACTTGCATGCTAGCTTTATGAAGTTGAATACATACAACTTGGAATAAGAACAATATTCTTATGAAAGATAATTTTAATGTTGTGTCTAGAGTGCGATCTTTTTATTTAGGATCTTGTTTGTGTATATTCTGTATCTTTCTATTACAGGCCTAATATTTAGGCCTGTAATAGAAAGATAAGCTTAAGAATCACATATGGAGGAAGAGAAATATAGAGTATATTGGACTTAAATATTAAACATCTCTCATAGATAAAATATACAGATATATTTCTCATGTTAATGACGCATAACGCAAAAGAAATCTTAAATACAAATACTAATTTTATATTCTCTCTATTGTTTATAATTTCAGGCCGAAACTAAATCATATATTAAGGATATTAAAAGCAGGTTTATATATGCTTAGCTAAATTAACTATGTAAAAGTAAGATAGCCTAAATAACAATGAGTATACCCTTTTCATCTTCGTTTCTCATTCTATCATTGCAGGCCTATTATTTAGGCCTGCAATGAGCAAACATATCATACAAACAAAAAAGCTAGATTGATGTAGCATATTGTCATTTCAAGTCATGATCTTCTCCCATAAGTAAAAATACTCATTATACATCATTTCTATTATTTACAGGCTCGAGCTGGATATATAATAATAAAGTAATGACATATCTACAAACGGTTATTTATTAAATAATACTTAAAGTAATCTTATATATACTAATTATATACTTACTTTAGGCCAGCAACTATAATAACAAACAAAATATACAACAGCAATTTTTATTCATAATGTTCTATTATAATACGGAATGGCAATAACATCTGCAACATTATTGCGATAAATACAAGATTGCAATAAAGTATTGCAACATATCCTAATTCTATTCCATAGGCTTATCGTGATCGTGATCATGTGATGGTTGGCCGTGGTCATAGGGTGGTTTATTGGCATTGCTTAAGACTCTATGGGTTTCACGTCCGTGTTCTAAGTGTTTGAGATACATGATACTTGCATATTTTGCACGGCGGGGGTTACGATCGATAATGGCTTGGTAAAGATCCTTATGGCGTTTATAACATACTTCGCAGTAACTGGATACATTCGCTAATCTGCTAAGCCACACGGCTTTATAGATATCAATGGACGCAACAAAAAGTAGATTTTTAGATCCTTTATAAATCATTTCATGGAATTTCATATAGCATGCGACCCATGTTTCATTATGGAAGTTCACGGCCATTTCTTCCATGGTGTTCCACATGGATTTTAATTCTTCTATTTGCTCATCGGATAATAAAATAGCCGAGAGTGATGAGGCTTTCGGTTCAATTAATTTTCTTAAGCCTAGGAAGTAGTCAAATACTTCTTTACGCATGCGGGTTTCCATTAGCCATTCTAGAAGTTGCGAATCCAGATAATCCCAATTACGCATAGGACATATGACAGTACCCACCTTGGTTTTAGTGATAATTAACCCTTTAGATTTCAAGATCTTCATAGCATCACGGATAATACTTCGCCCCACTTCAAAAATCTCTTGCATTTCTGATTCTTTAGGCAAGGCGTTATTTTCAAACTCCTTATTAAATATTTTATGAGCGATTGCTTTTGCTACTTGTTCATATTTTAGGTTTTCATGTAAATTAGTATCTTGATGTACTTCATTATTCATTTATATTAAATTCCTTTTTAAATTTAAACCCATATGCTAATAATATGGATTAGAATCAATTTAATAATTTTGTTAGCTGATATTTATTTATTATGATTTACATTAAAAAAAGCATAATAAACAATGTTATGTTGTAAATTATATCTATTAATAAGGTACTTGTCAAGAACAAAATAAAATTATCTTATGAATACTTATATACGGTATATTTCTATTTTAAGATCGTAAAATAAATAAATTACGCAAGAAAGAAAAGCTTATTTAAAATTCTCCTTGATAAAAAAAAGATTGAGTTTTACATGATATTGTAGTATACTTATTTTAATTAGAGCATATTTCACATATATGAATAATTTTGTAGGATATCTTTTATTTAAAATATAAACACAATAAAAAACACACATACCATATAATGGAGAGAAAACATGACACTAGTAACACAAAGTGATAATCCAATTATCATCCAAGCCATCGACGAAACTAATTTCGCTAAATGGTTAGAAACTAGCGAAGATTACATTAAAGCTAACCTTGAAAATTTACCAATTAAACCCAAGGCCGGCAATTATAGAGTGATCCAGAAGGTAAACGGCGAGATTGCAATTGTTATCGCAATTATCAACAATAAGGAATACACACAAAAGGACTTCCAAAGCGTATTTGCCAAGCTAGCCCAAGATCTTCCGCCAACTAATGATTATACTTTCCAAGGGGAAATTGCCGAAGAAAATATGTTTAGTGCTTGTTTAGGTTGGGGTTTAGGGAGCTACACCTTTAACGAATATAAAAAAGACGCTGAAGATAACGATTTACCAGCTTTACTGATTCCAACCAATATCAATATCGAAAGAATCGAGAATCTTCTTTCGGCGATTTTCCTAACAAGAGATCTAATAAATATGCCAGCTTTAGATTTGGGGCCTGCCGAATTAATTGACGCTGTGGTTAACGTAGCAGAAGAGTTTTCCGCTACTGTCAATGTGATCGAGGGCGAAGAGTTGGAATTTGATTTCCCTGCTGTGCATGCTGTGGGTATGGGTTCTGATAGAGATCCGAAAGTAGTGGAGTTCACATGGGGAAATCCTGACGCTACTAAAATCGCCCTTGTGGGTAAAGGCGTATGTTACGATACAGGCGGATACAATCTTAAGCCAGGCGGATCAATGGCTCTAATGAAAAAAGATATGGGCGGATCGGCTCATGTGCTAGCCTTGGCGTATTTGATTATGAGTAATAAGCTTAATGTTAATTTACATGTGATAATTCCTGCGGTAGAGAATAGTGTATCAGGTAAAGCCGTAAGACCGGGCGACGTGATCGACACAAGATCAGGCTTAACCGTTGAAATCACTAATACCGACGCCGAAGGCCGTTTGATATTATCGGACGCTCTAACCTTGGCTTGCGAAAGTAACCCCGATTATCTAATCGATTTCGCCACTCTAACAGGTGCGGCAAAAGTAGCTACAGGCGATGAAATAGCTACCATGTTAAGTAACGATCAAGAATTCGCTAATCTCGTAATCGATACCGCCGAAGAAACCAAAGACGCCGTATGGCAATTGCCCCTATGGCAACCATACAAACGCCACTTTAAATCCGACTTTGCCGATATGATAAACTCAACAAAAGACGGTTGGGGCGGTGCTATTAAAGCAGGGCTATTCCTAGAAAACTTCGTCAACGAAGATACTCCATGGATTCACTTCGACATCATGGCCTACAACACCAGCGGAAAACCCGGCTACCCAGTCGGTGGCGAAGCAATGGGCCTCCAAGCCACCTACAAAGCAATCGAAAACCTAGCTAAATAGTTTAGGCTTATGTTTATGGCTTAGTTGCTTATAACTTCATACATAGATTCGTTTTTATGTATGAAGTTTTTTTGTTTTATCTATATGTCTTGACAGACGGTCGCCCTATTCGGGCAGAAGTCTTGCCAGACGGGCCGAACATAGCATGTTCGATCGCATGTGGGGGATTGTGTGGCTAGTTTGTTTAAAAAATATTTATGTAATATCTTCAGATGTTACTAAATCTCTATTAAACTCTTTAATGTTATTGTCAAATTTAATATTATTAATACTCTGTTTATTTTTAAACTTAACACTTTCTTTTGGTGAATTAAATAGTAGATTAGTATAAACTCCATTAGCTTTTTTAAAGTTTATACCCATTACACCTTGCATAAAATGTAAATTACTTAAATCAAAATTAATCTCTACACATGATAATACTAAATTAGTGGCAAAATACTGCGAAGGTCCGAACATATTCAACAACTTACTTATATATAATAATGTCTTAACAATTTCTTCTGATGTGGGAGTAATAGAAAATCCTAAAGGCATAATTTTTCCACGAGGCCTTTCTATATAATAATCTTTAATATTTATTAGAGAATTCAATTCTCCCTCATGTATTGCATATAGAATATTATCTCTATTAGGACTATCTGCAATAGCAATACCTAATGTACTGGTATTATACAATTCTTCTAAATGCATAAACAGTAAAGTAACATTCTCTTCTAAATATTCCTGTGCTTTATATTTATTATCTTTATATTCTTTCATATCTATATATTTATGTTTTGTTAAATCAACTAATGACGCAACACCACCCAAACGCACTGATATGCTATCACTTCCTAGTAATATTATAGCATTATTAAATCTTGTTTCGTATAAATTTGCAAGATGTTGTTCTTTATTAACTTGTAATTGTTTTTTAGCATTATCAAGTTGATTATTTATTACTTCTGTACGTTTATATGTTAAATAAAGACCTACAATAGCAATTAAACCACCTAACATATACCCTAAAGGTTTTATATGTGTTAAACTATCTAAAAGCCCCATATGTTTGTACAATATTAATTTTACTAATTCAAAAATAATTACTACTTTTAGAATAAAACCTAACTTTAATAATGTTTTTAATCCTATATCATTAATTTTAAAAAGATTTTGCAAACTAATGTATAGAGCTATAGCAATACTAATACCCCCAACCATTACAAAAAAACATAATTCATCCAACCTTTTATCATTAAACGGAAAAATTCTCTTAAGTAATAATTTAACATTCTTTAAAAATAAATTGTCTGATACACAACAAAGTATTGTTATAGTACATATTACACATACAATAAATAATAATAAATATTTATATTTTTTTAATCCACACCATAATAATGCTTTGCATTCTTTAAATTTTTTATAAAAAAAATCAACCATAACAACCCTACCCCTTAACCAACACGGCCGCAGATTCTAGGTGGGAAGATTTAACGAATTGATTAAAGGCCGCAACGTGTTTTATTTCGTATCCGCCGTTAACTAGGATGTTGAGATCTTTTGCCATGGTTTTGGGGTTGCAGGATATCATTATGATTAGTGGCACATCGGAATCGGCGATCTGTTGGCATTGGTCTTTTGCTCCCATGCGTGGGGGGTCAATGATTATGGCGTTGAATTTGTTGAGTTCTTTGGATGTTAGGGGCGATTTGAAAAGGTCGGCGAGTTTGGTGGTTATTAGTCCGCCGAGTTGGTTGCGGCCGGCGTTAAGGCTTAGGCTTTTAAGGGCGGATTCCATGACTTCAACGCCACAGACATTATATTTTCTGCTAGCGATAGGAATGGTAAAAGTACCGCACCCACTAAATAGATCTAGGACTTTTGTTTTTTTCACGTTGGGAGCGTACTTTTCTAGATTATCGATAACATATTGACGCAACAGGATTTCCCCTGCGGTTGACGGCTGTAAAAAGGCACGTGGTGGGAGTTCCACTTGAGTATTTTCAAATTTTACTTTTGTAGTATCGGCGATCAGAATTGGCAAGGGTTCTTCTGCTCCCTTTTGCCAATGAAAGGACGTGATTTTATGATCGTGAGCCATATCCACAAGAGCGATCAATTCATTACGATCATATTCACGACTTGCCTCAATTACCAACTCTTGGGATTGGCTATCTTCAGGGCAACAAATATATAATTTACCTTTAATACTCGCTTGAAATATCTTAGCAAGATCCACTTTTAAGGCTTTAACCAAGGTATTAAGCTTGGCATTTAAGGATAAACAATGCTCAATATCGCATAATTTATGGGTGCTGGTGGACATGAATCCCACTTGGAGCGAGCCATTAAATTCATTGTATTTAAAAGATAACAAAGCACGACGACGTGATCCGTCGGCTACTGATGTCATTTTAATGGGATAATCATCCACAGTAGTAATATCTATTTCGAGATCGTGAGCCTTTAGGGCGTACTTTAACATGTTGATTTTATGATCTTCTTCAAATGATAAAGCCACATGACGGAAAGCACATCCGCCACATTTTTCATAATATTCGCAATCTGCTTGAATACGTAAGGGCGAGCTTTCCACTAGCTCATCAATGAAAGCGGTATAATGATCATTCTTTAAGGACATCAACGGCTTAGCCATGATTTTTTCCCCTATTAAGCCACGTTTTACATAGAATGTTCCCACATCATTACTTGCGATACCGTCGCCATCTGATCCGAGCTTTGCGATTACCAACTCTTGGATTTCAGGCAATTTAACACGCTTTTTCTCCTGCTTTTTCGATCTCTTACGCTTAAAGTTCTTACTATAATGATTTACCATGATTTTTTCCTTTTATTTCCGTTTATTTTCGTCTATTTTTGGGTCTATTACCCTTATAAGTTCGTCTTTTAGCTCTGTTACCCTTGGGATTACGGCTTTTATTAGCTCTCTCCTTGGGATTACGCCCAAGAGAATCGCTTGTGCCTTGCATTTCGGCGATCTTGGCATTAATTCGTTCGGTATTTCGTCGCACACGAGCCAAGGCCTGATTAACTTCAAGCTTAAGCGATATCACACCAACAACAAAGGCAATAAATATCAAAGTAATGGGAATTTTAAGCCCAAACTTAGAATAAATGGTTTTTGCTAGGGCTTTAGGGATAGGAGCATCCATGAAATCCATACGGTTAACTTCTCCCTTATACCAATATTCGCCATAGGGATTAATAATAGCACTAACTCCAGTATTTCCCACTTGTACCACGCCTAATCCTTGCTCTATGGCACGAAAACGAGAAAGTTCCACATGCTGATTTAAAGATACAGGACTAGAAAACCATTGATCATTAGTCGTTACAAATATCCATTGGGGATCATCAAGACGATTAACAAAATTCGGCAAAGTACTTTCATAGCAAATAAGGGGGAAGTAACTAGGGATTTTCTTAATGATATCATGATCTTTAATGAGCGGATTTCCTTGGGCCATACTATAGAGATCTACGGCTTTTGGTTTATTCTTTGGTTGTTCCATTTCCTTACCAACAAAGGGCAAACGCATACCTAAAGAGTTGATAAATGGCGTATATTCTCCAAAAGGGACAAGGCCGTATTTATCTGATCTGGTAATGATTTGCGAATTATTATCTATGGCAAAGATACTATTTCTATATTTAATATTATCCTTATCTTCGGATTTACTCTTAGGATCTATCTTCAGATGTGCCACAGATCCCACCAAGGAAATGGAATCCTTAGGGGCATATTTGCTAATATATTTGCGTAAGCGTTCGGATCTGATATCATATACCAAACCACCTTCTGCCCATAATATTAAGTTGGGATCTGTGGGGATATCTTTAAGATCTTGAAATTCTTTAAGAGTATGTAAATTCAGATGATCGCTTTTTAGCTCATTTGCGGGCAATCCTGTTTCGTTGGGAATCTTTCCGCTTGAAAGAATTAGGGATCTTTTGACCATTTGTGGGGCGGTTTTGTAATTCCATTTATCTTTTTCCGATACGTTCGCTTGAATCATGCGAACTTTCACTCCTGATATGTGAGCTAATCTCTTAGCATGGAATAAACGTTGTTGACCAATTCCAATCAGAATATAGAGCAATATCCCAAGGGAAACAATCACAAAAATACGGCGTTTCTTATGCCATAAAAATAACATAAATATCAAGCCTGTAATTAAAATGGTAATGAACGTTAAGCCAAATTCTCCTAAAAAAGAAAGAGATTGTAATATGCTCGGATACTTATACCACGCAAGAGATAAAGGATTATAGGAAAATCCCACATTTGATATACTGCGAATGATTTCGGCTAATGTCCATAAGCTTGCAAAGATCAAAAGATAACTTGCAAAGCCCACGTAAGATAAGACATCGTAACTTTTAATGATCTTGTTTTTAATGTGTACGGTAATGAATCCCACTAAGCCGTAAAGGGCAGATAATCCACAAATGAGTAAACCGAAACATATGGGGGCTAGCAAGATCCCATATGGTACTTTAAAAAATGCCGATGTGAGCCAAAAGGAAGAAAAGGAGAAAAAGCCAAAACTATAAGCAAAAACAAAGGCAAAAGCTTTCTTTGCACTTACCACATGCCATAGGGAATAGATTAAGATCCCAAAAGAAAAAGGCAAAACCCAAACCATTCCAAAAGGTGGCATGGAAAATACACTAATTACTCCTAAACTTAAAGCTAAAAAAGCTCTGCGATCATATTCATTGCGGATCTTCGGCATGGAAATACGCACCGCTACAACCCTTTGCCATAGACCTTTACTGCTAAAATTTTTCTCGTAATCCCTATCATCTAGGGCGTATATTTTTTCTGCCACTTCGTCATATTCTTCGAAATCCTGATCATTGGCGTTAAATTTACTGTGAAAAACATTAGGATTGTGTAAGCTCTTGTTCATCGAATCGCTATTCGTCGGATTGCTCTTCGTCGGATTGCTCTTCGTTGAATTATCTTTTTTCTTAAAGATCATATTAATTTCATGCCTTCATGAGTTGTAATTCTTTATTTTTTTCCTTATCTTGCTCAAGATCTTGATCATCGTTTTGATCATCATTTTGATCATGATCATGATCTTGGTCTTTATCTTGATCATTCACATCTTGAGTGTTAAGGGTTAGCTTAAGTTTTCTTACTACTCTCGGATTGGATTCCATGGTTTCAAAGGATAAAGTATTGGTTTCAAACAATTCTCCTTGCACAGGCACACGCCCGATTAGTTTGGATAGTAATCCGCCGATAGTATCAACGTCTTCTTTTTCTTCTTCGGTAAAAGATATATTAAAAACCTCTTCAATCACTTCCAATTCCGTACGAGCGTCCACCATAATTACGGATGGGCTTTCTTGTTTAAAGAAGAGATCATCGTCTTGTTCGTCATCATGTTCATCTTCAATATCGCCGACGATTTCTTCCAGCAGATCCTCAATGGATATAATGCCATCCGTTCCGCCATATTCATCAACCACCAAGGCCATATGAGTATGCGAGATTCTCATTTCCGCTAAAAGCTCTAACACTCGCATAGTTCCAGGCACATATAAGATATCACGCAAGATATTACGCAGATCCAAGACTTTACCCTCATAATGAACCCTTAAAACATCCTTAATATGGATCATTCCTAAGGGTTTATCGAGCGTCTCTTCAAATACAGGCATGCGAGAATGCAATTTACTAATAATCGCCTCAAACAACTCATTGGGCGGAGTATCAATGTATAAAGATTGAATTTCCACTCGTGGGATCATGATATCTTGAACACAAGTATTATGTACTCTTAAAGTGTTCTTTAAGATAAAAGCTTCTTCAGGCAATAAATTTACTTCTTCTTTAGCAATAAGACTCTTAATACTCAAACGAGAATCATTTTTGTTGTTCCCTTTAAATATTCTAGAAAATAAAGATCTCTTTTTTGCTGATTGTATGGGGGACTCTTCGCCTGTATCGTCCGATATTTTATTCACGTGTTTATACCTTAAATAATGTAAATGAAATTAAATGAATTTAAATGAATGAAATGGATTGTATATAAAGACTATTATAATACAAGAATTTATACTTTACAAGAATATATTTTTTTTTTACAAATTTTCACATTCAAGAGATCAACTCTTCAGGAAAATATTTTTTAATATCAATATGATATTAATTTTATCCAAATATTTTATATTTTACTCTTGACACTAAAGATACAATTGGAGTATATTAAGAACATGGATATGGTGGGTATAGCTCAGTTGGTTAGAGCATCAGATTGTGATTCTGAGGGTCGCCGGTTCGAATCCGGTTATCCACCCCATACAAAATTCAAAGCCCACAACAAAAGCCCTAGATTTTATGAATCTAGGGCTTTTGTTATCTGTTTATGATCTTGAGATGTTTCTTTACATTTTGCAAGCTCTTATTACAGGCCAACTATTTAGGCCTGTAATAAGAAAATATCCACAGATAAAAACTCTACCAATTTAAAGCATGAACAAGCCCCAAGCCTAATCATTCTTGAATAAATTAACGAGTTCGATTATGTGGCTGATTGTTTTTAACTGTATGGTGTTTTTGGTTTCGCTGTTGCGGTGGGGGATTATGGCTTTGGTGAAGCCGAGTTTTGTGGCTTCTTTTAGGCGGTTTTCCGATTGTCCGACACTGCGTATTTCGCCTGACAAACCGATTTCGCCGAAGACTATGGCGTCGTTTGGTACAGAGTTTCCGCTTAGTGCAGAACACAGTGCGGCAGCCACTGCGAGATCTGCCCCAGGTTCGTTGATTTTTATACCGCCTGCGATATTTAAATATACATCATGATTGGAAAATTGCAAGCCACATCTTGCTTCTAACACGGCTAAGATCATAGATAAGCGACTACTTTCCCATCCTAAAACCGAACGGCGTGGCATACCTAAGGAAGATGTGGCTACTAAAGCTTGGATTTCCATGAGTACGGGTCTTGTGCCTTCCATTCCTGCGAAGACGCATGAGCCATGAACATTTTCTTGGCGATCATTTAAAAACAAAGCTGACGGATTATGGACTTCACTAAGGCCCATGTCTGTCATTTCGAATACGCCGATTTCATCGGTAGCTCCAAAGCGATTTTTTACAGCTCTTAAGATTCTAAATTGATGTCCACGATCGCCTTCAAAATACAAAACAGTATCAACCATATGTTCTAACACTCGAGGGCCGGCGATGTTGCCTTCTTTTGTTACATGGCCCACTATAATAAGCACGAAATTTCTCTTTTTCGCTAAACGTACTAACTCGGATGCACAATATCGTACTTGAGAAACTGTTCCCGGTGCGGAATCCAAACCGTCATAATATAAGGTCTGAATGGAATCGATAATTACCACCTTGGGGGGATTTGCCACATCTAAAGTGGTTACAATATCACGCATGGAATTGGTACTTGCAAGGCTTACGTTGGATTTTTCCTTGTGTAAACGTTTGGCACGTATGCGGATCTGGTCAATGGATTCCTCGCCACTTATATAAGCAGTTTCTATTTTTTCCGCTAATGCTGATGTAACTTGTAGTAAAATGGTCGATTTTCCGATTCCTGGATCGCCACCAACTAATATGCACATGCTATCCACCAAACCGCCACCGCAGACACGGTCAAACTCTTCCATGCCTGTGGTTGTGCGTTCTGGGAGATCTTGTTTGCCGTCTAAAGCGACAAAGGAAATCTTAGCTCCACCTTCGCCCAACTGATTATGAGTTTCTTGCTCTTCGGATATGCTATCCCACTCTTTACATGCCGAGCATTGCCCTTGCCATTTGCCATAAGTAGCACCGCATTTAGTGCAATAAAAAAATTTTTTATTTTTTGCCATATATAGATTCTTTATTTTTTTTCGCTTGATTCGGTTAATTTTAAGATATTATATTATATATACAATGCTATAGCAACATCTTTTATATTTTTTTTCTATAACTCATTAGCTATCAAGAGTTTAGAAGAATATTTATAAATTCAAAACAGAAAAGTAATATAAATCTTAATAATAAATTACTTTAAGAACAAATAAAAACTAATACTTATAAAATACTTATACTTAAGGTATAATAGTTAATTTTTTATCTTTTTGTATACTTCAGCTAAATTCGTAAGATTAATTATTATCTTGAAAGTATAATAAATCTGTTTTATATTAAATAGTAAGTTGTTTTTGTCGCAACAAATATTTTTGCATTAGATATTTTTGCTGATGAATTCATTTAACGTATCTTTAGTGTATTGGTAGTTGTATTCTATCATGAGCTAAATCTATGTCATCATAATACAATCATTATAATTAGAGGTAATTTATATGTCATATGTAACTAAACTTGTAGACAGTGTAAGAGAAGCACAGAAGAAATTCGAAGAGTTCTCTCAAGAACAAGTTGACGCAATTTTTAAAGCAGCTGCGTTAGCTGCGAACCATGCACGTATCCCTTTGGCTAAACATGCAGTAGAAGAGACCCAACGTGGTATTGTCGAAGATAAAGTGATTAAGAACCACTTTGCGGCAGAATATATCTACAACACATACAAAAATACGCAAACTTGCGGTATTGTTGAAGAAGATACCGCATACGGTATTCGTAAAGTAGCTTTACCATTTGGTGTGATAGCGGCTGTTGTTCCAACAACTAACCCAACATCAACTGCAATTTTCAAAACTTTGATCGCTTTGAAAACTCGTAACGGGATTATTGTTTCTCCGCATCCAAGTGCAAATGCTTGTACTATCGCTGCAGCGAAAATCGTATACGACGCAGCAGTAAAAGCAGGTGCTCCTGCTGGAATCATCCAATGGATCGACAAAGAACATTCATCTTTAGAAACTACTCAAGAATTAATGTCATCTGTGGATCTTATCTTGGCTACTGGTGGCCCTGGTATGGTTAAAGCGGCTTATTCATCTGGCGTTCCTGCTTTAGGTGTGGGTGCTGGTAATACTCCTGTGATTATCGCTAAAAATGCTGATATTAAAATGGCGGTTAACTCTGTTTTACTATCTAAAACATTCGATAATGGTATGATCTGTGCGTCAGAACAATCGGTAATTATTGCTGAAGAAATTTATGACGAGGTTCGTGCTTATTTCATTGAAATGGGTGCTCATGTATTATCTAAGGGTGATGCTGATAAAATGCGTAAAACCATTTTAATCGAAAAGAAACCAGGTCAATGCTCTCTTAATGCGGACATCGTTGGGCGTAGTGCTTATCAGATCGCAGAAATGGGTGGCGTTAAAGTTCATGAAGACGCTAAGGTCCTAATCGGCGAAGTAGACGAAGTTGAATTCGACAAAGAACCTTTCGCACATGAAAAATTATCTCCTGTACTTGCTATGTACAAATATAAGAGATTCGAAGATGGTGTAGCTAAAGCCGAACGTCTTATAGAACAAGGTGGTTTAGGTCATACATCAGTATTATACATTGATGAACACAAATCTCCTGAAAAAGCTCATTTATTCTTGAAAAAAATGAAAACTTGCCGTACTCTGATCAATATGCCAGCAGCACAAGGTGCGATTGGTGATGTGTTTAACTTTAAGCTAGCTCCATCGCTTACTTTAGGTTGTGGTTCTTGGGGTAATAACTCTGTATCAGAAAATATTGGCGTTAAGCATTTATTAAATACTAAAACTATTGCAGAAAGAAGAGAAAATATGTTGTGGTTCCGTGTTCCTGAAAAAATTTACTTTAAATGGGGTAGTTTACCTCTTGCACTTAAAGAATTAGAAGGTAAGAAAAAACGTGCGTTTATCGTAACTGATGAAGGTCTTGCTAGTATGGGTTATCCTAAATTCATTACTAAAACTTTAGACGAATGTAAAATCGATTACCATATTTATTCTGGTGTACAAGCTGATCCAACATTGGATATCGTTGAAGAAGGTACAAAAGCAATGAACGCTTTCAAACCTGATGTAATTATCGCTCTTGGTGGTGGTTCTGCTATGGATGCAGCGAAAATCATGTGGGTTATGCACGAACATCCTGAAGTTAACTTCCTTGATCTTGCTATGACATTCATGGATATCCGCAAACGTATTGCTGAATTCCCTGAAATGGGTTCTAAAGCTAGCTTAATGTGTGTTGCTACTTCATCAGGTACAGGTTCGGAAGTTACTCCTTTCGCCGTGATTACTGATCAAGAAACAGGCACTAAATATCCACTAGCTGATTATGCTTTAACTCCTAATGTGGCTGTGGTTGATCCTGAATTAGTAATGTCTATGCCTGCTGGTTTAGCTAGTGCGTCTGGTATCGATGTATTAACTCATGCTCTAGAATCTCTAGCGTCTGGTTTAGCGTCTGATTACACTATTCCGTTATCTTATGAGGCTACTCGTTTGGTATTCGATTACCTACCTGAATCAGTTAAATTGGGTAAAGAAGCACGTAGAGCGAAAGAAAAAATGGCGAATGCCTCTTGTATCGCTGGTATGGCTTTCTCCAATGCTTTCTTAGGAATTTGCCACTCTATGGCTCATAAATTAGGTGCTGCTTTCCATATTCCGCACGGTGTGGCTAACGCTCTGATGATCAACGAAGTTGTGAAATTTAACGCCGAAGTTGCTCCACGCAAAATGATCGCATTTTCTCAATATAAATATCCAAAAGCTGCATTATATTATGCTCGTGCTGCCGATTACCTTGGTTTAGGCGGTAAGGATGTTGATGAAAAAATCGCACTTCTTCTTAAGAAAGTTGACGCTCTTAAAGTTGAAATCAAAATCCCTGCAACCATTAAAGAGGCTGGTGTCTCTGAAGCTGATTTCTTAGCGAAATTAGATCATATGGTTGAAGAAGCTTTCGATGATCAATGTACAGGTGCAAACCCACGTTATCCTCTATTCAAAGAAATCAAAGAAATGTACTTACGTGCTTTCTATGGTGAAGCTGAATATGAAAAGAAACATGGTGCAAAATCTGCTAAGAAAAAATAAATCTAACTCATAGTTAAAATTTATTTTAAACCTTGCTTTTAAAACCTCCATAGATACATTCTATCTATGGAGGTTTTTTTTATTTTAAAAATAAATTGTTTTTTGTTGTGTTTCTCTTGTGTCCGTGATATTATAGATTTATACAACAGGATTGAAATAAATTTCTTTAAATATCTTTTATTGAAAAAATTTATTACAAAATCCCATATATTAAAAACTTTAGATATTATAACTGAATGGAGAAAAATTATGCCTTACGATTTATACTTTATGCCTACAGGTAACAACATCCGAGTAATTCTATTGCTAGAAGCTTTAGGAATTCAATACAAAAAACATCTACATAATCCTTTTATTGGCGATAAATTAGATTTCACCTTGAATCCCACAGGCAAAGTCCCTGCCTTATTAGATACAGAACATGACATTGCCATATTCGAAAGTGCAAATATTTTACTCTATCTATGCGATAAACACGACACAGAAGGACAATTCCTACCACTTCAACCCATTGAGAGAGCTCAATATTTATCTTGGCTGTTTAAAATTATCGGCGAATTCCAAACAACAAAACAATTATTTATCTCATCAACAACCGCCGCAAAAACCCCAAAAGACAAAGCCCTATTTGTTACAAGAGCAAGTAAAGTATTACATCAACACTTAAAAGCTTTCAACCACCAAATGTCCGTAAATAAAAATGGGCATCTACTAGGCGACGATTACAACATCATCGATATCGCCCTACTTTCTGTATTGTTCGACTTTGATAAAGATCTATATCCAAAAATGGGAGCTAATGATCATATAGGTATGCAACTCTATTTAGCAAATAAATGGCTAGTCCTAGAAACCGCCGACCTAACCAAATACCCCCTACTAAAAGTATTCATCGATAAAATGAAAAATAACCCAACCATAGTCGACATAATAAAATCCGATTACAGCATGTGGGAAAAATAACCATCTTTACCCCCACCCCTCTTTAGCTTGATTGCCTTACCAGACAGTCGCCCTCTTTAGTTTGGTTGCCTTACCAGACAGACGGTTCAAACATAGCGATGTTTGATCGCATGTACTGGAGTGTGGGGAAAGTGATCTTGTATTGTTATTCCATATTACATCTTACCCACACATAAAAACGCTATTTATATATCATTTCTATTATTTATATTTTCAGGCCTAAACTATGTATAATATAAATATATATAACATTACTTTAAATATATTATAACAAACTAATAGCGTACATAAATAGCCATTTTATTAAAGTATACTCGAAGTACTATTAGATATGTTAATTACATATCTAAGTTTGGGGCAGAAACTAGAATAACAAGCAGAATACAACACACTCATATTTTCTTTGTGGTGTTTTGTTATAATGTGAAATGACAATAATATCGTTATGTTTTATTGCGATGTGTAACGCTGATGTGTTTGTATATTGTGTTTGTTATTATCCTTGCTGGCCTAAATAATAGGCCAGCAAGGATAATATTATTGAGAATCTACTATAAAATCATAGGATTCTTTTTTTTAAAGTGCTTATATGATATTAAAATTTACTTTTTTTGGAGAATTATAGAATTTATTTTTTGGGTATTGGAGTGGAAATAATTAAAGGCCTATATTAGGACTTAATAGTAAAATAAATATATCTAAAGTTATTTTATGTATTATTTAATTAGCTAAGATGTAAAAGCAAGAGAAATATACAAGAGTTTTTTATATACAATATGTCATACAAAATTTTTATTTATTGACTTAAGACAAAATTTTTATCAATATATTAATTACTTTATAGTTATAATTCTTTTATAATAAATCATTAAATAATATAAGTATTTTGAATAAAACATGAACAACATGACACATACATTAACTAAATTATCACTATGTATATTTTTAATAATATTTAGTAATAAGACACTTGCCCAAACAATGACATTTAGCCACAGCAGAATCCAACCACATGCCACGGGTGGTCTAACGAGTTCGTCTCGTATGGGGATTGGTGGGATATCGCTTGGTGGTAGTTCTATGGGTCGTGGAGCAGGTATAACTGGCGGTAGCTCTATGGGTCGTGGATCTGGTGCGATTGGTGGTAGCTCTATGGGTGGTGGATCTGGTATAGCTGGCGGTAGTTCGATGAGTCGTGGATCTGGTATAACTGGTGGTAGCTCTATGGGTCGTGGATCTGGTATAGCTGGTGGTAGTTCGATGAGTGGCGGATCTGGCATAACTGGTAGTAGTTCGATGAGTCGTGGATCTGGTATGATCGGCGGTGGTAGTTCTATGAGTGGAGGATCTGGTATAACTGGTGGTAGTTCTATGGGTCGTGGATCTGGTGCGATTGGTGGTAGTTCGATGAGTCGTGGGGCTGGTGTAACTGGTGGTAGTTCGATGAGTGGTGGATCTGGTGTGATTGGTGGTAGTTCTATGGGTCGTGGGGCTGGTGTGATTGGTGGTAGTTCGATGAGTCGTGGGGCTGGTGTGATTGGTGGTAGTTCGATGAGTCGTGGGGCTGGTGCGATTGGTGGTAGTTCGATGAGTCGTGGATCTGGTGCGATTGGTGGTAGTTCGATGAGTGGTGGATCTGGTATAGCTGGTGGTAGTTCGATGAGTCGTGGATCTGGTATAGCTGGTGGTAGCTCTATGGGTCGTGGGGCTGGGGCGACTGGTGGGGTGGGGTATGGTAATCCTTTTGTACATCAAGTTCATATGCCTAGTAATCATCAGACGAATGGGATTAGTCAGGGAATGGGGGTGCGTCAAGTATCTACGTTAAATAGATCGCAAACATTATTGGCAAATGGTCAGAAAAATCAGGAGTTAACGCCGTCTCATATGGTGGGTTCGCCATTTTCGTATGAAAGGCCTAATTATAACAAAATAGATTCGCCCATAGATAATCCCTACGTTTTTAATAATGCTGTTATTGATTTCGTTTGGAATGATATTTTGCAAAATAATTCGCAAGAATTCTATGATTTTTCGAGAGCAATAGGTGGTTTTTGTCTTTTGTGTGTGAATAGCAGTTTGAACTATATTGATAACAAAAATTTTAGTAAATTAATTCTTCTTAATCCGTATGTGGGCGTTAAATATAACATCTATCATAATGATTATATTAGCTTATTTGCAGGTAATCCACAAGTAAAATTTCTTAATAATCAAGATATTACGGAAAGTAATATGATATCAGGAATTGGTTATAATCA
>NQOV01000012.1 GCA_002632265.1 Rhodospirillaceae bacterium MC!
GATTTTTTATCGATCTTATATCTCGTATATAAGTTCCTTATTAAACACCCTTACATAGAAAAGTCTTCCCTTTCTTTCACCTATGTATCAACTTTGTACAAATTTCCATTTTAAAGGAGCGTGAAAAAGCACTCATTCAGTCGTTTTAAGCCATGCTCATGTATGTGGTGTATACACCACGCATAGCTTAAAACAACTGACTAAGCACTTTTTCCCACTCCTTTAGTTTAAGAGCTAATATAATATTTTAAAGATTACAAAAAAGCGATGAATTAATATTCATCGCTTTTTTTTGTGTTTGTTTGACTGTGTGTTTTTTCATATTCTTTGGGGCTGTAAGGTAGAAAAATAAATCACTGGCTTAATTATTTTAAGTCAGTGATTTACTTTGCATAGATAGAGACACATGTGTCTAAATGTATGTATATGTGTTTATTCTAGTGTAATTTGTAGTTATTACGAATAGGTTTATTTGGGTTTTTGCTTTTGAAGAATACAGGCAATAACGCTTCACCATTTAGTTCTACAGTAACATTAGGTTCATCTGTAGGTTCCATGTATTTGGTTATGCTGTAATCTTTACGGTTGATTTTAAATGTTCCGAAGAATGAGAACCCTTCAACGCCTTTATGAGAACCCCAACCTCTAAATGTTGTTTTAATTGTGTAAGGTTTCTTTTTACCTAAGAAGTTTAGTGTACCTTTAACATCTAAAGTTTTAGCACCTGTTTTTATAACTTTAGTACTTGTAAATGTTGCCAATGGGAATTCTTTTACATTTAGATAATCACTTGATTTTAAATGTGTTGTAAAACCTTTATATGATGGATATAAAACAGTATTCATATACACTTTTGCTTTAACGCTTGATTTTTCAGGATGAGCTTTATCTACACAGAAAGTTCCTTCTGTATGTGTGAAGAAAATACGCATATTAGATAAATTGTGATGATCTACTGTAAATGTTGTTGATGTATGGTAAGGATCAATTTGATATGTTGCACATTTAGCCATAGCATTGCTTGAGAATAATACAGAGCCTAAAATAGCACTTGTACCTATAAGTTTTTTTAACATTTTATTGCTTTCATAATTAGATTGTTAAAATAAAAAATATCTAAATTTAGATTTTCTTTTATATAATTTGTTATTAATATCCGTCATCAGCTGATGATATAAAATGAGCGTACCCCATTACAATCCCACCGATAACTAAACATATTCCACCTACAATAATAGGCAAAATAATTCTTTGTAATTTCTCTGATTTAATAAATTTAGGTAATATTTTCTCTACTACATTAGGTACAAATACCATAATTAAAGATACTAAAAATAAATAAGGATTTAAATCATCTGAATCATATATTATTGACTGGCCGACCACTGCAACAAGCACCATATTAAACATTATTGAAATATTACCCAATATGTTATTGAATATAATCCAATTTATAATACAATAGCCACCCAGAATAGATCCGAATGTATATAATGTTGCTGATGATGTTCCTAGATCATCAAATAAGAATAATGTTCCGTAGGTTAGCATTATGGCAATGAATGACACAGCTTGACCGATATTATTTTTATAAGAATTCCTAGTTGTTTGAATGGTCAACAATGATAATACGGCAACAATTATCAACCATATGACACTAGAAGAAACATCCTCATCATTTAGTTGAGCGTTAATAATGGATTTATATCCAATTAAAACAATAATGATTACTGATAAGATTGCAGTTAGAATAGTAATTAACTTTTGTTTATCCGAGATAAAGTTAAAAATCAAAGCCAATAACATCCCTAATAAAATAAAACATGTTACTTTACTTGCTGAAGTACTAAATGATAAATCAAAGTTTACTAAATCAGCTTTTACTAATAATAAAAATGACCCAATTGAGGCTAAAATCACACCTAGGTTTTTGAAATTAAATTTATAACATAATAACCCTAAAACTATTGCAAGCCCTAACGGCCATACGGTAGTGATGATTTCCAATGAGAATATAGCTCCCATGTTGCCCCCTTTTAAATTAAATTAAAGTACAAAGAAATTAGAAGATTATAGAGTTTTATAATCTTAGTGTAATATAATCTATTGATATACATATGTCAACATTTATTACTAATCTAATAAATAAAAGATCTGTAAAAATAAATAAATATCATGTAATACAATTGCTTGACTGTATATAATTATTATTGAATAAGATCATTTTTTTTCAATATAAATATTCCCCAAGATTCGTATTACACTTTATAAAAGCCATATAAAGTATACACACACTACCATAATATGCGATCGAACAAGCTTAGTTTAATACTTTTGTGTTTTAGTTTATCTTATAAGATCTTGCTAGAGTAGGGGATATATTCATAAGTAAGTTGTTAGGCTACCACACAGACAAAAAAAGCCCTGTTATTTGTGGGAAATAACAGGGCTTTTGTCTGTGTAGGTTGGGTTATGGTAATATATACTAGGTGTCTTCATACATCCATGAGCGGATAATACCCAGAGATTCTTCAGGGTGTTTGAGAACGATTTCGGCAACTTTCTTAGCTGATGAGGCTTGTACACGGCCTTCGACTGCGTCGATATCGATAAGATCTTCGATACTTTGGGAGTCGTCGTCGTCGCCATCCATAACGGGACCAGCGAGTGCAGGGTGTTCGTCGCCTGTTCCAAGTAGGTCGCCGTCTTTTCTGTTAGGCGGAGTAATGGTTGGAGCTGTTTCGAATATACGAGTGATAAGCGGACGAACAATAAGAAGTACAACAAGTAAGGCAACAATTGCAAGAACGAAGATTTCTGCGATTCTCATTAGCTCATCTTTAGTTAAGCCCATGAATATTGTTTTAGGTGGTTGTATGTCTAGATCTTTATCAATAATGAATTTCATATTGATAACGTTAATGATATCCCCACGTTTTTCATCGAATCCCACGGCTGATTTGGCTAGAGTGGCGATCTTATCAAGTTCAGCTTGTGGACGTTTGGCATAGACTTGTTTACCGTCTTTATCTGTATAAGTACCGTCAACAAGTACCCCAATTGTCATTCTTGTGATTGTGCCTGGGTCTTGAGATTTATGGGTTACGGTTCTTGAAATCTCGTAGTTAGTAACCGTCTGATCTTCGGTTGAGTTGGAAGATGTAGTACCTGGGCTATTTTGAGTTGTAGCTCCCCCTTGTTGCGGTACTTGGTTTTGCACGCTTACGCTTTGAGCGTCCTTTTCGTCTTCTTTTTCTTTTTTGGCGTCTGTAGTGGTTGATCTTGCCACTTGCCCATCGGGATTATAATTTTCTGCGGTTGTGTCTGTTTTAGAATGATCCATAGATAAACGCACGGTAGCTCTAATTTTACCATAACCTACGGTATTTTGTAGGAGATCTTCGATTCTACTGCTTAGTTTATCTTCTAGTTCATCACGATATTTTTCAAGATCTCTTGAAACTTTAGATAGGGCGTTGTTTTCCTTACCTGCAGCAAGGAGATTCCCTTTAGTATCAATGATACTGATACGATCTGGCAACAACTCTTCAACCGAAGAGGCTACCAATTGACGAATTGCTGACACTTGGGTTTCTGTTAAAATATGATGTTTCATAAGTTTTACAGTAACCGACGCCGAGGGATTAATCTCTTGTCTACTAAATACCTGACGGCGTGGCAATACAAGATGTACCCTTGCGGCGATGATTCCGTCGAGAGTTCTAAGTGTTCGAGAAAGTTCGCCCTCTAAACTTCTAACTAGAGTAACATTCTGTTGGAAAGTTGTTTGACCAAGTGCGTTACTTTTGTCAAAAATTTCATAACCAATATTACCAGTTGAAGGCAAGCCGTTCTCGGCTAATTTCATACGTAAGGCACTAACTTGATCCGCTCCAACATAAATTGAAGATGTATCACTATCTCCCCCCGCTGATTTTTCAACAGAGTATTTGTAATCCTCTTGAGATAATAAACGTACTATTTGGTTTTGATCTTCTAAAGAAAGATCAGAGTATAGCAAGCTCATATCCTGTGTTCCAAGACGTGTAAACAAGAATATAAAGAATATGATTAAGGTCAGTATTACTGTACCAATAATTGTTAAACGGGCAGCACCTAAACTACGTAACGTTTGAAGAAAGTCTCCCACGGACTTAACCTCTTTTTCTTCTAAAGTTCAAATTTAAATTCATAAAAATACGTTAAAATACATTTATGAAATTCCACCAATAAAGTTAGTATATACCTAAAACATTAAAATTATATTAAAAATTATATTAACATTAGAAGTATTGTGAAAAGAATACTATTTAGCTATAGTATCACAAACAGATACAACAATGCAAAGATTCCTTATATTTTTTTTGAAATCTTTGCATTATGCTTAAAATATTCTTATATTTCTAACGTTTAAGGCTAACTAATTCTTGTAACATCGAATCAGTAGTAGTAACAATCTTAGTTGAAGCACTGTACGCACGTTGGATTTTGATCATTTTAGTGAACTCGGTGGCAATATCTGCGGTCGATGTTTCAAGAGCGTTACCTTGGATACCACCAGCACGAGCTGTCGCAGCAGTTCTAAGGGTTGGACGTCCAGAGTCGTCGGTTTCGTTCCACATGTTTCCGCTTTTACTTGCCATTTGGTTTTCATTGGTGAATGTAGCCAATGGAATTTGGAAGATTGGGCGAGTCGTACCGTTGGAATATGTGGCAATAACCGTACCGTCAGCACCGATATTAATACCTGTCATGAAACCAAATGACGCCCCATTCTGTGGAGTGTTACCAGCGTTGTATTCTGTACCCTGTTGAGAAATACCGTCGCCTGCTCCGTAACTTCCTAGTTTTTGCTTGATTGCTGATTGTTCGCCGTAGCCCATATCTTCCGAACCATTGGCCCAGTCGATTTTAGTTTTAGATGAAGGATCAGCCTGTACATTTTTATCATAACCAAAGAAACGTTTTGGATGACCACCATTATCGAACTCAATAGCTGGTACACCACGGTTACGCATGCCGATATCAGGTGCAGAGGTAGCCCCTGGGCTTTTTTGAATTAGATACTTATCGCTTAAGCCGTCGATTGAGAATGAAGTAAGCGGTGCGGCTGGAGACACATGATTATCTAACTGACTACCTTGCATAGTAGCAGATTCACCGCCTTCGGTAATTGGAATAATATTCTTTTCGGCTGCCGCTTGATCGGTAGCTAAAGTGAATTTAGGGAATTTTGCAACCTTACCAGCTTTAACCGCATAATCCGCATCCGCAGCAAGTGCAACAGCATCCGCATTGTTGGCAGCCGCATTGGCATTTGCTAGGGCAGTTTGTGCTGCAGGAACAGCAGCATTAGCGGTAGTTACTTGGGTAACGGCCACACCTTGAGCTTTTACAGCACTATTCATAGCACTTAAAGCCATAGTTGCTGCAGCGGTGGCGTTTGCTAGATCTTGTGTTAGCTTAGGCATTGTTAAAGCAGCGGCTTTACCTGCGGTCACTTGGGCAGGGGTAGCACCGGCAGCCGTACCAGCAGCAACAAGGGCTTGAGCGGCCGTAACAGCAGCTTGGGCGGCGGTTTTTGCGGCTTGTGCTTTGGTATTATCGGCGGTGGTTGTTTTCACTAATGTATCGGCTTGTGTTTTAGCTTTTACGGCATTGGTTACCGCAGAATTAGCTTTTGCAAGATTAACTTTAGCAGTAGCGGCTAATCTATCTTTAGTAGTTTTATCTCTATCGGCTGCGGTTTTTGTTTTTAAGGCTACATTCATATCATTTTGTGCCACAACTAACATAGGATCTGTATTCGGTTGAGAAACACGTGGTTTATTTGCACCACCTGCGGCAGCAACTACATTTGTTAGATCGATATTAATATTATCGCCACAGTTTTGTTGAATAACGATACTTTGAACGCTATTTTCCGTACGAGTATCAACCCATTTAACAGGATTCAAGCTCGGAGTTGCCTCACGTTGGATTCCCCAACCTAAGCCGTTATTATTTACAGCGAAGTAATCAGGATCATCCATTGATTCATCGGTAGAGTTTACAGGATCTTTACCTTCTGATATACGTTTGTTATTTAAGACAGTCAGATCGGCAGCATTCATACCAAAACCCGGATTCCCCATGGTTTTCTTATGATTTGGGCCATATTCGAAGATAGCATTTAATTTTTCTGAAACACTATCAACAATCTCACTTAGGTTTTGTACGCCAACAACATCGATGTTAACATCAAGACCACCCGAACCATTTGCGGTAATTTTTCCGTCGGCAGGGTTAACAACCTTATGACCTGATGCGTCTTGGTGAGTTCCGAAATCGCCGTAATGGAAAGTAATAGATTTCCCTTTAACAGTGATATCCATCACAGAACCATCGGCAGGAATATCAGTGAAATCAAGGCGACCCATAGAGCCGTAAATTTCATTACCCACAGATGGACCAGTGGTTAAACGAGCCGCACCTAGTGGCGGAACTTGTTCTTCTTCCCATTGGTTAGGACCTGTTTTATAGAAGTATGTTTGTAAAGAGTGTTCTGCTCCTAAAGTGTCCACCACTTGCGGAGAGTAGTTGAAGCTTTTTCCACCACTGGCAGGAAGAGTAAATCCTCGCCATTCGATTCGTGTTGTAGCTACCGCATTACCTGCAAGATTGGCGGTGTTTAACGGTTTTAAATTTTGGTTATCAATTACAGAATCATTAACGTACTGTGTTTTACCGTCTGGATTTTTGAAAGCTTTCATATATGAAGAACCATTAACATCAATGGTTGAAGCTTGAGGAGCTCCGTCATCGTTCATTAAAGGCCAACCCAATAGATAAGATCCCGCCGTGTTTCTTAAATATCCGTCCTTATCCACACGCATAGATCCCGCACGAGTATACGAATATGTAGAGTTAATATCAGGATCAGATGAAGAAGCCACAATAAACATACCGTCGCCATCAATGGCCAGATCGGTATTACTAGATGTAGATGACATCAAACCTTGTTGTGAAATACTTTGATAAGGGCGGGCTTGAATACCACCTGCTGAATATTGTGTTGCTGAAGATTGTCTGGTTACTAATGTTTTAAATTGCACATCTGTCGCTTTATAGCCGATTGTGTTTGTGTTCGCAATGTTATCAGATATCGCACTCATAGCCGAAGCGTTGGCTTTTAATGCTGATGCACCTGCGTTTAAAGCACCGTATAAACTCATATTATCTCTCCTGAATTTTAAAGTAAAATATTGATATAAAATTGATATGAGGTTATAAATGCAAAACTCATGCCAAAAAAGAAAGGAGTGTGTAAAATTAGCTAATATGCACCTTAAAGCATGGCTTATGTAGACGTGAGTACACGTCGCCATGCTTTAAGGCACATCTTAGCTAATTTTTCCCACTCCTTTGGTGTGCGGTGGGGGTCTGGGTTAGTATGCACCTTAAATTAGGGCTTATGTAGACGTGAGTACATGTCGCCCTAATTTAAGGCACATCTTATCTAATTTTCCCCACTCCTTTGGTGTGCGGTGGGGTATGGGTTAGTATGCACCTTAAATTAGGGCTTATGTAGACGTGAGTACATGTCGCCCTAATTTAAGGCACATCTTATCTAATTTTCCCCACTCCTTTGGTGTGCGGTGGGGGTATGGGTTAGTATGCACCTTAAATTAGGGCTTATGTAGACGTGAGTACATGTCGCCCTAATTTAAGGCACATCTTAGCTAATTTTTCCCACTCCTTTGGTGTGCGGTGGGGGTCTGGGTTAGTATGCACCTTAAAGCATGGCTTATGTAGACGTGAGTACATGTCGCCCTAATTTAAGGCACATCTTATCTAATTTTCCCCACTCCTTTGGTGTGCGGTGGGGGTCTGGGTTAGTATGTAGATATGGGAGTGTGTCGCATGATATGATAAATAATTGTATTATTGTTAAAATAAATATGTTCTTACCTATTGACATTTTTATATACATATAATATATCTATGAATGTAGTTTAGGAATTCTACTAATAGTACTAACTAAAATCTAATAAAAGGAAATATATATATCATGACAAATATTATAGACGATCTAGAATGGCGTTATACGACTAAAGCTTATGATCCTAGCAAAAAAGTTGCGGATGAAGATTTCGACATCCTATTAAAATCATTGGAATTAGCACCGTCTTCTATTAACTCGCAAGGTTCAAGATATTTTGTTGCGTCATCCGATGAGGCCATAAAAAAGATTGCTGACGCTACTAAGGATTACGGCTTTAATACGGATAAGATTCTAAAATCTTCGCATACTGTTGTATTCACATCTAAGGTTGATTATAATGATGACGACGTAAACAAGCTTGTAAAACTTGGTCAGGATGACGGACGTATCCCAAGTGAGTCTACGGATGATTTCATTAAAGGTTACAAGCATTTTATCAATCTTCACAGACACAATCAAAAGGATATAGCCCAATGGTTGGCAAAACAAACCTATCTTACATTAGGAGTTTTCTTATGTACGGCGGCGAATCTTCGTATTGATACTACGGTTATCGAGGGGATAGATCTTGGCATGGTCAACAACATTCTAGGCTTGCAAGAGAAAGGCTTATCGGCTGATTTTGTGGTTAGTGTTGGTTATCGTTCGCCAGATGATTTGAACGATCCTGCTAAAACTAAAAAATCTAGATTCCCAAAAGATCAGAAGATTTTTACTATTTAACTTCTCAATTTAAGTACCATATAACTATAGAGCATATTAGCTCATTTTTCACATTCCAACAATTTAGGAAATACATCACATGACAAACATTATACAAGATCTAGAATGGCGTTACACAACTAAAGCTTATGATACTAGCAAAAAGATTTCTGATGAAGATTTCAAGATTCTTTTAAAATCTTTAGAGATAGCTCCAACATCGATCAATGCACAAGCGTCAAGATACTTTATTGCGTCATCAAGCGAATCCCTTAAAAAAATCGCCGACGCTACTAAGGATTATGCTTTTAATACGGATAAGATATTAAATTCTTCTCACACTATTGTATTCACATCAAAAGTAGACTATACTAATGATGATGTAAAAAAACTTGTTCAGTTAGAACAGGCTAACAAGCGTTTACCTGCTGGTCCTATCGATGAGTTCATGAAAGGATATAACTTTTTTGTCAACATGCACAGGCACGATCTTAAAGATGTAGCCCAGTGGCTGGCAAAACAAACTTATCTTACATTGGGAGTCTTCCTATGTGCGGCAGCGAACTTGCGTATTGATTCTACGGTTATCGAAGGGATTGATTTAGGCATGGTTAACAACATTCTAGGCTTGCAAGAAAAAGGCTTATCGGCTGATTTCGTAGTAAGTTTGGGTTATCGCTCAAATGATGACAATAACTCTCCTGACAAAACCAAAAAGTCTCGTTTCCCAGCTGATGAAAAGTTTTTTACTATTTAAATAATTTTTTTGAAAAAAGGCAATATACACATGACAAACTTTATTGATGATCTAGAATGGCGTTACACAACTAAAGCTTATGATCCCACTAAAAAGATAAGTGATGAAGATTTTAACTTTATACTAAAATCTTTAGATCTTGCTCCAAGTTCGATTAATTCTCAACCTACAAGATACTTTATTGCGTCATCCCAAGAAAGTATCAACAGGATTGCAGAATCAGCCAATGCTCCAGCCTATGAGTATAATAGAGCGAAAATCTCAAAAGCGTCTCATGTGATTGTTTTTACATCTAAAGTTGATTATACTAAAGATGACATTACAAAATTGGTAAAGCTCGAACAAGATAGCAATCGTTTACCTTTTGGTTCTGTGGATGAATTATCAACCAGATACGCAGGAGTCGTAGAGGTAAAAGGAAAACAACCAAACGGCGTACCAGTTTGGTTATCTAAGCAAGCTTATATCTCGCTAGGAGTTTTAATTTCTGCAGCAGCTACCTTGCGTATTGATTCTACTATTATCGGCGGTATCGATTTTGATATTCTTAGCGATAGTTTGGATCTATCATCCAAGGGATTAGCGGTGGATTTAGTGGTTAGTTTAGGTTATCGTTCACCCGATGATCTTAACACTCCTGACAAAACTAAAAAATCACGCTTACCCATGAGTGAACGATTCTTTACACTTTAGTAAGATCTCGTAAGATCTAGTATATTTGTGTAATAAATATAAATAGAAATAAAAGGATAACTAAATATTAATCTTTAGTTATCCTTTTTTCTTTGTATTCATATTTCAATTGTGATATCATACTCAATAAATAAGAGTTTAAAAATTTTAGTTTGAAAGAAAAAAGGTGTTAAAATTATGATAAATAAAAGTAATGTGGAAAAATTTCTAAATGGAGTTAAAAATGTCCATTTAGTATCTCATAATGATCTTGACGGTTACGCATCACAAGCCATATTAGCCAGAGTATTTAAAGATTATAATCTAACATTCTACAATACCCACTATGGCAGACTTCCACAAATCGCCAACAATTTAAAACGTGAAATTACCGATAATGAAAGCGTGGTTGTGATTTCTGATATCTGCTTTAGTGAAGAGAATCTACGAGATTTAGGGGAAAAGGTTTTTGTTTTAGATCATCATATCAGTTCCATATATGCCCAAGATATCGCCACCTATTGCATTATGGACACAAAAAAATCCGCAACCATGATATGCTACGATTTCGCTAAAGATATCATGGGTGTGGATATTAATGAAGATTTAGCAGTCTTTACCAATGATTATGATCTCTGGTTTCATAAACATCCTGAATCTAAGGTCTTAAATCGTTGGATGGGAATGTATAAAAGCGTAAAAGCCACAGATAGGTTTGGCGAGCTGTTAAGATTATATACCGCACAAAAACACGACACAGATATTTTAACATTCTTAAAATCTAACTCAACCCACGATATGATTGATGAAAACGTATTTAATTATTTTGAGTATCAAGAAAATGAGTATGTGAAGAAAATAGTTAAAGGTTGCAAAACTGGAATATTACATCTTAAGGATGAACAAGTATTTTTAAATGTGTGCTTTGCCAATAGTTACGCTTCCGAAATTGCCGATAAAATTCTCGTGGAAAATCCTGATAATATCGTTATGGTTATTAATATGGAGAATCAATCGGGAAGTTTACGAGCAAGTGATGATAAATTCCAATGTAACAAAATAGCCGAAAAGTTTGAAGGTGGTGGCCACGCCTGTGCATCAGGTTTCCGCATTAGCGATATAGCCGAGTTTTTTGGCGATTATCTGCAAATTTTTTACAATAAGTAATCACTTTAATAAATCTTAAGCAAGGGCAGATATCAGCCCTTATAATTAAATATAATAAAAAATTGTTGACTCTTTATACTAAATTAGATTATATTAAAGTTAATAAGAATAAAATAACAACTCTTGAGGTTAAAGCTATGTTTTTAGTAATGTATGTAGACAAAAATAATTCACTAGATGATCGTTTACAAAATAGGGACGCTCACATTAAGCACCTAGAAAGCCTAATGGCTGAAAAGAAATTAATCGTTGCAGGCGGTCTGAGAAATGACGACGGTTTCGAAATTAATGGTACAATGATACTATTAAACACAAATACAAGAGAAGAGGCAGAAGAAATCGCCTACCAAGATCCCCTATACAAAGCTGGCGTATTTGAAAGCGTGATTATACGTTATTGGAAACAAGCTATGCCACGTGAAAAACAAATGATTAATTTTTATTAATTGTAAAGTTTAAAGTATAAGGTTAATATCATACTTTCAATTTAAAGTTAAGGTTAAAGATAATAATTATGAAGAGTAATTTTATATTATCATGTAATAATATCACTTTAAATTATGGACAGAATCAAATATTTTCTAATCTCACACATGATTTTAAATCTGGTGAGGTTATTTTATTATGTGGAAATAACGGCTCGGGAAAATCTAGCCTGTTAAAGATTATATCAAGATTAATAACATTATACGATGATCATAGTCATATGTATCTTAAAGCTGAAACCGAAACCGAACAGCAAGCCATAAATACAAAAGATATCTTTTACATGGGCCACAAGCAACCATTAAAAGATAATCTAACTATTTTCGATCATTTATATTTTCACACTAAAGATAAAAAGCTAATTGATGAATCTCTAGCATATTTTAATCTGTATGAGTATAAGCATACCCAAGTAAAAAATCTTTCGGCAGGGCAGAAAACTAAAATTATACTCTCAAAGCTATACATACAACGCACCATAAAAAATATTTGGTTGCTAGATGAACCCTTTAACACTATCGATAAAACATCGTCAGATCTCTTAATTAAGTTGATAAAACAAGCCATATTAAAGAATGTTTTAGTTATTATCTCATCCCATCAGATTCCCAAGAATTTAGATGTGTCAACAACCGTTAACATGAATGATTACATATCTGCTCATGAGAGATTAGAGGAGAAGCTATAATGTTGGAAAATATATACAATCTCTCGCTTTTTGAATTTAAAAATCATAGAAGTAATATAACTTCTTCCATATTTATACTAATATTCTACGCCCTAGGAATTATTATATTTTCCTTTGCTATGGGCGGGAATGTCTATGAGAGTATCAATAAAAAGAATGATATCCTAAACATGGCACAAATGAACGCCATTAATATAAATATTGGTATCATATGGGGCATTACTATATTCGCCTTGCTTTTTTACAGCCTCTCCCTCTTCAAAGAAGATATATCCGACGGCACATTAGAACAATTAATAATAAACGATATGGGATTAACTTCATATGTAGTAATTAAGACTTTAATATCATGGGCCTTCAACTGCCTACCATTTATAATCTTACAGCCACTATTTACCACGATTTTAAACATTCCACCTAGCTATTGGTTAAATATTATGCTATCTTTAGTTATCGGAAGTTTAGCCTTAAGTTTTACCCTATCTTTATGTGTGAGCTTTATAGTAAATCACAGTAAAAATAACTTTATATTAAGCATTCTATTTATCCCCTTAAGCATACCCATTTTGATATTTGCCATATCATCCAGTGAAAACAATTCTTATAGCTTGCTAATATTGTTAGCATTTAGTATAATATCCATATTTATATACCCCATAATTACAGGATATATCTTAAAACAACTAACAAATCAATAACAAGAGTGTAACATGAAAATTAAAAAAATTGAGATACTTTTAGTATTCTTATTAATAGTGAGCTTAGCAACTACATTTGTAGGTTCTTATATTGGTTTGATATCATCGCCACCAGATTCTAAACAGGGGGACGCAGTGAGAATCATGTATATTCACGTCCCAACCGCCATGTGGAGTCTTATGGCTTATACGATTATGGCTCTAGTTTCATTCATATATTTATGGACGCATAAAAAGATCTTTCATCTTATCGCCAACGCCATAGCCCCCATAGGCATGATATTTACAATCCTATGCTTAATTACAGGCTCAATCTGGGGAAAACCCATGTGGGGTACATACTGGACATGGGATCCTCGCTTAACATCAGAATTGATCTTACTTTTCATATACATAGCTTATCTAGCCATAAACATCGGCTTGGAAACCCTACGCCGAAAAGCCACCATTTTAGCAGTGTGGACAGTAATAGGAGCAGTTAACATCCCCATAATAAAATTTTCCGTAACATGGTGGCATTCAATTCATCAAGGATCATCCATGATAAAAAAAGGCGGTGGCAGTGCCATAGATCCAAGCATGCAAACACCCTTATATATAATGATAATTGGCATAACATTACTTTTTATCACGCTCTCATTAATCAATATCTTACGCTTAATCAACGAAGAGAAAAACCTAAAGGCTTAAAAAAATGTTCGATCAATACGCAAACTACATCTACACATCTTGGGGAATTTCATTTCTAGCCATTCTTTTTATGCTAGTATATTACATAGTTAAATACATCAAGACTAGATAAAAAGGCGTAAAATAGGCTAATATGCACTTGGAAAAGATACTAGTGTAGGCATTTAACTCTTATTAGTAATTTTTAAATATTTTATCTGTATAGTATAGGGATTATATAAATAAAATAAGCGGATAAGCGATGTCTACATATGGGATAAAACTGTTAAAAATAATCTTGAAATTCATAACAATACTTTATGTTTTAAGTATTGTTACAAATGCTTATGCCATTACCAAAAGCAACAGCAACAGTCATAATCTTACCACCTTACAAAAAAACATCGAAAAAGAACTAAAACAACAACAGGAATTAGATCTTAAACAACGCAATATCGAAAAAGAAAAGTTGGAAATTCATCAACGCATGGTAAACCAAGCCAATGACATCCAAGGATATGAAGATAAAATTATCGATATTGAAAAACAAATCTCCATACTTGGCGGACAAGAATCCAAACTAAAAAAACAACTTAAAATTAAAGATGTCCATACAGCTAAATTACTTGGAGCAATTGAGCGTATCGCCGCTTATCCGCCTGAAGCCTTGGTTTTCTCGCCAAATATTTCGCCTACAAATGTAGTACGTAGTGCCATTATGATGAGATCGATCATACCGCAAGTTAATTCACAAACCGCCTTACTGCGTGAACGCTTGGAAAATCTCATCGAAACCGAAGAGCAACTCTCTCGCCAACATGAAGAGTTGAAAATTGTCTCGAAAGAATTATCAGGCCACCGCCAAAATATCGAGATCATGTATGCCAAACTCAAACAACAATCGGACACTAATACCATACAACAAAAGAAGCTTTCTTCAAATATCAGTAATTTAAAGTTACGTGCAAAAAATATGCGTACCTTGATTCGCAAATTACAACAACAACAACAATTAAGAGAAGCCGAAGAAAAAAGAAAGAAAATCAGAAAGTATCAATTGGAACAAGCTCGTAAAAAACGCTTAGCACAATTGGAACGTTCTCGCAAGCTCAAACAAGCAAAAGAAAAAGCTCTCAAAGAACAAGAAATCGCTCGCCTAAGAAAAGTAAATGCCGAAAAAGCTCGCCAAGAATCCCTTAAATTAAAGCAACAACAAGCCCGCTTGAAAAAAGAAGAAGACCAACGCAAAGCAAGGGAAAAACTAGCCCTAAAACGCACAAAACATAGCGATAGTTTAAAATCGGTTGTAACACGAGAGTTACGCCGTCATCCATTTTCCCATGCTTTCCATAAGTTAAAATTACCTGTGGCAGGCGTCTTGCATAACAATTATAACTACCGCCTAGCCGACGGGACACGTCAAGCAAGCGTATATATTAGCACAAGAACCAACTCCCAAGTGGTAGCTCCCTATGCAGGCTTAATCTATTTTGCCGAAAACTATCGAGGATACGGTCCAATGATCATTATTGAGTACGGCCCAAGTTATCATGTGGTCTTATACGGCATGAAGAATATTACCATTAAAGCAGGACAATACGTCTTAAAAGGCGATCCCATCGCTCGCATGGGCGATAGTAAAATCTTAAAAATAGAAATACGCCATAATATGAGTCCCATTAACCCCATGCGTTGGCTACAATAGTTAAATTTCTCCCAACCCAATACACATTCAACAACATTTAAGGATCAACAATGGACACTCTAAAGCATACAGATTTTGAAAAGCATAATGATAAATATGAAGTTAGTATAGTACTAGTTACTTATAATCACGTGAATTTTATCGAACAAGCTTTGAATTCTGCTTTAAATCAGCAAACCAACTTTAAATTTCAAATATGTGTTATCGATGATCATAGTACGGACGGCACAAGCGAATTAGTCGCCAAAATATCACAGCAGTACGACAATGTAAAGCATATTCTAGCCGAAGAAAATAAAGGCATAGCAAATAACAACATATTACATTTCAACGAATTTTTACCCCATATTGATACGAAATACATAGCCCTACTAAGTGGCGATGACTATTGGATAAATACGCAAAAACTACAAAAACAATACGATATCTTAGAAAAGAATCCAGACGCTGTAGTTACCGCATGTTCCTACCACTTCGGCGAAAATCGTGAGATGATCCACGAAGATAAAAAGCACAACGATTTATTTTTTAGCCAAGGCTCAACTCTTTTCCTAAGAAATGTTATTGATTTTACCAGATATCCTGGTATTTTACGTGATGATTCAGGCTATCGCTTTATCTATCATCTCTACGGTACTCAAATATCCACTAGCCATATGGATGTATACTACCGAGTATTCGACAAAGAAGAAGATAAAGAACACTCTTCCCTATACGTAAGTCAAGAAAATGACATAAGAAGAAGATACAACTACTACGTAATAGCCATTGGATTCGGCTACATCCTAGATCATAAAATAAATTACAACATCTTAAATTTCGATAGAGAAGGATTCTCCGAATTTGTAATAGACTGGGCAAAAAATATCGAATACGGCGAACACTTAGTAAGTCGTTTCTACGTATCAACAGAAGATAAAAAATATCTAGACATCATTAAAAGCCTTGATACATCCACCCTTCCCCCACGTTCCATTTAGGAACGTGAAAAAGCAGTTTTTTCCATTTCTTAGAGGTATGTTTTAGTTCATTTTAAAAATAAAAATAAATAATTATTGTAATTTATTTTTTGTTAATAATTATCTGATAGTATGTGTGAATAAGAGATATTTTAATGAGAGAAGAAAAGGGTATAACAGAATGACTTGTCCTAAAGATTTAAGAAAACACATGGAAAACGGCGAAAGAGCTAGACACCATTTTTTAGTAAAAGAATCAAATAACTATTTATTAGTAATGATTCCAGTAACAATATTTTTAATACTTCCAAGTATAATTTTACACAAGGAAATCCTAACATTATACGCACCTGTAGCATTAGTTTTATTTTTTTCCATATCATTTTTTACAAAAAGAGATTTTGCAAAAAGTGGGACAAAAAAATATTTCCTAACTAATAAGCGTTTGATTTTAGTTACAAAAAATGATGTTCACAGCGTAACCTTAAAAGATATCAACAGAATAACACCTACATATCAAAAGCCTAAGAATTCTTATCATGATAACAAACTTGTAAAGGCGATTACAATTAGCACCAACACAAGACAAATTGTTACATTAAATTCTTTACAGAATCCTGCAAATGTTTATAATAAGATAATGGAAGCTTTAAAAGCTCAACCAGAAAGATCTATTTAAGATAGCATGAAAAAACCACTCATTTTTTGGAGGTTAGAGTAAATCAATCTAACTAATTCAAATGGTTACACTACGTTGTAAAAATATATCTATGATTCTTTAACAAAAATCTATATAATGTATAGAAGAATTTAAATGATCAATTTACTTCAAGTCAAGGTGTAAATAAAATGGCTGATAAACTTCATATTAGTTGGGATGAATTCAATGAACGAACCATCCAACTCGGTAATCAAATAAAAGCAACAGGCAAAGATTATAAAGGCATTATCACAATTACACGTGGAGGGCTTGTGCCTTCCGCTATTTTGGCTCATGTATTAGGGATTCGCATGCTGGATATTGTAGCGACGATTTCCTATAATGGTCAGGATCAAAGCGACGAAGTAAAAATCACAAATCAACCAGAACTTGCCTTAAAAGATAATAAAGGCGAGGGATGGTTGTTAGTTGATGATCTATCGGATACAGGAAAAACATTCAAAGAGTTGAAAAAATTGTTGCCGAATGCTACAACTACTACAGTGTATGTTAAACCACAAGGGAAAAATTATGTTTCTCATTTTCTTTTGGAAGTACCCCAAGAAACTTGGATAGTACTACCATGGGAACACGATTAATAAGTAAAGTGCTGTGAAAAAGCACTCATCCAGTGCCTTTAAGGCATACTTATGTATGGGGATATACACCCCCTATGCCTTAAAGACGCTGGCTAAGCACTTTTCCCATTCCTTAAGTAACATGAGTCATAAAAAAGGTAAGAGTAAAAAATGAGTCCGCATGCTATTAATTTTCAAGATCTATTATCTTTGAATATATTTCATTTTTTATTGGTTTTTATTCGTCTAACATCATCTTTTTTGATCTTGCCATTTTTTAGCACTCAACAAATTCCCATGAAAGTAAAAGTATTATTTTCCTTTTTTGTCTGTTTAATTGTAACCCCTGCGGTATCCGAATATTTACCAAAAGAACCCTCTGGTGTGCCTGTATTGGTTGTTCTTATTTTACGAGAATTTCTCATAGGCTTATTTTTTGGTACTATCACATTAGTAATGACAAGTATTGCCGATACTACAGGGCAGTTTATTTCACGTAACATCCAATTGGCGAACTCAATGGTGCAAGATTCCATTAGTATGCAACAATCATCGATTGTATCAACCATGCTTAATCAGTTGATCTATTTGATTTTTATTGTATCAGGATTGTTCGAAGTCTTCATAAAAGTAATGATTGAAAGTTATACAATTTTCCGTATAAACGATGTCCTATTAGTGGGAGATATGGCAAACTATTTAGTGAAAGAAGTGAATATGACATTTATTCTAGGTGCACAATATTCCATGCCATTTATTATTCTTAGTTTGATAATTCAGATAATATCTGGTATAATAGCGAAATTAACTCCGCCATTACAAATGTTTTTCGTAACAATGCCTTTAAATATTGGGATAGGGATATTGTTACTTTACACAACTCTTCCAGTAATGGTCCAGCAAATATTAACGAAATTATCCGAAATGTTTATGGAGTTTTTACCATAAACATCATACATAATACATAAAGATATACAAGTATATACGAGCATAAATAACTAAGGAACATATTTCATGGCAGATCCAGAAGACGAGGGTAAAACCGAAGAACCCACCGATAAAAGATTACAAAAATTAAAAGAAGAAGGCAACACCATACAATCTCAAGAGTTCGGCAGTCTTGGGGGGATGTTAGCTACATATATAATATTTACCTTTCTAATTCCCTTTTATGTAACAAATATAGGAGAAAAGTTAAAGGGCCTAGCCTTAACATTTAACACCTTTGGGAATATCACAACCGAAAGCCTAGTAATGTTATTCCGTATAGTTTTCTTAAATATTTTATCGTGGGTTTTTTTAGTAGGGCTAGTGCCTGTTATATTTAAATTTGCAACAGAAATAATTATGCACGGTTGGGTATGGAATCCCAAAAAAGCATGGGATCCCAAATTATCCAACTTAAGTCCGTTAAACGGAGCTAAAAAGCTCAACGCATTTTCTCCGCCAAACTTGGTAAAAAATGGCATGAGTTTCGTGAAGTTAATAGTACTAAGTCTTGTGCTAGGTTGGTATATATACACAGAAATCCCAAAGTTCAGTGATGTAATAACCAACGGAATCATTGACTCATTATTATATTTAAACCATTTAGTAAAAGTATCTCTAGTAATTATTTTACTATTTATGCTTATTCTAGGAGTGAGCGATTGGCGTTATCGTGTTATGAAATACATGAACGATAACAAAATGAGCAAGCACGAAGTAAAAGATGAACACAAAAACACCGAAGGCGACCCCCTAGTAAAACGTAAAATCAGATCGATTCGTATGCAACGCCACCAAGAAAGATTAGTCCAATTCTCATCACGTGCCGACGTTCTAATAACCAACCCCACCCATTTCGCCGTTGGTCTCGAATACAAACCCGATACCATGAACGCCCCCGTTGTTGTTGCCCTAGGTCAAGATCTAGTAGCCCTACGTTTAAAAACTCTAGCTAAAGAAAATGACATCCTAATAGTAGAAAATCCCCCCCTAGCACGTGCCTTATTTGCCAGCTGTGAACTAGACCAAGAAATCCCCGCCGAACACTACCACGCCGTAGCCGAAGTGATTGGATATATTATGAAGATGAAAGGCGTCATCATCGAAAACTAAAAGGATTGGGAAAAAGCACTCATCCAGCGGTTTTAAGCCATGCTCATGTAGTGGTTATACACCACGCATGGCTTAAAACCACTGACTAAGCACTTTTTCCTAATCCTTTGGGGATTGGTTATTTCATATATATAAATCGTTCGCCAGGTACGAAGACGTGATTTTTTTTGTGGGAATAGTTTTGAGATAGGTAATCTAAGTAATAGATTATGTTATCCGAATTGTTGGAGAACATATCGAAATGGCAAGGGATAATTAAATCGCCGTTTACATCGTTAAAGAAATCACAAGCTTCTCTAAAGTTCATATTTGGAGCTATGTCCCTATTAGCTCTATAATAATCGCCACCATTAATGGCTAACATCATGATATCAGGCGATAATTTTTTGACTTCTGCTATTAATTCTTTAGTTAAGGATGTATCGCCACTATGATATATTTTGATATCATCGCATGATATAAAATAGCCCACATAACGATCATTTCCTTGTTCATCCTTATCATAATCTGCGTTTTCATGAGCTGACGCTATGGGCAGGATCTCAAAATTACCTATTTTAATGGTTTTACCTGTTAAAGTAGCATTAACTTGCCCTTTAAGATCAGGATAATCTTCTTTTAAGCTGTTATGATCTGGAGTAGGGATATAGTAGGGGATTTTATTGTTAACTTTTGTTAATTCTGTTAGTGTTCCAACATCCATATGATCATCATGAAAATGTGTAACAAATACGCCGTTAATATTTGCCAACTGTTGCGGATCTAAGACAGGGGGATATTCACGCTTGAATTCTGTGGTAGGGTCATTTTTTTCTATGTTATAACTAAGATACGGATCAACCGCTATCATATCCCCATAAGCATTTTTAAATATAAAGCCTGTTTGTCCCAAACTCCATATTGCCATAGATCCCTTAGGTACATCCGTATGATTTAGTTCATTTTCCATTTCTTTTTTATTGCGTAATTCTTTATATAACATAATACTTTCTTTCCTATTTTTTATCATAATTAATCGATGAGAATATTTTAATCCTATGGAAATATTCTCACATTTTTAATTATAACAAATTTTATCACACGAGTCTATAATTATATTTATTATATCGTCTCATATTATTTTATTTCTTAAATATTATCTGA
The DNA here is from genome assembly GCA_002632265.1 of Rhodospirillaceae bacterium MC!. Taxonomy (GTDB): domain Bacteria; phylum Pseudomonadota; class Alphaproteobacteria; order MC1; family MC1; genus MC1. The sequence goes on from NQOV01000012.1 coordinate 21,009, forward strand.
TCGGATGTGAATGGTTGGGCGGGATTAGTGGTGTTTAGGCTGTGGACTATGGCTGTTTTAAGATTGGTGGATATAGAGGTGGTTAAGGGCGTGTTATCGAAGAGTTTGCAGGATAGTTGGTGGGTTAGATGTGCTAATACTTTAGTGGTATCGTTATCATAGATGCCAAGAGCCTCTTGATAGGTGGGGATTATGCTTAACAGATTGTTAAGTTGGCTGTGTTCTTTTTCGCTGATATTGTTGATATCTTTTATCTTGCTAATGATTGCAACCATTTGTTCTTTTATGGGATTGTTAAAGGGATCTGACAGGTGGCTAGGCTGATACTTATAGGGTTGATCCTTAAGATTGGTTTTGTGGATTTTACATAAGATTGGTTCTGCCCAACCGTTTTGGAAGATCATGGCAATACCTTGTTTTAAGGTTGCCAACTGTCCTAACTGTTGTTCTTTTGCTCCTGCGGAAAGGCCGGCGATTTTGCAATCTTCATTATCTGGCAGGCGATGAATGATTTTTGTGTTAGTGTTTTTAATGGCAGAACTATCAACTTTTTCAGGCGATTGATCAACAATAATAAAGGCCTCGCCATAGGTTCGCATTTCGGCGATAGCGTCCGATATTACTTCGATTGATTTATTGGATGTATTCCCCTGTGGACGTTGATGAGTGTTGATGTTTGGTAGCAGATTATGAGCCTCTTCTAGAACGGTAATATGCTTGAGTTTTGAATTGGATTGTATGATGTCATTTTCCCATTGTTCCATGCGATATTCTTGAAGTTTAATGAATAAAAATCCTGTAATTAAAGATTTTGTTTTCAAATTACCAACGCTAGATAAATCAATGATACATTTACTATCAAATAAGATATCTTCTGTGATTTCATCTTTTACGAAGATATCCTTATGGAATCTTTTTGTTAATTCTTTTACGTTTTCCACAAGAGATCCCCTATAGTTTTCCTTTACTTCATCGCTAAAGCTTGAATTTTTGATGATCAGATGTAGGCTATTGATGAGATCGTTAAAATCAGGATATTCTTTATCTTCATATATATATTGCGAGCGAGAAATTATCCAGCCTTTACTTTCGTAGGCATGTTCTAAGGCTGATCTTAATATGGTTGGCATGGTTTTATACATTGCCCAAGCGGAATTAAAGATCTCCACGAGCTTATCCATATGTTCGGTTAGAGTTATACTTTCAGGAAAGGAAAAGGGATTAATTCTTAAGAGATCTGTTTTTTTATGGTTTGTCCCAAATACATGCACATCCGAACCACCGCCTAAGATGTTTTTATATTCGCCCTTTGTTGGTTCGATGATCAAATAAGGGATCGATGAACAGTTATTAAGTATGGTGTTTATGGTGTTAGATTTACCTGATCCTGTTGATCCTGTAACAAAAACATGGGATGTAAAGAGATTTTTATCTAGTGCTACGGTGTTTTTAAGATCCTTATCCATATGGTGGATTGTGCCAATTTCTACTCTATTATCTTTGTCTGGCACATTAGGGGGATTGACGCCAAAGGATTCCAAATGAAGTACGGTTAGATTATCGAAAGATTTCTCTGGAAAAGGCAAGCCGTAAGCAAGTTCATTGCTTGTTATGGGAAGACCGAATTCCATACCGTTGTTGCTTTTGAGATTGTTTAAGGATAACACTGACTTTTTAGCATATTTTAGATTCTCTTTGGATTTTTCTTGGTCTATACTAAAGCTATAGGGCGGTATATTCTCCATTTCTTCGCCTAAGAGAATCCCTTGAGTGATATCTGTACATAATTTGGCGTCTTCAATGTTTTCTGTGAAGAAATACGAGGCATATTGCCACATCCCTTTACTTAAACCTTGGTTAAGGCGGTTTATTTCTCTGTCTATGAGTTGTAATTCGTTGGTTATGGCTTTGTTTTCTTGGGTGTAGTTTATGGTTTGTCCTTTTGTTAGATTGTTGGATAATGTTTCGGCTATACTGTTGGATACTCCTACCGTGCTACTTTCTCCGATGATTGATGTTGTTTTCTTAGCGTTTTTCTTATCGCCACTCACTAGAGATCCGAGAGTTGCTCCCAAGCTTGTACCTACAACTCCGCCCAATGCCAAACCCACAGGCCCAGCAAAACCGCCAGCCATTTCGCCCAATGTTGCCCCTACTGTTGGTAATAATGTTTGAAAGAGTGCTTTAGTTCCTGCTTGTGCTTGTTTGATTTCGTCATCTTCGCCTTTGGTTTTTTCATTGCTTGTGCTATCGGTACTTGTGTTGCTGTTGGTATCTGTGGTTGTTTTTTCGTCGCCTGTGCTTGATGATTGGTTAAGCGAACCGCTGATATTTGCTAGGCTACTACGTTCGGTATATGCTTGTTCAAAAAAGGATTTACTTTCTGCTAATCTGTTTTTATTTATGGGTTCAGCTAGTAAAAGCATGGTGAAATTATCTAGATTAATTGAATGGGCGATTTTTTCCAAGCCTTGTATGTAATTCTTTTGCTTATTTTTTGCAGAAGGTAAAAGCTGTAATCCCGAAAATGCTTGAAAATCCTGTTCTATTTCAACCATTAATCCCGTTTTTTGCGAAGATTCGTTGCCGTTTTTAAGCCTTGTGGTTTCAATTCCGCAGAAGATCCCCCCAAGTAAGCCCTCCACGAGCTTTTCCGCTTTGGCTGAATGTTCGGAATTGTTCTTTTTTACCAATAAATAGAAATTGGTTTTGCCGTTCGTACGCTTTAACATGATAGCAGTTGTTAAATCGTATTGATAGAATGATGTATACATCATTTTGAGCTTTTCTTGAGTATCTTCGGATTTATCATATACGAGCTTGGTTATATTAAACATTTCTATGTTGTTAGTAACGATGTTTTCAAGACTTTTTTCATCATAGGGCATGACGTTTAATTCTAAGTCTTCATATGCTAAAGATTTATTAAATAAGTTATTTTCAAATACTTCTTTGAGTTGTGATTCTTCTAATTCCTTTAACTTAGTTAGTGTTTGAGAATTGATGTGCTGTAGTTCTTGATGTTCGTTTTTAGTCATGATTTTGATCCTGTAAATAGAGTTGGTTAATCTTGTGATTTTTCTTGAGTTTGTGTTGTTTTTCCTGTTGTGCCACTATCTGATAAGCTTAAGTAAATGACGCTAATAAAGACAATAAGAATTATCAAACCTGCAATAGCCATATATTTTTTTGAGAGTTTTTTCTTGGGGATTGCATTGGCGGCCACTTGAGTATCAGGCAGAAGAGCCAACAATTGGTTAATCTTTTTTTGGGAAAAATTCACTTTAATACTAGCAAAGAGATCTTTTTTATTGTTGCTGATTGTTAAGCCGTCATCCACATCAAAGAAATTATTGCCGAATGTGTTCAAACATTTACGCAAATTTTTATTAAATTCTGCTTTAGTACTTATTTCTTGCCTGATACTTGCAATAATAATACTTCGGCAATTGTTAATGTTTTTATTATTAAGTGCATTTTTAAGCTGATCCATTTGTGCTATTTCCTTTTATGATTTTTCGTTATCGTCTAAATCTTTATCGATAAAAATATAATCTAGGGCTTGCTTGAAGGTATCTAGTTTGTCTTTATGTTTGATAAGTTCTTGATCTTTTTTTGAGATATTGATGTAATCGCTAATTTTATCGATAATATCATCAATGCTTTTATTTAGATTTTGCTTAAAGTCTTTGAAATTCTCTTCGGCTATTATCTGAATATTCTTTGCATATTGATCGCATTCACTTTCAAGATTAATAAGGATATTTTGTATTTCTTGTTCGATGTCAGTTTTCTCATAATATTCGGGCTTTTTCGGACTCCATAAGAACGCAGGCATATATTTATTCCAAACAAAATCTCGACATTCGTACCATATGTTAGATTTTGTTTTAAGTTCCACATTACGAACCTGAATAGCCTCTTTATTTACTGCGACATTGGAGAAATCGTTGGATATCTTTAAGCTTTCCTTAATTCCATATTCTTGCAATTCTTCATCGCTAAAAAGACCAATGATAACATTTTCCGATTTTTTAATGAGATCTTCCCTTAATTCGATGTTTTTCTCTTCCACATCGGCTTCAAAGGCACTTGTTACATTCGGAATATGATTGATGAATTTTTGTATTTCCTCTTGGATTTTCTGATTAAATGGTTCAAAATCCGCAGGCTTGATCGAGCTTTTTAAGTGAGAGAAATCTTCATTTATCAATTTTGTGAATTTATCTAACTCTTCATTTAAGTTGGCAGATATATTATTAAAGATCGGATTGATTTCTTCATTGAAATTAAGACTGTTAGATTTTCTCTTAACATCTTCAATTACTATGGAATTTTGGAGTTTTTCTAGTAATCTTTGAGTTTTAGCTTTAAATTCGGCGTATTTGTTTTCATCAAGTTCATTATCGCTATTTAGTAGGGATTCGACGTTTTTTGCTTTGGTAAAGGCGAAATCTAACTTGTGAGAAATTTCCGACAATATGGCGTTTAATTTAATGGGTAGGGTATATTTAGAAACGTAGTTTTTAATATAATATTCCACCGCTGGCACGCCTGAATAGTATTCCACTTGTTCGGTTAGGCTTTTGCCTTGGAATTGGTTTTTGAGTTCCTTTTTATCGTGATTGCTTAAGGTAGAAAGATTTGAAAGGTTAAATAATTCATTATCGGTAATATAGCTTTTTAGTTTATCTAAGGTATCTTTGGATTTTCTTCCCAGTTCGGATTCTCGGTTGGCAAGTAATGAATGCTCGGCACTAATGGGGAATATTTTCGGATTTCTGATATCGTAAGAATGTTCCGAAAGCTTGTTTGACCATTTTTTGATGTGATCTTCTAAAGCCTCTTGGATCTCATCAAGATTTTTATCTTCTAGGGTTTCGGCGTCGGCTTTATTTAGGATGAAAATAAATCTATCGGAAATGGTGGAATTCTTGGCATTATTTAGAACTTTACTCACTTCTTTTAGAATGATCTCGGCGTCTTCTGTAACATCGCCATTGGTAATGTTGGCGATGAATAAAACTATAGGCTTTGTCTTTAATTTTGAATTTTGACTATTGCCATGGATATAATCAAAGGTTATTTTGCAATGTTCTTTGTTGCTTGCGTTATTCGTGCCTGGAGTATCAATGAAAACAAAACTATTATTATGTTCATTATCATCAACCAACTTGGAAAGTTTGTGCTTAATTGTGATTTGTTGAAGTGGCTGATTGCTTTCATTTGTCTTTTCGTTATTTTCGTTATTGTCGTTATTTTCGGAGCTTTTCTCGAAGAATTCCGCTTGAATGTTGCCTTTATGGAGATTTTTGATGTCTTTATAGTTGAATTTATTCCATGTTTGTTGATCATCAATGGAATATTCCGTCTCGTCGATATCCGCATGGACGATTTTTGTAATGATAGACGTACAAGCCTCATTGCCTGACGCAAGAATCTCACTGCCGATCATACTATTTATAAGCGTAGATTTGCCCGCACTCATGGGAGCAGTAACGATAATTTCTGTCGGTTCGTTGATATAATCTTGAACAGCGTTCATCTGCAGATCAAAGTTATCTTTTAAGTAAGAGGCGTTAATACTATTTAGTAAGTTTTCTATTTTGCTTTTTATGGTGTGCAATTCTAGCCCCTGATCGATCTCATATTTAGGTTGATTGGTGGTATCTTTAAATTTATTGTGATGATCTTTTATATATTGTTGGAAAATATCGCAATCTTCTTGCCTAGCCTTTAGGGTAAATGTGATTTTATCCACATTAATTTCCTGTATGATATCGGCTAATTTCGGCAACCATTCCCAAATAAAATTCGCATTGTTTTCTATTTTTGTAATAGTTAAGGTTTTATTTAAGCTTGGTGGCAATATAAACTCTGTTTTTTTTAGATATGTATTGTGTTTTATGACAATTTCCATTTTATACAAGTCTCCGAGAAATTTTTTAGTAATAAGATTATATAAAAAAATACTGTTTCATAATAACATGTATAATTAGAAAAATCAAGATTAAAATTACTTTATTATGGGAATTTTAACAATGATATTTTTTACGATAATTTCACTTAAATGATTCTATTGTTTAGAGTCTTTTATTAAAAAAGCCTTAAGAAAAATCGTATAATAATTTATTTTATTGATTTATGGGATCTTTTATGCTTATAATGGTTCTAATAAACTAAAACTATCTTTAAGGATCTTATGCACATGAAAAAAACATTATTATATTCTCTAGTTGGATTGTCATTGTCTTCTACATCCTTTATTGCTCAAGCATATGGGGCTTGTTCATACACAGCTAAAGGAGCGGATATTATAACAAAAGGTACATCAGCATGTATTGACGCAGGAACATTAGGGCAAGATATCACTATCGATACACCTATCACAACCATTACTTTAAATGATAAAAATAACGTGCTAAGATTACATAATGACTTCTCGGCAGATATTGACGGTAAAAAGGGTAGTGATGAAATTGTCTTACAAGAACTTCATAGCCCTTTACCGTCTGATCCATGGTTGGGAGCAATCACAACCGAAACAATAAGCGGAACACATAAAATCACAGGTGCAATCAAAGGTATCGAAAGTATAGAAACCATAGACGGTACATGGGAATTTACTAAAGAAGTTCATTTAGGAGCGGATGTGCCATCAATTACAGAACTGGCCGCAAGTAATGGAAGTCAAACACCGAATTTAGAATCTGTAAAACCAGCTACCGCAAGCTATTTCCCTACACTTGCCCAATTATCGAGTGCCACATTGATTTTCGATAAAAAGTTATATTTAGGCTTGACCCTACAATCGCCAAAACCGACGGACGCCACTCAAAACCAACCGATAAATGCTCATATTACCGCTGGTCATGTGCAACTTAAAGGCGGTTTTCAACTTGAGATATTCCAAGGTTTACAAGCCTTACCGAAAAAAAATTATTCCACCACTTTAATCGATAGTGCCGATATTACCGACGGTAACGGCAGTAAGGATATTACAGACACCGCAGGGAACAAATTAACCCCAGGTACGCCAAATGTTTGGGATGATGGTAACTGGCACATTCAAGAAACCCTTGATGATAAAGGTTTACACATTAAAGTAGCCGCTGGTAATAATCCCAATTTCTCTGCCATTCCTGACGCCACATCTACCACCACAGCCACAGCCACAGGTACAGGTACAGACGCAGGCTCAACCACAACAGACGGCGATTCAAGTGGCGGTGGTGATGCTACCTTAAACTATAATCCGAAAGAATTAAAGTATAATGATGATATAACCTTTGCCATAAGTAACCAAGCGTCCAAATATCGTACAGATACCATAGTGGCTCACGATTCTAAATTCATTGATTTCTCCGTAGCAAGGGATTCCGCAGGGACTTACCAGAATTTATCTTTAATTGAAGCTCATTTAAATATCTCAAGTGCTTTCACCCAAGACGCTCCAGTCTTACACAATACCGATGAACGTAATATGATTAACTTACAAGTGGGTTATTATCATGGTTCTGGTCAAACAGGAAAAGAGGGAGCTGATAGTCAATCATATATGGGATCAGATACAGAATCCGACATGGAATCAGATATGGAATCCGATACAGACTCAAACTCAACCGCAGATTTTAAAAGATTTGTCAACGCCTATTCCATAGGTAGTGCCGTTAAATTCTACAATCCTTTTAAACGCAAAAATGCAGGATTCCTAAGAGATTTATGGTTCAGTACAGGCTTTGATTTGGGCTTTGCTCAACAATATGACATCTCAAGAATGAATGTCGATTGGGACCAAACAACTCTAGAGGGTAAAGAAAACGATTTCTTCTTAACCAACACATCATTAATAGGGATAGATTTATACGGTCATTTCAAATACAAAAACGGTGTCAAGCTAGTAGTTAGCCCATATGTGGGACTAGGGTTAAACGCCTATAGATTCGGAATGTATACAGAAGTCGCTCGTAATCCATTAATTATCGATTCCACATATCGCTTTAATGCTTACGGCATTTTTGGCGTTCATGCAAAAACCATATACAGATTTAAGAATAATCAAGTGGTAGGCATAGGAGCTACAATTGAAACAAACTATCGCTTTAGAAATACCGCTAGCACAGATAACACAGACATAACCGAAAAAACCGTCAGCACCGATAAAGACGGAAAAACTAGCACTTTCACTCGTAGATTCTCCTACAAACATTGGAAATCTTCCGACATAATAGATAATGTATACAAAAAGTATCCCATAACTTTCGGAATTGACGCAACCTACCAACCAATCCCAAACCTTGCCTTATTCACCAAAGCCAACTACTCAACCGCCGAACTATATAACTATAATGTAGAAATTGGAGCAAAATTCAACTTCTAACAAGCCAAGGATTGGGAGAAATGAGCTAATATGCACCTTACCTTAGGGCTTATGTAGACGTGAGTACACGTCGCCCTAAGTTAAGGCCCATCTTATCTCATTTCTCCCAATCCTGCGGATCGTGATAAATAAGCTAATCTACAACCTTAACTTAGGGCTTATGTAGACGTGAGTACACGTCGCCCTAAGTTAAGGCCCATCTTAGCTCATTTCTCCCAATCCTGCGGATCGTGATAAATAAGCTAATCTACAACCTTACCTTAGGGCTTATGTAGACGTGAGTACACGTCGCCCTAAGTTAAGGCCCATCTTAGCTCATTTCTCCCAATCCTGCGGATCGTGATAAATGGGTTAATATGCACCTTAACGTAAGGCTTATGTAGACGTGAGTACACGTCGCCCTAAGTTAAGATACATCTTATCCCATTTCTCCCAATCCTTGGGCTTGCGGTGGTGGATGATTGGGCTAATCTGTACCTTAACTTAGAATTTATGTAGACGTGAGTACACGTCGCCCTAAGTTAAGGCATATCTTACGATCTTTCTCTCAATCCTGCGGATTGCGGGGGAAGATTGGTATTGTATATTATATCTTCTCACACAAATAGAAACGCTTTTTATATATATAGTTTCTATTGTTTATTGTTTATTGTTTATTGTTTGCTGGCCGAAATTAGGTATAATATAAGTATATATATTGCTAGTTTAGATATATATAAGGTAACTGTTTCATTAAACCATATTTAAAGTATTATTAAATATACTCATTATATACTAATATTAGGCCGTAAATTATAATAGGCAGTAGAATATAAAATAATCATTTGTATTTATGATGTTCTCTGATAGTTATGTGATAACAGTATGCAGTTTTTATATTCTTGTATATCTATCACTTAAGGCCTAAATAATAGGCCTTAAGTGATAGATTAGACAACACAAAAGCAAAATCTAAGATAAATATGTCTACTGTATCTTTAGAGATTGCGAGATTTAAGTGGGGTATGGTTTGGAATGATCTGCTAATGCTAATGGGATGGGTCGTTGAGTGTGTTGAGTTTTAATCTGCCGATGATAACTCCGTCGAATCTATGCACATGTTCCGCAAGGTAGTTTTCGATTGGTAGGGGATCGATTGTTACTTTTTTGTATATTTTTGAGGCCTCTAATAAATAAGGAGTGTTGTTTTTTATTGTTACGAATCCCATATGTCCCACATCCAATCCGTGAACTGGGGATGTGAAGAGTATTATATCGCCTTCTTTGAGCTTGTGTGCTATGGTAGAGAACTTTAAAGCAGGAATAAAATAACGTATTCTTTTATTTATCAGTTTTTCTCTGATTTTAATTTTCTCCAATTGTTTAGGATGATTTTCCAAGAGTGTATATAAATATGTGTGATGTGTTATGAAATCAATGTGTTTTTTGTATCTAACCCCGCCTAGTTTCTTTGTGATATCATCGGCAAGCCCTAACTTCTGTAGATGATAAAGCCAATCAGACGCATAATAAAGTTGATCGCCATACTCATGAGAATCGCCATTAAAACGTAAATTATTTACTATATTTCTAAAATCTGCGTTATATTCATCGTTTGCACCGTGGGATAATCCTAAAATTTGCCCTGCGATTGTGCTTTCTACAAAGGTATAACAATCTAAACCACGTAAGTTATATTTAACGGATTTTACGGTATCAGGCACGATAGGAAAGATAACGTAAGGTCTTTCCCAAAAGACTCTACCGTAGGATGTGGTATTTGCCCCTTGTTTCGCTTTAATTCTCCATAGTCTATAGATGAATTTAGAGACTGTCTCTGGATTCTTGCTTGCAAATGATACATTTGTTGTATTTATTAAGGCAAAAATAATAAAAATTGCAATATATTTCATATTGTCTCCATGTGTGTTTGTTTTGTTTAAATGATTTTATAATATATATTTCCATAATATAGCATAGAATAAAAAAAGATTCTAGTTGTTTTTTATTATTGTTTATGATATTATCATATATAGTATAGGTTTATCCTTATAATATTGTAGTTTTACAAGGTATTTCAAATAAAAAGAATTTTTATTTCCCTAGTAAATTTATTACATTTGCAAGTTTGCAATTTTAGAAAAGTAAAGGAATATGATAATGTCTAGTATCGATCCAACTGTATCAAATACAGGTAATACCGCTCCACAAAGATTTACAGCGGAACAAATCACTAAACAATCGCAAGAAGATTTAAATAGTATTTTACAAAAAGATGATGGCATTAGCGGAGCATCTGCATTAACAGGTTCGCAATCTGCCGAAGAGATTCGCACTCAATCACAAAAGGATTTAGAATCAGTACAAAACTCAAAGGGCTTTTCTCCTGTAGGGAATGCTCAAGATTCGGTAACTCTTTCGCCTTTAGCAGTGTCAGCTAGTGAAGAAAATCCTGATAATGATAATCTTGATCAGGATTCTGACGAATCGCCACTTGATAGTAATGATATTGAGGCAAATGCTAAACAATATCTACAAGAATATAACGATAAATCAGATCTTCAAGTGGATGAAGATCAAGAACAAGCAACCACAGAATCTAAATTAAAAAGCGTTTTCGGTAAAGATCTGTCAGATAATCAATTAAATGGCTATCGTAATCAGATGAAAACTTTCTTCGGTGGCGTTGATCTGTTCGCAACTGGCAATGATAAATCTTCAAGTAAGAGCAATTCTTTTGCCAACTTCACAGATACAAGCGGTAACCTAAGAGATATCAACGGTTATATGAATACTCTAGAACGTGTAAAAACTGATAATCCGTCAGCTCGTATTACATCGGCGGCGAATTTACAAGATTATGCTAGAGATCATTATGATGACGATATGAACTTCGTTAAAGAAGGTAATGCCGAAAATACTTTCGGTGAAGAACGTCATCAGCAAGCTAAATCATTGGATTCTAAATCGGAAGAATTTAGCTTTAAAGATCATTTATCACAAGTGGGTAGGGATATTTATAAAGAAAGATATTCTCGCACTGATACAGATGAAAGCCAAGGCGTTAAAGAAACTAAAGAAGATAATACCTTGGGTACATCTCAAACAAGCTTTTTAAATACCATTACTCAAAATATGGCCTCTGATGTAAATTCTTTCACTCAATACGATTTTGCTGACATTCAAACCGCTAGCCAAGATCTGAATGATGATATTACTTCAAGCGATACAACATATGCGGTTTCTGGTACAGGTCAGGCTTAATAATTTAAGTTTGAGTTTGAATTTGAAGTGTTCGAGTCTCAAGTGTATAGGCTAAAACCATAAACTGCCAACAATAATGCTAGTTATTATCTAAATTAATAACTAGCATTGTTTTATGAATGAAACCATTTAGGAATTAACTTTTTACCCATGCTTTATTCATTATTATTTCCAATATTTATAATTAGCATACCTTTTTTACTCTTGCAAGTTGGTACTTCTGTTGCTAGCGTTGTGGTTTATAATAACATTCTTAGTATAATCCATAAAATATCTGCGATCTTCTCATCGTTTTTGCTATTATTATCTTTTTATGGTTTATTGCATGCTTTTATCCATAATGCCGTTATTTTTGATATGGTTAACTCACATACTACCCCAAATTTACCCTTAATATATAAAATAGGTGCAATATGGAGCAATTCTGCAGGTTCGATCTTTTTAGAATTGGCAATTATCAGCTTGTTTAGCCTTTTCTTTAACCTACAAACCATCATAAATAGCCATATTATCGCAATCGCCAACGGTATATTAGGATTATTTCAATTATCCTTAATGATATACTTATTATTCCCCCACAATAATCCCTTTGTTTTACTACATCACAGATTATTTTTAGGCGAACTTAACCCCATGTTGAAAAATATATGGCTAGTTGTTCATCCACCTAGCTTATACGCAGGATATTCCTTAAGTATTCTCCTAACCGCCGTATATATGGGAGCGATGATCCATAATAAATTAAGAGATTTTAAAACCGTTTTACTGTTAAAATTCGTTGCTGTGATAGCATTTTCTTTACTATCTTTGGGATTAGTTATCGGCTCAATCTGGGCATACTATACCTTAGGGTGGGGCGGTTTATGGTTTTGGGATAGCGTGGAAAATCTCGCTCTCTTACCATGGTTAGGACTTTTAGGAGTGATTCATGCCTTGCTTTTCATCCCCCACCAACAAAATCCCACTAAATACTCATCTGAATCCGCTGAAAGTAATAGGAATTTAGCCCTATTATGGCTAGTCATAAGCACAACATTAATTCTTGCAGGAATAATTCTTGAAAGATCCAACTTATTGATTTCATCCCATAGCTTTTTTGAGAAAAAACAAATGGGAATCTACTTTCTAATTCTCGCCTTTGTCATTTTATTATCCCTATTATGGATGTTAGCCATAGCCATCACAACAAAAATATCCTTTAAAAACAAAATATTTTTCCTAATAAATTCCGTACTTTTAGGATCAATACTGATTATCTTATTGGGAATTGTATATCCCATAATAAGTAATTTTTATGGTCATGCCATATCAATAGGAGCAACTTTTTACAATATAATCCTAGTTCCTTTATGGATAATCACGTATTTAGCTTTAACATTCCACCTAAAACATAAAAAAACCGCCCTTTCTTTCTTTAGTATCGGCATTTTACTTTCATTATACTCAAGAATATACTATCCTTTATCAGTTAAAGACACAATAATCTCTCTAGCCATTTGTTCCACTGCTTTATCAGTATCCGCTTCATTGCTATTTACTTTATATCAAAACTTTAGCACGAAAAAACTAGCTCTAAAACACATAAGTACAACATTAATACATATATCAATTGCCACTTTAATGATCGGTTGGCTAAGTGTTAGTGTATATTCTAAAGAAAAAATCATAGATCTTCGCATTAACATTCCCACCACTATCAACAAAAAAATCTACCTATTAAAGGACGTGAAAACCATAGCCAACACCAACGCCATTACAGGAGTGCAAAAGAAACAAATTTATACTATAATTAATGTCAGCAATCCGCACACTAACAGGCTTGAGCATACTTTAAGGCCGTCATTATTAAAGGAAAATAAAGGCACAGGTTGGCAAATAACTAATACTAATCCAGATACTATTTTAACTCCTTTAAGTAATACATATATTGCTTTAGTTAACGATGTAGCCAGCAGAAATAACAAAGCCCATGAAGATGTTTATTATTCCTTTAGAGTATATCAACATTATTTATTTAGCCTGATACTGTTTGCATATTTTTTATTTTTCATGGGACTAATCTTATATGCCGTTCATTTAGTTACGGAAATATCTCATATCCATAAGAGCAAGGATAACGAAAATGACATATAAATCAAAATTTAAAATAATTCTTCCTGTGATAGTTATAATTATAATCTTCATATCTCTTTTAATCTTTATGAATCATCATGATAAGCAAGAAAAGATCACAACTAAATTAGTATATAAAACCCTAGATACCCCAAACTTTTCCACCATAACCCCGATTGTTAATGATCTTATCCGAGATCAAGATTTTCACAATAAAGTATCGATGTTAACATTCTTAGGAAGTTGGTGTGTGGCCTGCACTGTGGAACTGCCCATACTTAAAGATTATGTTTCAAAATCCATTCCCATTTATGGCTTGGATTTTGATGAACAATCACAACTTGATATCCTACGCTGGTTAAAAATCCACCAAGCGGAAAATATCTTCACTAAAATATCCTACGACAATAGGGATACCCTGGTGATAGACCTTGGCGTTACTGGTGCACCTGAAAGTTTTATCCTTAATAAACAAGGCAAGATAGTTCTTCATGTGGTCGGCATTATTAGTAAAGAATTATGGCTTACAAAAATTCTCCCCCTTGTTAATAACTTGAAAGGAGCAGATTAATTATGAAATTTATTCAAGTAATACCTATATTTAAGCTTTCATCTAAGCTTTCATTCCTATTTCCATTGATACTTGCATGTATCTTGAGCTTTACCTTTATCTCGCAAAGCCAAGGAAAGAAAATCCAACTTTCACAGGCTCAAGAAATTCAATTCAAAAATCTTGCAAATAATCTGCGTTGCGTAGTTTGTAATAATGAAAGCATATACCAATCAGATACTCCAATTGCCAACAACATCCGAGAGCTTATCCGCACCAGAATTCAACAAGGACAACAACCAATTTTCATAAAAGATTATCTTCACAAAAGATACGGCGATGTCATCTTGCTAACGCCACCATTTAATAAAAATACTTTCGCTTTTTGGCTTATTATAGCGATTATCCTACTCTTTTTAGCGTCTGTCATCGTTTTAGTTGGTTATATGACTATTAAAAGTAAAAATCTTAAATATACTTTAAGTAATGATATTACTAATAATAGTAGTAATATATCCATATCAGATAGAAAAAAATTAAACAAGCACATATCCAACAACAAAATGCTTATAATACTATTGCCAATGATCATATTTTCTTCTGTAGTATTTCTTATTTTATTTGTTAAACTTGAGGTGTATACTTCCTATAAATCCATAAATAGCTTTAAGATTAACATTAATAAGATACAAGATAAAGAACATTTAAGTAAATCCTTTTGCGAGAATCCAAGCATTGAATTAACGGCACTTCTTATGGGAAAGAAAAGAAAAATTAAAGTTTTAGTTGATAAGTGTTTACAAGATTATCCCGATAATACTTATGTAAAAAATCTAAGAAACACTTTAAATTAAAAAAATATTATTTTTTCTATTGATCTTTGGAACAATATGTATTATACTCATTCTACACAACTTGAAAGTACAGTATTTTGTAATGTGAATGGAAATACTTCAAATGAATAACAATTTATTATCAATAAGCAATTTGATTAACATCTTTAAAAACAATGAAGTAAATGATGATTTATTAAAAATATCATCATCGCACGATGCTTTTTTAGTGTATCAAGATGATCTTAGCCCAATAAAATACACATCTAAATTAAATTTAGGTATTAAAGTCCTGCTTGAGCGTTTGGATAAGGAATTAACATCTCATAATTACACAACCGAACTCATTTATTTAGACGGTAACATCTTTGGCATTCAATGTAAAGATTCCTTTAAAATCAGCGTGAAAGCAGGCGGCCAGCTAACTTTTACCACCTCGTCGGTTTTAGATATAAAAGAAATGTATGCGGAGCTAGATTTCTTTCACTCTATCATCTCGCCCATTTTGGAAGAGTATAATATTTCCCTTTTACGTGTGGGATATCATCCAACGGCTGACGCTATCCACTCAAATAAAATGCCAAGTGATTTTTATACGCTCATGCGTCGTAATTTAGAAGAACACGATCCGAAAGCCCTGTATTCCTTATACGGAACTGCGGATATTTCCATGGATATCAAGTATAAAAATGAAGAAGATATGATCAAAAAATTCAGAATAGCGAGTTTTTTACAGCCGTATATATCTATATTTTTCGCAAGTTCGGCGTATTTTGAAGGACGAGAAACAAAAATTTTATCCAATAGAATGAGAGTCAAACAGGATATGAAACATATCCATTCTGGATTAGCGTCATTTTGCTTTGATGAAGATTTCTCCTATCAAAAATATTTGGATTACGTGCTAAAAAAACCGATGTTTGCCATATTAATCAATGATAAATATGAAGATGTAGCAAATCAAACCATGGAATCATTCTGGTACGGTACTCTTGAACATGATCGCTTAGAAGTAAGCCAACGAGCTACACTCGACGACTTCCAAAGACACCTAAAAACAATAAAACCAGCCATATCCCTAACAGAAAACGGCTTAAAATTAAGATTGTCAGATTCTAACAATAGATCTATGGTCATCGCCCTATCAGCTCTCATAAAAGGTTTGTTATTTGATAATGAGAATATGGAAAAGCTTTATAATATGATAGCTTCAATCCCTAAAGAAAATATGATAGAATCCTACGAAAAATCACATACTTGCACCTTAAAATCGACCATCCATAACATAACAGTTATCGAACAAATTCAACAGCTTACCCAACTAGCAGAAGAAGGATTGTTCCGCTTAAAAGATAAATACAATCTCAACGAAGATGAAACCCGTTTCCTTAACCCCATAAGCAAAATCATAACAAGCAAAAAAACCTTCGCCGACGAAATCATCGAAGTTTCAAAAACCGATATTTTAGAAGTATTTAAATACGTAAACGGTCGCTAGTGTAGGATTGTGATAAATGGGCTAATCTGCACCTTACCTTAGGGCTTATGTAGACGTGAGTACACGTCGCCCTATTTACAAGCACATCTTAGCTCATTTCTCCCAATCCTACGGATTGCGGTAAGTGGGTTGTCTGTAGCTTACTTTAGGGGTTATGTGGGGGTGTTGAATGTATATACACGTATTAATTTATCATATGGGGGGAATTGCTCATTTTTGTGGCAATTTTTCATGGTTAATGGATAATTTTTAACTATTTGTTAAAGTTTGTCTTTACTTTCTAGTATCTTTTATGCTATTATAAGTAAAAATGTAATTTAATAATTAGGGGAAATTAATGGCTTCTTATCAATATGTATATGTAATGAAAGGCTTAACTAAAGCTTATTCAGGTGGTAAAACTGTATTAAAAGATATTCATTTATCATTTTTTCCAGGTGCTAAAATTGGGGTTATTGGTCCAAATGGTGCGGGTAAATCTTCGCTTTTAAAGATCATGGCAGGAGTAGATAAAGAATTCCAAGGGGAGGCTTGGTCTGCTGACGGCGTAAAAGTTGGCTATTTAGAACAAGAACCAAAGCTAAATGAAGATAAAACCGTCGGCGAAAATGTCATGGAAGGGGTGGGAGAAATCAAAGATCTTCTTGATGAATTCAACGAAATTTCCGCTAAATTCATGGATCCTATGTCTGATGATGAAATGAACGAACTTCTTGCACGCCAAGGGGAATTGCAAGAACGCATTGATGTTGCCAACGGTTGGGAGCTGGAACGCACTATCAATATCGCCATGGACGCTTTACGCTGTCCGCCTGCTGATTCGCCTGTGAAAGATCTTTCAGGTGGTGAGCGTCGTCGTGTTGCGTTGTGTCGTTTATTGCTGTCAAAACCTGATATGTTACTACTTGATGAGCCTACCAACCATTTGGACGCCCATTCGGTGGCATGGCTAGAAAAATTCTTAGAAGAATATCCAGGTACTGTCGTGGCCATTACCCATGATCGTTATTTCTTGGATAATGTGGCAAGTTGGATCTTAGAGCTTGATCGTGGTATCGGCTATCCTTATGAGGGTAATTATACAGGTTGGTTGGAAGCTAAAGCCAAACGCATGGAGCAAGAAGAAAAAGATGAAACAGGTCGCCAAAAGACAATTACTCAAGAGTTAGAATGGGTTCGCCAAGGAGCGAAAGGACGTCAAGCGAAATCTAAAGCTCGTTTAAAAGCTTATGATGAATTACTAAAACAAGAAACCGAATCTCGCTCGGTAACATCTCAAATCTTGATCCCACCTGGGCCACGTCTTGGGGATCTTGTAATTGAGGCGGAAGACGTTGGCAAAGCTTTCGGCGATAAACTTCTATATGAAAATATGAATTTTAAAATCCCTAAAGGAGCGATAGTTGGCGTTATTGGGGCCAATGGTGCAGGTAAAACAACGCTATTTAAAATGATTTCAGGTAAAGATACCCCCGATCAAGGCTCGATCAGAGTAGGGGAAACCGTAAAACTGGGCTATATTGACCAAATGAGAGACTCTCTGTCTGACGATAAAAACGTCTGGGAAGAAATTTCCGACGGTAACGATATTCTAATGATCGGTAAACGTGAAATAAAATCTCGTGCTTATGTAAGTTGGTTTAATTTTAAAGGAACATCTCAACAATCGAAAGTTGGATCTCTATCAGGTGGTGAGCGTAACCGTGTTCATCTGGCGAAAATGCTACTCTCTCATGCGAATGTTCTTTTACTCGATGAGCCAACAAATGATCTCGACGTGGAAACCCTAAGAGCCTTAGAAGAAGCCATTTTAGGATTTGCAGGTTGTGCCATTGTGATCTCCCATGATAGATGGTTCTTGGATCGTGTAGCAACTCACATTCTTGCATTTGAAGGGGATTCTCAAGTTACTTTCTTTGAGGGAAACTACGAAGACTACGAGGCCGACCGCCACCGCCGTCTCGGTGCCGAAGCCGACCAGCCCCACAGAATCAAGTACAAACCTGTCCATAGATAAAAGGAGTGTGAAAAAGCACTCATTCAGTGTCCTTAAGTCATGCTTATGTAAGCGTTTAGTACACGTCGCATGACTTAAAGAACGCTGACTAAGCACTTTTTCCCACTCCTTGGGTCTCTTGGGTCTTATTAAAAAATGGGTCTTATTAAAAAAAATAGCTACTTCTTACGGATTGTAAGGGGTAGCTTTTTAGTTATTGGTTTTCTTCACAATCTTCATATTCTTCATATATTAAACTATTAATTTGAGATAGAGCTTGTTGTAATTCTTCTAATTCGTCAGATTTCCACATGGTGGAGCTTTCTTCTTGGATTCGTTTTGTGTGAATGTCTATGAGTTGAATTATGATTTCTTCATTGTCTTTTATTTCGTTATCTTCATTATCAAAGCGTAAACCAATTATTTCTCGTATTTCGTTTAGTCTAAGCCCATGTGATTGATAAAGTAAGATTTTTTGCAATCTGTGTAAAAGATTATTAGTATAGTATTTTGTATTATTTTCTGGATCAATACTTATAGGAGAGAATAAATTTTCTTCTTCAAAGTGTATTAACAACCTTAAATTTATCCTAAATATCCGAGAAATTTCTTCTAGTTTTATCATTTATCCATCTTTTTTTAATTATCATTACTATGTTGTACTTAATTTTATTATACTTAATTCATTATACAATAAAAGATAAACTAAATCAATAAAAAAAATCCCACCTTAGTAATGATACTAAAATGGAATTTTGATTGGCTAACTAAAAAAGCCTTTAACTTTATTCATAAAGCCATCGGATTGCGGATTGTGATTGCTTGGGTTTTCTCCTGAAATTTCGGCGAATTCTTGGAGAATTTCCTTTTGTCTATCCGTTAGATTTACAGGGGTTTCAATGGATACTTCCACAAACATATCGCCACGAGTTGTCGCTCGTAGAATTGGCATACCTTTACTACGCAAGCGGAATTGAGCACCAGATTGAGTCCCTGATGGAATCTTAACGCTCACTTTTCCACCGCCAATGGTCGGCACTTCCACTTCATCGCCTAAGGTTGCGGCTGTCATGGGAATGGACGCTTTACAATATAAATCAGCATTTTCACGGAAGAAGATTTTATGTTTAGCAACCCTAATAAAGATGTATAGATCGCCTGCCGGTCCGCCGTTTGCCCCTTCTTCGCCTTTGCCTGTTAAACGCATGCGTGTACCGTCGTCAATTCCTTCTGGAATGTTAACATTTAACTTCTTAGGTTCGTTAACTAAACCATGACCACCACATTTACGACAACGATTTTTTACTACAGTTCCCGAACCTTGGCAACGTCTACAACTGGTTTCCACTTGGAAAAATCCTTGGCTTACACGTTGAGTTCCTGAACCATGACAATCGGGACAAGTATCAGGCTTTTTACCGTTGGCAGTACCATGCCCATGGCAATCTTTACATTTCACATGAGTATTCACTTCAATATCAGTTTTAAGACCTGTAAAAGCCTCTTCTAAGCTCACACTTAGATCATAGCGGAGATCATCGCCACGGCGTGGAGCATTGGGATTACGTTGACGAGAACCGCCACCGCCAAAGATATCGCCAAAGATATCGCCGAAATCGAATCCGCCACCAAAGCCACCAGCTCCAGCACCGCCGAAACCGCCACCGCCAAAGCCACCAGCTCCGCCACCGTTTTGATCAAAGGCAGCATGACCGTATCTATCGTATGCGGAACGCTTTTGCTCGTCTTTTAGAACTTCAAAAGCCTCATTTACTTCTTTAAATTTTTCTTCTGCTTCTTTATCATCCTTATTGCGATCTGGATGATATTTCATTACAAGTTTGCGGAAACTACTTTTTAATTCTTGAGCTGATGCGTCCTTAGAAACACCAAGTACTTCGTAATAATCACGCTTTGACATAAAATAAACCTTTTATATATGTTTTAAATAATAATAAATAAACTATACTAAATTTTGCTAAAATAAGCAACAGTTTTTAGCAGAATTTAATATAAATAAGGATTATGAGAGATAACTAACTCAATAATAACCATAATTTAAGAAATTTAATAAAAATTAACCTGCTAAAAAGGCTATGAACAACTTAAGTAGCAGGTTGATTTTTATTTTATAAGTATTCAACTTTGAAATAATTTAGATTGTAAATTATTCTTTGTCGTCTTCCTTAACTTCTTCGAATTCGGCATCCATAACATTTTCATCTTTTGGAGCGTCGCCCGAGTTTTCATCGCCATTAGCTGATCCTGCCTCTTGCTGATCCTTATACAGGATTTCACCAAGTTTCATTGAGGCTTCCATTAAGGCGTTGGTTTTCTCATCAATAGCCTCTTTATCTTCAGAATCTAGAACACCTTTAAGATCTTCGATAGCCGATGTGATACTTGTTTTAAGTTCATCATCGATTTTATCTTCGTTTTCTTTTAGGGTTTTTTCTGTAGAAGAGATCATTGATTCCGCTTGGTTCTTAGCTTCAACCATTTCCTTACGCTTTTTGTCTTCATCTGCATGAGCTTCAGCGTCTTTCACCATTTTTTCGATATCATCATCAGTTAAACCGCCTGACGCTTGAATACGAATTTGTTGCTCTTTACCTGTTGCTTTATCTGTAGCGGTAACGTTTACGATACCATTGGCATCGATATCGAATGATACTTCAATCTGTGGTGCACCACGTGGAGCAGACGGAATTTCAAGTAAGTCAAATTGACCTAACATTTTATTATGTGCGGCAATTTCACGTTCCCCTTGGAATACTCGAATGGTAACGGCGGTTTGATTATCTTCCGCAGTTGAGAATATTTGCGATTTACGTGTAGGAATTGTTGTGTTACGATCAATTAAGCGAGTAAATACGCCCCCTAGAGTTTCGATACCTAGTGATAATGGAGTAACATCCAGTAAAACAACGTCCTTAACATCCCCTTGTAATACACCACCTTGGATAGCTGCACCCATGGCTACAACTTCATCAGGGTTAACGCCTTTGTTAGCCTCTTTACCAAAAAAGCCTTTAACTTCGTCTTGTACTTTTGGCATACGAGTCATACCACCAACTAAGATAACTTCGTTGATTTCCGACGCTTTTAAACCTGCGTCAGCTAAAGCTTTTTTACATGGTTCGATAGTACGCTTAATTAGATCCGATACGATATCTTCCAATTTAGAGCGTGATAGATTTACATTTAAATGCTTAGGGCCAGACGCATCAGCGGTAATAAATGGCAAGTTAACATCGGTAGATTTTGCAGAAGATAGCTCAATTTTAGCTTTTTCTGCAGCTTCTTTTAAACGTTGTAATGCTAGATTATCATCACGTAAATTAATGCCGTTTTCTTTTTTGAATTCGTTAGCTAAATGATCGATAATAGCCATATCGAAATCTTCACCACCAAGCATAGTATCGCCGTTGGTTGAAAGCACTTCGAATACACCGTCGCCGATTTCAAGAATAGATACATCGAATGTACCACCACCTAAATCGTATACTGCAATAGTGCCATGATCTTTTTTATCTAAACCATAAGCCAAAGCCGCAGCGGTAGGCTCGTTGATGATACGTTTCACATCAAGCCCTGCGATTTTACCTGCGTCTTTAGTTGCTTGACGTTGGCTATCGTTGAAGTAGGCAGGAACTGTAATAACCGCTTCGGTTACTGGTTCGCCTAAATAATCTTCGGCGGTTTCTTTCATTTTTTGTAAAACGAATGCGGAAATTTCACTTGGAGAATATTCCTTGCCACGAGCTTTTACCCAAGCGTCGCCCTTTTTCGATTTTACGATCTCGAACGCTACTGTTTCTTGATCTTTTGCAGTTTGTGGATCGTCAAATGTACGACCAATTAAGCGTTTCACGGCGAATAATGTATCTTTTGCGTTTGTTACCGCTTGACGTTTTGCCGATTGACCTACTAGACGTTCGTCCGAGTCTGTGAAACCTACCATTGAAGGAGTTGTTCTTGCTCCTTCTGAATTTTCGATTACTTTTGGAGTGTCGCCATCCATAATTGAAATACATGAATTTGTTGTACCTAGATCGATACCGATAATTTTACCCATTTTAGTCTCCTTGATTACTCTTTGGCTGAAATTTACCTGCACCTATAATATTAGCATGCTTACTTTAAATTTCACCTCAAAGGTGTCTAAATAAATATTAAGTTATAATTACAATGATTTTCTTGAGATCTTATATTTTTTATCCCAATTGATATTAAGAATATATGATCTTATGAAAACATCGAATCCATTATATATAAATTGCATTAAAATGCAAGTATTTTTTTATTTAATTTTTTTTGGATAGAAAAAATTAAATTTTATCATCATCAAAACATATGGCTTTGATGTTGGTTGGTTGTTTTTCTGTTTCGTTGCTAGAAATCTGTATATGTTTAACATTTTTACTTGAAATAGGGCGTTCAAGATCCACATGTAGCAGACCATTTTTCATGAAAGCTCCAGTTATTTCAATGTTATCAGCTAGAACAAAATTACGAACAAATTGGCGTGAGGCGATACCATGATGTATAAATATACGCTCTTGATCGTCTTCCTTATTCTGCCCACGAATAACGAGCTGATTATCTTCTTGTGTTACTGAAAGATCGTCCATACTAAAGCCTGCAACCGCTAGGGTAATGCGTAGTTTATGGGGGGGAATCTTTTCAATATTATAAGGTGGATAACCTTCGGACGTTTTCGTTACACGTTCTAAGCGATCGAAAAAATCTTCGAATCCCAGCAAATGCGGGTTTTCAAATAGTGAAAGTTTTCTCATACTTTAATAAACTCCTTGAAATTATTAAAAAAAGGGGATGAAAAAGTACTCATTTTGGCAGTTTTAAGCCATACTTATATGGTGCTTATACACTACGCATGGCTTTAAACCATTGAATAAGCATTTTTCCCACCCTTTTAAAAGCAAGTTATTAATACGGTATTTATTCTACAATAGACATAAAAACCATACGATTATATTATAGTATGTTTTTCATTAAAAATCAAGATTCTTAATGAAAAATTTTAAATGACGTTTTTTTGTGGCGATCATAAATGATACAGTTGAATTTTTGTTTTGCGGTATCATCTTGATTTTCTGTGGAATTTTCCTTTGTATTTGTTTGTGGTTTTGTCTTTGAGTCTTTATTTTTGCCTTTGTCTTTATTTTCGTCTGTTATTGTGTCTTTAGTGGGATTTCTACTTTTATCTGTGATTGGATCTTGCTTGTTATCTTGTTTTATCAATGAGCATTTTAAGCTATAATCCCAATATTGAGATTTTTTATTGTATATTTCTATTTTTTCACTACGTAAGAGTGCTTTTTCTAAGGAGTCATATAGAGTATTGAATTTTTGTACAATAAACTGTTTACTATTTACTAGAGCGGTTTTTACGTTGTTATTTGCTGAATCTATCTTTTTTGTAATATAATTGTCTAGAGAGTTTTCTTTATCGGAATCTTTAGTATTTTCTGGATTACTAATGGGGAGAATCGTAAAACGATATCGGCGGTAATCGTCATGAATATCATTAGTAAGTTTTTCATAGAATTTAAGTTTATCACTTGCAATAATACTTTTAACTAGTGTAGATATGTTGTGTCCGTATTGAGATTGTAATGAATTTGTTTCCACTTTTCCACCACAGGCAGACAAAAGGAAAACAAGACATAACATAATTAAAGTTTTAAGTTTCACATTCATACTATTACATTTCTAGAATCTAGTTTAATTGATTTAAGTTATATAAATATTAACATAATTCATATGATATATCAACCATGAATCAAGATTAAATTTATGCTTGCTATAAAATCATTATATTAAAGTGGGATATGTATTAAGATCGTGTTTTTGTCTGATGTTTTCTTTCTTTGCTGGCCTAAATATTAGGCCAGCAAAGAAAGATCAAATGTGTTAGACTGCCTGTGAAGATGTCCAGCTAAAAAGAGCGAGAGTTATTTTTCATAAGTATTGTGAGAAAAAGCTTTCCCCTAGATTATGAAAATCTAGGGGAAAGTGTTAGCTTAGCTACAAGCTTTTGTAAGATTCATACAAGGATGTATTGATGTAATTATCCGTCAAAGTGGTTTGCTAGAGCTTCTAGGGCTTGGGTTGCGTCAGAACCGTTGGCGTGGATTTGAATTGTATCATTTTGCTTAATTCCCAATGATAGAATTGAGCCAATGCTGTCGGATTGAGCTGTTTTGCCGTCGAACTCGATGAAGATTGCACTTGTGAAGTTTGAGGCTGATCTTGAGAACAGGGCAGCTGGACGAGCGTGGATTCCTGCACTATCTTTCACTGTGATCGTGATAGTTTGATCATACTGGCTATGTGATTTCGATGGCTTTGAGTTAGTATTCCCATTGCTATCGTTTTCGCTTTCATTTCCGTTAAAGAAGTTAGTAAACATTTTAACATCTTGAGTGTTAATTAATGAATTTCTTAAGTTTTCTTCGTCGAACAATTCGGCTACTTTTTGTAAAACAAGAGTATGCTCGTTACTTTTGGCAGCAATACCAAAGATCAAGTGAGCTTTTTCTGTGCCGTCCCATGCTACACCATTTGGATACTGAATGGCTACAACGCCAGTTTCCTTAATGGTTTCGAATGCACTGCGTACACCATGAGGAATGGCGATACCTGAACCTAAATAGGTAGTGATTTCTTTTTCTCTATCTAGAATGGCTTGCTTATAGTTTTCGCCTACGTAGTTATTTTTAATTAATAGCTCTGCTACTTCCTGAAGAACTTCTTCTTTAGTTGTGGCAGTACCTTTTAATTTAATATCACTATCTTTTAGAACGATAGCGTTGATTTCTTCTTCGTTATCGTCGTTATCGTCATTGTCGGCAGATACATTTGCAGATACTTTGCCCCCACTGCTTTTTAATTTAACCATTAAATCTTCATAGGTACTTTTATCCATAAAGTTGGTTAAAGAAACATGATAAGCGTTAGGAAGTTGCTTGCGAGCTAAAGGAGTTAAGCTCTCATGAGTGATCACGATATCAATATCAGAAGTCAGATTAGTAATCGCTAAATTGCCAGATTTAATATGTTTTAAATCGTGAGCCTTAAGAGCTTTCTTTAAGATACCTGCACCCATTGCACTCGATCCCATACCTGCATCGCAGGCAGTATAGATCTTTTTAACAGATGAGAAATCGAAATTCGCTCTAGAAACGCCAGCTCTTGGAGCTTTAGATTCTGATTTCATGCTTGACATTTTCTTACTAGCTTCATCTAGGCTTTTTTCTTCTTTAGCTAAGGTTTTTAGCAAGATTGAATTCACTACGAAAGAAACAACCGCCGCCACAACAACCGCCGAAATTACAGCGAAGTAGCCACCTTTTGGCACCATGGCCAGCACCGCAAAGATACTTCCTGGTGAGGCTGGAGCTACTAAACCACCATGTAATAATACAAGTGTTGTTACGTTCGCAATACCACCACAGATCATACCAATAATAAGAATCGGATTCATCAAGACATAAGGGAAGTAAATTTCATGAATACCACCTAGGAAGTGAATAATAATAGCCCCTGGTGCTGATTGTTTAGCAGGGCCTTTACCTGCGAACCAATAGGCACATAATAAACCTAGCCCAGCCCCTGGGTTAGCTTCGATTAGGAATAGGATTGATTTCCCAGTCTCCTTAACTTGTTGAGTACCTACAGGAGTAAATACGCCATGATTAATGGCATTATTTAGGAATAGGATTTTCGCAGGTTCTACGAATACAGATGTTAAAGGTAAAATATTATGTTTAGCTAAAAAGGCCACGCCTTCACCTAAAGAATTGGTTAAGTATGATACTATTGGCCCTACAACAAAGTAAGCAATAACAGCTAGGATAGATCCTAATATACCGATAGAAAAATTATTTACTAACATTTCGAATCCGCTAGGAATGTAATCTTCTGCTATTTCGTCGAATTTTTTAATTACCCAACCAGCGAAAGGACCGCAGGCCATAGCTCCTAAGAACATAGGGATAGATGTACCAACGATAACACCCATGGTTACGATAACACCCATAACTCCGCCACGTGTTCCATGGATCAATTTACCACCAGAATAAGCAATTAATAATGGTAATAAATATGTAAGCATTGGGCCTACCATTTTGGCTAGGGCTACATTAGGAAACCAACCTGTAGGAATGAACAGGGCAGTAATTAAGCCCCACGCAATGAAAGCTCCAATGTTGGGCATGATCATTGCTGATAATGTACGCCCAAATGATTGAACATGTTGTTTAGCACTCATTTTTTTTCTCTTTTCTTTATTTGTTTGTTTATTTATTTATTTTAACTTATTATAAATTTCAATGATAGATGAAATTTCTTTTGTTGTTTCGTTAACTTGTAATAATTCTTGTAGAACTTTTTGCACGCCGTCTTTGTTGATTTTGGCGTTGAGTTCGTTTGCTTGTTCGTCATCAGGATTTATATAAGCTAAAGCATGGGCGATACCAGTTTGTAGATTTTGAGAATCCACACCGTATTCCATAGTCCCACGTAGGGGTTTAATTAGTCTATCTTCATAGCCTAATTTACGCAATGGTTGACGGCCGACTCTTAAAACGTCATCTACAATGTGGATATTTTTAAAGCGTTCGATAATTTTATCATGATACTCACTTAAGCTTTCAGGAGAAAAGCCAAAGCGTTTTTCTAAAACCTTACCGCTTTCTGACATTACACCACGGACAATTTTTTCTATTTTTTGATCGCTAATGGCTTCAGAAATTAATTTTTTACCGTCTAAAACACCGATGTACGCACAAACCGCATGACCTGTATTTAATGTAAATAGTTTACGTTGGATGTAAGCATCTAGATTATTAACTAAGGTTAAACCTGACACATGTGAAAGATCGCCCTTAACTTGATTTTGATCGACATCCCATTCGAAAAACTCTTCAACCACAACAAATAGACAATCATCACTCGGAGCAACCGCAGGGACAATTCTATCGACAGCAGCGTCGGCAAAACCTATGTTTTCGTTTGCCCATTTGATTTCTTCAGCTGATAGTAATTTCTCAATATGATTACGTAAAACGCTTGTACCACGGATCATATTTTCACATGCGATAATGTTTAAATGATCTGTAAGACCTTTTTTAAAGCGTTCTTTTATGATTTCCGCCATATTTTTAGCTACATGGGGTAAAACGTTAACGCCAACCGCAGTAGTTATTAAGTTAACATCGTAATTTTTTTCCACTAGTTGCGGATCTGTAACTAAAACACCATCAACATTTTTTACAGTATCTTTTACTTCGTTAGAACCAACGACATTTACAATATACTCTTGTTTTTCGTGTAATGTTTGAATTACTTGTTCATTAACATCGGCGAATGTAACATGGTAGCCATTTTCTGATAATAATTTACCAATAAAGCCACGGCCGATATTTCCACCACCAAAATGTAAACATTTTTTACTCATTTGTTTATATATCCTTTGTTTTTACAGTTGTTGTTAATGTATGTAAAATTTTATTTTCTTATCTTATTATTTTCTTATCTTATTAAATAGTTTAACATAAATAGTTTAACATATAACTTAAACACGTTAAGAAAATAAAATTATACACAACTTAATATTATTGTATACGAATATGCAACACTTATCAAGTATTAATATTAAAAATATTATATCATTTTGTAATACTATACTATTTATTATTTTCTTTACTGATATATAATAGCGATACATGATTAAAATTAGAATCATGTATCGTTAAAATTATTGAAAGGAATCATTGAGTAAGCTTAAGGAATTATTGAGTAAGCTTATTGATTTTAGTTGGTAGAGAGAAGATTTTAATAAATCCTTCGGCGTCGTGATGATTATAGAGATCGCTCGCACCAAAAGAAGACACTTCTTGATCGTAAAGAGCGAGCGGGCTGGATTTTCCTGCTACTTTCATTGATCCTTTGTATAGTTTAAGTTTAACTTTTCCTGTTACATTTTCGCTTAGGGTTTGGATGAATGAATCCATGGCTTTCCTAATTGGGGTAAACCACAGGCCATTATATGTAAGTTCGGCATATTTAAGGCTTAATGTTTTCTTGAATGCTATGGTATCCTTATCTAAACATATACTTTCCAGTTCTTCGATAGCCTTATAAAGCACTGTACCGCCTGGGGTTTCGTAGATTCCTCTTGATTTCATACCGACTAATCTATTTTCGACAATATCAATGATTCCTACGCCGTTTTGTCCTGCGATTTTATTTAGTTCGAGAACAAGATCAACGCTTGAGAGCTTTTTATTGTTAACGGCTATGGGGATACCTTTTAGGAATTCGATTTCTACGTATTCTTCTTGATCTTTACAAAGTTTTGGCGGAGTAACCATTTGGTAGAAATCTTCTTCCTTATGTTCATTTGCCAGATCTTCGATATCGCCCCCCTCGTGGCTAATGTGCCAGATGTTTTGATCTCGAGAGTAGATTTTTTCTTTAGTTACAGAAAGCTTAATGCCGTTGGCATTGGCGTAGTCTATGGCGTCTTCTCGTGATTCTATATCCCATTCACGCCATGGAGCGATGATTTGGATTGTTGGATCAAAAGAGGCGATTCCCACTTCGAATCTCACTTGATCGTTACCTTTACCTGTGCAACCATGACAAATATATTTAGCGTTTTCTTTGTGAGCAACTTCCACCAGCTTTTTAGCCATTAAAGGACGTGCGAGAGCTGTACCTAGTAAGTATTTATCTTCATATTTTGCTCCTGCTTTTAGGGCTTTGAATACATAGTCGTTTAGAAATTCTTCTGTAACATTCTCTATGTATATTTTGGACGCTCCTGAAGATATAGCCTTTTTTTCTACTTCTTCCATATTGTCATCTTGACCCACATTTATGCAACAAGCTATCACTTCTAGATTGTAATTATTCTTAAGCCATGGGATGATAATTGATGTATCCAATCCGCCAGAATAAGCCAATACGATCTTGCCCTCGATCTTGTCTTTGGTATTTTTTGTTTTATTATTCATTTTATTATTCATTGTAATAACCTTTCTTTAATTCATATGTATATTCATAAAATATGTTTAACTATGTTAGTATAGCAAACTAAAATGCAAAAATAAAGCATAATTATTGCATACATTGAATAAAAAAGTTATATTATGCTAATACATCTTGAATGTAATCTATGGCTTTTGTGATATTTTTTTCGCTCACAATCAAGGGCGGTAATAAACGCAAGGTGTTATTACTAGCTGGTAAGCATAGGAAATGGTGTTTTTCTCTTAAGTTTTTGATTACATCTTGTACATTGATGTTATCTGCTAGTTTTAAGCCGATCATTAAGCCGACAATATTTATAGAGATAATATTTTTGTTATTTTCCAACTTATTCTTGATTTCTTCTTGTATTAGTTGTGATTTCTTTTGTACAGATTGTAAAAAATCAGCATGGAAAATTGTTTCGCATACCACACGAGCGACCGACATGGCAAGGGGAGAACCGCCGAATGTAGTGCCGTGAGATCCTGCATTGAAGAAATCCTTATATTCTGATTTTGCAAACATTGCTCCCATGGGATATCCGTTGCCTAAGGCTTTGGCCATGGTTATGATATCAGGAGATATATCGTATTGTTTAAAGCCGAATTCTGTGCCTAAGCGTCCGAATCCTGTTTGTACTTCGTCGATAATTAGTAGGCTTTTGTTTTTCTTGCATAGTTCTTCTAGTTTTTTAAGGAAATCCTCTTTGGCGGAAGTTACTCCGCCCTCGGCTTGGAGAACTTCAACAATGACAGCGGATAAATCATCATCGAAGTATTTTTCCAAGCCGTTGATTTCGTTGTATGGAGCGTGGAGCATGCGTTTTGATAGGGGGAAGAATCCTTGTTTTACTTTATCTTGACCAGTGGCGGAAAGGGTTGCCAGTGTGCGGCCGTGAAAGGAATTCTTAAAGCTTAGCAGTTTTTTTCTTTTGGTGGCTTTGGTTGCGAGTTTGATGGCGGCCTCGTTGGCTTCTGCTCCGCTATTACAGAATAGTCCTTTGTAATCACCGCCTAGAGCTTGGATGATTAGACCCGCAACATCTTCTTGCCCTTGAATTTCAAACAGATTAGAAATATGAGTGAGTTTTTGAGCTTGAGCAAGAAAAGCTTTATTTATATCGGTATTGTTATGCCCTAAATTAAGGACAGAAATACCGCTGATGAAATCTAGATATTCTTGGTTATGCTCGTCATATAAAAATTCATCTTTTCCAGAAATGAAATTTATATTTATTCTCTTGCCGTAGTTTTGAAATAGATTAGTCATGATTTTGTTCTCCATATCATTGATATTATTTAATAAATGTTGTGCCTTGGGTTAGGTTGTTGTTTTGTCCGTTAATGATTTTTACTTGGTTTATGCCGTTGTTTATGAGTTCCATACAACTCTCAACTTTTGGGATCATCCCGTCGGTTATGATTTTATCTTGGATTAGCTGATTGCATTCTTTTATGGATAGCTGGTTGATGAGTTGTTTTTGTTCATTTAGAACGCCGTCCACATCAGATACGAAAATGACTTCCCCAGCTTGTAGGGATTTGGCAATGGCTAGGCACATTGTATCCGCATTGATATTTAAGGCTTGATTGTGATCTTGCTTATGTAATGCCAAAGATGAGACTACTAATAACTTATCTAAGTTTAGTAATTTAATGAGTAGATCCTTATTGACGGTTAAGTTAGTGCCAACATATCCGAGATTTTCATAATCTTTAATTTCGGCTTGAATAAGAGAGCCGTCTACCCCACTTACACCGAAAGCATCCATGTTATGCGACATTAACTTGAGTACTAGATTGGTGTTAAGTTCTCCGTTTAGGATCTGTTTAATGACTCTTAGAGTCTGGTTCGATGTTTTCCTTAAGCCATTAATAAATTCACTTTCTATATTTAATGCCTGTTCCTGTGCTTTTATGGCCACTCCGCCCCCATGGATAAGTAGGATTTTATTCTTATTTTTTATCCATAAATCATGTAGATACTTGTAGAATTCATCCGTTAAACTCTCTAAAACACTTCCACCACATTTTATGATTATATAGCTGTTATCTTTCATAATTCCATCTCCTTAAAGTTTTTTAGTTTCTAAGTTCTTTTTGCACCGTTTATGAATACATATTCATTAGTCAGATCACATCCCCATGCTTTAGCGTCTTGATTGCCGAGGTTTAGATTAATGGTAAAATGTATTTCATTTTGTTCTAGATAGGCGTAGGCGGTAGTCTCATCGAATTGTAGGCCTTGACCGTGTTTCATTAATTCTATTTCGTTGTTGTCGCCGGCATATATTTCGGTTTTGCTGATGTCGATATCTACTCCAGAATAGCCGATAGCACAGGCGATACGCCCCCAGTTCATATCATTTCCATACATGGCAGTTTTTAATAAATTCGATGAGATGACAGAACGCCCAACTTGTACGGCGTCTTCTTTAGTAATGGCGTTTAATACGTTAACCACAATAAGCTTAGACGCCCCTTCGCCGTCTTTGGCGATCTGAATGGCTAAGCTTTGGCATAATTGTTGAAAAACATCACAAAAATCTCCCCAAGCAGGATGATTTTTATTAAGCTCTTTATTCTGGGCCTTGCCGTTGGCTAGAACGTATACACTATCATTAGTTGATGTATCGCCGTCGACACTTATGGCATTGAATGAATACTTTACGCTTTCCTTTAACAGCTCATCTAAGCAATCAACATCGATATTCACATCGCTAGTAATGAAACCTAACATTGTAGCCATGTTGGGATGAATCATCCCTGATCCCTTAGCTATTCCGCATAAATGGACTTCTTTTTCATCGATGATCATTTTATAGCCTGATTTTTTTGAAGTTGTATCTGTGGTTTTTATGGCCTCGGCGAAATCTATACCGTTACTTATTTTCGAGCTGGGATTTAGGCTATCTATGGAATTTCGTATCTTATCCATGGGTAGATTGTTGCCGATAACCCCTGTGGACATGGGGGCGACAAGGCTTGAATCCATTTGTAATTTATCTCCTATAAGTTTAGTGATTTCTTGAGAATCTTTTATTCCTTGCTCGCCTGTACCTGCGTTGGCGTTGCCACTGTTAACAACGATAGCTTGCAACTTCTTACTAGGATATATATGATCTCTTGAGACTATCACAGGGCCAGCACAAAATTTATTTGTTGTGAATACGGCAACAGCGTTACTGACTACATCGCTTTTTAATAGGCAGAAATCTAATTTATTGGGATTCTTACGAATTCCCACATGAGTCCCACAAGCGGAAAATCCTTTGGGTAATAAAAGATTGGGCTGGTCTAATTTTTTGTATATCATGATAATTTATTCTTTCTTAAAATAGGTGGATTGTTAGAGATTTTAAATTTTAAATATGCTTTAATCCTGATGTTTGTGGCAGTGAGAACATAATATTCATATTCTGTACAGCGTTACCGCTTGCTCCTTTGATTAGATTATCAATTACGCCAACTATTATCAATCTATTTGTGCGTAAATCTAAGTTTAAGGATATATCACAATAGTTTGTATTAAGAACTTCTTTAGTTTGCGGGAAGTTTCCCAGTGGACGAATTCTAACAAAAGGCGAATTTTTATATTGATCTTGATAGATTCTATGAATCTCTTCTAAGGATATCCCATCATTTTCCAACTGAACATGACATGTTACCATGATACCTTTCATCATCGGCACTAAATGGGGGGCAAAGGTAATAGCTGGGATTTTGTTATCTTGCACATGCTGATTGTATTGATAATCTTCCGAATTGGATATTATGCTTAAATGTTGTTCTATTTCTGGTATATGCTGATGTGTGGAAACCTTATAAATTGAGAAGTTCTCATTCACATTACCATATATGGTGGTGTTGGTCGGTGTTTTGCCTGCTCCTGATACTCCTGATTTAGCGTCAACTATCACGTGCTTTTTATCGATTAAAGCATTCTCCATATGCTTATTTTTCACATATAAAGGACTAAGGCATAATATGGATGTTAAAGCGTAACATCCTGTATTAGCTACTATTTTACTGGTAGCTATTTGTTTTTCATTAAATTCGCAAATACCATAAGCAATATGAGATCTGATTTCTTGCGAGCTTGGTTTTTCTATGTTGTACCATTTTATTATATCTTGCTGATCTTTTAAGCGTAAATCTCCTGATAGATCAATGATTTTAAGATCCAGATCCTTTAAATCTTCAATTAGCTTTGTGGAAATCCCTTTCGGTGTGGCGATGAATAAGACATCGAGATTTTTTTCCATATAGGCAAAATTTATTTCCTGCAAAATGTAATCCTTATCAAAATACATAGGATAGCTTGAAGAAATATGCTCTCCTGCTCGGCTAGAACTGAAAAGATCTATGCTTGTTATATGTGGATGACGTTCCAAGATCTTAAAGACTTCCAAGCCCGAATAGCCTGTAATGCCGATGATACCTGCACGGATCTTCTTCTTGATGTTATTAGTATTATTCATTTGTTTTATACCTTTATTCTGGAGATATGTATTCTTGAGATATGTATTCTGGAGATATTAATATGGATTGCTTAGTCTTTTAGGGTTTCGTATAATACCGCTTTGATTGTGTGCATGCGATTTTCTGCTTGATCAAACACTACGGATTGCTCGCTTTCGAATGTTTCATCATCGATCTCGCAAATATTTTCCAAACCGAACTTATGGGCAAGATCTTTCCCTTGTATGGTATCATCATTATGGAACGCAGGCAAGCAATGAAGTATTTTTATGGCTTTATTATTGCTAAGTTCTAGTAATTCCTTGTTAATTTTATAGTCTTTCAATAGCTTAATACGTTCTGCCCATACGCTATCAGGCTCGCCCATTGAGACCCAAACATCACCATAGACAAAATCTGCATTCTTCATGCCGATGTTTTTATCGTCGCTAATTGTGATTTTTGCTTGGCTTTTAAGAGCTAGCTTTTTTGCTATGCTTTGTATTTCGTCCTTAGGTTGGAGATCGTTCGGTGCGAGAATTCTCACATCCATTCCCAACAAAGCCCCTGTAACTAATAGGGAATTAGCGGTGTTACTACGCCCATCGCCAACAAATACCAACTTGATTTCCTCAATAGCTTTATTGCTATGCTCTTTTATGGTTAAGATATCGGCAAGCATTTGGGTTGGATGCCAATCATCGGTTAAAGCGTTATAGGTGGGAATTTTGCCATAGTTTGCTAAATCTTCTACTGATTGTTGGGCAAACCCCCTAAAGACTATGGCGTTATAAAAGCCTTTTAGCACTCTAGCGGTATCTTTTATGCTTTCTTTTTTGCCGATCTGTGAGCCTTGAGAGCCTAAATATGTTGCCCCCATACCTAAATCATACGCTGAAACTTCAAAAGAACAACGTGTTCTTGTGGAATCCTTTTCAAAAATCAAAGCGATGTTTTTATTCTTGATCTTTGGATGTGCTAAATTGTTCTTTTTGATATGCTTTAACTTGATCGCACTCTCAACTAAATATAAAAACTCTTCTTTAGTCAGTGAGTGAATATCCAGTAAGTTTTTATTGTGAAAATTTATCATTGTGTTATATTCCTTATGCTTTATAGTATTCTTGAATTGGTAAGACATTTGTCTCTTGAGTTTTATTACAGTATATGGCCTCTGCTAGGGTTTTCATGGCTAGGATAGAAGTGAAGTATGGTATACCGTAAAAAGTTGCTTTTCTTCGGAGATTAAACAACTGTTCTAACTTATTTAGTGTTATATGCTCTAAATAATAATTGTTTATCACCGAAATAATTGAGACTATGTTGTAATCCTGTAATATATTCTTGATGTTATCTTCATGAAGTTCTTTAGCATGTATTATTGTATCGATTGTAACATTGTTTTTGTCAAAATGGACTACTTCATCACTAAAACAAGCTATTTTAAAGCCGATAATACTCAATCCATTCAAGATAGAGGCTAAACTATCTTCTAAATGGTTAATGCTTAAGAGAATAGTTCCTGTTGTTGGTAATATCTGCATGGAACTGGCGTAAGCTTTAATTAAAGCTTTGGAGAAATCATGATCTATCCCCATAACTTCCCCTGTGGATTTCATTTGTGGACCTAGAAGAAAATCATTGTTGGGGAATCTATCAAAGGGTAAAACCACATCTTTTATGGAATAGTATTTGGGGAATTCCATAGGTAAAGAGAACTCACTTAGCTTTTTATCTAATAAGGTTAATGTCGCATAAAAAGCTAGAGAGTATCCTGACGCTTTGGCGATAAATGGAATTGTGCGACTGGCTCTCGGATTAACTTCTAACACAAAGATCTTGTTATTTTGAATGGCGAATTGGATATTCATTAAACCTTTGATAGCTAACGCTTTACCTATTTTTATTGTATGCTCTTTTAAGGAGTCTATAATGTAATTATCCAGTGAGAACGGCGGAAAGGAGCAAGCGGAATCGCCCGAGTGAATGCCTGCTTCTTCAAACTGTTCTAAAATACCCGCCACATGGATATTTTCGCCGTCGCCAATGGCGTCCACATCCACTTCTATGGCGTCATTTAGATATTTATCCAGTAATAAACTTCCTTCAAAATCGGCGAAATTAACGTCGTCTAGATATTTATTTAACTGATCGATGTTATAGACAACGCTCATATTCTGCCCACCAATTACATAAGATGGACGAATAACTAAAGGAAAACCAAGCTTTATCGCTTCACTTTTCGCTTGATCTTTAGAGTGAGCAATGGAGTTTTGTGATTGGTTAATATCTAAGGAATTCATAAGGTTAGAGAAGTATTTGCGTTCTTCACATTGTAAGATATTGTCAATGCTCGTACCTAAGATCTTAACTCCGTGATTTTCAAGATCCTTAGCTAAATTTATCGGCGTTTGTCCGCCAAATTGGACGATGACTCCCAGCAGTTCGCCCTTAGATTTTTCCAAGTTAATGACTTCGAGAATGTGTTCGATACATAAGGGTTCAAAATATAAACGATCGGCAACATCGTAATCAGTTGAGACGGTTTCGGGGTTCGAATTGATCATAATTGCTTCAATCCCCACACTTTGCAAGGCCCATAAGGATTGAACGCAAACATAATCAAACTCCAATCCTTGCCCAATTCTGTTAGCTCCTGCACCGATAACTATAACTTTTTTCTTATCTGTAGGTTTGGAATCAGAATCCATTATCTCGTTGCCGTTAATATCCGTATAGCTATTTTGATAGCATGAATAATAATAATTATTATGTGCTAAAAATTCCCCTGCACATGTGTCTATCTGCTTAAAGGCAGGTTTTATCTGAAATTTTATGCGTGCTTGTGTAACATCATGTTGAGCTAAATTCGCCAGTTGTTCGATTCTGGTATCGGCAAAGCCGTTGAGTTTATAATGAAATAAAGCTTGTTTGTTGGCAAGAATATTCGCTCCTAACTTCTTGATTTCCTGTTCAAGATCAACCATTTTTTTAAATTCATGTAAGAACCATTTATCAATATGTGTTATTTCGTTGATTTTATCTATGCTGATACCTTGTCTTAATGCTTGAATTACTAGAGGAATTCTTTTGTAGTGAGTCTTTGGTAATTGTGCTAAAATTTCATCATTAGATAAATGAGTGGTTTCTTGAAGATCATTGAGTTTTTTATCTAGAGAAGAATACGCCTTTTGGAAACTTTCTAAGAAATTATTGCCAACGGCCATAACTTCGCCCACTGCCTGCATGGATGTATGTAATAATCCTGAACTTTTAGGGAATTTATCAAAGTTAAATTTTGGGATTTTACAGACAACATAATCAATTGTTGGTTCGAATGAAAAGGGGGTGGTTTTTGTGCAGTCATTTTGCAGTTCATCCAAGGTATAGCCA
Source organism: Rhodospirillaceae bacterium MC! (assembly GCA_002632265.1). GTDB lineage: Bacteria > Pseudomonadota > Alphaproteobacteria > MC1 > MC1 > MC1. The sequence continues at coordinate 58,535 of NQOV01000012.1, forward strand.
ACAGATAACAAGGCCGCAACCTTAGCAATGGGGAATCCTGTAGCCTTGCTCGCCAATGCTGACGATCTGGAAACTCTAGGATTAACTTCAATCACGATCATATCCCCATTTTTTGGATTAATGGCAAACTGGACATTTGCTCCACCAGTTTTTAAACCGACTTCCCTTAAAATATCAAAACTTGCATTTCTCATTATTTGGAATTCTTTATCTGTAAGGGTTAGGGCGGGGGCGATTGTGATAGAATCTCCAGTGTGAATCCCCATGGGATCAAGGTTTTCAATGGAACAAATAACAATACAATTTCCCACCTGATCGCATACAAGTTCTAGCTCATATTCTTTCCAGCCGATTAAGGATTCATCGATTTGAACTTCGCCCACAGGTGAGCTTTTGATTGCATTTTTTATGATTTGCGATAGCTCATCCTTATCCTTAGCAATTCCGCCACCTTGCCCGCCCATGGTGAATGACGGTCTTAAGATACAGGGAAAGCCGTTTTCTTCTGTGAATTTTAAGGCCTGTTCATAGCTAGATACTACGGTTGATTTGGGAAATCCTAAGTTTAATTTTTCCAGTAATTGCGAGAATAAGGCTCTATCTTCGGCTTTTTTGATGCCTTCTACGGATACTCCTAGAAGTTCAACCTTATATTTATCTAGAACGCCATTTTTATGGGCCTCTAAAGCACAATTTAAGGCCGTTTGTCCGCCAACTGTCGCTAAAATCCCTTGCGGTCTTTCTTTTTTGATGATCTTTTCTAGATTTTTCCATGTGATTGGTTCGATATATGTGGCGTCAGCCAAATTGGGATCTGTCATGATCGTTGCAGGATTGGAATTCAATAAAATAACTCGAATACCCTCGCTTTTTAAGGCTTTTATCGCTTGAGTTCCTGAATAATCAAACTCGCAAGCTTGCCCAATTACAATCGGCCCCGAACCGATTATCAAAACCGATTTAATGTTGTTATTTTTAGGCATTAGCTTGCTCCTTAGTATTATTATATTTACGAATTAGTTGATAAAAATCATTAAAATTATAGATACTATCATGCGGTCCCGCTGAACTTTCTGGATGATATTGTAAAGAAATTATAGGTTTATTCTTTATCCTGATCCCTTCAATTGTGTTATCGAATAAATTAATATGAGTAACTTCAACATCTTGAGATAAATTTTGTGATACTGCATACATATGATTTTGAGATGTTATTTCTATTTTGTTTGTCTCTAAATTCTTTACAGGATGATTAACTCCATGATGTCCATAGGGTAGCTTTTCCACCTTACATTCCAAACTTAAAGCTAAAAGCTGATGACCTAAACATATGGCTAATAAGGGAATTTCATTTTTTACTAACTCTAATATGCTATCTTTCACATGGGGAATTATCATGTTAGGATTCCCAGCCCCATTAGATAAGATAACACCTACAGGATCATACTTTTTTATTGTCGCATAATCTGATTTAGCAGGTAGAATATGAACATTAAAGCCTTGATTGTGTAAGATATTTGCGATGTTATCCTTATAACCAAAGTCAATTAGGACAATATTTTCACCGTTGTTGTTTATTTTACTTTTTACTTTACTTGCTTCTTTACTTTTTTCTTTATTTTTTGCTGTATTGTTTACTTTGTTATTGATTTTAGGATCATACAAAAACTCTTTTTTAGTTGATATTTCTATGGCTAATTCTTTTTCGTTGATACTTGTACCATTTTTTAATATATCTTGAGCTTTTTTAATATCATCTTGAGATATGGGATTATCTAAAGCCACGATACAAGCGTCCATTGTCCCTTTATTTCTAAGCTTTTTTATGATAGCTCGAGTATCGACATCCGTTAAAGCTAAAACCTTATTTTTTACTAGCCATTTCTCCAAGCTTATTTGCCCTTGGTGATGGCTATAATTTTCAATATAATTGTTAAATATCACACCCTTAGCATATATTTTATCGGATTCACTATCAAAATCATTCACACCAATATTACCCACATGTGGCATACTAAAAGTAATGATTTGCTCGGCATAAGACGGATCGGATATGGTTTCTTGATAGCCAAAAAGTGTAGTATTAAAACATAACTCCGCCTTAACAAAACCTTTATCGCCCAACGATTTGCCTTTAAATATCGAACCATCTTCTAATAATAAAAATCCATTTTTATATTCATAATCATCCATGTTAGACATTATACATTCTCTTTCTTTACTTCAAGAATTTATGAAGTATTACATTAATATTCATAAGCTGATATTTAACATCATAATACATAATTACATAAAATGCAAGAAAAATAAATAAAATGCTTTTATTATGCGTTTATAAACTAAAATATGCAATGTTAAAAAGAGCCAGTTATATTACTATAACTAGCTCTTTTCATATATTTAAGAAATAAATTATTATATCTTTTATTATACTATATTTTATTTGTGTATAAAATTAACATCTTATATTGCAAGGAAATTTCCCATGAATATAATTTCTTCATAAAATACTCTTGATTTGTGGATTTTTATTTGCTAGTATGATAATAAAGAACATGTTATGTCCAAATTAATGGAGGCAGGTTTTACTTTTTAGGTATAAATTATGGCAGATAACATTTTAAAAATAGAAAATAGAAGAATCACGGTAGAAGTTTTGTGCTTGTCTTTAGATGACGGTTTTGCTAAAGCTATGGTGAGCATGCGTAAGAAGTTAATGGAAGAAAAACAAGAGCTTTTCCTTAAGATCGAGATTCTTGGAGTTAAGATTTTAGAGAAAAAGGAAATCTATCCACAAGGTTTATTGTCTAAAATTACTTTAAAGAGTAAAATTGAGATGTCTTTATCATTGGAATTCGAAGTGGAAGTTCGTTACATTAATTTCACTGAAGTTACGTGATATGATACGCTTTTATGTGAAAAGCGAGCTATAATGAGTGCTTTTTCATCTATCTTATTTCTTTTTGGTTCTTTTTAGTTCTTTTTGGTTTTTTAAAGAATTATATTAATATATATTTTATGGTTGACAGTTTGCACATATAATAGTATACTTTTTTCAATTCGTTATGACTCGGAAATTTAAATATTATCATTTGAATTCTGACTATATAAATTCTGACTATCTAAATTCCGATAAGCAAGCAAACAAGCATGAAGAAAAAAACAATATATGTAACTAAGCCCTTTCTTCCGCCCTTAGAAGAGTTTAAGGAAAAGCTAGATGCCATATGGTCAACAGGGCATATTACCAATTGGGGGCCCATACATGAAGAATTTAAGGAAGAGCTTAAAGCATATTTGCATGTGAAAAACATCTCTCTTTTCACCAATGGTCATCTTGCTTTAGAAACCGCAATAAAATGCTTAAAATTACCACAAGGTGGGGAAATTATAACCACGCCTTTTACTTTTGTTTCCACATCTCACGCCATTTTAAATTGTGGTTATACTCCTGTGTTTTGCGATATCTGTGAAGATGATTTTAATATGGATCATACTAAAATAGCAGATCTTATTACAGATAAAACCGTGGCGATTTTGCCTGTTCATGTTTTTGGTCAACCGTGTAATGTTCATGAACTTCAAAATATAGCGACCAAGCATAAGTTAAAATTAATATACGATTCTGCCCATGCTTTTAATGTGAAAGTTGATAATAACTCTATCTTTAATTATGGCGATATTTCCATGGCGTCCTTACATGCTACCAAAGTAATGCACTCCATAGAAGGGGGTTTTTTAGCATATCAAGATGAGAAACTTCAAGAAAAAATAAGATATCTTAAAAACTTCGGCATTGCCAACGCTGAAGACGTGCCAGAAGTCGGTTCAAATGCAAAAATGAATGAATTTCAAGCAAGTATGGGGAGTGTGAATTTAAAATATATCGATGAAAATATCGCTAAAAGGAAAGTTATTTTCACTCATTATTTAAAACTTTTACAAGATAATGAACATATCCAAACCATTGCTTTAAAAGATAATATACAATATAACTTTTCCTATTTTCCCATTGTGATTAATACAAATAACAATAATATCACAAGAAATGGACTGGCGGAATATTTAATTAAAAATGATATTGTTCCAAGAAAGTATTTTTATCCATTAATTAGTAATTTAGATAATTATAAAAACTATAACCGATCTGCAAATAATTTAGCTATCGCCAACAAGATAGCAAATAATATCTTAACCTTACCAATCTATCCAGATTTAGATTTATCTGATGTGGAAAGAATTGTCAGTATTATTAATGATTATACTAGATAATAGATACTAGATAATAGCTTAACTTAAAGTATTATAATTGCAATTTAAAATCAAATATGCTATACTAATATACGTATAAAAATATGTGTATAAAAACACTAGTTAAAGTAAAACATATAAGGATCATAAAGATAATGAATAAAAATATTTCATTAAATAACAACAAATTTTTTAAAGCTCTTTCTTCTAAAACTAAAGTGAATATTTTAGAGACTTTAATAAGTGGGGAAAAGAATATTGGGCAAATATCAAAAGCTCTTGATATTTCCAATGTTACCATATGGAAACACATAAACGAACTGGAAGACGCAGGGATTATTCGCACCAAAAATACCTCTGCGAAAAAAGGAGTGCAAAAGGTTTGCACTTTGATTTTTAAGGATTATCACATTAAACTCACAACCCAAGATTCTGACGTTTTAAATACTCAACAATATGAAATTCCAGTGGGATCTTATAGTAATTATGATGTGTATCCCACTTGTGGGCTGGCGAGTACTACGGAAATTTTAGATGAGTGTGATAATAGCCGTTATTTTTCTCGTTTAAATAAGAATGAAGCGGGAATCTTGTGGTTTTCTCAAGGCTGGTTGGAATATACGATTCCTAGCTATTTGGTTCACGAAAAGACTATCAATAAAATCGAGCTGATTTTAGAGTTATCGGTGGAATGTTCCGAGTTTAAAGATACCTTGAAATCTGACATATATTTCTCATGGAATGGCGTTGAAATTGCCAAGCATATCGCCACTGTTGATACAAATAAGGAAAAAGGCATATATACTCCAGGGTGGTGGATTCTGAGTCAGTATGGCGAAACTGTTGCCTTATCTATCACTAAAAGGGGGACGTTCATTAATCATATAAAGATATCTGATGTGAGTATTTTAGATATTAATATTAATGATAATCAAGATAACATCTTAAAAATCGCCAGCCCTAAGGATACAGAAAACCCAGGTGGACTGCATTTATTTGGGCAAGGTTTCGGTAACTTTAATAATCATATATTGTTAAAAACATATCACTATTAAATTTCTTAAGAAAAAAATTCCTTATTTTACAATGCTGTATAGTATTTGATTAGTAGATAGGCTAATCAAATAATAGTAGTGTATTTACAGATTCTTGAATATCTGTTAGCATATAATTATATTAACACTTTAATTATTTTAGGAGAATTTATTATATGAAAAATTTTGAGTTTCAAAATCCAGTAAAGATCATTTTTGGTAAGGGAGAAATATCTAAGCTAAATACGGTTATTAAGCAACAGCAAAAAGTTATGATCATAAGTTATAAGGATGAGAAATTTACCACAGGTAAAATTATGCAACAGGTTAAATCTGCATTAAAATCCTATGAGATCGTTGAATTTTTTAGGGTTGAAGCTAATCCTGAATATGAATTATTGTTGGAAGCTATCAAGCTTGCAAAGGAAGAGCATGTGGATTTCATTTTAGCAGTCGGTGGTGGATCTGTGTTGGATGCTACAAAATTTACTTCCATATGTTCGGCTAATAACTGGGATAACAATTGGGATGAAGTATTCGTGAATGACATGAAAAATTCCGTAGGAGCTTTGCCCTTTGGTTGTGTGATGACACTACCTGCCACAGGATCAGAAATGAATAATGGTTTCGTAATCTCATGGCGTGCAAAAGGTTATAAGAATGATTACTTTGGTCCCTTTTATACTTATCCTCAATTTTCGATTATTGATCCTGAAACTACGTATACTTTGCCAGCAAAACAAACGGCTAACGCAATTGTAGATAGCTTTATCCATGTTGTAGAACAATATGTTGCCACTTATACGGGATCAGATGTTCAAGATTATATTTCCACTGCCCTTTTGAGATCCATTTATGAAAATGCTCAAATTGTGTTAAAAGATCCTACAAACTATAAGGGACGTGCGAACTTATGTTTCTCGGCTACTATGGCCTTAAATGGCTTGTTAAGAACTCGCCATACGGCAGATCTTTCGGTGCATTTTATGGGTCATCAATTAACGGCATTATATGGGATAGATCATGGAGCGTCTTTAGTGCCGATTCAAATAGCGAATTTTAGATTAATGAAAGATGTGAAAAAAGATATGATCTTACATATGGGACGCCATGTCTTTGATATCATTGACGGTACGGAAGATCAACGAGTGGAACAAACCTTAACAATGGTAGAAGATTTCTTCGCTCAAACAGGCGTACCTACTAAGCTTTCACATTATGAAAATATTGATAAATCTAACTATATTGATAAGGTTATGGAGCTATTACATCAACATAATCTTGTACCTGTGGGCGAATTATCAATCAGCGAAGAAAAGGCAAGAGAAATTCTCGCTTTAGCTTATTAAAATATGTAATTTATGGTTGGTTGGGTGGGAAAAGTAAAAAAATAATTTAAATTAATCTTTTTAAGAAAAAGGAAAAATCAAATGTCTAGAAATATTATAGATTTAAGCGGTTGCAAATGGCAAATGGAACGTATGCGACCAGGTCAAGGGGAAAAAGAGGGCTTGAACCTATTACCTGCAGAGTATCAAGGCACTCATTTTAGTTGGAATTTTGCAAAAGTTCCTGGGGATGTGTATACGGATTTACATCGTGCTGGAGAATTGGAAGATCCTTATTTCGGTCGCAACATGCACAAAGCCAAATGGGTAGCTGAATATGAATGGTGGTATTGCCGTCGCTTTGGTGTGGATGAAGATATGAAAGGTAAAAGGGTTTATCTTGAATTCGAAGGTGTGGATTATAGCTGTGAAGTATGGCTAAATGGTACATATTTAGGTAGCCATGAGGGAATGTTCTCGGATTTTAAATTCGATATTACCGATTGCGTAAGCTTTGCCGATTGGCGAGGTGGAGCGAATATGTTAATGGTAAAACTTAACCCACCACCTAAAAACTATCGTAATTGTGGTGGTAAGAAAGTAAACTTCTCGGGCGATTATTTCTCTGGTTTAATTCCTTTTGGTATTTGGCAACCTGTAAAAGTTGTAGCTTTAGCGGAAACACACATCGAAAGTATCCGCACAGATATTACTGTACCTAAACAAGATCTAGCAAACATCAACGCTACTTTTGAGATTGATAATGTTACAAATAAAACTAAGAACTTAAAACTTGTAGGATATCTATCAGGTAAAAACTGTGAAACAGAAACCATTAAATTCGAACAAGATATCGAACTTAAATCAGGTATCAATAACATTGAATATTCTCTAGATGTAAAAAATCCTAAATTGTGGTGGTCTTGGGATCTAGGCGATCAGAACTTATATGATTTTAGAATTACCTTAGTGGAAAACTCTAAAGAAATCGACGAGCTAAGCGAAGTAATCGGCTTGCGTGAAATCACTATGGAATACAACGAGGGTTACACTCGTGAAGAAACCGAATTCCCATGGACATTTGTTATAAACGGTAAAAAACAATTCTTACGCTCTGCTTGTTGGGGTGGACAGCCGTCATTCTTATATGGTCAAAATAGCTTGAAAAAGTATGAAGATCGTCTAAGTATGGTAAAAGAAGCGAACATTAATAACTTGAGAATTTTCGGCTGGCATCCGCCTGAAGTACCTGAATTCTATCGTTTATGTGATGAGCTGGGTATTACAGTATGGACAAACTTTACACTAGCAACTCAAGCTTATCCTAAAGATCAAGAATTCATTGATGGCGTTTTACATGAATGTGTAGCCACAGTAAAACAACGCCGTAATCATCCGTCATTAATCTTCTGGATGGGTGGCGAAGAAGTGTTCTTCTCTGGGGCCCATGAAGAAAGCGGAAATAAAAAACTTATGGAAGTTATTGGCGAAACAGTAGCTAAACATACTAATGTTCCTTATGGTTTAGCGTCGCCATTGAGTTCGCCTTCTGCCATTAATATGGGCTTTAAAGCTCATGAATCAGAACATGCCAACGGCCATTATTATAGCGGTGGTGGGAGTTTCATGGAAGATTATTACCCTGCTTTAGATTGTGCAATCATTCCTGAATTAACCGCAGCGTCTGCCCCGTCTATTAAGAGTTTGAAAAAGTTCATCCCTGAAGATGAGCTATGGCCTATGGGTTTAAGTTGGGCTTATCACTGGGCGGATATTGATATCTTGATCAATCTGAACTTTGAAGTATTTAACGAATACAAAATGGGTTCGCTTGAAGAGTTTGTGAATGCTACTCAAATCGCTCAAGGTACTGTTATTCAATTCGCTTTGGAAACTTACAGACGTCGCAAACCTAAAATGAGCGGTGTAGCTTTATGTCATTTCATTACTCATGTGCCTGATATTAAATGGGGTGTGGTGGATTTCTACGGTGAAAAGAAATTAAGTTTCGATTACTTAAAACGCACATATCAACCAGTATTACCAAGCTTGGAAGTTGTGAAACGTCGTTGGGATAATGATGAAGAATTCCAAGGTAAAATATGGGTGCTTAATGATTATTATCAAGAATATAAAAATCTTACTTTATCGTGGGAAGTTTATGATAATAAAGATATTAACATCACAGGTTCAAAAACCGTTAACCTAAGCGAAAATAGTGCCGAGAAGTTTGAAGATATCAAATTCACTATGCCAAAAACCGCAATGGATAACTTCTTTGTGAAACTTTGCTTGAAAGATAGTGATGGCAATATAGTATCTGAAAATGAATATACATTGCTAGTTGCTAATCAAGAAAGAGCTAAACAAAAAAGCCTAGAATATCGCCAAAAAGCTGACGCTAAAAAAGATAAATATGATCATGGTATCTATCGTTATTGGGATGATATGTGGGAATATGAATAATCAAAGGGGCATGCCTTATTAAATAACTCTATTTAGTAACTTTATTGAGTTATTTAATCCCTAATGCTTAATAATAAGAATCCCAATAAGTGCGAATTTTTTCTGGATATTGATCCATAAAAGATTGCTCTTATTGGGCATTTTTATGCATTCTAAATATATTGGCGATATTTTTATACAGTCAATTCAAAATTTTATATGTAGTGATTAGCTAAAATACTAATGAAAAATGCAAAAATGATTGACTTGAAGATAAAAATTACTTATCGTTATTATAAATAAGATTTTAAAATTTTCTATATATGATACACTAGCAAAAATCAAGCTAATTTTGTAAAAATAATCAACAAACTATCAATATATATATTAATAAATTATCGTATATGTAAAATTTGTATATTCATACTATAAACATTAAATTGTTTTTTATAGTTAATTCAGTATCTTATAGATAGTGATTAGTTAAAGTACTAATTACAAACATATGAATATTTGCTTGTATCGTAAAAATTATTTATACTAAAAACAAGTAGAGGCTTAATATATTGATAGATAAAACGAATCAATAAATTATATGAGTTTCTATTTTACATAAAACATATTAAAATTAAAAAACGTATTAAAATTAAATATACATTATTCAATCACAAAATTAAAGAAAGGTTGAAAAGTTATGACTAAAGTTAGTTATGAAACTAAAGAAATTGAAGCAGATGTCGTCATTATAGGAGCGGGTTTTCCTGGTATATGTTGTGCCATTCAATCGGCTCGTAAGGGCGTTAAAGTTGTTTTAATAAACAACCGTGGGGTACTAGGGGGAAATACTAGTGCCGAGATTGGGGTATCTGTAGACGGTGCTTGCGATGGCGGTAGAGTCAATATTAACTCAAGAGAAGGCGGAATATGTTCGGAAATTATCACAGAATATCAACATCGTACACCAATTAAACGTAGTCGTTATACTTTTGACGGCGTGCTAATTGATTTTATCGATAAAGAACCAAATATAAGTTTATTTCTAAATACTTGTATTGACGAAGCTAGCTTTGAAAATGGCATTATTAATTCTGTTAGTGGTAGTCAAAACACCACAGAAACACGCTACACATTTAAAGCTAAATGGTTCGTAGATGATACGGGCGACGGTACTATCGGCGAGCTAGTTGGTGCGGAATATATGATAGGTAGAGAGAGCAAAGATACCTTTAATGAACGCATTGCCCCCGATAAGGCTGATAAATATGTTATCCCGTCAACTCTTACATTTCATGCCTTTGACGCAGGTTTTAAAGTACCTTTTACTCCACCTAACACCGCCTTTAAAATCACAGGATCGGACGTATTAAAAAGAAGAGTAATTCCAAAAGATAGCTTTCATTTATTCAAATGGTATTATGAAATAGCAGGTGAATATGATCATGTGAAAGATAAAGAACAAATCATCAGAGATCATAAAAGTTTAGTATGGGGCATATGGGATCATATTAAAAACAGTGGCGAGTATCCTAACGCCGAACAATACGATATTGAATATATGGCTTGTATTCCTGGTACTCGTGAGTATCGTCGTTTAGTGGGAGATTATATCATCACTGAATCCGATATCGTTGATCAACCTGATCATCAAGATAGTGTGGGCCATGGTGGTTGGAATATCGATCTCCACGCCATAAAAGGATTTTTTGATGAAGATCTAATTAATAAGCATATCTTTTTTGATGGAATCTATCAAATTCCCTATCGTACTGGATACTCAAAAAATGTTGATAACTTATTCATGTGTGGACGTTGTATGTCAACATCTCATGTGGCCTTTGGTACAACTCGAGTAACTGCTACCTTAGCCACCTTAGGGCAAGCTGTGGGTATGGCGTTAGCTTTATGTAAAAAGTATGATTGTAATCCTAGAGATATCACGGAAAATCATCTTGAAGAATTACAACAAGAATTAATAAAAGAAGATCAATACATCGTTGGTAAACAAAGTAATGATCCAGATGATCTTGCTTTAAAAGCGAACATTACCGCCAGTTCTACCGCAGAATTAGGCTATAGTATTCCTAAAACCATAATTTTAACGGATGTCTTAAAGGAAAAGGGCTTGGGCCATTTAATTCCACGAGTGGAAGAGATAGCTAAAGACGTAAGCTCGGCAAGTACCGAGGGCGGTCCGTCTATGGATTTAATGATGTACAATCTTTATAAGGATTTTACCGATGTAAGAAAACTTGATACTAACATCGCTTTAAGCATTCCCGTATTAAAAGAACTAAATAGCATTGATATTTTAGCAAAAGTAAAAGAAAATACAACACTAAAATATAACATCTACATCCCAAGAAAAGCCGAAAACTATGGCCCAGATGAACTGATAGCTACAAAAGAAATCACTCTCAATAAATCAGCAGATTTTACATGGTTTAAGCTAGATACAGATATTAAAGTGGAAAATCGATATGTCTTGATCGAACTCTTGGAAAATAATAGCGTAGAACTTGCCATAGGTGGTAGAGAACAACCAACTACAGTCATGTTTACTTCTACTATTAATACTGAACCCAATCACTTAGATTATAAAACCTTAAGTATGTCGGAAAAAGTATGGTCAAGATCGCCCTTATCTGTGTGTTATAAAACAACGCCTGTTCAAGATGTGTACACAGCACAAAATATAGTTAATGGCTATAACAGACCCTACGGTAAACCTAATATGTGGCTTGCTGATCAGAATGATGAAAATTCACATATTATCCTAAATTGGGATGAAGAAGTGGAATTAAACTACCTACAAATGACATTCTCTGCCGATCTAACCCGCAGAATTGAATATGAAAATTTTAATCATACTCTTGATTACATCGCACAGGATTATAATATATCATATCTTAAAAATGGCGAATATGTGGACCTGCTTTCGGTGGTGGATAATCATCAAAAACAAGTAAAACATTCTTTTGATAAAATCAGCACAAATAAAATAAGAGTGGATTTCAAACGCTCAATAAATTCACAAGTTGGGGTTTTTGAAGTAAGGGCTTATAGTCGAAAGTAAAAAGTAATCTATAAGCATAAATAAGCAAAATAAATTTCAACAAATAATACAAAAAAAAGAGGATAAAATGCAAATATATACACAAAAAGCATATCTTTATACCGCAATTGTTGTACTGGGAGGTCTAATATTTGGTTTAGACGCTGGTATCATTGTGGGGGCTTTAAAATACATTAGAGCCGAATTCGATTTAACACCTGCACAAGTGGGTACAGTAGTGGGAGCACCAGGCTTTGGGGCTATCATTGCTATGATATTCATAGGAAAAATAGTATCTACCATAGGAAGAAAAAGAGCCTTATTATTAATCGCTTTCTTATATTTCTTCTCTTCGGTAGGTTCTGCCTTCTGTTTTGGATACTATTCTTTATTAGGAGCAAGATTAATAGGTGGTTTAGCTTTCACATCTTTAGGATTAAGTTCCATGTACATTGGGGAAGTTTCGCCAAGTCATATTCGTGGTAAAGCAGTATCAGGCGTTCAACTTGCCATTGCTATTGGATTCCTATGTGCATATCTAATAAGCTACAACTTTACTCTATATAAACAAGCTCATACCGAAGAATTAGCAACTTCATTCTTCTTTTCTGACGCTCACATATGGCGTGTGATGATCGGTTCAACAATCGTACCTTGTGCCTTATGGTTTCTTGCTCTATTGACAGTGCCAGAATCACCACGTTGGTTAATGTTACAAGACAGATTCGAAGAAGCTGAAAAAGTTGTTAAACTAGTAAATCCGCCAGAAGTTGCTACAGAGGTTATCGCCGAAATTAGAGCTAATGTGGAATATTTACCAAAAATACGAGTATGGGAACAAATCCTACGCCTATTTGATGGTAAAATGAAAAAAATCCTAATTATCGGGTTTGGTTTATCAATCGCTCAATCAATGGCAGGTATGGGGGTTATTTCCTACTATGCTCCGATGATTTTCGAACAAGCCGGCCTTGGTGGTAACTCGGCAGCCTTTCAAACAGTGTTAGTAGGGGTAGTTGGTATCTTCGCATCAATCGCAACCCTATTTATTGTGGATAGATTCGGACGCCGTCTGTTATATATTGCAGGTGCTATAGCTATTTTAGTTGCCCATGGCTCTCTTTATTATGGTTTCCATAAAATGAGCTATGACGTTACTCAAAATTCAATCGTGCAAGTGCAAAAAATCGATAATAGTATCGATGTTAGCCCATTACAAGCCAACTTAGGGAAATCTTTCCCAACGGATGTAAAATTCAAAGCGTTCCTAAAAGAAAATTACCCTAAAAAAGTATTAGATCTAAAAGAAGCGACTCTAATCAAAGCCACTGCCGTATTTGGCGTGAGTCCTAAACTGATTGTTTCCGCAGTCTTCTTATTTAAAATCGCTTTCTTTGTCTCTATTGGGCCGTTATTGTGGGTTATGTTCTCGGAAGTTCTACCAAATTCCGTACGTTCCATTGGTATACCACTATTTAACATCGTGGGAGCTGTGGGAGCTTGGGCAACACAAAAGTTTTTCCCATGGCAAGTGGCTAATCTTGGAAGTGCCAACACTTTCTTATTATACACTGTGCTAGCCGTCATTTGTTTGATATTCATTGTGATCTTCGTTCCTGAAACAAAAGGGAAAACGATCGAAAGTATTGAAGAAATGCTAATGGATAGAAAATAAAGGGGATAGTTAACGATCTTTATTAATTTTGGAATGATAGTGATATATGAGATATCGCTATCATTCCAATTTTGTTATGGGAATGTTTTGATGTGTTTTACATCAGATTTGTAAGAAATGTGCTACGATTATTCTTGATAGTTATGTGAAATAGTTGTATTATTAATATATGAATTACAAATAAAAAAAGTAATTCAACGATAAAGGGGGTGGGAAAAATAACGCACTCAAGCATATTTTTTTCGCCCTGCAATTTATTTATCAATTAATTAACTAACTAAATAAACAAAATAGGATATTAAACATGACATTCTCAAAACATTTTAAAGATCTTTTTAAAGACGTTCCAGAAATTAGCTATAAAGGAGTAGATTCTAAAGATCCGCTTTCTTTCCGTTATTATAATCCAGATCAAAAAGTTGGCGATAAAACCATGGCCGAGCATATGCGTTTCGCCATTTGTTATTGGCATACTTTGAATTGGTCAGGAAATGATATGTTTGGATCGGAAATTTTTTCTCATCCGTGGTTATCAAATGATATTTCCGATATTTTCGAAAAAGCCGAATTAAAAGCAGATCATATTTTCCAAATGGCACAAATGATGAAAATCCCTTTCTATGCTTGGCATGATCGTGATGTAATTGCTGAAGGCGATACACCAAAGGAATCAGTGGAAAGATTAGTGAAATTTTCCGATTATCTGTTGAAAAAGCAAGAAGAAACAGGCGTGAAATTATTATGGGGAACTGCTAACGCTTTTTCAAACAAACGCTATTCGGCAGGTGCTGGATCGAACCCTAATCCTGAAGTATTTGCTTTTGCAGCGTCGCAAGTTCGTACGGCTATGGAAGTTACTCATAAACTTGGTGGCGATAATTACGTCCTTTGGGGTGGTCGTGAGGGCTATGATACGCTATTAAATACGAATATCGCTCAAGAACAAGATCAATTGGGTAAATTTATGAGCTTGGTTGTGGAACATAAGCATAAAATCGGCTTTAAAGGCGATATCCTAATTGAACCAAAACCAAAAGAACCAACAAAACATCAATATGATTTCGATGTAGCTACGGTTTATGGTTTCTTAAAGAAATACGGCTTGGAAAAAGAAATAAAAGTAAATATTGAAACCAATCACGCCATTTTAGCCGGCCATACCATGGAACATGAAATCGCCATGGCTGACGCTCTGGACATCTTCGGCAGTATCGATATTAACGCAGGCGATTACCTTTTAGGTTGGGATACTGATCAATTTCCTACCGATGATCTAGACATGACAAAAATGATGTATTACATCTTAAAAGCTGGTGGTCTTAAAAAAGGTGGTCTTAACTTTGACGCTAAATTAAGACGTCAGTCATGCGATGTTAAAGATTATCTATACGCCCATGTGGCAGGTATGGACGCAGGGGCTCACGGCCTACTTTCTGCTCATGCTCTGCTTAAGGATAAAGTTCTTGATAATTTCATCAGTGAGCGTTATAAAGGCTGGCAATCTGGCTTCGGTAAAGATATCCTTGGTGGTAAATTATCCCTTGCTGATATTGCTGATAAAGTAGAGAATGAAAACATCAATCCGCAACCTGTAAGCGGTCGTCAAGAGATGTTAGAAGGCATGCTAAATAGATATCTATAGGGCGTGCAAAAATCCTAGGTTATTTTATGGGAACATTCGCATCTAAATGTATACGAATGTTTCCTAAAATGCTAGTCGTTGCTAGAAATGGGGTTACGTCATCGAAGTATTCGAATAATGTTTGAGCGTAAAATTTAACTGGCTGGGATAGGGTGTAATCCAATCCCTTAAGAGAAAATAATTTACGAGTTATCGGCGTTATTTCATGAGAAATAAAGCATATGTTACTGGGATCTATATCCAAGGATTTTATAACATTATAGGACGCTCCCAATTCTGCACCTGTGTTATATATGCCGATGATATCTGGATACGTCTTTAAGATAGCAGAGATTTTTTCTTCCATGGAATTAATATCATTATCGCATTCAAGAGCAGGTAGAATTTCTAAATTTTTGTAGGGTTTAAGATAATCTACCATGCCAAGAAACCTTAATTTATGATCCTCTTGAAGAGATGAAGAGATAAGCCCAACGATTTTACCACGCTTTAAAGCACAATGTTTCGCAAATAAATTGCCTGCACATTGGCCCGATATGGTATTATCTACGCCGATAAAATGATCACGTTGAGATTGTGGAATGTCGGAAATCAGGGTTACAACGATTTTTTCTTGTGCTTTTAGCTTGTTAACTAAATCCGTAAAGAAATCGTTATTCGAGCAGAATAAAACAACGTTTTTATACTTATTTAGTAAGCGAGATTTGATTATAATATCATTTTGATCATTCTCCTTGTATTTGATAATCTTTAGAGAAATATTTTTAAAGTTAATATTGCTATTTGTGGTTTTTATGGCACTAAGAAGAGTGTCTAAAAAAGGATTGTCCATTCTAGGAATGAATAAAGCTATGACTTTTATGGGTTTTAGATTGGTACTGGCAAGATTGTTTAATATTCTTAAGGCCTCATAAACCTTTTCTTTAGTTTCTTTTTTGACTCCTGATCGCTTATTTAAAACTCGATCAATGCTAGCGGTACTAACTCCTGATAATTCGGAAATGTCTTTTATGGTAGTACGATACATTTGAGTATATGCCTTTAGTTTAATTTAATTTAGTTGAATTATGAATGAAAGTTTGTATATTATATCACGCCATAGTAAAATATACAAGCAATTTCTCATGATTCTGATGTGAAAAACATCAAAAATAAATTATATCAATAACTTTGCTGTTGCATAAAATTACTTATTTGTTTATACTTAAAAGAGTAAGTTATAGGCAAAATTTAATTGCAAAGCAAAGTAAAATACAACAAAACAATCACATAAATCACATAAAAGGAGATAAATATGTATATTGGTATTGATCTAGGAACATCTAGTGTAAAAAGTATATTAATTGATGAAAATCAAAGTATTATAGATAGCTCATCGGTTGAGTTTAGCATTTCTCGTCCTTATCCGCTGTGGTCGGAGCAAGATCCGAAAGAATGGTGGGCAGGGGTTTTGCAGACCTTAAAAAGCTTAAGTGCTAACAATCCTAAGGAAATGAAAAACCTTAAGGCCATCGGTATTTCTGGACAAATGCACGGAGCGGTATTGCTTGATAATCATGATGATGTTTTACGTCCTGCCATTTTGTGGAATGACGGACGCTGTCAAGCAGAATGTGAAGAATTGGAAAAATTAGTGCCTGATTTACGTGAGATCACATCGAATATCGCCATGGCAGGATTTACCGCCCCTAAATTATTGTGGGTGAAAAAATTCGAAAATGATATCTTTAAAAAGGTCAATAAAGTATTGCTACCTAAGGATTATATACGTTTAAAACTCACAGGCAAATACGTGGCGGAAATGTCTGACGCCAGCGGAACTTTATGGCTAGATAATAACAAACGTGATTGGAGCGATAAAATCTTAAATGCCCAAGGTTTATCAAGAGATCACATGCCGAAACTCATTGAGGGATCGGAAAATTCTGGAACATTATTAAAAGAATTCCAAGATCTTTTAGGATGTGAAAATAATGTTATCATCGCAGGCGGTGGCGGAGATAACGCTTCAACTGCCGTAGGAATGGGGATTGTTAATGATGATGATACTTTAATATCCATTGGCACATCAGGAGTTATATTTAATGTTTCAAATAAAGTTAATGCTCATCCAGAATTGACCGTACATTCATTTTGTCATGCTTTACCGAAGAAATGGCATACCATGGTTGTTAATTTGGCGGTTTCTTCGGCTATTAATTGGGGAGTGGAAGTCCTTGCCAATGATAGAGATCCGAATAATATAATTAAAAATCTGCTTTCTTTGGGCGAGCAAGTAAAGGCACATATCCCTTTAACTCCCAAAGGATTTGAGGAAAATAACAACGGTCTACCCATTTTCTTACCCTATCTTTCAGGCGAGCGAACCCCTTGTAATGATATGAACGCAAAAGGAATGATGACAGGTCTAACCCTAGAAACTACCACCGCTAAAATGATGTATGCAGTTCTTGAAGGTGTGGCCTTTAACTTCCGTCAGTCTCTTGAATGCTTACAACAAGCAGGAGCAAAAATCAGCCATATTTTCGCATCAGGTGGCGGAACTCAAAACCTTTATTTAATGGATTTAATCGCCACATCCATGAATGTAGAATTACACATTACCGAAGAATCAGCCGTCGGCGGAGCTTTAGGAGCTGGACGTCTAGCCATGATCTCAACAGGCAAAAACATTGCTGATGTTACCCACAAACCCAAAGTAACCAACATCATTAAACCTCTTAAGAACATTCAAACCATTCTTGATACACGATATAATACTTATCAAAAAATCTATCCTAATGTGAAAAATTTATACTAAATTGTGATGAAAAAGATCGTAATATAATCATATAACAGAATGCGAATCTAAGAAAAAAGTATTTTTTTGCTATATTCATAAAAAAAGTGATGTGTTTTACATCACTTTTTTATTTTTAGTATACTATTAATATTGACATTAGGTCAAGAGTATATTAATATAATAATATATTACTACACTAACTAGTAAAATCACAAAAATTACAAAATTTAAATTTAATAATAAAAGGATTCAACATATGAAAAAACATTTAGATAAAACCCTACCCATTGATGAACGCATAGATGATCTAGTATCGCAAATGACAGTAAGGGAAAAGCTTTCACAGATGTCTAATGTTTCCATAGGTTTGGAGCATTTGGATATTAAGCCATATAATTGGTGGAGTGAGGCTCTGCACGGTGTGGCGAGAGCTGGTAAAAGTACGGTATTTCCGCAAGTTATCGGTATGGCTGCCTCTTTTAATAGGGATTTAATCTATCAAGTATATGACGCTATTTCCGATGAAGCGAGAGCAAAATATAATCGATATATGAAAATTAACGGCTACGCTAAGGAGTATCTAGGAATAACCTATTGGACTCCTAACATCAATATATTTAGAGATCCACGCTGGGGTAGGGGGCAAGAAACCTATGGCGAAGATCCATTCCTAACTCAAGAGCTAGCAACGCAGGTAGTTAAAGGCTTACAGGGGAATTATCATTGTAATGATTATCTAGAGCATCACAAAACAGGGAAGTTCATGAAAACTTCGGCTTGTGCCAAACATTACGCCGTACACAGTGGTCCAGAATATTCCAGACACGAATTCAACGCCAAACCAAATCAAAAAGACTTCAACGAAACATACATGCCAGCATTTGAAAGATTATGTAAAGAAGGTGTTGAATCATTCATGACATGTTACAATCGAGTATACGACGAACCAGGAGCATCAAGCAAGCTTTTACTTGAGACAAAACTAAGGGGCGAATGGAATTTCAAAGGTCATGTGGTTTCCGATTGTTCGGCAATTAATGACATCTATAAAAATCATAAAATAGTAGATACTCCATACGAGGCCGTTGCTTTAGCTATCAATGGTGGTTGTGATCTCAACTGTGGATTCATGTATGAAACCCATGGCTATGAAGCCTATGAAAAGGGTCTGATATCAGAAGAAACCATAGAAAAAAATCTCAAAAGATTATTAAGAACTAAATTCAAACTGGGCTTAATGGGTACGGATTTAGAAGATGTTCCTTATAATCATATTTCTTACGATGTGGTAGGATCGCAAAAACATTTGGATTTATCGCATAAAATTGCTCTTGAATCAATCGTTATGCTTAAAAATGACGGAATTCTCCCATTAACATACGAAAAAACTCCTGATGTAATGCTAACTGGGCCATTCATTGCCGATATCGATGTGCTACTAGGAAATTATAATGGTATGCCAACAAGAATCATCTCACTACTCGACGGTATCGCCGATGTTGCCGATGAAAAACACATCCGTACAGATTATAGAAAAGGAGCTTTGCCATACGGTAGAACAATCAACAAACATGATTGGGCCATGATGGAAGGGGAAAAACATACCTGTTCCGTGATCGCCGTGGGTTATTCTTCGCTACTTGAGGGGGAAGAAGGCGACTCCATTGCCATGGATAGTGGCGACCGTCATCAAATCGAATTACCTGAAGAACAATCAAGCTATCTAGATAGATATTTTGAACGCATTGATCATCCTGTTGTATTGGTGGTTCTTGGCGGAAGTCCTATAGCTTTAGAGAAATATAAGGATAAAGCGGCAGCAATTATCTTCGCATGGTATCCAGGTCAAGAGGGCGGAAAAGCCATAGCCGATGTACTATTTGGTAACTATTCCCCAAGTGGTCGCTTGCCTGTTACTTTCCCGAGTGCAACCAAGGATATCCCAGAATATGAAGATTACAATATGAAAGGTAGAACATATAAATACATCGAAAAAACTCCAGATTATCCCTTTGGTTATGGTTTATCATTTGCAGATTTTAGTTATGATAAGTTATCAGTAAAAGAAGTAAATAAGGATACTGTTAAGATTAATATCACAGTAACAAATACGAGCAATATGCAATCCAGCGAAGTAACGCAAGTATACTTTACAGATAATAAGGACGTGAAAGGTAAACCACATTTTAAGCTTTGCGAATTCGCTAAAAATGAATTTAAGGGAAAACAAAGCAAAGAACTATCATTTGAAATACAACGCCAACACCTAACATATTTTGACGATAATGGCGAACTGATTACATCAAACGATATAACTATCTTTTGCGGTGGCTCTCAACCAGATAGCCATAGTGAAAAACTAACAGGGAAAAAAGTCGCAAGTATAAAAGTAACACTTTAAAAAAATGCTTGACAAGTGGGGAATTTTATTCTATAATATAAGTGTCTTGTAAAAGGCTATAGTGCTAGAGAACTTAATGGAATAAGCAGACTGGACTGGGGGGCAGTACCGCACATCTCCACCAATTATATATTATACTTAATTGTATATATTTATTTATCTTATTTGGGGATGAAACAGGATCGACAGATGTAGTAAAGATTTGTGTTTGCACTCGGCGAGTTACCACTGATATCGGTACAAACTTTAAATATAAATGCTAACGATAATCGTTTTGCTCCAGTGGCTGTTGCTGCCTAGTCGGTAACAAAAACTAATTATATAAATTCCCTTTCCTTTGAGTTGGAAAGGGTGGGGTTTATGAAGTACCTATCAACAGAAACTTCATACTTTTTTTTATATTAGATATTTTTAATATTCCAAATCAAAGCTTTAGATTAAATACTATCGTATATTTTATGAATACATATGATATTATAAAAAAAACTATTGCTTTTTTTTCTTTTGTTGTGTACAATGTACATATGGTTAAGCACCCATAGCTCAGCTGGATAGAGCAACTGCCTTCTAAGCAGTAGGTCACAAGTTCGAATCTTGTTGGGTGTACCAATTTTTAAGCTTGCGTATTTATCTGATAAATACGCAAGTTTTTTATTCTCTAGAATTCTTTTATTAATCTTATTTAAAAATATAATTTTATAAATCTTGGTATGTTGAAAATGTTTTTATTTTTATACTAGACATATTAAATTAAATATGGTATCCTAATTAACAATAAAACTTAAACTATACATAAGGGGATTAATTACATGTGTGGGATTATTGGATATATTGGGGATAGATCTCTTAAAGAAGTGTTATACAACGGGCTAGTGAAGTTAGAATATAGGGGCTATGACTCGGCTGGTATTTCTGTTTTATCAAGCGAGCAGAACGATAATAAGATCGCTACCTTTAAGGCTACAGGCAAGTTACATCATTTGGGCGAAAAAATTAAAAATGAAAAAATTATTGGTCATTTAGGGATCGGTCATACAAGATGGGCAACCCATGGCGTGCCGAGTACTGTGAATTCTCATCCGCATAATTCGTCTGATAATAGTATATCGATTGTTCATAATGGTATCATTGAAAATCATGCGGAATTAAGAGCGAGCTTAACTCAAAAAGGCTATAAATTCCTATCTGCTACAGATACGGAAGTGATTGTTCACTTATTAGACGATAACTATACTGGCGATCTAGCGGAAACCTTAAGAAAGATTCTGCCTTTACTGGAGGGTACATATGCTTTAGCTTGTATTTCTGTTAAAGAACCTGATGTGTTGGTATGTGCAAGAAAAGGCTCGCCTTTAGTTGTGGGCTTAGGCAAGGGCGAAAATGAAAATAAGGAAAATTTCATAGCGTCAGACGTTTCGGCTATTTTAGAATATACAGATCAAGTTATATTCTTAGACGATAACGAAGTGGTGGCAATTAAAAAGGATCAAGTAAAAGTATGGGATGAAAATCACAATCTTAAAACTATCGCACCTACTACCATTGAATGGACTTTGGAAACTGCAGAAAAAGGCGGTTATGCTCATTTCACATTAAAGGAAATCCACGAACAGCCTAAAGTAATTTCCGATACTTTAAAGGGAAAAATTAAAGGTAATAGTGCGGTTATCGATGAAATTAATTTAAGCCAAGAAGAATTAGAAAATATTTCTAAAATTCACATTGTGGCTTGTGGTACGTCGTATCATGCGGGTTTAACTGGTAAGTATATTATTGAAAGCGAGCTACGAATTCCTGTTGAAGTGGATGTGGCCTCGGAATTTAGATACAATAATCCTATAATTTCTAGTACTGATCTAGTGATTCTAATTTCACAATCAGGCGAAACAGCCGACACTCTCGCAGGCTTAAGAGAGGCGAAAAAGGCAGGAGCTAAAACTATCGGTATTATTAATGTTATGGGCAGTAATATTTCACGAGAGGCCGACGGCACAATATACACCAATGCAGGCTTGGAAGTGGGCGTAGCGTCTACTAAAGCCTTTACGGCCCAGTTGATCGCCTTGTATATCTTGACCTTATTTTTAGGGGAAAAGAAAGCCAGCATATCAGAAGAGCGAAGAGCTTATATGATTGAGAATTTGCAAAAATTACCAAAAATGGCAGAAGAGATCTTGAAAATGGAATCAACCATAGCAGAAAAAGTCTCAATTTTTGACGGTGCAATCTCAAGTATATTCATCGGTAGAAATATTAATACAGCCATCGCCTGCGAGGGATCGCTTAAATTGAAAGAGATCTCATACATCCATGCGGAAGCTTATCCGTCAGGCGAGTTAAAACATGGCTCGTTGGCTTTAATTAGTGATGTCTGCCCACTCGTGGCCATTGCTACTAAAAGTAGTACTTATGATAAGGTTAAATCTAATATCGAAGAAGTAAAAGCTCGTGGCGGTAAAATTATAACACTCGCTACAGTCGGCGATAAGGAAATAGCTAACATATCAGGCGAAGTTATTTATGTTCCTGAAATAGACGAGCTATTTTCGCCAATAGTCAATGTTATTCCCATGCAGATCCTAGCATATTATACCGCCACATCTAGAGATCTCGATGTAGATAAACCAAGAAACCTAGCAAAATCTGTAACCGTTGAATAGTAACATATATGCTTGTTGCATATTCACACAGAATAAAAAAGATTGTGAGACTTAGAAATATATTCTAGGTCTCACAATTTTTTATCTATAATCTATAATCTATAATCTATAATCTATAATCTATAATCTATAATCTATCTTCTATCTTTTATCTTCAAGATGTATGCTACGTACGTGGGGTACTAAGGTGGGTTATTTGGTACGTGGGATGAATGATACTCGGGTATTGTCGGCGTTTTTAGGTGGTTGGAGGATTGAGAATGAGACTTGGATTGTGCGTCCTGGGTTAATGGTTGAGTAGTTCTCGATCGGTTTGACTACGGATTTAACAATGGTATTACCTGAATCGATTAGATCGATTTTTACATCAGGGGATACTATGGCAGTGTCGCCACTGTTTTTTATGATCATGGTAATCTTAAGGGCGTAGTTATTTCCCCAACCTACGGATTCAACTTTTGGTTGTCCAATAATAGAAAGATCGGCTAATACATCGCCATGGATGTAAGTGTGGATTGTCTCTTCGGCACGTTTGATACCAACGCCCATTGAGTCTAAAGCCTTACGGTGGACGTATCCTAAGAGTGCCATCGCTCTCGCTTTGTCATTATTGCGGACTTGTTGTTTTTGTTCGTGGGTAAGAATTGGGATGATGTTATATTTATCGATAACAAATAAAGCTCCAAACGCCACAGATCCAATAAACGAAAGGATAAATGCCAGTTTTGCCAAAGCCCATATGAAACGAATCCATCTGCCAATACGGTAGAATAAGCCTTTCTTTTTCTTCTTTTTCGTGCTTTTCTTGTGTTTTTTAGCGTCTTTTAGGCGTTGTTTTTTGTCTGCTTTGCTCTCATTGTTGGGAGATAAAGCACTCGGAAAGACTAATTCGCCAGAATCCAACGACCAATCGGCACTTTTACTCGGATCATCCGTTGAGTTTAAGGATTTGGCTTCGAGTTTTGCCTTTTCTTCGGCTTCTTTCTTTGCCTTTTTCTCGGCTTCTTTTTTCGCTTTTTCTTCTGCTTCGGCTTTGGCTTTAGCCTCTGCCTCGGCTTTAGCTTTAGCCTCTGCGTCGGCTTTTGCTTTAGCCTCTGCCTCGGCTTTAGCTTTAGCCTCTTCTTCGGCTTTGATTTTTGCTTCTTCTTCGGCTTTAGCTTTTGCCTCTTCTTCGGCTTTAGCTTTAGCCTCTGCGTCGGCTTTTGCTTGTTCTAAGGCTTGTTGTTCGGCTTCTAGTTTTGCTTTTGCGATTTCGAACTCACGAGCTTTTTGCTCTGCGTCGGCTTTTGCCTTAGCTAGTTCTGCGATACGTCTTTTTTCTGTTTCAATGGCTTTGCGTTTATCTTCGGCGATAGTATCAAGAATTCGTTGTGGCGTGCCAAATGGGTATGTGTCTTCATCCAATGCAGACCAAGAATTACCACAGTTAGCACAGTGATATTCAGCATGCGGATCAGGTAGATGATCATCAGAAAAATTATACATCGTCTTACAAGACGGGCAACGTACTAACATAAAATATCCTAATATGTGCTTACTATATCAGAGTGTGTTAAAGATTTTCGGTATGCACCTTCTTTTTCACAGCCCTGTACTAACAATATAAAGTTGAATCTAAAGCGAATCTTTCCCCATACAATATATAATATACTAATCGAGCAAAAATTTCAAGATTCTATTAACTTAATAATACTGTACATATTACCAATAAATGGTAAAGAAATTATGAATAAAAATTAAAACTTTTGAAATATTTTTTCCCCTTTTAATCTTATTATAATTATCGTATTGACTTTTAACAATATATATGTAATATTAAAGATCATAAAATTATATTATGGAAGTGAATTGCCAGCATGATTTATACTGTAAAAAATGAGAATGAAACAAAAAATATAGCAAAAGATTTATCTAAGAAATGCAAAACAGGAGATGTTATTTGCTTATTTGGAACTTTAGGCATGGGCAAAAGTGTATTTGCTCGTGAATTTATCAGATCTGCCAGTGATAATCCTAATTTAGATGTCCCTAGTCCTACTTTTACCATGCTCCAAACCTACGATTGTAAGGAATATGTTGTTTATCATTTTGATTTATACCGCATAAAAGATCCTAGCGAGGCTTGGGAATTGGGCTTGGAAGAGGCATTATATGACGGTGTCTCTCTCATCGAATGGAGCGAAAATTTAGCAAGCATGTTGCCAAGAAAACGTATTGATGTTATAATCTCTCAAGAGAGCAATCAAGATCCTTGTGAGCGTACAATTACCATAAAAGGGATGTGAAAAAGCACTCATGTTAATATCCTTAAGCATTTCTATCATCCTGTCTAAATTATAAGAATTATCCCATGTTGTTAAAAAAAATACTTTTTCCTATCTTAATCTTACTGATGTTAACGCTTTCGAGTTGTTATCTGCCTACTAATTATTGGCTCGAAACTACCATTGATAAAAATGGTGAGTATAAAATGCGATTTCGTGGATATCTTGTATCTTTGCCGTACTATAAAAAATTACGCAATAAGGAATTTAAAAGCAATGAAGAACATTTGACCTTTCATAAACGTGAAATGAAAGAACTATATAACAATGATCCTTACATGAAACGCATGATTTATGCTAAAAATGGCTATTTTTGGATCGATTGGTCGGTCAAAGATAACATTTTAAAACATCATTATGTAGCAGTTATCAACCGTAATAATCGCTTTGCTACTTTAGGATACTATCTAAATAAAAACATCACGAAATTTACCATGAATTCTTTATCCTATAAACAATTGCTTAAGCTTAAGCAAGCAGGAATTGTAATGCAAGGGAAAGTTATTATTAAAACTAACGCTAAAGTCTTAGAACAAAACGCCATGAAGATCACAAAAGGCAAGGATAATTGGGTAACATACGAATGGGTTCAACATCAACTTGAAGATTCACCACCTAAAGATCCTAAATCTGATCCGCCAAAGAAAATAGAACCAAAGAAAATAAAAGAAACACCGACGCCGTTTATAATTTTCGACATCAAGAAATAATTAATAAAAATTTACTAAATGTTATTGTTTTTATGATAAATTAGCCATTATAATGAGTATAACTATGAGTATAAGAATGAGTTTTAATTTCACATGTCCATAAACAATAAAAGTCATATATCAGTAATGCTTAAGGAAGTATTATCAAGTCTAGATTTGGAGAATGATCCTGCTAGCAAGATCATTATTGACGGTACGTTCGGCGGTGGTGGATATAGTGAGGCCATACTTAAAACAGGAGCAAAAGTCATTGCTTTTGATCGTGATCCGAGTGTTATATCTACGGTTGAAAATTTTAAGGAAAAGTATCAAGATCAATTTCATTTTATTCACTCTACATTTGGGCAAATGGAAAGTGAAATCTTAAAGGCAGGTTATGAATTACATAGTATTAATGGGATCGTTTTAGATATTGGGGTCTCTTCCATGCAATTGGATGAGTGCGAGCGTGGTTTTTCCTTTCGCTTTAATGGTCCTCTTGATATGCGTATGAGTAAAGAGGGAATGACGGCCGCTGATATCGTTAACAACTATGAAAAGGATGAGCTAGCAGATATCATATGGAAATACGGCGAAGAGCGAAAAAGCCGTCATATTGCGAGTGCGATAGTTCAAGATAGAGAAGAAAAACCCTTTCAAACCACCGAAGATCTTGCAAATTTAGTCCGTTCGGTAGTTAAGAGAAAGCGTAGCGATAAGATAGATCCTGCAACACGCACATTCCAAGCCTTACGCATGGAAGTAAATGGAGAATTGGAAGAGCTGGAAAATGTTTTAGCGTCCTCTAAAAATCTACTAGCAGTTAAGGGACGTATGGTGGTTGTGGCTTTTCATTCATTGGAAGATCGTATCGTGAAAAGATTTTTTAAAAATCATAGTGCGAAAAAAGTTAAACATAATAAATACAAGCAAGATGAAAATATTACAGATGATCAACAAACTAATCCCACTCATGAATTTAGCATGGAACATACTAAACATTTAAGTGCTAGTGAAGAAGAAATAAATTTAAACGCTCGTTCGAGATCGGCAAAATTAAGATATGGTATTCGTACTAATTATGGTATATAATTAAGGGTAATTTACAAGAAAGGGTTAGGGTTAGAGAATGTCAACATTAAAAAAATATGTTTTAATTATGGCGATATATTTAATATTGATTGTAGCAGTTTTTTCTGTTAGTCAGTATTCGGGCGAACTTACCATTAAAACCAAAAAGTTACAACATGATATCCAACAAGAAAAAGACACAATTAGCGTACTAAATGCAGAATGGGCTTATTTAAATACTCCAGAACACATCGAGGGTTTAGCCACTCATTATCTTAAATTGCACCCCACATCGGCAAGGCAGGTCGTATCCATTAAGGATTTAATGGCTAAAATTAAAGTCTTGGAAGTTAAGGCGAAGAAAAAAGCTTTGTATCTTGCAAAATTACGCAAGAAACGACATGTGAAATCCCATAAATATACACACAAGAAGACACGTAAATCTACACATATAAAATCGACACATATAAAATCTAAGCATACAAAAACCAAGCATAAAAAAGTAGTTACTAAACATAATCACACGAGAGCGAAACACTAATACAAACTAATACAATAAGAGAAAAAGCACAAGACCAACAAAAAAATACTCATAATACCCATAAGGAAAGATTAATAAGGATACTTAAATTAAGATGAACTTCATTTTCAATAAAGATAAACACAAACACAATAAAGACGATAGAGAACAAAGATATACCCAACGAGCTACCGCAAAGATAATTGATAAATTTGCAATCCAAGGGAATATTAAGGGAGCTATAGAAAGCGGTAGAAGAAGGATCAAATTCCTAATCGCCATGGTTTTATGTGGCTTTACTATACTCATATGGCGTGCGGTTGATCTTATGGTTTTAAGCCATAGGGTTGCTCCTGCGTCGTCTTTTAGTTGGGGATTTAAAGCACCTAAAAAGATCGGTAGCATTTTAGATAGGAATGATGTTGTGGTAGCGGTAAATTTACCAGAGCAATCTTTGTATGTGAATAGTATCGAGTTTTTATCGCAAAATGAATCTCCAGAAGAGGCGGCCGATAAGATATTAAGTATATTACCCAATCTTAATAAATCTAAGTTAATGAAAAAGCTAACTAATCATAAGAGCTTTACTTTCATTAAAAAGCTAATTACTCCCATGGAAGCCAAGAAAGTACTAGAATACGGAATTGTTGGCTTGCATTTTAAACCTGATAGCAAACGCATATACCCACAAAATAATCTCCTATCTCACGTGATCGGCATTCGTGGAGTTGACGGTGGTGGATTGCAAGGAGTGGAAAAATCTTTCAATGATCTAATGGTAAATCAAGGCAAAGATCTTCAACTATCCATTGATGTACGAGTGCAACACATATTACGATCGGAAATTGAAAAAACCGTGGAAAAATTCAATGCCAAAGGTGGGGCAGGCGTGATTATGGATGTGAAAACAGGGGAAGTTTTAGGAATGTCTTCCTATCCTGATTATGATCCTAACCATTATCAGAATGCCACATCCGATCAGCTATTTAATCGAGCTACTAAGGGTTTATACGAAGTGGGGTCAGTATTTAAAGCCTTTACCATGGCCTCGGCTTTAAATAGTCATACGGTACAACTTGATGACATATTCGATACATCAACACCCCTAAAAGTAGGACGTTTTAAAATTCATGATTATGAATATTTTAAGTATCCCTTAAGAGTGCCAGAAATATTTGCCCATTCATCGAACATCGGCACATCGAAGATAGCCTTACAAATGGGAACAGAGATCCAGAAAAAATATCTTAAGGAGTTGGGTTTGTTAGATAAGGTAGATATTAACTTACCAGAAATCACAAAGCCCATGTATCCCCAAGGACGACGCTGGACGCCCTTAAGTACAATGACAATTTCCTTTGGTCATGGTATCGCCGTCTCGCCTTTGCATGTGGCACAGGCCTTATCATCCTTGGTAAATGGGGGCTATGGTATAAAAGCCACCCTATTAAAGCAGACTAAACCACAACTTGATAAACGTATTTTCAATCAACACACCGCCGATACCATGCGACATCTATTAAGAACCGTTGTAACCAGTGGAACAGGGCGTAAATCGGAAGTGCGTGGATATCGTATTGGAGCGAAAACAGGAACGGCCGATGTGGCCGCTAAAGGTGGCTATAACCGTAATGCACGCCGTACTACGCTTTCGTCTGTGTTCCCCATGGATAATCCGAAATATGCCATAGTTGTTATGATTGATAAACCATTAGGGATAAAAGAAACCCACGGATACGCTACCGCTGGTTGGGTGGTTGCCCCGTTAGTGCGTAATATTATTTCTCGTCTCGGGCCGATGATGAACATTATACCCAAATACGATGTGGAACTTAAACCACAAAAAACTTCCAAATATTACATTCGCCCTTTCAATTGGAACAAAAAAATGGGACAAGTTACCCCAAGGCACAACATCCACAAAAAATGGTACGAGTAAGTGGGGGCGTGAAAAAGCACTCATTCAGCGTCCTTACCCCCTACAATATAATACAACACAAACTTACAAAAACAAACAAAAAGGAATAACTTCATGAAAACATTATCGCTAACAGAACTGCATAAAGAATTTTTAGGGTCGCTTGCTTATGTGGATAGTTCATATAATATCCAAGCCATAAACAGCTCGCTTGAAAACATCCACATCAGCGAAGTTACAGAAGATAGCCGAAAGACAAAAAAGAATAGTTTATTCTGTGCATTCAAGGGCGATAAGTCCAACGGTATGAAGTATATTAAAAGTGTAATAGCAAATGCTACGCAAGTAATTCTTACATCTGTAGATGAGCAAGAGCATATGAAAGAGTATCTAGAAGATATCTCATTTAAAGATTACGAGCATACAATTTTTTGGTTTCATGAAAATCCTCGCTTGATTTGTGCTAAAATTTCGGCTTTGGTTTATGGGCCCATGCCTGATAATATCTTTTTAATTACAGGTACGAACGGGAAAACATCAACCGCTAATTTTATCTATCAGATACTCGAAAAAATGCAGATAAAAACCGCCACCATAGGCACATTAGGAGTTCAAACATCTCACAGTAGTAACTATTTTGGCTTAACCACGCCGTCATCGCCCATGTTACACACATATTTACACGATCTAAAAGCCGAAAACATTAATAATGTGATCATTGAGGCCAGTAGCCACGGATTGGCTCAATATCGTCTTGACGGTTTACATCCCGTTAGTTGCGGATTTACTAATCTTACACAAGATCATCTTGATTTTCATAAAACATTCGAAGAATATTTCTTGGCGAAATCTCAATTATTCACAAGATTATCGGCAAAAAACACTCCTGCAATCATTAACATAGATGATGAATTCGGCTTGCGTTTAGTTAAGTTAGCACAAGAGAAAGATCTAAAAGTTATAACTTATGGTAAAAATGAAAATGCCGATTATCACATTAATTCCCTAACAACAGATCATACAGGCTTAAGACTAGCTTTAAGATATAAAAATGAAAGCTATGATTTACATTTCCATATGGTGGGCGAGTTTCAAGTGTATAATATCATTTGTGCCATTGCTCAAATCCACGAAACACAAGCCTATAAGGATTATGAGTTTCAAGATATCTTGGAATATGCCAAAAGTCTTACATCTGTTGAAGGACGTATGGAACTTGTGGCACAAACGCCCAAAGGTGCAAGCGTATATGTGGATTTTGCCCATACGCCTGACGCCTTGGAAAAAGCTTTACAATCGGCGAAAAAGCACACAACCAAGCGAGTAATTTCCGTATTCGGTTGTGGGGGCGATCGTGATAATACTAAACGTCCTATTATGGCTAAGATATCATCAGAAAATGCTCATATAACCTTTGTTACTGACGATAATCCACGCACGGAAGAGCCAAAAAGCATTCTAAAGCAAGTGGCGAGCGGTTGCGTTAAGGGATCTAATTATAGCGTGGTGGAAAATCGTAGTTATGCCATTTATCAAGCCATGGAACAAGCCGAGCATGGAGATATCATCATCATCGCAGGTAAGGGCCACGAAAAGGGACAGATTATCGGCACGTCTTCCATTCCCTATGATGATCATACGGCCATTAGAAATGCCAACGAAGTATTAAAGCATGGTATCTTATACGATAGCCAAACCCTAGAGCAGATCACAGGGGGAAAAATGCAAGGTAAAAATGCTAATCTATGGTTAGCCAGTGGCGTTTCATATAGCACTTTAGATATCAAACACGGCGATATTTTTGTCGCTTTAAAGGGCGAAAATTCCAACGGTCATAAGTATATTAATCAAGCCTTTGAAAAGGGGGCGGTGTGCGTTATTGCTGATCATCGTCCTGAAGATGTGCATGAGGCTTTACCGCTTTTAGTTGTGAAAGATACCACTAAAAGCTTACATGATATGGCAAATTACTTCCGTAATCATCTGCAAGGTAAGATATGTGCAATCACAGGATCAGCAGGTAAAACCACCGTAAAAGAAATGATAGGACACATCTTAAAATCTGATAATGATCAAGAGCATGCAGGAGAAAAACATACAAAAGAAAAGCGTACAAAAGAAAACCATACAAAAGAAAACCATAGAGTGGCGGTTTCTCAACGATCTTATAATAATCATGTGGGCATTCCCTTATCCCTTGCTCGTATGTATAGGGATACTCAATTCGCCATTCAAGAAATTGGCATGAATCATCATGGAGAAATTCGCACACTTAATAGGATCATTAAGCCCCATGTGGTAGTTATTACCAATGTTTTAACCGCACATCTTAAGTTTTTTAAAGATCTACAAGATATCGCTCAAGCTAAAAGCGAAATTCTAGAAAATCTTGATCCTGAAAATGGTATCGCTTTGTTACCCTATGATAATCAATGTTTTAACATTCTACAAGATAAGGCTAAGAGCCTAAATCTGCAAAATGTTTACACCTTTGGCGAAGATGATAACTGCGATTTCCAATTAATATCCTATGATGAGCAATCTCAACAGATATCAGCACGCATATTAGAGCAAGAAATTAATTATAAAACTACGAGTCTTGGTAAGCATAACGCCTTAAATACTCTCATATCTTTAGCTGTGGCAAAGCTTATGGCGTACGATATGAGCAAGCTTGATATATTATCCATAGCCAAAAACTTCGCAAGCTTTCCCCTATTAAAGGGTAGGGGAGAGATTCATGATATACGAATTAATGATCATAACCTAACCCTAATTGATGAAAGCTATAACGCTAATCCCGATTCTATGAAAGCTAGTATATCCACTTTAGACAATATGAAAAGTGAGAAAATACTTCTTTTAACTCAAATGCTAGAACTTGGCGAGCAAGAAAAGGAACTGCATACAAGTATCTTAGAGAGCATTTTATTATCGCAGGCAAAAACTGTAGGCTTGCTATATATGAATAAAGATGTTATGATAGATCTGTATCACAAACTAAAATCCCACAATATAAAAGTGGAAATGTTTCAAGATATTAATGAGATTGTCCAATACGCTCTTTCTCACGTAACTCAAGATACTACAATCCTTGTAAAAGGTTCAAATGGCTCAAAGGCTCTAAAGATCGTGCAAGAATTATTAACTCTAACTAACTAATTAACTAACTAATTAAACTAATTCAACTCACTAAACT
The DNA here is from genome assembly GCA_002632265.1 of Rhodospirillaceae bacterium MC!. Classification (GTDB taxonomy): domain Bacteria; phylum Pseudomonadota; class Alphaproteobacteria; order MC1; family MC1; genus MC1. Next base: position 91,526 of record NQOV01000012.1, read on the forward strand.
TACTAAATATCCCCCATGCTAGATTTCGATGATGATACCCTACAAATAGATTTACAAGACTTAGTAAATGCTTACGCCTATGGAGTTTTTCCCATGGCCAATAGTCATGAAGAAGAAGAAGTGTCATGGATACAGCCAACCATAAGGGGAATCATGCCCCTTGATAATAATTTCCGTGTTCGTAGATCCTTAAGAAAGCAAGTTAAACGTTCAAAACTCAAGATAAGAGTTGATACCAACTTTAAAAGCGTCATGCAACATTGTGCAATTATCTACGAGAGTAAACCATTTGCTAAACAATCTTTACATGATACGCAAAAGGATGAAAACATCCGTGATGAAACATGGATCAATCCGCCAATTCTCAAAACCTATTGCGGATTACATGATATCGGTCTCGCTCATAGTGTTGAATGCTACAATGAAGAGAACAAGCTTGTAGGCGGATTATACGGGTTAATGTTAGGCAGAGCCTTTTTTGGCGAAAGTATGTTTAGTTTAGAACCATATGCAAGCCAAATAGCTTTAATAAATTTAGTTTCTCGCTTACGAGTCGCCGAATTTCGTTTGTTGGATTGTCAGTTTGTCAATGATCATTTGTCCCAATTCGGTATTCAAACCATGGAGCAAAAGGAATATACAAAAACCATTCTCACAGAATCCATATACGAAGAAGCCCAAGTAAGCCCCTTTGATTTATCCGAAGAAGATATCCTAAAAGAACAAGAAAAAGTAATCTATAACTTGAATAGATAACCCCAAATTATAACATTAAAAACACCACATAAAATATAACAAAAAATAAATATAAAACCTAAAATAAGGAAATAAATATTATGTCTGTAATTACTGATGATCAATTTAATAAATATATGAGCGGATTTCTTCCCCTTGAAGATAATCCTAGAATCGCCGTAGCCGTTTCTGGTGGGGTAGATAGTTTGAGTTTGGTTTATCTGCTAGATCGTTGGATAAAACCTTTAAATGGCGAAGTAATTGGCATAACTATCGATCATCGCTTGCGTAAAGAGTCCTATTACGAAGCCATTGAAGTGGGGGAGATATTAGCAAAGTGGGGGATAAAACATATCATCATCCCATGGCAACACGAAGGGGTTGAGAAGTTAAAAAATGTATCGGAAAACTCACGAATAAATCGCTATAGATTAATGGAAAATTATTGCAAGACTCATTCTATCTTACACCTTGCTATCGCCCATCATTTGGATGATCAAGAAGAAACCATATACATGAGAAAACTTCGCAACCCAACATCCGTAAAGCCCATGGATGCTATCCAATATATGACTCATGTTCGAATCATCCGTCCATTTTTAAAGCAGATCTACAAGCAAGATCTTATGGACACTTTAAATTCCCATGATATCAAATGGATAGAAGATCCCAGCAACAAAAAACTTACATACGAACGTAACAAAATTAGATCTGCTTTACAAAATAATAGCGATCAAATCTCGCATGATCCACTCTCGCAACCCTATCCGCAATCCTATCCGCAATCCTATGGAGAGCTTAGCATTGGCGATGAAGTGAAATATTTAGAAGATATCATGCTAAGTCATCACGCATATGGCGAACTTCATATAAAATCCTTGGAGTATGTTCATAAGATTAAAAACATCCTATCATCTTTTATCATGACTATCGGAGCGAATTTTTATAAGCTCTCACAAAGGAAAATATTTCAAGCATGCAAGGAGTTATCGCAAGGGAAAAATATCTCGTTGGGGCGTTGTCTTGTTGTTATCCATAAAACCAAAGCCCATTATAAACTTATCATATCAAGAGAAATCAGAGCCATAAAGAAAAGAAAAATCCCGCTTATTGATTGTCATACTGATTGTTCTAACTCCAATCAAAGAGAGAGTAATCATCTAAGCAATAGCATTTTATGGAACAATACAATGCTCATTACCATTGAAAATCTAGATCACTATAAGAATGATTCTGATTATCATATTTCCTTATTATCTAAAGATAATATGAAAAAAGTCAAATCCATGTATGAAAAAACAATATTTCAAGATATTCCTTTCCATGCTCGCAATGTCTTGCCTTGTTTGTTTAGATCTGATGAATTAATATCCATATTAACCATGGAAAACAATACGATATATATACCACCAAGACCCGTATCAGGTAAAAAAATCAACGTCCAATACCCCTATAAATAGTAAATTTTACCCCTGATTTTATCGCAGATAACTCCATTAAAAGAAAAAAAATATATAAAATACTTGGATTAAATATAAAACAATGCTATATTATTTATAAGTATGATTATAAAATACATCAAACATATGGAGTCTGTAAAAATACTATGTACAATTTTATGTACAATTTCATATATTGATGTATTTGAATAATCTTAAAAATCATTTTTAGAAAAGACAATGAATAGGATCTGCCGTTTATGAAGGGTAAGTTTTCAAAAAATAATATGATTTTATGGGCGTTAATCGTTATCGCTGGTATTGGTTTGTTTACGGTATTAAAGGGTAATACCGCAACTACTAACACAAATGAGATTTCATATTCTGAATTTACATCACAGTTACAGCAAGATAAAGTGCAAGATGTAAATATTAAAGGTTTAAATGTTACAGGTCATTATACTGACGGTACTACATTTAAAACTTACAACCCTAATGATTATGAACTAATCAAAGAACTAAAAGGAAAAAAAGTAGCCATTGTTGGTGAACCAATCGACAACGGTTCTTCAATATGGGGATCTCTTTTAACTTCATTCTTACCGATTATTTTACTCTTGGGCGTGTGGATCTTCTTTATGAATAAAATGGGCGGTGGTAAAGGCGGAACTATGGGCTTTGGTAAATCTAAAGCTCGCATGCTAGATCCGAAAAAGGACAAAAAGACTTTCGCCGATGTTGCAGGGGTTGACGAGGCTAAAGAAGAAGTAGAAGAAATTATCGATTTCCTAAAAGATCCCGCTAAATTCCAACGCTTAGGCGGTAAAATCCCACGTGGTGCTTTATTAGTAGGTCCTCCAGGTACAGGTAAAACACTCCTAGCTCGTGCCATTGCAGGCGAAGCAAGTGTGCCGTTTTTCTCGATCTCGGGTTCTGACTTTGTGGAAATGTTCGTCGGTGTTGGTGCGTCTCGTGTGCGTGATATGTTCGAACAAGCGAAAAAACATTCCCCATGTATCATCTTCATCGATGAGATCGACGCTGTAGGGCGTCATCGTGGTTCTGGTACTGGTGGCGGTAATGATGAACGTGAGCAAACACTAAATCAAATGCTAGTGGAAATGGATGGCTTTAGCGAAAACGAAGGCGTTATCGTCATCGCCGCTACCAACCGCCCTGATGTGCTAGATAAAGCCCTTTTACGCCCTGGGCGTTTCGATCGTCGTATTACTGTGGGTAATCCTCCAATTAAAGGACGTGAAGAGATCCTAAAAGTTCACTCTGCTAAAGTTCCCATGTCTAAAAACGTGATTTTAAAAGATATTGCCCGTGGTACACCTGGTTTTTCTGGTGCGGATCTTGCAAATCTAATCAATGAGGCCGCTTTACTGGCCGCAAGAAAAGATCAACGTGTGGTTACTATGGTAGATCTTGAAAATGCCAAAGATAAAGTACTAATGGGGGCCGAACATCGCTCATTGGCAATGTCCGAAGAAGAGAAAAAACTTACCGCATATCATGAGGCGGGTCATGCTCTTACCGCCGTTTTATCTCCTGCGTCCGATCCCATTCATAAGGCAACAATTATCCCTCGTGGGCGTGCCTTAGGTATGGTTCAAAGATTACCAGAAGATGATAGAGTATCAAGAACTCTAGAGGGTTGTTTAGCTGATATCGTGGTATCCATGGGCGGTCGTGTTGCCGAAGAAATTTTCTTTGGTAAATCGAAAGTAACAAGCGGAGCATCAGGAGATATCCAAAATGCCACCAGTGTCGCACGTTCTATGGTAACCCAATGGGGTTTAAGTGAAAAATTAGGGCCTGTACTTTATCAGCAAGGCAGTAATGACTACGGTTCTTACAATCGTGGTTCTGATATTTCAGAAAAAACCGTAGAAATCATTGATGCCGAAATCAAACGCATTGTTGAAGAAGGTTACCAAGAGGCCTTTAAAATGGTCGAAGATAATAAGGATAAACTAATTGCCATCGCCGAAGGTCTTCTAACTCATGAAACCTTAAGCGGTCAAGAAATTAAAGATCTTGTTGACGGTAAAGAAATCCAAAGGGAAAAGGAAGAAGATAAGCAAGCAAACACAACTTCAATTCTACCAACCGAAGAAGATGAAAAGCCCACCACAGCCGAAGAAACATCCAAAGTAGAAAATAATAATGAAGATGTGAATGATTCGCCAACAACATCCCATTATAAATCGAAAGAATCGCAAGAACAACCAACAACAGATAAAGAGAAAACCGATGAGAAATCGGATCAAGATGAAAAGAATAATGAATCAAAGAATCCCTTTGATGAGTAAACTTTAACCTTAATCTACTTTTATCACATAAAAAAGATCATTTTATTCTAACTTGATCTTTTTTTATTTGCTAAAATAAATGCTAGATATTACATAAATTATATTGTATAATATACAGCATGTAATATAGCAACTAAAGAAAGCAACTATCATGAAAAAACTATTCTCAATGCCTACAATAGTAGGAACATCTTTGTTAATTATAACCCTAACCCAAACAAATCCCGCCCTAGCAGTGAGAAACATAATCCAAAACCCCCTGATTCTATGCCAAGAAAAAACCTCTCTCATCCAATTAAATAACGACCTAAAAAGCGACAACACAAAAGATCTAAATAGTATTTACGACAAAAAGAAATGCCTAATCTTCCCACCAAAACAAGGCTTAGAATACAATGTTGCCGATATGCCCGATAAAAACGGTATAGTAACCCTAGACATATTCATCCTAGGCAAACAAGACCGAGCATATACCTATGAAAGCTGGCTAAAAGACAGTAGCCTAAAGGATCGTGATAAGTAATCTAACCTGCACCTTACCTTAGGGCGATCTTTCTCTCAATATTTGGGCTTATGGATTATAAAATGAGTGGGGTTTTATTTTATGCTTAATTTTATGGTCTTTATGCAGTGGGAATTGGTGGTAATCTGTTATAATGGGGATATATTATAAATTTATATTCAAGGGCAAGAATTATGATACAGATAGAGAATCTTGTAAAAGTATATGGATCAAACACCGTTTTAAATAATATTAATTTTACCATTAAAAAAGGCGAAATTATTGGCATGATCGGAGCATCTGGCGGTGGTAAAACCACGCTTTTACGCTGTTTACATGGTTTGGAAGAAACAACATCAGGCAAGATCCATATGAATGGGCAAACTGGTTTGGTCTTCCAACATTTTAATCTTTTTCCCCATATGACAGTACTTGAAAACATCATTTATACCCCCATTAAGGTTTATGGCGTTGATAAGGAAAAAGCCAAAAAGAGAGCATTGGAATTGCTGGAAATTGTCGATTTATCGGCAAAGGTGGATTTTTATCCTAGTGCCTTATCTGGCGGACAAAAACAAAGAGTAGCCATCGCAAGAGCCTTAGCCCCCAACCCTAAAATCCTAATGCTCGATGAACCCACATCCGCCCTTGATCCTGCTCTTATCAAGAAAATGGTAAAAGTTATGCAACGTCTAGCGGATGACGGCGTAACATTATTAATTGTCAGCCACGATATGAGCTTTTTAGAACAGGCAACACAAAAGATATTATTCCTATCTAAAGGAGAAATCGTCGAAGAAGCAAAAACCAACGATTTTTTTGCGAATCCACAAAGTAACGAGGCTATATTTTTCCTAAATCATTTGGAAGAAATCGTAGAAGATTTATAATTTACAACCTTAAGAATATGATTGCTTGACAAATTGCATAACTTCGTATATTATAGTTTAATATACCCTATCTTTATATTATAACATAAAGATATAAACTTAACACTAGTAAAAATTAATGTGAGGTTGCATTGTCTGTAAATATAGATTTAACAATAGCCGAGCTTATTAGCTCACGTATTTGCCATGATTTAGTTTCGCCTGTTAATTCAATTAATATGGGCTTGGAACTTCTATCAGAAACCCAAGATAGTTTTGGCACTATGCCCGAAGTTATGTATAAAAGCGTAAGACAAGCGGCGGCATATCTTTCTATGTATCGTATAGCTTTAGGCTTGTATGGTGGCGGTGGCGGTAACGTTACTTTTAAAGAAATTCAAGGCTTTGTCGCAAATTACTACGAAGATAAAAACAATATTACCATTCAATGGCAAATTGGCAATCTCCAAACAGGCGGAGAATTGGAAATCCCCAAAGACGCCGCAAAAATGCTTTTAAATATCATCATGTTAGCTTCCGATTGTCTACCACGTGGTGGCGTGATTACCATAGTCCTTGCCAACATCAACGAAGGCTTGGGAATCGCCGTTGCTGCCGAGGGCGATAATGTCCGCATTAATGATGATATCGCCTTGGCCATTAGACCAGATGTGAAATTAAATGACATTACCGCTCGCAATGTCCAAGCTTATTTTGTCTACAGATTGGCAGAGGCCATGAATACATCAATCGAAACCAAAATACTCGAAGGTCAAAGATTAGAAGTAGCCACATGCGTAGCTTATAATAATGTGTAAATACCTTAAAATATACTATTATAATAGTGAGTTGTAAAAAAATATAAATTTTCCTTGTAAAACCATATGCCTTTAGTGTACAATTAGATCTATATTATAATTGTTATATACATTCAACAAAATTGGAGCTCACTTAAATGGATGATTTATTAGTAGAATTCTTAGCAGAGACAGAAGAATCAATCACTGAACTCGATAGTCAAATGATCGAGTTTGAACAGAATCCAAATAATGATGAAATACTTGGCGGTATTTTTAGAATTATGCACACAATTAAAGGTACAAGTGGATTCTTGGCTCTTTCTAGATTGGAAAAAGTAGCTCACGCCTCGGAAAATATCATGAGTAAATTCCGTGAGGGGCGTGAAGTTGTTCCTTTAGCGGTTACTTTGATTTTAAAATCCCTAGATCGCATTAGAGATCTGTTGTCGGATATCAGTGAAACAGGTAGCGAGCCAGAGGGCGACGATAGCGAATTAATCGATGAATTAAACGAAATGGCAGAACATCCTGAAAAATTCGATGGTAGTGGTGGCAGTACTGGAGCAGTGGAAGAAGCACCAGCTCCCGCAGGAGGCGAGGCTATCACTTCCGATGAGGGTTTCCCTATTGCTGCCGAATTTATGGCAGAGTTTGAAGAAGTTACAGGTGGCGGATCAGCTCCAGCCACTGATACAGGAGCAGTTACTTCTGAAGACGGTTTCCCTATTGCTGCCGAATTTATGGCAGAGTTTGAACAGGCTACCGCTAGCGGAGCAGTTGCCGCAACCGAAGAACAGTTACAAGCCGAATTAGAGGCTGATCTTGCCAAAAGCAAACCAGCAGAAAAACCTGCTCCTGCTCCAGAGGCGTCTGCCCCTGCTCCAAAACCGCCTGCAGTAGTGAAAAAAGCTCCACCTAAAAAGGTAGCGAAAAAAGAAGCAAGCCATGCAGTATCTAAACCCAATCAATCCATTCGTGTGGATGTGGGTGTGCTGGAAAACCTAATGACATTAGTATCAGAGCTAGTTCTTACACGTAACCAACTTATGCAGGTTGTGCGTGATTTTGAAGATAGTAGCATAAAAGTTCCGTTGCAACGTTTATCACATATCACATCAGAATTACAAGATGGCGTAATGAAAACACGTATGCAACCAATCGGTAATGCTTGGAATAAAATGCCTCGTATCGTGCGTGATTTATCTATGGATTTAGGTAAGAAAATCGATCTGCAAATGGTCGGTGAAGAAACCGAACTTGATAGACAAGTCTTGGAACTGATTCGTGATCCCCTAACTCACATGGTGCGTAATGCGGTGGATCATGGTGTGGAGACTCCAGATATTCGTGCGGACCTTGGTAAGCCTGAAACTGGTATTCTACGCTTGGAAGCGTTCCACCAAGGTGGTCATATTGTTATTCAAATTTATAACGATGGTGCTCCACTGCCAACGGATCGTATTCGTGAAAAAGCGGTAAAAAATGGTCTTTGTACCCAAGAAGAGATCGATGAAATGCCAGACTCTCAAGTACATCTATTTATTTTCGCCGCTGGTTTCTCAACCGCTGCCAAAGTAACTAATGTATCTGGTCGTGGTGTGGGTATGGATGTGGTTCGTACTAACATTGAAAAAATTGGTGGTGTGATCGAGCTTGAATCAATCGAAACAGGTGTAACTTTCACCATTAAGATCCCTTTAACTCTAGCGATTGTTTCGGCATTGATCTTAGAATCATCGGGCCAACGTTTTGCTATTCCGCAAATTTCTGTACTAGAATTGGTATTAGCCTCTAACCGTAGTGAACACACAATCGAAATGATCAATGACGCTCCAGTCTTAAGATTGCGTAATCAGTTATTGCCACTTGTTTCCCTAGGTAATCTGCTACAATTATCAGATACAAAAGAAATATCTTCCGATGAAGACCTTTTCGTCGTAGTTGCTCAAGTGGGTAGTTCTACCTTTGGTATTATTGTGGATAGAGTATTCGATACGGAAGAAATTGTGGTTAAACCAGTTTCATTATTATTAAAAGAAATCTCGATCTTCTCGGGTAATACCATTCTTGGTGATGGTTCGGTTGTGATGATCTTAGATCCTAACGGTATCGCCAATGCCACAGGTAATACTGGCGATAATACAAGCTCTACGGATGCTAGTATAGCTCAACAACAACAAAATAGAAATTTATCATCACGTCAATCTCAATCTTTATTATTATTCCGTGGGAATGCTGATGAAACTAACGCTGATTCGTTAAAATGTGTACCGTTGTCGTTGGTATCTCGTCTTGATGAAGTGGATATGAAATCAATTGAATATACTAACGGTAAGCCAGTTGTTCAATATCGTGGTATTTTATTACCGCTTATTCCTTTATCTCCAGATTTCACATGGCCAGAATCAGGTAGCGTACCTATGCTTGTGTTTACACGTGGTAAACACTCACTTGCTTTAATTGTTAACGAAATCATTGATATTGTTGAAGATAATCTGGATATCGAATTGGGTAGTGAAATCACAGGCGTTCTTGGTACTGCCGTTATTGATGATCATTCTACCGATATTATTGATGTTACTCATTATCTAATCGAAAACTTCCCTGATTGGTTCGATGATGATACAAGACAAACCAGTAAGGCAACATCTAACAGTAAACCATTAGTTCTAGTAGCTGAAGAAGATGATTTCTTTAGAAACTTACTAATTCCACAACTTTCTGCAGGCGGTAACGAAGTGGTAGCGGTAACATCCATTACAGAAATCGAAAATGTAATTAATGAATTCTCGGTAAGCACTATTGTTACATCCATTGATCTAGGCTCGGATGAAGAGAGCGAACAAGATATATTTGACTTTGTTTCTAGTTTAAGGCATACTTTACTTGAAACGATTCCTGTTATCGGTTTAGCCTCTTCTATTAATAAACAAGAGCAAATTAAAAAAGCGGAAATTTCTGGATTTGATGCGGTAACATTAAAATCAGATACTCAAAGCTTATTAAAAGCATTAGTAGAAGTTCACATACAGGACGATGAAGAAGACGCTTAATTAATAATAATGAGCAAGGTAATAATATTTGACTTGATTTAAATTAATGCTTTAATTTAAAAGTTAAATATTATTATCATAATTAACATTAACACACTTAAAACAAAATATGAAAATGTTTCATTATGCAAAAGGAATTGAAAAATGAAAAAATGTTTAGTAGTAGATGATTCAAAAGTGATCAGAATGGTTGCATCTAAGATTGTTACTGAATTGGGCTTTGACGCCATTGAGGCAGTTGACGGCGTAGAAGCCTATAACTCGTGTCAAGATAGCATGCCAGATGTAATTTTACTTGATTGGAATATGCCCAATAAAAATGGTCTGGAATTTCTTAGAGATCTAAGAAATATGCCAAATGGTGGTAATCCTATTGTAATTTTTGTTACAACAGAAAACGGCGTAGATCATATTCAAAAAGCTTTAGAAGCTGGTGCGAATGAATATATTATGAAACCGTTTGATGCTGATTTAATTCGTATGAAGTTTGAGCAAACTGGTATTTTATAACATTAGAGTATTAATTTATATAACTAAATGCAGTTATGTATAAACGAATTAATTATAAATACATAGGATAATTTTATGTTCCAACCTATAAAAGTTTTGATTGTTGATGATAATCTAGTTGTAAGGAAGATGATTTCTGACCACTTAGAAACAGTAATCGGAATAGAAGTGATATCTACTGCCAATAATGGTATTTCTGGTATTGAAAAATGGCATCGCTATAACCCTGAAGTTATTTTGTCTGATCTTGAAATGCCAGGTAAAGATGGTTATGATATGTCTATGGACATATTAAAAGAAGGTAAAGATGTTGCTATTATTGTTGTCTCTGCTTTGAGCAATCAATATGCGGAACGTGTATTAGATATGGTTTCAAATGGTGTATCAGATTACATATTGAAACCGTCAGATATTGCTGGTGGAACAAGTAAAGAAGAATTTTGGCGATCGCTTTCCGAATTGGTTTTGACTCATGGTCAGATCATTCAAAATAAACGTGGCACTAATTCCGAAGCTCCGCCAACTACACATAGTAAGCTGTCAGTTAGCAACAAAAGTCATTCGAAGAGTGCAAAGGATTCAACGCCTGACCATCATTCATCAGATTTTAGTACTGTAACGCCTGCGAAAGCATCAACTTCTCCGCCTTCTGTTAAGAAGACCATACCAACGGCGAAGAAAGAAGCTAATTCACAGATGGAACGTCCTAGCAAAATAGCTACTCCAAGTGGTAAACCGACCATAAGTAAGGGAACTTCAACTACAGGGAGTACGAATAAATACTCGAATTCGCCATTTAATAAGAAAGATGAAATTATTAGCTCTCATCATGCAGATGAAAGTCTTTTTGCGGGTAAGCCTTACAATCTTGTGAAACCGCAAGCAGTTTTACCGCCTAAATTATTAGCCATAGGTTCATCTACAGGCGGGCCTGCAGCTTTAACGACTTTTTTAAAGGAATTAAAAAGGTGCGGTTTGCGAACAGATGTTCCAGTGTTTATCACTCAACATATGCCACCGATTTTTACTGCTAGATTGGCAGATCAATTGACCATGAATACAGGTTTCCAAGTTATTGAAGCTCAAGAAAACATGGTGGTTGAAAATGGTAAATTCTATTTAGCTCCTGGTGATTTTCACATGCACTTAGGAACAAGTGCCGATGGGCAAAATAACGTTATACGTTTAAAGCAAACTCCTAAAGTAAACTTTTGTCGCCCTGCGGTTGATGAAATGCTTGATAGTTTGGTTAAAAAGTATAAAGCCTCTCAAATGTTAACAGTAATTTTAACAGGTATGGGATCGGACGGTAAAAAGAGTTGTATTAAGTTACGAGAAAGTGGCGGTACTATCTTTGCACAGAATGAGGAAACTTCTGCGGTGTGGGGTATGCCTGGTGCGGTTGCTACTGCTAATATTTGTTCTGTGGTTTCTCCACTGGATGAGTTGGCAAGAAAAACCGTTAAATATATGAAAGAAGCGAGAATATAATATGAAAACAGAAACCTTTAAAATATTATCAGAATTTATCAAAAAGAGATCAGGTATTGTAATTGTAGAAGAAAAAATCTACTTATTGGAAAGCCGTTTAGATAAAGTATGTGGAGATCATAATCTAGCAAACCTTGATGAGTTAGCTCTTAAAATAAAAACTTCGCCCTTATCTGCCATTGCTAGCGATGTTATTGAGGCGATGACAACAAATGAAACATATTTCTATCGTGATAGTACGCCATTTGTTGATTTTGAAAAGAAAATTTTACCTGAACTTATTGAACTAAAGGGTACGAGAAAGGCAATTAATGTCTTAAGTGCAGCTTGTTCGAGTGGGCAAGAACCTTATACATTATCTATGATTTTCGAAGAAAATAAAACCTTATTGCAAGGTTGGAGAACGGACATTACGGCCTTTGATTTATCTAACGATATTTTAGACATTGCTAAAGAGGGGGTGTATACCCAATTTGAAGTTCAACGTGGTTTACCTGTTAATCTTTTAGTTAAATATTTTGATCAAAATAATAAAGGTTGGAGAGTAAAAGATGAAGTTAAAAAGCATGTTACTTTTAAACAACAAAATTTACTAGAACCCTTAAACTTCATTCAAAAGTTCGACGTGGTATTCTTGCGTAACGTATTGATTTACTTTGATGTTGAAACTAAAACAAAGATTCTTTCGGAAATTCGTAAAAAGTTAGTTCCTGAAGGCTATTTATTTTTAGGTAGTTCGGAAACAATTATCGGTATTACCGATGAATTCAAGGCGGTTGAGGGCATGCGTGGTATTTATAAAGCTAAATAAATTTAAATTTATTTTTGTATTGACTTTAGCTCATAAATAAGATATCATAAAAAATGAAAATGATGGACGCAAGGCTCATGGATTTGGTCAGGTTCGGAAGAAAGCAGCCACAATGTTCACCGAGTGGGTCATCGTTTTCACTAGTATATTATAAAAAACCTTAGTAATTATTTATTACTAAGGTTTTTTGCTTTATTGCTTGCTGATTGATAAATCTATCTGTTGATATTCGCTTATACTTATCGGCTAAGGTATCCGCCATCTAGGAAGAATTTTTGACCTGTGATCCAGCGGGATTTTTCCGAGATTAGATATTCTATCATGTGAGCCACATCTTGGGCTTTGCCGAGGCCGAGAATGTAGTCTTTTTGGAATTTTTCGTGGGTTTCGTTGGAGATGTTTTTGATAAAATTACTGCCCATGCCGTCATCCATCATACCGGGAACAATGGAATTGACACGGATGTCGCCGTTAAATTCTGCGGATAAAGACATGATCATCCCGTCCAACGCTCCTTTAGTGCTGGCATATATGGAAAGTCCTTTCGAGCCGTTGTAACTTGCTAGGCTAGATATGAATATAATACTTGCGTTTGCATTATGATTACTTTTCTTGGAAAAATACTTGGTTAAGAGAATGGGGCTAAAGGTATTAATGTGGAAAATATCCATAATATCTTGTTCTTTAACGATATTTATAGGTTTTTCATTGATTGCTCCTGCACAATTTACAAGAGCGTCGAGCTTGCCGATTTTTTCTTTAATGGTTTTGAATAATCCTTTAATGGCCTCTTCGCTTACTAAGGGGTTTTGTATGATTGTGCATTGGCTAGCGGTAAAATTTTTATACATATCTTGTAATTTTTCCATATTTCTGCCAACAACGATAATATTATATCCTTGCTCATAGAGATAAGAAGCCGAAGAAAAACCTAAAGCACCAGTAGCACCTGTTATTAAGATCTGCTTGTTGTTATTTTCGTTACCATTAGTATTACCATTATCATTATCATTAGAAGTCATATTCTATCACTCCCAAACAGCGACAGTTTTGCGTATTTATATAAGCATTTCCCACAGATAGACCCGCCCCAAAGCCTGACATTAGAATATTTTTGTTTTCAAATTCGCCCTTAAAAGTATCGCATATATTAAGGGGGATACTTGCCGAGCTTGTGTTTCCGTATTTATGAATCACAATAGGGGTTTTTTCTAAATCAATTTTCAAGGATTTTGATATCTGCTTAATGGAAAACTTATTGGCTTGATGTAAAAGAAGATTATCCACATCATCCACGCTAATATCGTTACTATTTAGTAGCTCTTTGATACTTTCTGGTACGGTAGCAGAAACAAAAGCCAATACTCCCATGCCGTCCATTTGGATATGAGTAGGAGCAAGTAAAGATCCCTCAACAACTTCTCTTTTAATGAGAGAATTTTCATCAAGCCAGTTTTTACTACCGCCATCTTTTATGACGATCGCCTCATGTTTACTACCGTCAGTTCTGAAGTTAAAAATCCATTTTTGTGTATTATTACTAGGGGATACAATGGTGGCCGTACCAGCGTCCGAAAATATTAGGCTGGTAGATCGGTCTGTATCCGATGTGATATGGCTTTGTTTTTCGCCGTCAAGAAGTAGTACTTTTTTGCCTGTTGTTTTTGCGATCATCGACGCATTCCACAGACCAAAAGGATAACCAGAACATGCTAAATTGATATCATAAGCAGGAATATTTTTACTTAAAGATAGTTTTTCTTGAACCAAAGTCGCATTATTGGGCATAAGATATTCGGGCGACATGGTAACAAAGATAATCGCTCCGATATCGTTCTTATCTATAGTGTTATCTTTAAACAATTCTTCGGCAGCCACCATGCAGAGATCCAGCGAGGAAGTATTTTTATTTTTACAAACTCGTCTTTCTGGAATTCCTAAGGATTTAACAATCTTACTAGCTTTTTCCCCAAATAATCTTTCGGCAATCGGTAGATTTTGTATGGTATTTTTTGGCACGCATGCAGATATGGCCTCTAAGCACACACCGTCAATAGTAAACATTTATAAGCTTCCTTTAATGAAATCATACATATCTTGGAAAGTGGTTAACTCTTCAAATTTCCCAAAGGAGATTGTTACAGAGAATTCATTTTCAATGTATGTTGATAAATAAAATAAAGAAATTGATGACCAATCTTCCAATTCTTTAAAATCGGTATTTGCGGTGCATTCTTCTTCAATTTCTAGCTCGTCGACAATGTTGGCTATGAATTCTTCTATTTTGATCACGATGTAAGCTCCATAATTTCTACAATTTTATAAGGACTGTGAAAAAGCACAGTTTAGCTGATTTTTCACAGTCCTTTATATGTAATATACTACTTATGGGAAAAAAAGTCAATATTTAAAATTTTTAAAAAATATTTGAAAATAGTTGTGATATCTGTTATGATGTTAAAACAATATATTATACCCTTTAGGAAATGCTTAGGAAGTGAATTAATGTCCCATTATGCTATAATGTCTCACTATGATGTAAATTCTTATTATAAAGAGATCGCTAAAAATACTTATGATGAAAAGGATGTGAGAAATCTATTAGCAAAAATCAAAGCTAGCATACCTAAGAATCAACCAATTATCATCCAACCGACTCTTTTAGGCTTGGGAAAATTCGCAGGAGTAGGGAAAAAAGCTAGCAAAATAGCCAATACTTGGTATGAGATACTATCTGATGAATTGCGAGATTATCCTTGGGCTTTGCCTGCTTTTTCCTATAATTTCCTAAGAACAAGATCCTTTAATCCTGCAACTTCGCCGTGTGATTTATGTATGCTATCGCAACAGGCCTTAGCTCAAAATCTTGAGAATCGCACCTATGATCCTGTATTTTCCTATACACTTTTAGGTAATATGGATTTTTGGCATGATCATGGTTATTTCGATCTTAACATTCAAGATAATATCATAAATCCCTTTGGAAAGGATAGCTTTTTTGATAAGTTCACTAAAGCAAATGGCAATATTATGATTGTGAGTTATATGGAATTATGTACGGATTTCTTTACCTATGTTCATTATTTGGAAAATAAGGCAGGAGTGGAATATAGATATTATAAGAATTTCAACGGTATCCTTGAAACTCACAATGAGAGTCATACCAATGAGAATAAGCGAGAAATTATCTATAAATATTTCGTTAAGCCTATGGATCTGGCTACGAAGTATAAGGAAAGTTTCATTACTGATTATGCTCATGAGACATTTATTTTAGGATCTGAAGAACACAAATTTAATAAGGTTATTCTAAGTAATACGCAAGAGCTTATGAAAAATCTTCCCTATCTAGAAAATCGTGATTTAAGTATACTGTCTCAAGATACGCAAGATGATATTAGAGCCTTAAAGGAAAAAGTAGGCTATCCATTCACTTTAGAGAATTGCGGATAGCTTAAGGGTTTAGATTAGTTTTGCAATATGATCGATGAGTGTATTCAAACTTAAAAATGGACTGTCGGTAAAAGAGAAAGCGGTCTCATTTACTAGGGAAAATTCGTGCTTATATGCGGTTTCGAAGGTGGATTCAAGTTCGGTAATAAAGCTTATTAGCTCGATAGAATCAAATACAGAGTTGTCGCCAATAAATGACATATCTTGCGAGATCTCAAAATCTAGAGCAAATTCTTGTTTTTGATCTTCTACAACTGCGATGATCAGTTTTTTTATTTGGGCATTATCATTCATTGGTTATTCTCTTTAAATTTATCTTGAATTGGATTGCTATTATTTGGATTGCTCTTATAAAGAGATATTATCATAGTTATTCCCATTTTACAAGAATTAATATTTTAATATAGACAAAAAGATATACAAGAAAACATCTTAAAATATATGAGAAATGGGCTAAGATGTGCAGGTTATGCCCACATTAGCCCATTTTTCACATATCTTTAGCTTATATTACTTTGCGTTTCCATACTCGCCATTCGGTGGCGTTGAGTTCGAGTTTGGCTAGAGTTTTTACGTCGGTTAAGAGTTTGTTTTTATTGCCAAAGTTTCCAGTAACGCAACCTGAACTAAATTGATGACAGTTATTTAATAGCACGTTATAATCTGTAGTAGTGGTTAGTTTTTGCATGGCACGATCGGCGATTTCTTTAGATCCTACAGGATATCCTGCATTATCGCAAGATACATAAATGGACCAACCTAATCCGCCCGAAGTAAAGCCATGGCCATTTTCGGAGCTAATAGCTCCCGTACGATTTAATCCTACGATACGCCCATCGCCAATATATATGCCTGAATGTTGGCACTCTTCGAACATTCCACCTACAAGATCACAGTATACTAAGCTCCCAATCGCTGGCTCTGATACTTTGCTTTTTAAATGGGTAATTGCTGATGTGGCAAGATTATCTGCCCAATTGATCATTAATATAGATAACATTATAAATCCTTTCTTATTGCTCATTTAAAATATTTATATATCATATTATACATCATATGTGTACTCATAGAGAGGATATCAAGTACTTTTTCTCATCTTGTGAGTTTAATTTTTAAATCTAATGTTTGCCTTTAATTTTATATCTTGCTATATATTTTGAAAATCTGTAAAGTAATTAGAAAGATAGTAGAGATAAAATAACACTGATTCATATATTTACATGACTTTATTAGGATTATCTAAAAAATTACCTGATTCCATTGTAAATCTTGTTGACTTATTCTATAGGATTGTTATATGATTGTAAATCATAGGTAATTTTTCACACCACTTATTAATTTAATTTAACTTAACTTAACTGAATTTAACTTAACTGCAGGATAAAATACATGGTTGAAGATTTAAAAGCTAAATATGGTTTATTTACCGCTATAACCTTGGTTGTGGGAGTGGTAATTGGGGTTGGTATATATTTCAAAGCACAACCCATATTGTTGGCAACTGGTGGATCTGGTACATATGCAATTTATACTTGGATATTGGGAGCGATATTAACATTATCGGCAGGTTTGGTCATTAGTGAGCTTGTGAGCAGTGCGAATAAAACAGGGGGAATTCAAGTACTAATGTCTTACGCTTATGGCGAACGCTTAGGCTTTAGTGTGGGATTTTCTCAAACCTTGTTATATTTTCCCATGATCATATGCTTGGAGGCATATTATTCCATGTCCTATACTTACCAATTCATAGGGTTTCATGCGAATATTTTAGAACAGTTTTTGTTAGTGATATTTTTTATTAGCTTTGTTTTTATTTTGAATATACTCTCATCTTTTTTAGGGGGATTGTTTCAACGAGTAGGCTCGGTTTTAAAGCTTTTACCTTTGTTGATCATCGCCATTGCGGGGATCTTCTATCATTCGCCAACTAGTGAAGTAACAGGCGATAATTTGCATATAATAGGTGCGGCCATGGTGCATAAAAGTATCTTCGAGGCTGTCGGTACGGCTTTGATATCGGTCTTATTTGCCTTTGAGAGTTGGCTATTTGTTTCAACGATTACTCCTGAATTTAAAAATCCTAAAAGGAATATTCCTTTGGCTATCATTCTTGGTATTTTGATTATTGCTGTGATATATATTGGCTTTAATGTGGGAATCCTGCATGTGGTAAGTGGAGCGGAAATTGCTTATAATTCTAAGAATGTTAACATCTTTAGTATTGCCGAATTGATTCTCTCGAAAAGTGGCGGTAAATTTATAGAGTTTTTCATTGTGATATCGGCTTTTATTGCCTTAAATGGATATACTCTACTGGCTCAACGTTCCATATACGGATTGTTTTTCAATAGTAAAAAGGCTAAATTACAACTTTTACTTAAGGTTTCAAAAAATAATACTCCTTATGTTTCGGCAATGGTTATGTATAAGATTGTTTGTATATATATATCGGTTGGGTTTTTTATTGCTTATTATTATCATAATGCGGAACAGGTATTTAATACCTATTCGGATATTCCAACTATATTATTTTGGTGCTTTTATGTTTTGCTTTTTGTTGCTACAGTGCGAATCCGCAAGAATAAGTTGGGAATTTATAAGAAACCCAATTTTAAAGTGCCATTTTTAAAGGTCTTTGTTACCATTGCCACCATGGGCGGTATTTACGGTATTGTAGGGCAGATCATATCTCTTGATACTTTTGAACTTAATTATTATCATCTATTATATTTTTTATTTGCTTTGTCTGTTGCAATTCTTGGTTTTTTAGTATATAAATATACAGAAATATAATTTTTAGATATGGTCATATATATAAGGTGGAATTTATGAAAAAGGTTACTATTAGTACATTAAATAAACTAAAGTCAGATGGCAAGAAATTCGCTTCAATAACATCTTATGATGCGAGTTTTTCTAAATTGTTTGAAGAGGCAGAAGTGCCTGTGCTGTTGGTGGGCGATTCCTTGGGAATGGTTTTACAAGGTCATGATTCAACCATTCCTGTAACAGTGGAAGATATCGCTTATCATACAAAAAATGTTAGAGCAGGGAATAAGAATTCATTGCTTATGGCTGATATGCCCTTTATGAGTTACGCCAACGTGCATGACGCTTGCATAAATGCAGGAACTCTCATGCGTGCAGGGGCGAATATGGTTAAGATAGAAGGGGGCGGTTGGTTGTGTGAAACCGTAAGAGAACTTACTCGCCGATCTGTTCCCGTGTGCGTTCATTTGGGTTTGACTCCGCAATCTGTTAACGTTATGGGCGGATACAAAGTGCAAGGACGAGATCAAAGCTTACATGATTCTATTATCGCAGACGCTTTGGCGTTGGAAGAGGCGGGAGCTAAAATCATTCTTCTGGAATGCGTAACAAAAGAACTAGCCGAAAAGATAACTCAAGCTTTAAACGTTCCTGTAATAGGTATTGGAGCGGGAAATGTTACCGATGGGCAAATTATGGTTATGCACGATGTTTTAGGAATATCTGCCAACTACATCCCCATGTTTTCCAAGAATTTCCTCGAACCTACAGGGAATATTTTGGACGCAATTAAGCTATATGTTAAAGAAGTTAATGATCTAATATTCCCTGCAGAAGAGCATACATTTTAAGGGTAAAAATCACTCATTCACTTGTTTTAAATCACTAAACGAATTCCCACTTATAAGCAAAGTTAGAAATAAGCAAAACTAGAAAGGATTAATAATATGGATATTTTATCAAAGATAGAAGATGTTAAAGCACAAATAAAATCCTATAAATCCCAAGGGAAAATCATAGGATTTGTACCAACAATGGGCAATCTACATAAGGGGCATTTGCAACTTGTATCCCAAGCCATTAACACTTGTGATGTGGTTGTCTCGAGTATTTTTGTTAATCCTTTGCAGTTTGATAAACAGGCGGATCTTAAGGCTTATCCGAGAACTTTGGAAGATGATTCCAATTCCTTACGAGATCTTGGTGTTAAGCTGATTTTTACTCCTACTCCTGAAATTATGTATCCTAAAGGGTTAGATAATCAAGCAGTAGTTGAAGTTTTACCCCTTAGTAATATGTTAGAAGGTAAACTTCGCCCTGGGCATTTTCGTGGTGTGGCTACTGTGGTTAATAAGTTATTTAATATAATTCAACCAGATTACGCCTTTTTTGGCGAAAAAGATTTCCAACAATTGGCTATTATAAAGCAAATGGTTAAGGATTTATCGCTCGATGTTATTATAAAAAATGTCCCTATCGTTCGAGAATCTGACGGCTTGGCCATGAGTTCTAGAAATAACTATCTCACAGAAAATGAACGAAAAATCGCTCCTAGCCTTTATCAAACAATGTTATGGATCAAACAACAACTCCTAGAAAATAACCGTACCGACTATGCTAAGATCCTAGAACAAGCCAATGTAAAACTAGAAGAAAAATCTTTCAAACGTGATGAACTTTTCCTACGTGATGCTAAAAATCTTGAAGAAATATCACAAGATACAACCCACATTGTAATCCTAATGTCCGCCCACTTAGGTAAGGCAAGATTAATTGATAATATGGTTATATCTTTAAGCTAAAATTCTGGATTTTATGGGATTTTATCTTCATTGCTTTTCTTTTTTTGTCTTATTAGCTTAGCTCATCTTAGCTCTTTTCATCTCGTTTTGTTTTGTTTTGTTTCGTTTCGTTTTATCTCATCTCATCTCATCTCATCTCATCTCATCTAACTTGGTTTATTGGTTTGTTTTTTATCATTGCTGGCCTATTATTTAAGCCAGCAATGATAAATTCTAGCTGATCACAAATAAAATATGCTTTAATTGGATATGCTTTAATAAAATAGCTATTTTGATATGGGTTACTAATCTGTTATAATATATGTAAAATATCTATAACAGTATTCGTATTATATCTAGTTTAGGCCGTAAATATAAAGAATATAAACAAGAAAAGATGTAATATGGAATGTCTATACAGATAAATATACGATTATATACGAATTTACTTTACGCCGTACTCTTATAGTTGGCCTGAAATAAAAAATGGTTTGAAGTGGAAAATTGGTGGTGTTATATTGCTGGTGTTATAAAGTGTGAGTCTTGTGTAGGTGTGGGGGTTATAATTCTTGGAAGATTTTAATGGCTTGTTCTAGGTCTGATTGGGTGTCGACGCCGATGGGCATGTCGGTTACTATGCTACAGCAGATGTTCATATTATTTTCTAAAGCTCGAAGTTGTTCGAGTTTTTCGCTTTGTTCTAGGATACCTTCGTGTAAATTAACGAACTTTTTTAGTGATTTAGTGCGATAGGCGTAGATTCCCACATGATGATAAATATGAGATGTGCCGTTGTTATTTCTCACATATGGCACGGGTTGGCGAGAGAAGTATAGAGCTTTAGCGGTTGAGCCGTAAGGGGCGTTTGCTGGTAAGGGGGTAACAACTTTAACTACATTCGGATCATTTATTTCTTTAATATCATTACTAGAACATGCTAATGTTGCAATATCATATGTGCAAGTGTGGTCTTGTATTAAAGCTTGTTGGACATCAATAATAGATTCGGGAGCAATGAGTGGGAGATCGCCTTGGAGGTTGACTATGATATCAACACTATTTTCCAACTTTAAACGTTCGATAGCTTGCCAAACTCGATCGCTTCCCGATGGTAAACTTGCGTCTGTCATTACCGCAGTAGCTCCAAAATCTGATACGCAATCAAATACCTCTTGCTCGGAACAGGCTACTATAACATCGCCAATTTTGGATTTTCTCGCTTGTTCTACCACTCGTAAGATCATCGGCAAACCGCAAATATCTTTCATGGGTTTGTTGGGTAATCTGCTTGATTGCATTCTTGCAGGAATTACTATAATGCTTGTTAAGTCTTTGTTATTATTATCTAAGGCGTTCATTATTTTCTCTCTTATTATTTCTTGTTATCTCTTTTTGTCTTGTTTTATCTTGATAAATATATTGCATAAATAGATTGTTAAGTATGGATATACTTATTATATATACAGTATATCATATATTTATCCTAGATTACAACATTTCAATCTAAATTTAATAAAATAAAGAATTTCCGCATGTTATATATTCACAATCAGCTCTTAGAGATCACAAGATCAATCCCACATTTACACAGAATATCGGTGTTGATTGTCATTTTGATAACTTTACTGATGTTAGTTACTGAAGTGATATCTTTAGAAGCTACCGCTATCGCCAGTGTATCGGCTATGGCCTTGATTTTTGCCATATTTCCCTTAAATGACGGAACTTTATTTCAAGGTGTTTTTTTAGGATTTTCTAATTCATCATTGATCTCAATTGTTTGTTTATCCATAGTCGGACAAGGATTATTTCACACTGGAGTTCTTGATAGTGTTTCCAATTTATTCATTCGAATCTCAAAGATCAACAAAAGGTCAGCCTTAATTAGTATGTTTATCGGCGTGTATTTGATATCTGGATACTTTAATAATATCCCTACTGTAATGTTATTCATTCCCATAGTAATGGAAGTGAGTAAGGCCTTAAAAATTAGTCATTCAAAAATCCTACTGCCTTTGGCGTACATATCTACCCTAGGGGGAATGACAACCCTAATCGGATCAGGGACTAACATCCTAGTACACACAAGTTTACGCAATTTAGGACTATCTGGATTCTCTTTTTATCAAACATTTATTCCTGCGGTGATATTGGGAGCGGTTGGCATAGTCTATTTGGCGATATTTTCCGCTAAAATACTTCCCAATAATTCGGCTCAAGAAGAAAAAAGCCAAGATTCGCTATTTATTATAGAATTTAATGTGGAAAATAACAAGTTGCTAATGGATTTACAATTGGAAGATTCTTGCTTTTCATCCTTTAGCTCGGTCGAAATTTTAAATAATAACTCTAGAACGATTCGCCAAAATGATACTCTGCAGATAGTGGGAAAACAACAGGATATTATAAAGTTTCTCACATCTTACAACGTTCATCATTATCTATTGGATAATAATCTTAACAACGACACAGGGCCGGAAATAGTAGAGACTTTAGTATCTAGCCAATCATCATATAGGGGTAAAAAGATAAGTTCGGTGTTACATCATATGTCCACAGGCCTTAATTTATTAGGAATTAAAGATTCGCATTTAGTTAATCAAAATGAGATGAATAAAGGCCAAGTAAGTAAAAGTATAGTCGATAAAACCATGCAAGTGGGCGATCATATTCTTCTTGTGGGATACGAAAAGCAAATCAAAGACATTCGAGAAAATAGCGACTTAGTTCTCCTTGAGTATACTCGCAAGATATTCACATCAAATAGACATTATCCCATTGCTATCATTATATTTTTAATTATGATATCTAGTATTATCACTCAAGTATTATCCACAGAAGTGGCAAGTTTTGTCGGAGCGTCTATGATGATTGTATTCAAGTGTTTACCTTTAAAGTTCGCTAAAAAAGCCATAGATTTCAAAATCGTATCCTTGGTGGTGTGTGCCTTAGCCATGGCCAATGGTTTGGATATTACTGGTACTGATGATTGGATCGCTAATATCATTGTAAATTACTTGCCGAAAAATAATCCACTGCTTGCGGTATCCTTATTGTTTTTGATCGTTGCCTTTTTTACTAACATCCTAACGAATCACGCTTGTGCGGTTCTATTTACTCCTATCGCCGTGAGTATTGCCAAAGATTTACATGTTGATCCTATGATTTTTGCCATGAGTGTTGTTCTTGGAGCAAATGCTTCTTTTGTAACTCCTTTTTCTCATCCTACCAATCTGTTAGTAATGACCCCAGGTGGATATAAGTTTAAAGATTACTTTAAATTGGGCTTTCCTTTGATAATTATTTTGGCAATATCATTTGTATTTCTGCTTAAATTTTGTTATAAATTATAAGAGTAAAAAAAATACTTATTTATTTCCTTGACTTGTTAAGAAAAAAATAGTAAAATAAAGTCATGGTATTTATTAAAGTATAAATACAGTTATTGGACTTTTGAAAATTTAGTTACAATACAGTTTAAATAACAGTGTTAATATACTTACGGTGCATATATCGCATTGCATTAAAGTATATATTTAACTAATTTTCATCTTCTTATGCGGCCTTGAAGTAAGTACTTTATTTTTCACAGCCCTAAGTTTAAAGCGATTGTAATGGAGAACCACTATGTCATTTATCAGAGCTAGAACAGAAAAACAAATAGAAGAGCGTGTAAATAATATTTTAAAAGCAACTTTAAAAATGTTTAAAATCATGCCGTATGAAAAAATCAGCCTTGGCAAAATAGCAAACGAGATTGGGATATCAAAACCAGCTTTGTATAAATATTTTCCCTCTAAAGAGGCAATATTTTTTTCCATATATAAAACATCACTCATATATATAACCGATTCTTTAATTGACAAACTAGAAAAAGAAAAGGATAATATCCATAATCCTGAAGATGTGGTAAATATTATTATTGAAGTTTCACGTCAAGATAAAGAACAAGCAATGTTATTTTACAAAATTAATTCATTGATAGCAAGAACCATCGAAAATAACGCAGATTACGAAACTATTTATAATTATCGTAAATTTGTAGTTGAGGATATTCCTTTGCAAGTGAAAAAAATGTCGGACATATCTGACTATCTAACCTTGGACGGTTGGGCATATACATTATTTTATTATTTTGTTATTGCTTCGGGTTTATATCCTGTCTGTATCAAAACTGGGGAATTCGCCAAGGAAATACAGGCAATGACCGAATTTAAACTCATTCATTTCGATTTGGAAGAAAGATTGAAAGGTAGTATGATTCCAATAGTTCAAAGCTTAAAAGAAAAAGAAGATATCAACAAAAGCTTTGAAATATAAAAAATATAAAAAATGGTTTGACCTTAAGAAAAAATTAATGTATAATTTCATAAATTTTAAAAGATATAGAATGCCTATAGTTTTAAAACTATAGGTTTTCTATGTAATAAGAGCAACTTAAGGGGGAATACAATGGCTTTACCTATTATGCCTAAAGCAACAGCGGTATGGTTAATTGATAATACATCATTAACATTCGATCAGATAGCAGATTTTAGCGGTTTACATACTATTGAGATCCAAGCAATTGCCGATGGCGATATCGCTACTAATGTTCATGGGGAAAATCCTATCGAATCAGGGCAGTTAACACAAAAGCAAATTGACGAATGTCAGAATGATCCGAAGAAAAGATTAAAACTTCGAGAAAATCCTTTACTTAAAAAGCGTATTGGGGCAAAATACACGCCCATTAACAAACGCCAATCTAAACCCGACGGCGTGTTATGGCTAATTCAGAATCGTCCAGAGTTGTCGGATAAGCAAATCATGAAACTAGTAGGCACAACCAAAACTACCATCGAAAGCATTCGAGATAGATCTCATAAAAATTATGCGATTCTCGAGGCTAAAGATCCTGTGATTCTTGGCTTATGTAATATTAATGAAATGGATATCGCCATGAATGAGGCCATAGCCCAAAACGCTAAAAAAGAAGAAACATCAATTTTAGAAGAGTAAAATAATGTTTATGGATGTTTAATCCTATAAACCTATTAAACCTAAGAACATTTACACACAATACCAAAGGTACTTACATATTATGAGTGATGAGATTCCAGAAAATAATTCCTATGAAGAAGTAATCCAACCGATTACAATTGAAAAGGAAATGCAACAAAGCTACTTAGATTATGCCATGAGTGTAATTGTATCTCGTGCATTGCCCGATGTTCGAGACGGCTTAAAGCCTGTACATCGTCGCATACTCTTCGCCATGAAAGAAGGGGGCTATGATTATAACCGTCCATTCCGTAAATCTGCCCGTATTGTAGGGGATGTAATGGGTAAATATCACCCACATGGTGATATGGCCATTTATCATGCCATGGTACGTCTTGCTCAAAACTTCATGATGCGTTTACCAATGATCGACGGTCAAGGGAACTTCGGTTCTATTGATGGTGATTCGGCGGCGGCTATGCGTTATACGGAAGCACGTATGGCACGTTCGGCTCATGATCTCATCGCTGATATCGATAAAGATACGGTTGATTTTACTCCCAACTACGATGAAACCATATGGGAGCCTGTGGTATTACCTGCCACCTATCCGAATCTTCTAGTGAACGGAGCAGGGGGAATCGCCGTTGGTATGGCCACTAATATCCCACCGCATAACTTGGGCGAAGTAATCGATGCCTGTTGTGCTTTGGTGGATAATCCTGATCTAACCGTAGAAGAAATTAACGAACAATACGTGTTCGGTCCAGATTTCCCCACAGGTGGGATCATTCTAGGTAGAGGCGGAATTAAAAGAGCCTTTTATACTGGTCGTGGCTCAATTGTTACTCGTGGTAAGGCGGAAATCGAAGAGATAAGAAAAGATCGCCAAGCTATTATCATCACAGAAATTCCCTACCAAGTGCTAAAATCACGTATGATCCAACAAATTGTAGAACAGGTTCGTGATAAACGTATCGAAGGTATCAGCGATATTCGAGATGAATCCGATAGAAATGGTATGCGTGTAGTTGTGGAAATTAAACGTGATCATCATCCTGAAGTAGTCTTAAACCAGCTATATAAATTCTCGGCTCTGCAAAGTAGTTTTGCGGTTAACTCGCTAGCCCTAAATAAGGGGCGTCCGCAACAAATGAACTTACGTGATATTCTAGTGGCATTTGTTGAATTCCGTGAAGAAGTTATCACAAGGAGAACCATTTTTGAGCTTAAAAAAGCTCGTGAAAAAGCCCATGTCTTAGCAGGTTTAGCCATTGCGGTCGTGAATGTGGATGACGTTATTAAGATAGTAAGAGAAGCACCTAATCCCGTAGAGGCAAAGGATCTACTATTGGAAAAATCATGGGACGCTCGTGAGATCGAACCAATGATAGCTCTATTGGATGAGCCTGATCGTCAAGTGGAAAATGGTCAATATAAACTATCGGATATTCAAGCGAAAGCCATATTAGATCTAAGATTACACAGATTAACAGGGATGGAACGTGATAAAATTGGCGATGATCTGAAAGTTATTGCCGATGAGATCGCCGAATATTTATCTATTCTTTCATCTCGTGATAAATTATTGGGAATCTTAAAGGATGAGCTTGCCATTGCAAAAGAACGCTTTGCCACTCCACGCCGTACCCAAATTTCTGATTTAGAATTCTCTCAAGATATTGAAGATCTTATCCAAAAAGAAGAAATGGTAGTAACAACCACAAATACAGGCTATATTAAACGTGTGCCACTTTCAACCTATCAAGCTCAACGCCGTGGCGGTAAAGGTCGCCGTGGGATGACAACTAAAGAAGAAGATCTAGTTACTGATGTGTTTATCGCTAATACTCATCAACCGATTTTATTCTTTACGGATCGTGGTATCGTTTATAAAATGAAAACCTATAAGCTACCGCTTTCCACCCCAACCGCTAAGGGTAAGGCTTTAGTTAATCTGTTACCATTACAAGAGAATGAAAAAGTTACATCCGTGCTAATTTTATCGGAAAATGAAGAGGATTGGGAAGGTAAATTCTTAATGTTCGTTACCGCATCTGGTACGGTTAGACGAAATAAAATTTCCGATTTCAAAGATGTAAGAACAAATGGTAAAATAGCCATGAAGCTAAACGATGGCGAATCTCTAATTAGTGTAAGAATTTGTACCGAAGAAAACGACATCTTACTTTCTGCACAAAAAGGGATGTGTATCAGATTCCCAGTTTCTTCTATTCGTGTATTCCAAAGCCGTAATAGTTTGGGCGTGCGTGGGATTCGCTTAAATGACGGCGATCAAGTGGTAAGTATGAGCATACTAAATCACGTGAAAGTTGAAACCGAACAACGCCAAGCCTTTGTTAAATATTCTAAAGCCTTACGTCGTGGCGAACCGATAGAAAAACCAAGCAATATTTCCGATGAGAAATTAGCCGAATTATTGGAAAAAGAACAATTCCTATTAACTGTTTGCGAAAATGGTTATGGTAAACGTACATCGATCTATGAATATCGCACGGCCGCTCGTGGTGGTAAAGGTGTTGGCAGTATCGAAGTGAGCGAGCGTAATGGGAATGTTGTTCAAAGTTTGATCATTGAAGAAGATAACGATATCGTGATCGTTTCCAACGGTGGGCAAATTATTCGTTGTCGTATTGGCGATGTTCGTATCGCAGGGCGTAAAACTCAAGGTGTTACGATCTTCAAGATGAACAAAAACGAAAAAGTCATCTCATTAACCTTAGTGGCTAAGGAAGACGAAGAAGACATGGAAAACATTGACGAAACCATAGACGGCGGTGGCGATAGTGATAGCGGTGGCAACATTCCTAATACTAGCATGGCGGAAACTGTCGGCGAAAGCGGTGGGGAAGATGTGGGCGAAAGCGAATCAGAGAACTCACAGGGGCAAACTGATTTATTATCTGACGATAACATAAACAATAACAATAATAACGAGAACTAGAATCATACAACAAAAAGGATTATAAAATTTATAATCCTTTTTGTGATAGTATGGTAAAAAAATTCCACAAGAAGAGAGATAAAAAGGTTTAACATGGAACATTCAATAGGCATATATGCAGGAACATTTGACCCCATAACTAAAGGACACTTAAATATTGTTCAACGCTCTCTTAAAATTTGCGATGAAGTTATTATCGCCGTAGCGAAAAATAATGCCAAAGGCCCGCTTTTAACCATTGATGAGCGTATTAATATAACTAATGACGCTGTCCAAGAAGTATTTTCCACAAAAGAACAAGCAAGAATTAAAATTGTCTCATTCGGCGGATTGTTGGTGGATCTTTGCCATGAATATAAAACCAAGATTGTAATTAGGGGATTGCGTGCGGTTTCTGATTTTGAATATGAGTTTCAAATATCAGGCGTAAATAAACATTTAGATGAAGAAATAGAAATGCTATATCTTATGGCCTCAACCGAATATCAATTCATAAGTTCTTCATTAATTAAGGAAATCGTTAGAATGAATGGCGATGTTAGTAAATTTATTACTAATAATGTAAAAGAGGCCTTACATAAACTTTATAAATCTTCAGCCAGTCCAACCAAGGGAAATAAAAAACATGAATAAGCCTAATAATCACGAAAAGCACATAAATTTAGTTTTACTTCTATGGGTGTTTGGTGCGTTTATAACCAGTGCCGTATTTAGTGCGATTATCCACGAAGTAACAAAGGGATTACCACCGCTTGAAGTTTCATTTTTTAGAAATCTTTTTGCCTTAATTGTGATGTTACCATTATTATTAAGATACGGTTTGAAATCCATTAAAACAAAAAAAATGCCCCTGCATATTATCCGCTCTTTAGTGGGTGGATTGGCCATGGGTTTATGGTTTATTTGCTTGAAATATATAGATTTATCAACTGCCACCATGATCATGTTTACCGCTCCCATTCTAGCGGTGTTTTTAGCTTCAATCTTTTTAAAGGAAAAAATTACCAAATATACAATAATCGCTCTTGTTTTGGGCTTTGGTGGCGTAGCTATCATTAAGAATCCCATGAATATGCAACTTACTAAATTTGATATAGTTCTTTTTATTACAGTTGTGTTATTTGCCATAACTCCGTTGATTATCCGTAAGTTAAGCCTTACCGAGTCATCATTTTCCATTATGTTTTACTTTGGTTTATATATGAGTATCTTTTCATTTTTTACTCTCTTTTATAAATGGCAAAACCCAAACCAAATCCAATGGATTGAGCTGATAGCCTTAGGATTTATCGGTACAATATACCAATTCGTCAGAAACGAGGCCATTGCTAAAACTTCGGTTACCATTGTTTCATCCTTTCAATTTACCGAACCATTATTCGGTACGCTGATCGGCTCGGTAGTTTTTAATGAACGCATAGCGATTAATTTCATTATTGGTGGTGCTTTAGTTATTATTGCTGGTATGATTTCCGCCTACGGTCTACGACGAAAACGAAAAACCCCAGCAACAGCTTCCAAATAAAATATAATACACTGCAATATAATATAATCTTAAGAATACTCACATGAAAATAACTCTAATAGCCATGGGAACTATAAAAAAAAGCGTTGATTTAGATTTGTTTAATCTATACGCAAAACGCTTGCCTTGGAAGATCAATGTTATCGAAAAAGAAGTAAAAAAGCCCCAAGAATCCATTTTAAAACAACAAGAAGCCGAAATTATCCTAGGAAATATCCCAAACGGCAGTTACGTTATTGCCCTTGATGAACGTGGCAAACAATTCACAAGCCTAGAATTTTCTACCAAAATCCAAGACTGGCAAAATAAAGGCTATAGCCATATGTGCTTTATCATCGGCGGAGCTTTCGGCTTAGATCAACAAGTGCGAGACAAAGCCAACCTTTTACTAAGCCTAAGTGCCATGACATTCCCCCACATGCTAGTACGTGGCTTGATCTGTGAACAACTCTACCGCTCATACTCTATCTTAAATAATCATCCTTATCATAAGGAATAATTATTTTAAGACAGAATATGGATATGAGTAATATTGTCATTCCATATTTAAACATAACATATTATAACATCACATCATAAAGATAATATACTTGTTTATGATGTGATGTTATATTATGTTATGTGTGCTGGCCGAAGTTAAATCTAATATAAATACACCTATTATTATTTAAAGTATGATTTAACAAAATGACTGTTTGTAGATACATCATTAAATTATTATAATATATTTAAAGTGGTAGTATATATATTTACATTAGAATTATGTTAGGCCTGTAAATATAAACAATAGAAATGATATATAATTACTTTTTTTATTTGTAGGAGAAGATATAATCTGGAATAACAATAATATATGAGTCATAATGAATGAGTAAGAAGTAATAAGTAATAAGTAATAAGTAATAAGTAATAAGTAATAACATATGAGTAATAATTGTGGCTATAAAGCTTCATAGGGTTTGTTTTGTTTTTCTTGTCTTTTCTTTTCTGTTCTGTTCTGTTCTATTTCTCTATTCTTTCTTTTACTGGCCTAATATTTAGGCCAGCAAAAGAAAGAATAGAGAAATAGAAAAAACAAAAATAATAATAATAAGCTGGTAAACAGAAAGATAAATGAAATGTACTACTGTTATGTAGAATCCTGCTGTGTGTATTAGTGTTGCGTAGAATTCTGATGAAATGTACTACTGTTATGTAGAATCTTGCTGTGTGTAATACTGTTGAGTGTAGTACTTATGTATGTAATATGGATGTATTTAATCCTGATGTGTGCAATAGCTAGGTGTTTGGGGGAGAAAAGGGGGTAAGGAGGTGGGGAGTTTTTATTTAGGATGTGGGATATAAGTATACAAGATAATATAAAAGTGTATATCTTTTTTCTTTGGGAAAACTGGGGGTTGTAGCTAAATAAATCAAGCAATGATCCAAGTAAAATAAAAAATACTTGACATGTAAGAAATTAAAATATATACTTAATTATACGGTCATAGGAATAAAGTGATCGTATAACTAGAAAAATCTTTTATAATAAAGGTTCATAAAGTATACATGTGAGCAAAATATACCACATATTAAATCGCATATAATTATTTAAGTGAAAGAAAAATCAAATGACTAGAGAAGAAACACAAAAAAAAGTAAGTGAATATTTAACAAAAATTGATGAAGTAATAGCAAAAGGTAAATTTAAAGATAATTGGGAATCTTTAAGTGCTTATGAAGAGCCGAAATGGTATAAAAATGCTAAATTCGGAATTTTCATTCATTGGGGGGTTTATTCTGTGCCAGCGGCTATTCATAGTGATTGGTATGCGAGAAATATGTATGTTCAAGGATCAGAAGAGTACGAACATCACGTAAAAACCTACGGAGATCCTAAGGATTTTCCCTATGAGAATTTTATTCCCATGTTCAAGGCGGAAAAGTTTGACCCTAAAGAATGGATACAACTTTTTAAAGACGCAGGGGCAAAATATTTCATGCCTGTAGCCGAACATCATGACGGCTTTCAAATGTATGAGAGCGAACTTTCAAAATGGAATGCCGTAGAAATGGGTCCTAAGAAAAATATTTTACAAATGCTAAAAGAAGAGGGCGAAAAAGAGGGGTTAGTATTCTGTGCTTCAAGTCATAGAGCGGAAAATTATTGGTTTTTTGCTCCAGGTAGAACCTTTGATTCAGGCATTCAAGATATAGAATATCAAGAACCATACGGTGCAGGAGATCCCGCATTTACTGGAGATCAGACCAAACAAACCAAAAGCATATATGGGCCTCAAGCAACTAAAGAGCATTTAGATAATTGGCTAGCAAGAACTTGTGAGATTATTGATAAATATCAACCTAAAGTTTTATGGTTCGATTGGTGGATTCATAATCTAGGATTTAAACCATATTTAAAGAAATTAGCTGCATATTACTATAATAGAGCCATAGAATGGGGCGAAGAAGTGGCAATCAACTATAAAGTAGACGCTTTTGCTCGTGGAACTGCCATATTTGATGTGGAACGTGGACAACTTTCCGAAATTAGACCACAATTATGGCAAACTGATACCGCAGTAGCTAAAAATTCATGGGGATATATTGAAGGCAATGATTATAAAACACCAGAATCATTAGTCTCGGATATGCTTGATATTGTTAGTAAAAACGGATGTTTACTTCTAAATATCGGCCCTAAAGCAGATGGTACTATCCCAGATGAAGACCAAAAAATTCTTCGCTCTATTGGTGCGTGGTTAAAAGTCAATGGCGAGGGCGTTTATGATACTACCTATTGGTCAACCTACGGCGAAGGACCTACCGAAATTGTTGAGGGGACTTTCTGCGATGTGGCACGAGATGAATATACCGCAGAAGACATAAGATTCACCTTTAAAGCTCCTTACATTTACGCTTTTGCCTTAAAATGGCCCAAAACTAATAAGGTTAAGATCAAAAAATTAGCCTCATATTTGGGAAAAAATGGTAATAAATATTTCAAAGGACACATTGAAAATATCGAAATATTAGGCTTTAATAATAAATTCACTTATTCGCAAGATGATGACGCTTTAAATATCCAAGTTGAGGGCGATTTAAATACTACATATCCAGTATGTTTTAAAATTAAAATCGATTAAAGGAAATCAACTAACAGATCACGACAAAAAGACCATTTTATACACGGTCTAATCTATGAACAACTGTATAGAACGTATTCCATTTTACATAATCATCCCTATCATAAGGAATAATTGTTAACTTTATATATTACTTGACTTTATTATTAATGAATGTTACTATATAAATCAGTTTATAATTTTCTACTTAGTTAAAATCTTACGATATAGAGTAGATAAATTATGTATTGAATCTATAACAACAATATATAAAAAAAATGGAGATATATTATGATAGAACAACTAAGACCAGTAAGAATAGGTTTATTCTTTGCGGTATTAACAATATTACTAGGTTACAGTTTAGGAATGATCTTTGGCGGATTCGAAGATAGTTATAAATCATATGCTAAAAATACCCTAGCAGAAAATCAAGTTGCATTCACTGCTAAAGCCACTGATACAATGGACGCAGATACCGCCACTAAAGCCAAAATGGCTGGAGCGATGACAGCGTTTAAAAAATATTCTAAAAGAGCCCATTTACATGCTGGTGCTATTGGAACAGGTACATTGGCTATGATTATTGTCTTGTCTTTTTTTGGTAAGAACATTTTATTCTTTTCTGAAAAAATTACCTGCCTTATTAAGCTTGTTTTTTCTTTAGGATTTGGTGTTGGTGGTTTCTTCTATGGATCATATTGGACTCTTGTGGCCATTGGATGTTTAAGCAATCCTGATAAATACGCCGTGAAAGATGGCGGATTAGCAGTTCTTGCTTTCATAGGTGCAGGCCCTGTCTATCTTTGTACTTTAGGTTTAGCGGCGATTTTATTCGTTTCTATATTCTACAAACCAAAAAGCTAACTCAAGTGAATGGCTGTGAAAAAGCACTCATCCAAGTACTTTTTCCCACCCCTTTCCTTGAAAATGGCGTAAAAAACACTTCTAAAATTTATATTTTAGAAGTGTTTTTTTATTCGGATAATGCTTTTAATGAGTGCATTATGGTTAGTAGTCTTTTGCCTTTGTCGGTTATTTCGTATTCGACGGCACATGGTTTATAGCTTATTACATTTCTATTGATAAGATCGTCGTCAACCATTTCTTTTAGTTTATTGGTTACGGCGGTTGTTGTTGCTTCTTTTACTAGGCGGTTGATAGTATTAAAGCGAATGTTTTCATTACCTAAATGGATTAAAATAGAAAGTTTCCATTTACCACTTATCATTTTTAATGAGCGTTCCATTAATAATAATTCTTGGCATATGGGCTTTAGCGAATCATATTCAGATTCTGTGATGTCTGATTCTGGCATAGCGAATCTCCTTAAAGTTAAAAATATGAATAATTTTGATAATTTTATTATAGACTAAATTTCTTTTAAAAGCAATGTTTTAATGAAAATATCTTATATTGATTTTCTAAGTATAAAAAAATGTACTACTTGTTACAAAAAGAATCATATGCTAGTTTATAAGAGTAATTACAACTTAACACAATTTAACATAATTTAACATAATTTTTCACACAATTTTTTACATATAATTTTACATATTTTTTATAAGGATTTCATAACATGCCCATTACATTATTAGCATTAACAATTACGGCTTTCGCCATAGGAACGACGGAATTTATTCCTGTAGGCTTACTGCCTGTTATTTCCAAGGATTTACATACACCAATCGCAACAACTGGTTTAATAGTTAGCTTATACGCTGTTGGCGTGGCTGTAAGTGCACCGATTTTAACATCGCTACTAGGTAGACTTAACAGAAAACTAACTTTATCAATTTTATTACTGATTTTTATCGCAGGTAACGTATTTGCTTTCTTTTCCACTTCATTTGGATTATTAGTGGCCGCTAGAATTGTATCTAGTTTTGCTCACGGAGCGTTTTTCTCATTGGGGACTATTATTGCAACAATGCTAGTTCCAGAAGACAAAAAAGCCTCGGCAATTGCCTTGATGTTTTCAGGTCTAACTGCAGCAATTATCGTTGGTGTTCCTATGGGAACATGGATAGGCGAGCATTTTGGTTGGCGTTTAACCTTTTTAACTGTGGCGGTTCTTGGTGTTATCGGATTAGTGGGGATTTTAGCTTTAATTCCTAACAATTTAGCAAAATCAAACGCTACATCAATAGTTCAACAATTTTCCGTTTTATTTTCTCCGAATTTAATTATTGTTTATCTGATTACAATTGTCGGTTATGGTGCGAATTTCATTGCTTTTACCTTTGTATCTAAGATCTTAACAAGTATTACACATTTTGAGCTAGGTTCTGTAAATATTCTACTATTAGTATACGGCGTAGCGGTGAGTATTGGTAACATATACGGCGGAAAGCTGACCGATAAAGTTGGGGTTATCAAATCTTTATATATATTATTTATCGGTTTGGGAGTAACTTTAATAGTTTTAAACTTCACTATGCACTATAAAGTATTAACAATTATCACTGTGATCTTCTGGGGCTTCTTCGCCTTTGCCAATGTACCACCATTACAATCATACGTTGTAACAGTAGCAAAAAGACACACTCCGCACTCTGTTGATGTGGCATCAGGAATGAACATTTCTGCTTTTAATGTGGGGATCGCCTTAGGATCGTATCTGGGTGGCTTGGTTTTATCGCACATGGGATTGAGTTTAACTCCAATAGTTGGCGGTTTAGCTTTAATACTAGCTATTATCTTAACTTTCGTATCATATAAATTAGAACATAGACACACAGCTAAATAATTCATACAATCAATAAACATAAGCTAAAGTCAACTAATACTACAAATATTAGTTGACTTTATTTTTATAAGATGTTATCTTGTTAGATAAATTTTAAGAGAAAGATAATTTTATGGCTAATATTTTAACTTTACAAGCTCAAGAATTATGTAAGAGTGAAAGCAATTTAGTTGCTAATCTTGCCAATATATCGGCGTTAATTAATGATAACTATTCTGATCTTAACTGGGTGGGATTTTATCTGTATGACGAGATCAATAATAATTTAGTTTTGAGTGCTTTTCAAGGAAAAATTGCTTGTACGAGAATCGCCATAGGCAAGGGAGTATGTGGTACTGCGTTTGCAAGTGATAGTACCCAAGTTGTTGAAGACGTGCATTTATTTCCTGGTCATATCGCTTGTGATAGTGCATCCAATTCGGAAATTGTTATTCCTTTAAGAAATTCCAAGAATGAATTAATCGGCGTTCTGGATATTGATAGCCCTATGAAGAAACGCTTTTCTAATGTGGAAAAAGATGAGTTAGAAGAATTGGTTTTTGCTGTGGCGAAATATCTATTGTAGCAGTGCTTTGCCCTAAGCTTTGCCCCAAGCTTTTAAAAGGGATGTGAAAACGTGTTTGAGTGCGTTTTCACATCCCTTTTACTGTGTTTAGGATTCTTAGGATTTTTACTGTTTTTATTGGATGATACCGCCACCGAGCATACGTTCCTTTTGGTAGAATACGCATGCTTGACCAGGGGATACAGCGTGATCGCTTGTTAGGAGTTGGACTTGGATTTTATCGTCGGATATGATCTTAAGTGTGGCAGGTAGTGGGGTTTGGGTGGAGCGGAGTTTTACTTGGACTTGCATGTTATCAGCTATGAGGTTTTTATCGATTAGCCAATTGATACTTTCAATATTTACGCTATCCTGTTGTAGGAATTCTTTTTCGCCTACATATACGGTGTTGGTTTTTGCGTCGATTTTAATGACGTATAAAGGTTCTTTTGTTCCGCCAATCCCTAAGCCTTTACGCTGTCCTACTGTATAATGGATGATTCCCTTATGTTGACAAAGTATCTTATTGGTTTGGATATGGATGAAATCGCCAGCTTTAAAGGTGGTTTGAGAGTTATTTTTTACGAATGTAGCGTAATCGCCGTTGGGAACAAAGCAGATATCTTGGCTATCGGGCTTGCTGGCCACTGATAGACCGTACTTTTTTGCTAGCTCTCTAGTTTGATCTTTTGTATAGTCGCCTAAGGGAAAACGGATGTTGTTTAAGGCCTCTCTTGGAGTGGAATAGAGAAAATAGCTTTGATCTCGTTTATGATCGTTACCCTTTAAGATCTGCGGTAAGTCTTCGTTTTCTACAGGTGGTAGCCATTTTAAATAATGACCAGTAACTAAGAGATCACAATCCAGTTCCTTTAAGCTATTTAGGAGCAGATCGAATTTAATGTGCTGATTGCACAAAATACAAGGAATGGGAGTTTTTCCCTTTTCATAGGTTTTGCAGAATTCTTTTATGACTTTTTCTCGGAATTGATCTTCATAATTTAGAACGTAATGGGGAATTCCCAACTTTTGGGCCACTCGGCGAGCGTCAAATATATCTTTTTCGGAACAACATGTTCTTGATTGTTTGATTGTGCTACATTCTGAATTATTGTGCGATGGATGTAGTAATAGGGTAACGCCTACAACTTGGTATCCTTGTTCTTTGATCATTCCTGCAACGACAGATGAATCAACTCCGCCACTCATTGCCACAGCAATTTTAATTTCTGAATTTGGTTTGTCTGTAAATAATTTCATGTATGGGATTGTATCCATTATTTATGGTGTGTGCTTAATTAGTGTTCTTTCTTATTATAGTATATATATGATAAATCACAAGATAGTTTTTAGTTTAAATTATATTTAGCTTTAATTTTTAGATCTATTTTGTTGAGTTTCAATTTGATGATCTGCTTATTAATAAGACTTTTCAAGAGAAAATGCTTTGTTCTTGGATACAAAAATGATACTCCGTCCTTAGTAATATAATCTTTAAATAAATTACTTGAGAACGTATATACATTAAAATCTTGGAAGTATGGCGGATGAATTAGAAAAGTACAATTGGCTTTATTGCTTAATACTTCCTGTTCTAAATCGATATGAGCGGAATTCTTAAGAGTATAGGAAAGAATATCAGCTTTAGTTGCCAGATCTGATATAATTTGATTTTCCACAGAATCATCAATGGTTACCACGGTTTTACCTGCGATATCTTGTAAGCTGGTGATATGCTTGACATTTGCTCCGCATACAAGATTAAATGTTACATCGTCTATGGCTATGGATCTGATATATTTATTTTCATCGCCTTTAAGTGTTAAAGCGTGGATCAAGCCAATATCTATCTTGCCATTTTCCAATTCTTTTTTGATTTCTGCTCTTGATAGTATGATGTAATTAAGTTGGAATTTAAGTTTTTTTGCAATGTATTCAAGTACATCGATATCATAACCTGTGATCTTTTCCTTATCTTGATAGACATAACTTATTACATCGGTGGCAATTCCTACGTTATAAGTTTGCTTTAATCTTGGCGGTTGAGCCATGGATTGATGTGCAAATGCTAACATTATAAAAACTAAAAATAAAGATAAAATTTTTGTCATAATTATTCAAACCTATTAACTATTTTTCCATACTCTTAAAGTAAGTTGTAAGACTTTTTAAAGTAAGGTGTAAGGGTCATTTTTCGTGAATCCTAATATTGTTCCATATATATTATAATACTATGAATTTTTTTTTAGTCAAGTTTAATTATTAATATTTGTAATTTTAATTTTGATTATCCTTGCTTTTTTCTTTTTATTGTATTATCTTAGAATGAAGTTATTAGGCAAAATCATACAGTGAAGACAAAGCTAAATTTTTAAGGATTCAATAATAGATAATATCATGGAAAACAATCATAAAGCAGAATTATTAGTTCCTGCTGGAACTTTAGAACGTTTGGAAACTGCCATTCTTTATGGAGCTGATGCGGTTTATGCAGGTACTCCCGATTTTTCCTTAAGAACAAAAACATCCTTTACCATAGAAGAGCTAAAACAAGGACGTGAGTTTGTTCGTAAACATGGGAAAAAGCTATATTTAACCCTAAATCTTTTCACTCATAATAAGGATGTGGAAAGATTACCTAAATTCATCGAAACCATTCGAGATATCAAGCCTGACGGCGTTATTATTGCTGATCCAGGTGTCTTTTTATATGTGCGAGAAAATGCTCCTGAATTGAGTTTGCATGTCTCAACTCAAGCGAATGTATGTTCTCATTTAACTGTAAATTATTGGAAGTCTCAAGGAGCGGATCTCTGCGTGCTTGGACGTGAGACCTCTTTTGCCGAATTAAAGGAAATTCGAGAAAAATGTCCTGATATCAAGTTAGAATCATTCATCCATGGGGCCATGTGTATGACGTATTCTGGTAGATGTTTGCTTTCTAATTTCATGTCCGAACGTGGGGCAAATCAAGGGAATTGTTCCCATTCTTGCCGTTGGAATTATAAGGTTAAAGCCATGGTTGACGACAATGGCCATACCCAATATGTAAAACTAAATGACGAAGATAAAAAGCAACTATCTCAACAAGAAGAAAATCAACTGCCTTTAGATACTCATATGATTGATTCTGATCCAAACACAAATACAAGTACAAGTACAAGTAACATTCAAGACGCTCGCATTTTTCTTGAAGAAGAAAACCGCCAAGGAGAATTCTATGAGATCATGGAAGATGAACACGGTAGTTACATTCTAAATTCTAAAGATATATGTCTCATGCCTGTTCTTGATGAAATTTTAGAATCGAAAATAGATTCCTTAAAAATTGAAGGGAGAAATAAATCTGAATATTATGTGGCGGTTACTACAAGAGCTTATCGTCATGCCATAGATTCCTATTATCAAGATCCTACTAAATGGCGTGCGAGTGCGTGGCTTGGGGAATTGTTTACTTTGCAAAATCGTGGATATACCTTAGGTTTTCACAATGGCACATTGGAAGATGTAGCTCATAATTACGATCGTTCATCTTCAATATCAGGTTGGCAGTTTGCAGGCGTCTTGCGTGAGTGGGATGGCGATGATATGATCATGGAAGTTCGTAACGCCTTAAGATCCGAAGATGTTCTCGAATTTCTAACTCCCAAATCCATAGAACCCATTCGCTTACGTATCTATGAATTTTTCCCTGCTTTAGGTGGAATTTCACGTGATAAAGTATCAGCAGGGCAAAATTTTTCCATCCGAATCGCAGGCTCACAATTTAATAACTACGATATAGATACCTTAAAAACAATGTTGCCTAAACATACAGTAGTTCGTAAGGATATCTTACTTAAAGATCACAGTCAATACCGTCTAGAAGCAGACATGAGATCCCTAGATGTAGAATCAGGTAAATTAACACGTGAAGATTATCAAGCATTTAAGCAAGATCCAAATAGCATAAAAGCAAGAACAACCATAAAAGAAGAGGCCCACAAAGGACGCCCGCCTCGCTTAGGTAAAAATGGCTGTTGCGGGCGTGGTTGTAACGGTTGCAACATCTTCGCAGTTGATCCCAAATACGCAAAAGCCCGTGAAAAAATGCAAAGCGTCATTGGCGAACATCGCCGTTTATCTGTTAATGAAAAGCATACCCTAGTAGAAGAGTAGGAGCGTGTAAAATGAGCTAATATGCACCTTTAATTAGGGCTTATGTAGACGTGAGTACACGTCGCCATACTTTACGGTTTTTTAACTTTTTGAGAATTAGGATTAATAAATAATTTTTATCTTGTAAATTTTGAGTTATTGTATTATAATATTATCAATATGAAATAGTGTATTTGTATGATAGGCAAAAGTTATATGAATATGGTAGTTTAAGAAGTAATAAAAACTAAGGAGAGTACATATGTCTAATGCAGATTTAGCTGACGCTAGTTTACCACGATCAGCCAAGGAACTAGAGGCCGTATATGACGTTCCCGTACAAGTATCGGCGGTATTAGGTAGAGCAAGAATGCGAGTTTCTCAATTAATGCAATTGAGCCGTGGTATGGTTATCGATTTAGATCGTAAGGTCGGCGAACCTATTGATATTTATGTGAATAACAGACTTGTAGCCCGTGGCGAAGTTGTGGTGGTGGAAGATCGTTTAGGTATCACCATGACCGAGATTATTAAAAATGAAACATCTGAATAAATAATAAAATTTGGGTAAATTATTATTAGTTATTTATAATGATTATTGGAATTATTATATAATATATATAAGCTAAATTTTAAAAATTTATTACATTAATTTAGAAGATATTTTAAATTGCTCTAAGGTACTATAATACTCTTGTGGCTCTGTTTAAAATGAATCTTCTTTTTAATGTATATACTATATTGTTGATAAAAGGATATATATAATCATGAATGATTCGTCATTAAAAATAAGAAATCTTTGGAAAAAGGGTTTTGATTCGTCGGTTTTGCTAGGTATAGCAATTGCAATAGTCTTATTCCTTGTAGCCATTGTTACAGGTGGCGGACTAAGTGTCTTTATTAATATACCGTCGTTGTTGTTAGTAATGGGCTGTACCGTAGCGATAACGGTAGCTAGTACATCATTTAAGGGAGTAAAAGACGCTTTTGTTAGTTCCCTTTTATTGTTCTCGGGTTCACCACAAAAAGATCCCCATACTCTAGCTTTGCAAATGATAGACATCTCAAAACATGTACGTAAATCTGGAGTTATTTCCTTAAAGTTACATTTAAATCATTTTGAAAAGAATCCCATGCTACACAGAGCCTTAACCTTGGTAAGTGAAGGTTATCGTGAAGAAGATATCAGATCCATTTTACAACGTGATGCGAATAATCATAACAATTCCTTAAGTACCGCCTTAACCGCCTTACAAAAAATGGCGGATTACGCTCCGGCCATGGGTCTGATCGGTACTCTAATTGGTTTGGTTAAGATGTTGGGATCAATTTCCGATCCTAGCTCCATTGGTCCTAATATGGCGGTAGCTTTGTTGACTACATTCTACGGTGCGGTGCTTTCGAACCTTTTATTTTTACCCCTATCATCAAAGTTACAAAGACAACAGCAAAACAATGTTTTAATAAATGAAATCATTGTTGGGAGTTGTCTTTCAATTAGTAGTCAAGAAAATACATACAGATTGGGAATTTGGTTAAATACCGTTTTGCCCTTATCTCAACGTATCCAAGTATATTCATAATATATTCATAAGTTTGATTTATGTAGCATATATTTTGAATTCAAAATAATTCAACTGTTAATACATAGGAAAATAATCATAATTAAGATATAATTAAGATATAAAGGTAAAAATAATGACTAAAATTCTAATA
This sequence comes from Rhodospirillaceae bacterium MC!, assembly GCA_002632265.1. GTDB lineage: Bacteria > Pseudomonadota > Alphaproteobacteria > MC1 > MC1 > MC1. The sequence goes on from NQOV01000012.1 coordinate 133,780, forward strand.
GTAGGTAATTTAAATAATTATGCAGGAAAAGCCACAAGAGTAGCATTATCTTTGGGTGCAAAAGTCATGCACGCCGAAGACGCCAACCAAGCCATGGAACTACTTAGAGACGGTAACGCCATCGAAGTTATAATGTGCGATATCGAGGCAGATATTATCTTCCTGCTTAAAAGTATGTCAAAAGAACATATAAATACTCCCCTGATTGCCTGTGGCGTTAAGCCTGATAGCAAAAGAGCCGTGCAAGCCATAAATGCAGGAGCTTTGGAATATCTGCCAATGCCACCAAATGAAGAGCTAATAGGAGCGGTACTAAGTGCAGTTTCTCAAGAAGAGAAACATAAAATGATCTTTCAAGATCCTAGAATGGGAGAAGTAGCCGATCTTGCCAAGAGAATCGCTCCATCGGACGCTAATATCCTAATTACAGGCGAAAGCGGTACAGGTAAGGAAGTGCTATCTCGCTTTATTCATGCGAATTCCAAGCGTATCAATAAATCATTCGTAGCGGTTAACTGTGCGGCCATACCTGAAAATTTACTAGAATCCGAACTGTTCGGACACGAAAAAGGGGCGTTTACTGGAGCAGTAGCTCGTAGAATCGGTAAATTTGAAGAGGCTCACGAAGGAACTTTGCTACTGGATGAGATCTCGGAAATGGATGTGCGTCTTCAAGCTAAATTATTACGTGCCATTCAAGAACAAGAATTCGATCGTGTTGGTGGATCTCAACCAGTTAAAGTAAATGTGCGAATCTTAGCAACATCTAACAGGAATTTAGAAGAAGAAATCGCTAAAGGTACTTTTAGACAGGATTTATATTTTAGATTAAATGTCTTAAATATCGAAATTCCACCCTTACGTGATCGTCCTTTAGATATCGAAGTTTTATGTGAATATTTCATCAAACGTTTTTCCGATGATAACGGCTTATCAGCCAAACCACTATCGAAAAAAGCCCTAAAAGCCTTGAAAAATTACCCTTGGGTGGGAAATATTCGTGAATTGGAAAACACAATGCACAGAGCAGTTTTACTCGGTGGTGGCAAGGAAATTACCGAATCCGCAATCATGCTTCCGAAAACAAAAGAGCAAAAAGAACAAGAGCAAAAAGAAAAAGAGTTGTCAAACAATGCAAGTAATGATAATATAGATGAAATTCCCATTGGGCTATCTATGGCGGATATGGAAAGGTCGCACATTTTAAACACCTTAAACCATACCCTAGGCGATAGAACGCAAACGGCGAAGATCTTAGGAATCTCCATTAGGACGCTAAGAAATCGGCTAAATCAGTATACTGACGACGGTTTAAACGTTCCTGAAGAGTGATCCCAAAGAAGTAAAATGAGCGTATGGTTACATAAATGAAAATAAATTTGGAAATTTATAAAACTGTATAATTAATTAGAATAGTATTGCATTAACATTATATTAGAAAGATAGAATTGTAAATATGGCTGAAAACAATCAAAATGCACAACCTGAAACTGGTGGCGGAAATAAACTAGTATTCATGATAGAGAATTCATTTTTGAATAACAAAAATGCTGCTCTAGCCGTAGCTTTGGTTGCTATGATTGTGATTTTGATTTTCCCCTTACCCTCATTCTTTCTAGATCTAGGTTTAGCACTGGAATTTATGGTGGCGGTATTGGTGTTAATGGTTGCCATATTCTTAGAACGTCCTTTGCAATTCAACTCATTTCCTACTCTTTTATTATTTGCTACCATTATGAACTTGGCACTGAATTTATCATCAACACGTTTGATCTTAGAACATGGCCATGAGGGTTTACACGCAGCGGGCGAAGTAATTGCAGGGTTTGCCGAATTCATCATGGGCGGTAATTTCGTTATCGGTATTGTGATCTTCTGTGTCTTAATGCTTGTGAATTTCATGGTTATTACCAAAGGTTCGGGACGTATCGCCGAAGTGGCCGCACGTTTTACCCTTGACGCTATGCCAGGTAAACAAATGGCCATCGATTCCGATATGGCTCAAGGTCTTATCGATGAAGAAGAAGCTAAACAACAACGTAAAGAACTGGTTGAAGAGGGTTCTTTCTTCGGTGCTATGGATGGTGCGGCGAAGTTCGTAAGTGGGGACGCTAAGGCAAGTTTTATTGTAACGATCGTTAACATCGTAGCAGGGATGATCATTGGTGTTGCTCAACAGGGCTTAGATTTTTCCACCGCTGCCAACTATTACACACGTCTAACGGTGGGCGATGGCTTAGTCTCTAACTTACCGTCTTTAATTATTTCCTTAGCGTCAGGTATTATCGTAACTAAAGCAGGTGTGGATAATACTGGCGGATCTAAGATCTTCACACAGATGACCAACTTCCCTAAAGGTATGATGATCGGTGGCGGTATGGTTGTTGTTATGGCTTTATTACCAGGTTTACCATTCATTCCATTCTTCCTTATAGGTGGTACTGTGGCGGCCATTGGTTATTATCTCCAACGAAAAGAAACCGCTTTAATAGAAGAAAATAAATTACTAGCTCAAGAGGCTAACTCTCCTTATGGTACAGCAGGTTTACCCGGCCCCGCTGGTGGAGCAGGCGGTACAGCTGATCCTGATGATAAAATCAACCCACTAAATAAAGAAGATCCCGCAACCGCTTTACATATGGATATGATGAGAATCGAGCTAGGATATGGTTTACTCCCTTTAGTGAATTCTGGCCCCGAAGGGCAATGGTTAACGGATCAAATTAAATCACTTCGTCGCCAACTGGCGGGGGAAATGGGCTTTATCATGCCGTCAGTGCGTATTCAAGATAATATGCAGTTGCCGTCCAATACCTATCTAATTCGAGTGAAAGAAGTTGAAGTGGATAGGGGGGAAGTTCGCCCAAATATGTTACTGGTTATGGATCCTAACGGCGATGAAATCAACTTGCCAGGTGAGCGTACTTTAGAGCCAACCTTTAGACTTCCAGCCATGTGGGTCGGCGAAGATCAACGTGAAGAGGCCTTGTTTAGAAATTATACAGTGGTAGAACCGACAACGGTTATAACAACTCACTTAACAGAAATTGTTCGTGATAACATGGCTGATCTCTTAAGCTATGCCGAAGTACAAAAACTTATCGAAGAGCTAGACGCTCCACATCAAAAACTTGTTGCCGATATCATTCCTGCTCAAATTTCTTTAACAGGTGTTCAACGTGTCTTACAAAAACTTATCGGCGAACGCATTTCCATTCGAGATTTACCAACCATTCTAGAGGGAATTGCCGACGCTATTGGCTTTGCTCGTGATACCGATAGCATAACAGAACAAGTCCGCACTCGTATTTCTCGCCAAATATGTGATTCATATTCCGATCTTGATGGCGTTTTCCCCATGGTTATTTTATCGCCAGAGTGGGAACAAGCCTTTATTGAATCCATAGTAGGACAACCTGGAGATCAACAATTGGCTATGTCGCCATCGCAAATTCAAAAGTTCATCGTAACAACTCGAGATGTATTTGAATCTTTAGCACAAGAGGGCGAAATGCCTGTGTTAGTTGTATCTCCGCCCATTCGTCCATTGGTGCGTTCTCTTATTGAGCGTTTCCGTGCTATAACTCCTGTGGTTTCTCAAGCGGAAATCCACCCTAAAATTAAGATTAAGACCCTAGCCACTATTGAGATGACAGAATAAAAGGGGCGTGAAAAAGCACTCATTCAGCCGTTTTAAGCACTTTTTCCCAGCAATAATCCCCTTAAATTTATTTTATATTTTATAGAGAGTATATAAAATGGCACAACGTAAAGACAATCAAACCAGAGACATGTTTTTCCAACATGAAGACGACGGATGCAATTTTATCTCGCTAATGCCTGTAAGTGTTGATCTAGATAATAGTAAGCTTTGTGCCACCTTAGCCTATTCATTATGGAAGTTAGCAAGCAATATCTTACTACTGGAAACAGGAAACTATACCAGTTTATCCGCTCGCTTTTTAGATGTGGCAGATCAAGGAAGATTAGAATTAGTCCTAAATGGTAACGTGCTGGTAAATAAGGGAATCATAACAGCATATAGCTATAATGATGTAAATCTCGATTGCTTATTTCCAGACACCTCATCTTTTGACTGTTCCAACTACGAAGCAGAAATAAACAAAATATTTAACGAAGTAAAACTAATAGGCAAGAATTCCTATGATTATGTCTTAACCAACGTATCAATTAACAGTTGCAATATAGATTTCCTTAGCGGATTCCATTCCATTATCCTATTATCCCATGCCAATGAAATAGGTATAAGATATCTAAACAAGGAAATAATTAGAATTCTCAAAATTAATCCAGATATCAACATAAGCGTAATCTTAATCAGCAAAAACAACCAAGAACACTTTTACCATTGGGATGTTCTAAGAGATACGGTAAAAGATCACATGTACAAAGATATTTTTTTAATAGGCTTAATAAATGCCGAAGAAAATGGCACTTGGGAATTAACCGTAGAAAATCAAAAAGTTATTAATAGTATTTCCAAGATGATTCACAAAACCACATAAAAGGAGTGGGTTAAATGAGCTAATATGCACCTTTAATTAGGGCTTATGTAGACGTGAGTACACGTCGCCCTAATTAAAGGCACATCTTATCTCATTTTCCCCACTCCTTTGGGGGTAGTGAAGTAATATGTACCTTTAATTAGGGTTTATGTAGACGTGAGTACACGTCGCCATGCTTTAAGGCACATCTTATCTCATTTTCCCCACTCCTTTGGGGGGGCATTCCTTAGGTAGGCATTTTTACTAGCGTTTGATAAGAAAAAAGAAGATAAAAATTTATGAATGATATTAATTTTGATAAAACAAAACCATATGCAGAGTTAAAACAACCGCAAACAGTTAAAACTAATGTGCAGAAACAGTCAGTATCGCAGGTAAAACCTGTGAATGATGTGGTGAATCTCTCTAAAAATATGCTCTCTAGTGTGAAAGTTCTTTCAAATGAGCATAGTCAGAGCTTACCGAATAGCTATTCAAATGGTCAAGTGGTGCAGGTTTCATCGCAGTATGCCCAGTTGTTGGGAGTAACCTCTTCCCAAGCGTTAATGACTAAAATTATAGGATTATCACAAAATCAAGCTACTTTAGAAACTGATTTCGGCATAATACAAGTTAACACTCCGCTAAAATTAAGTAAAGATAAGTTTGCCAAGAATAATCCAGTATTCGAAACCACATCTAATATTAAATTTAAACATGTCTTACTTAATAATATCATTAATGGTAGAGTTATTAAAACAAATGATAAATCCATTATTGTCAAAACCCCATTGGGAAATATGGAACTTGATATTCAAGCAGATATCAACGCTAAAGTTAAACTTAATATTGTCGAACAATTAGCCAACGGTAAATATAAAATCCAAGTGCAAATTGAACAGGAAGAAAGCGAACAAGCTAATATGGATCAGGTGGCAAAAGCCAAAGATCAGCTCATAGCCAAAACCATAGGAATCGCCAACGGTACAACAAAAACTTTAAAAACATTCCAAACAGTTCCCAACTCGCAATCCATGGAACATCCCACAAAGAATCCACAGAATCCACAGAGCGAACACACTAACCAAGAAAGCCAACAGAACCAGCAGAGCGAAAAGGGGATCTTTATTATTAATAATAAACAACGCTTTAGTATATTAATCAAACGTGGCGAAAGTGAAATCAACAACAAGCAACAATCTTCAATTAATGTTGTCGCTAAGGTGGTATCTTCTTCGGCTAATAAGGTTACTGTACGCTTAGCGAACGGACAGGAGATAAATTTAAACAATAACAATCTTAATCTTAAGGAAAATGAAAAAGTATCCTTAAATATCCATTCTCTTGATACTAATATGGGACAAAATAAAGCTAAAATTAACGATATTTCCGAACTGGAGAAGTTATTTAGCTCATTAAAGAATGTACCCCATGAGAAAACGCCATATATTAATCTACTATCAGAAGAAAAAACATATAATACCCTTAATTTGATTAACTCTCTCATACCAAGAGGGATGCCGTTGGGTGCAGGTAATTTATTTGTCGCACAGGCTATGTTTTCCATGATGAGCATAAATAATCCTACTATTATTGCGAATATCATAAAAATCTTCATGGGGATTAATCCTGAATTTAAAGACTTGAAAATAAAGAAGATTATCCAAGAAAGTACGAGGTTAGTTAAGGATAAACAACACAATAAATGGAAATCATACAATATACCATTCATGATGGAAGATGAGAATAATTTCAAAGAGTTAAAAGTGTATCACAGATTATACAATGATGAAGATCTAAACAACGAATCAGTGGGCAAAAGATTTCTCATTGAGATGAATCTTTCAAGCATGGGCGGTAAATTACAACTTGACGGCATTACCAAGCAAGATCAACGTATATTCGATTTAATCATCAGAACGAATCAGATTATAGATTCTCCTAAAGGTTCAAATATCAAAAAAATCTTTATACAAACCCTGAATAAACACGGCTATAAGGGAACGCTTAACTTTAGTTATAATAAGATTTTTGTAGATTATACAGAAACTTAAAGGCATAATCTATAAGGATAATTTATTTGTTTACATATATGTCTTAATATTAGAGTATAATTTAGTTGACTAGCGAGATTTTTTATTGTATAATCATCCTTGAAGATTATAATAAGGTGCAAAGAATAGTACCAGTAGATCATAATATAAATAACTTAATTATTTTTTAGGAGAATCCCAAATGAATATTAGCATAAGTAATAATCAACTTAATCCTTTAGAGCATTCTAAGCATAAGTCGAATCAAACAAATATCACTAATAGCGAAAAGCGTAATGAAGCAATTCAAACACAAACCGCCGTTAAAAAAATGGTTAAAAGTGTTGATAATTCCACAAGTGATCAAATACAATTGAGTCTGAATAAAACTCAAGAAATGGCAAATGCTCAATTGGAACAAAAAACTGCATTAATGCAATCTGAAGTTTCTAACTCATCATCAATAGCAAGTAAGATTTCTGTAAAACAAAGAGAGCTTTTACAAGCAATAGCCGAAGGCGATTATGAGAAAATTAAATCACTGGCTACCGAACTTAAATCATTAGTATCACAATTACAATTCGCAGCCTCTCAAACATCGGGCAAATATTCTGATGTGGAAGTTCCAGAGATTCCTGATACTTCAAACATTAAAGCACAAAATAGTAGTGCGGCAGCAAAAGCAGCGACATCAGCTCAACAGGTTGCCCAAGCTCAAGCACAAGTAGCTAAAGGAGCGGAAACTTTAAAAGGTGCTGGCGGTTCTAAGAATGCCCAAGCTCAAGCCGTGCAAGCGGAAAATGTAGCTAAACTTGCTAAGTTGAAAGTGAATGCTAAAAATGATCAAAATGTTTCTAAAAAAGCTAAGGAAAGTTTATCTAAAGCCGAAACAAGAAAAACCACTGCTACCGCTGAAAAAGCTAGCAAATTAGCCGAGAATAACTCGCATAAAGCTAATGCAAACGCTAAAGCAGGCAATAAACCTGCACAATCTAATTCTAATCAGACGGATTCTGTAACACAACAAGAAAATGCCAATGTGCAATCCTTACAACAACATAATCCTACCCAACATCAAGCAAGTAATGCCTATTCTAAAACTCAATATAATCATGATCATGACAATACACGAGTGAATACAGATGATATTAAAGCACATCCTGAAAAATATGCGTCGAGCGATGTGGTAAAAGAATATTCTGAAGAATTAAAAATGGCTAAAAGCTTAGGCGGTCCAAGCATGAGTAATTTCTTCTCAATTACTGAAAAAGTTCTAGCAAAAGCCGATAAAGCTTTAGCAGTAGCCAAAGAAATCGGAGCAACTGACGGCAGTGCCGAAAGTAACTCTCGTTTAGCTGACGCTGTTTCCGATCAAGGTATCGTTGGAAGTGGCGATGTTTCACAAACCACATTAACACAACATAGAATGTTATCTCAACAACACAAAAACGAAGAGGCTCAAAAGGAAACCACTCAAACCACTAACCAAGAACAACAATCTTAATAATAATCGTAATTGAGATTTGCTTGGAGTGTATAACTCCCCACCGATAAATAAATAGCTCAATCTCATATCTTAAGAATGTCGCATAAAAAAATAGATTCTATTAATTTAGAATCTATTTTTTATTATTTAGAATCTGCTATAATGAATCAACTATAATAACTTCGATGTCCAATTCGATGAATTGTTTAATTATGGTTTTGTCGGTTTTTCTGTCTGTTATGATTGTATCGAAATCTCCAGGGCGAGCAAAACAGAAGTGAGATCCCAAGCCGATTTTTGTATGATCGGCAATGATGACTTTTCGTCCCATGGATTTATGAAGCATGGTTTTATTAATTATCCCTTCTTGGTAAATATCTGTAGTAGCTCCACTTATGGGATGTAAGGCGGTACATCCTACAAATGAATGAGTGGAATATAGATTCTCCATACTTAAAAGCGTCAGATTACCTGCCAATGATGAATGTTTCGCATCATACTGCCCACTTAACATCATTACAGTTACCTTAGGATCTAAAAAACTTGTGATCACATTAGTATTATTAGTCATAAATATTACTTCTTTTTGGCACATTTGCGGTATTAATGAGGCGGTTGATCCGCTACTAATATACACGGAATCGCCATCTGATAAAAACTCAAGAGATCTTGAGGCGATTTTTTCTTTTAGCTCTTTATTTTTGTTGAGCTTTTCGACAAAATATTTCTCGCTTTTTTTGTGTACAGGTTTTGGCTGATTAACTTCATTGATCTGAACTCCACCCCAAAGCTTTGTAACTAAAGACAATTCCGCTAATTTATTTATTATACGACGCACTGTGGCAGGCGATAAATTAGTCTGCTCATTTAATTCGATTGTTTTGCATGAGTGAGCTTTTTTTATTAAAGCTAGTATTTCTTTTTCATGTTTATTTAAAATCATAATTTTCCTAACATTAAATTTATTTAAATAAAAATTATTCAATATTACTAATATATAATCATTATATCACAACCAATTAAAAAAACAATGATTAATTTTTAATTTTGCTCATATTTCAATTTGTTGTAGGTAAGATATTGATTTACATACTAAATAAATTTTATTGCATTGTTGTATAATAAAGATTATGCTTTTTTTTAATCAAAATAAATGAAAATTAGTTATTTTTTAATCAAAAAGTATCAATAAAATAATAAAATATTTGTATAAAAGTTTAAATATGTGATAACATGAATATGTTGATCGTAATATCCTATTTGAATATTTGATTTAATATGGAATGCGACACTTAATAATACACACACAAAAGAATAAAGGATTATAATCATGGCAAATGGATATAAAAAAGGAGCTCAAGATACACGCCCATGGGGTAATTGGTCTTGCATTGAAGTTGGAGAAACCCATGCAGTTAAACAGATCGAAGTATTTCCAGGGCAGAAATTATCTTTACAATATCATAATGGACGTAGCGAACATTGGGTAGTTGTAGAAGGAGTAGGACACGTTACTTTAGATGACAAAATAGTCGAAGTAAAAGCTAATGAAAATGTCTACATTGAGAAATTAGTCAAGCATAGAATGCACAATCGCAGTGAAAACAAACTAGTTTTCGTTGAAATTCAATGTGGCGAAGATCTGCGAGAAGACGATATCGTCCGCCTTGAAGACGATTACGGCAGAATCTAGAGATTATCCACACCTTACTTACCCTAATTTAAGCTAGATCTAGCTCATTTTTTCCCCTTGGGTTATTTATTTTTGTAAAATCTGCTTAATAGTTCTCTTTTTTAAAGGGAATTATTAAGCAGTATTTTTTTATTTATTATTTACTCTTGATTTTTATTAAAAAAATATATATATAATAGTTAAGAATAATTAATTACAAGGAAAATAATTTATGTCTCATTTAAGAATTCCCCAAGATTGGACAATCCAACGCTCGACAAAGTTTTATACTAAAGACGATGTGCCACAATCCTTATTGACATTTCATAATACAGCAAAAGGCGTATTTGGTCAGCTTTGCGTAATGGAAGGAGTGGTTACATATTACGGTTTTGCCGATGAAAACGCTACAGAACCTGAAGCAAAAGTGGTAATTAATGCGGGCGAATTCGCCACAAGCCCGCCACAATATTGGCATAAAATCGAACTAAGCGATAATGCTCAATTTAATATCAACTTTTGGTCAGAAAATGGCGGAACTAAAGGCCCATTATTTAGCGGTAAATAATTTGTAAAAATAAATATCCCTTATCTTATTTGAAGATAAGGGATATTTTTATAGATTATAGATTATAGTGTTAATGCTATCGATCCCAATAGTCCTGCGTTGTCGCCGAGTTGTGGGGGAACGATGTAAGTGTGGATGTTTTCCAATAACTGATCATGCTGAATATAGCCATTTAGTAACTGTTTTACATGTTTATGAACAATGGGGAATAGATGTAAATTGTGCATTACTCCGCCACCAAGGATGATTTTTTCTGGGCTAGTGTATAAAATAAAGTTGCTCACTGCTTGAGCTAAATAATAGCCTTCTAGCTCCCATGCTTGCGGATGATCTGGTGGGATATCTGCTCCGTTCATTTGCCATCTTTCGCCTAAGGATTTACCAGAAGCTAAACCCTCAAGACAATCGCCATGAAAAGGACAAACACCTTTAAAATCGGCTAATTCTTCCTTATGGCGTTTGGGTTGAAAGTGGCCCGCTTCGGGATGTAATAAGCCATGGACTAACTTGCCCCCAACTAAAACTCCTGCACCGATACCCGTACCGATAGTTATATAAACGCAATTCTTTAACCCCTTAGCTACTCCCCATATGGCCTCGCCTAGAACGCCTGCGTTGACATCTGTATCAACGATAATCGGGACATTTTTATATTTTTGAATTTCTGTAATAAAATTTGCACCTTGCCAATGGGGTTTAGGTGTTTTTAGAACTTCGCCATAGGTGGGAGTGTTGGGACTCACGCCAATGGGGCCAAAACTTCCGATTCCGATTTTTTCAACATCTTTGCTTGCGAAATATTCACCAATGATTTTAAATGTCTCATCAGGTTTAGTTGTTGGGGTTGAAAAGCGTTCTATTACTTTGCCTTTTTCGTTGCCAATACCATAAACAAACTTTGTTCCACCTGCTTCTACTGCTCCTATTAACATGATTAATTTCCTTATTATCTATAATTTATAATCTATCTTTTTTATGATATCATAACGTATTTTATATGTAAATCTTTTTGTAGAATTTGCTTGTTTTTTTTGATTGAGTTTTGAGTATTTGATTCGGGAAATGATTAAGAATCTTGTTTATTGCTTAAGAATCTAAGTTTTTTTAAGATGGGTATGTATATAAGTTAGGGATAATTATTCATGAATATCTTGAAAAAAAGGGCTTTAACTTATATACATCTTAAACATATTGACGATTCGCATGGTTTGGGTGTATAAAGTAAATATATAGTTTTACTATTGAGTTTAGAAATAATATAATATAAAATTTTTGAGGATGAAGATTATGAATTTAAAAGAATATATTAAACCACAAGCCATTATGTTAAATGAGGATTTCACATCGAAAGATGATGCGATTCACAAAATGGTTGCGAAGTTGTATGAAATTGGCAGTATTACCAGTATTGAAGATTTCACTCAAGCGATTTATGCAAGAGAAGAAGAAGGCATTACCAACATTGGTATGGACGGTTTAGCCATTCCCCATGGTAAAAGTGATTGTGTGAAAGTTCCGTCGATTGTATCAGCCACATTAAAAAATACTATTAGCCTTTGGAATGATGACGGCGAACCAGAAGATGAAGTGAGAATTATCTTTATGTTTGCGGTTTCTACTGGCGAAGGGAATGTCCATTTAAAAATGCTATCGGAAGTTAGTAGACGTTTGGCAACTCCCAATAGAATTAATAATTTAATGAAAGCCAAAACTTCTGATGAATATATTAATACGCTAATTGACGAACAAAAAGAAGAAGAAAAAGCTCCAGTAGCTCAAAATTCTTCTAATTCTTCTAATTCTGGTAATTCTGCGAAAAATACAGATAATAACGCAGATAATAATAACGTAGCTAGTGATTTTTCCATTGTGGCTATTACATCTTGTGCGGCTGGGATAGCTCATACTTATATGGCAGCCGAAGCTCTAGAACGTGAGGGACAAAGAAGAAATATCACAATTAAAGTAGAAAAACAAGGAGCAAATGGTACGGAAGATAAAATCACTAAGGATGAGCTTGCCAATGCTAATGTGGTTATTTTCGCCTGTGATGTGGGCCCTAAAGGCAAAGAAAGATTTAAAGGCTTACCTGTTATCAAAAAAGGTGTAGCTGCACCGTTGCACGATGTAAAAGGTATCTTTGATGAAGCTATCAAAAAGGCAGACGGTTTTGATTATTCCAATCGTGGCACTAGTGATAATAGTAGCGATGATGATGAAGAGCTAACAGGAAGAGTTAGCATTCGTAAATCTATTTTAACTGGTATATCATATGCCGTACCTGTGATTGTTTCTGGTGGTATGGTATTAACTCTTGCGGTATTGGTTGCACAAATCTTTCATTTGCAGGATTCATATAATACAGAAAATGGCATATTATGGATGTATCGTAAATTAGGTGGCGGAATGCTCGGCACATTAATGGTTCCAGTGTTAGCGGCTTATATTTCCTTTTCCATGGTTGATAAACCTGGGCTTGCTCCTGGTTTCGCTGCGGGTATATGTGCGGGGCTTGTGGGTTCTGGATTCATCGGTGGTGTAGTTGGTGGTTTCGTTGCTGGTTACTCTATTATGTTCTTAAAGAAGTATCTTAAAGGCGGAAGAAGTATACAGGGATTTTATAGTTTCTTTGTTTATCCTGTCTTTAGTGTGATAGTTACTGGTTCATTAATGTTATTTGTTCTCGGATCGGCTATCGGTTGGCTAAATACCGAGGCTACTAACTTCATGATGGGTCTAACTGGTGCGAATGCTATGGTTTTAGGGGCTTTACTGGGTTTCTTGGTATCATTAGATTTAGGTGGGCCATTTAATAAGGCGGCTTATGCCTTTTGTTTGGCTGCTATGGCTAATCATGTTTATACTCCGTATGCAGCTTTTGCCTCTGTTAAAATGGTATCGGCTTTCACTGCTACATTATCAACAAAGATCCAAGGTAAATATTACACAGAAGAAGAAAGAGAATTGGGGAATACCACATGGCTATTAGGCTTTGCAGGAATTACCGAGGGAGCGATACCGCTATTATTAAATAATCCATTAACTGTCTTACCGTCTTTTGCCATTGGTTCTATGGTGTGTGGTGCTATAGTTTCTTATTTCCAAGTTGCTTTAAGCGTTCCAGGTGCTGGGATTATCTCAATGTTTGTTTTACAACATAATGATCACTATTCAGGCGTACAACAAAGCTTAGTTTGGTTGGGTGCTGCGGTAATAGGAACGTTGATTTCTACTGCGTTAATGTTAATCATTCGCCCTATAACCTACAAAAAACAAATTGAAAAACAAAAAGCTAAAAAACTTGCACAAGAAACAGCTTAATTAACTATGTATTATCTAATTTAATTTAATATAGATTATATATTAGATAATTAGATAATTAGATAATTAGATAATACCTAACATAATTTAATAACTTAAAATATATATATACATGAAAGAAGTAATATCATGAAAAAAACAATACACATAGTACCGCATTTTCATTGGGATAAGGAATGGTATTTCACCGTTGCAGAATCTACAATTTTAATGTTAAAGGATTTCGATGAAGTTCTTACAAGATTAGAACAAGATGATAGTTATCCGTATTTCGTAGGCGATGGGCAAATATCTATTATTAATGATTACATCGAAGCTAAACCGCAAGATCTAGAGAGAGTGAAATCTCTGGCAGAAAAAGGCAAGTTGATATTGGGCCCGTGGTACACTCAAACCGACGCCGTTGGCGTAAAAGGAGAAAGCATAAGCAGAAACCTACTTTACGGCTTAAAAGATACTGCTAAATATTCCGATAAGCATATGAACATCGGCTATTTACCTGATTCCTTTGGTATGGGCGAACAATTACCACAGATCTTTAATAATTTTGGCATAGAAGATTTCCTATTCTGGCGTGGAGCTTCCGAACGTCATGGGACAAAAAATACCGAGTTTGTATGGCATAGTCCGTCTGGGTCGAAAGTAACATCTATTATTCTTCCTTTAGGATATGCTATCGGTAAGTATTTACAAACCGATAAACAAGCCTTAAAAGAAAGGGTAGACGGTTATATTAAAGTCTTAGAAAGTGGTAATGTTACAGGAGCTTTGATCTTGCCAAATGGTCATGATCAAATGCCATTACAGAAAAATATATTCGATGTTAAAAGTCTTTTGGAAGAAATTTACCCAGAATATGATTTTAAAATGAGTAAATTTGAAGAGTTATTCGAAATCGCCAACTCTCAAGCTGATAAACTTGATAATGTGAAAAATTGCGAATTACAAGACGGTAAATATATGAGAGTTCACAGAACCATATATTCCACTCGTATGGATATCAAACTTTTACATGCAAAAACAGAAAATAAAGTGCTTAATCTTTCAGAACCACTGTCAAGTTTAGCTTATCATTTAGGAGCGGGATACAACGAGGGTTTCTTAGAACTTATGTGGAAAGAAATGCTAAAAAATCATGCTCATGATAGTATCGGTTGTTGTTGTTCGGATATCGTACATAAGGAAATCAAAAATAGATTTGAAGACGCTGACAACAGAGCAGATCAAAATAATCTTTACGCCATGAGAAGTATTGCTGACGCTTTTGAAAATATCTCAAACGATCAAGAAACATTAACTCTATTTAATATGTTACCATATGCCGTAAATAAACCCGTAGAAGCCACCATTAGAACCAAGTTTAAAAACTTTAAGCTTATTGATATTAATGGAAATAGCATAGATTACGATGTTTTAAATTCCTATGAAATTGATCCTGGTCTTATTGATCGACAAATTGTCCATTATGGTAACTATGATCCATTTATTGAATATAAAATAGAACTGTATAATTATAGCATTCCTGCGGTTGGTTACAATACTTTACTTGTGCAAGAAAATACCGATGTTAAGGATCATAATATCTTTGTTCTTAAAGAATTATCAGCTTTAGAAAATGATAGTTTAAAAGTAACCATTAACAAAAATGGGACTATTAATTTACTAAATAAAAAATCTAAGAAAGAATTTAAGGAAATCCTATTCTTAGAAAATGGCGTTGATAATGGCGATGAATACGATTATGACCCAGGTTTTAGCGATTTTGTTATTAATACAAAATCACTAACTGCAACATCAACAATTCAGCAAGTATCTAAAAATGTTCAACAAGCTAAGATTAATTATGTTTTTTCCGTTCCTGCCGATGTAAAATCCCGTGAAGAAAAAAAATGTAATACTAATTTAGATGTGGAATTAATTATTAAATTAACTAATAATTCTGACCTGTTAGATCTTAAGATTAAACTAAATAATACCGCCAAAGATCAACGCACTAGATTAATCATTCCCACAAGTTTAAAGACTAATTTTGCTACTAGTGATGCGATTTATAGCTCGATAGATCGTGAAGTTGTAGATAATGCTTGCGATGTATGGGAAAAAGAAAATTGGAAAGAAAAACCAGTTCCTATTTATCCCGCTTTAAGCTATTTAAATATCGCTCAAGATGAGCAAAATTTAGCAATCATAAATAATGGTGCAAGGGAATATGAGATCGTAGATGATCATGGTACAATCGCTATTACTTTAGTGCGTTCCATTGGCTTTTTAGGTAAGGATTCACTAAAAGATCGCCCGGGTAGACCTTCAGGAATTAGAATGCCAACTCCTGATTCTCAAATGTTACAAGAGCTTGAATTGGATTTTCAACTATATAGTTATAAAGGCGAATTTAACACAAGCAATGTACCTAATTTAGCAAAAGAATTTTTGACTCCTGTAACTGTCTATAACAAGATATTACATAATGCTATGAAGTTAAATAAACCAGAATACACAACACCGCTTACATATTCTTTATTAAGTTTTGATAGTAAAAATGTTATTTTGGAATCTATTAAGAAAAAGGAATATTCTCAAGATCTTGTAGTAAAAGTTACCAATAGTACAAGAGAAGATTTAAGCGAAATTACTTTACACAATAATTTAAATAAAGTTTATACATCTAACTTTAAAGAAGATACATTGGAAGTGATAGATAATAACAAAGTTATAAATGTAGTTAAGAACCATAACTCATTTAAAACTAAACCCTTTAAACCGACAGAGGTTAAAACCTTCTTACTTTCTAAGTAAGGACTGTGCAAAAGATTATTTTATGATCTTTTGCATGATCTTATCGGAATTTAGTGCTATGTTCAAAGGTATATTTATTGGGATTGTAATAAATTATAGAATATTCAAAAACCGTATTGTTCATAATATAATTGGTAACATTAGCTTTAAATGTTGGCTCATTGGGGTTAAAATGTAACTCTTTGGCAATGGGGATATCAACAAGTACGGGAGAAAGTTGTCTTTTAGTTTGAGTAATTTTATGATATTGTTGGACATACTTAAAAATAGAATTAGAACTTTTTTGTAAAGACTTTTCTGTTAGATTGGGAAATAAAGCATGGACAATATATAAATCCTCTAACATACTTGGTTCTTCTTCTAGATAACGAACTCTTGTTAAATGGAAAACTTTATCATTAACTTTAATATTTAACTTTTTAGCAATCTGATTATTAGCTTTAATTACTTTAAAAAGTGTTACTTTGTTATGATATTTTAAATGATGTTTTTTTGCATTAAGTGAGAATGTATCATCATAATTAAAACTAAAGGATTCAGCAAGATACTCTTTGTTTTTCACAAAAGATCCTTGACCTTGTTTTTTATATATGATATTTTCTTCAAGTAAGATATCTAAGGCGTGGCGAATGGTTAATTTACTAACCGCATATTTTTTGCAAAATTCGGATTCCGATGATAATTTATCGCCAATCTCTTTATGGAGTTTTATATTCTCTTTGATATCATTGGCAATTTTTATATATGTGGGTTCTGTTTTCATATATAGCCTCTTATTCTTAATTATTGATTTTAATAAATAACATAATATCACAATAAAGTAAAAATTAACAACACTTTTTATAGAATATAAATTATAGCGTGTAAATTAAATAATATAAACTACAGAATATAAACAATACAATAAGGAATACAACAATGAAAAAAATAATAATCGCACCAGATTCATATAAGGAAAGTTTATCAGCTAAAGAAATATGTGATGTAATTGGTCAAGCTTTTAATGAGATATTTCCCGATCTTGAAGTGGTAAAAATCCCACTGGCTGACGGTGGTGAAGGGACTACCGAAGTTTTAACTCAATCCTTAAATGGTAGATTCATCGAAGTGGAAACATTCAACGCCAATAATCAACCAATGCGTGCCAGCTATGGTCTTGTAAATAATGATAAATTAGCGATTATCGAACTGGCGTCAAGTTCTGGTTTGGCGGATATTTCTGCAGAAGATCGCAATCCATTATATGCCACAACTTACGGCACAGGTTTACTGATTAAGGACGCTCTAAATAAAGGAGTAGAAGAAATTATTATCGGTCTTGGTGGTTCGGCAACTAACGACGGTGGAGCAGGAATTGCCCAAGCTTTAGGAGTGAGCTTGCTAGATAGTAACAATAATGAAATTCCTCATGGTGGTAAATATCTAAAAGATATCATGAGAATTGACACATCAAATGTTCATCCTCAATTGAAGAATGTGAAATTAAAAATCGCCTGTGATGTTGATAATCCCTTATGTGGCCCGAACGGAGCAACGCATATTTTCGCCCCACAAAAAGGGGCAAGCGTAGAGATGGTTGAAGAGTTAGATAAGGCTTTAGAAAATTATGCCGATAAAATTCAAGATATGTTAAATAAATCAGTAAAAGATATGGCGGGAGCAGGGGCAGCAGGAGGAACAACCGCAACTCTGGTATCTTTTTTCAAAAATAGCACCATACAATCAGGAGTGGAAATCATTGGCAATGTGGTAAAACTCGAAGAAAAATCCCAAGGGGCTGATCTTATAATTACAGGAGAGGGAAAAATTGATTATCAAACCCTATCAGGTAAAACCCCAATCGCTCCTTTAAATGTTGCCAATAAATATAATATCCCCATTATCGCCATAGCAGGAGCGTTAGGTCAGGATTACGAACAACTCTTAGAGGCGGGTTTTAAGGGTCTGTATTCGGTAACCGTAGCCCCCACAACTCTACAAGACGCCTTAAAAACAACAAGATATAATCTCTATAATCTTTCTTTATCAATTGCAAAAACTTTGCAGGCTTTTTCTAAAAATTAAATTTTTATTTTTGTCATATTACAATAAATAAAAATATTTTTCTTACAAGGCTTTTTTTAGTAAAATTTTACATTGATTCTAAAAATATTGTTTGTTTTTTGTTGTTATGTGCGGATTTTTCGTGGAATAATATTTTTATACTTTCCTTTATAGTTTATATATTTATCTGTTTTATATCTATGATAACATATTAAATTAACTAATTATTAATTTTTATTCTTGCTATATTTCTTAATTTATGATAGTATTAATAAGTTATTTAATTATTTATTATGATAATAAGTAAATAGCATAAAAAATAATGAAATTAAGATTACAAAGGAAATCGGAAAATGACTAAAAAAAGTATTAGTACAGAAAATCTTAAACAATATAACAGCAAAGCACAAAAACGTATTGCTGAATTTGTAACAAAAGAACTGGATCTACGTTGGGGTGAAGCTATGCAAGATCCAGATGTGGCTTTTCGTAGAATCATTCAAAGTATGGTTCGACGAATTGGAACATTGCCAGTTCTTGCGAGTACTGAAGATTGGTATTTTGCCATAGCTTATTTAATAAATGATCTGCTAGCGAGAAGACGTCTAAAAGCCTCTCGTAGACTGATTACTGAAAATCATCGTCGTATGTATTATTTATCTATGGAATATCTTCCTGGACGAAGTTTACGCCGACATTTAACTAACTTAGGTGTGTGGGATAGCGTAACGGAAGCTTTAAAATCCGTTGATGTTGATATCCTAGACGTGGAAGAAGTTGAGCCTGACGCAGGGCTAGGTAACGGCGGTTTAGGTCGTCTTGCCGATTGTTTTCTAGATAGTTTAGCAACTCATAACTATCCTGCTACTGCCTATGGTATTCGCTATGAATATGGTTTATTTAAGCAAGAAATTCAAAATAATCAACAAGTTGAGACACCTGATAATTGGTTAGCTCACAATAATCCATGGGAAGTAGAACGCCAAGGGCTTGTGTATCCCATTAAATTTTACGGACACGTAGCTCGTGAGATCGATAAAAATGGTGTTGAGCAATCAGTATGGAAAAATCCAAGCATAATCAATGCTGCAGCCTTTGATTTCCCTATCTCTGGTTATGATACTGTAAACGTTTCTAACTTAAGATTATGGTCAGCTCGTTCGTCATCAGATCTTAATATGCACGCTTTTAACGACGGTAATTATATCGAGGCTATGCACGGACACATCGATCAAGAAACCATTTCTAAGATCTTGTATCCCAATGATAATAGTCAAACAGGTAAGGAATTACGTTTAAAACAGGAATATTTCTTTACATCGGCATCGGTGCAAGATATTATTAGAACACATCTATATACTCATGATAATTTAGATCATTTCCATGAAGA
>NQOV01000003.1:0-40087 GCA_002632265.1 Rhodospirillaceae bacterium MC!
CATAACCATATGCAAATGAAATCTTATACAACCTATGATCAAGCAACTAACAAATAATCTAATATTTAAATTCCTATTCACTTCCGTAATAGGTCTAGTTGGTAGTATATTGTTTAAATTTTTAAATGTGCCGTCGCCATGGTTAACCGGACCGATGTTATTTGCTGTTATTTTAGGCTTTACAAAATTGCCATTTTATTGCGAACGCAAGCTTAATAATCCTACATTATATCTAATGGGCGTATTAATTGGGGCGGAATTTAGTAAGGATAAAATGAGCCAAGTTATTCATTATCCCATAACCATTAGCGTATTGTTTATCTCGGTTTTTACCATATATATTGTTCAGTATATATATTATAGAAAAGTTGTGAAATGGAGTAAATTCGATTCTTTATATTCTTCTGCCCCAGGTAATTTAGCAATAGTTCTAGCTTTAGCCACTCAAAACAAGGCCGATGTGGAAAAAGTAACCCTTATACAATCATCAAGATTATTTTTAATTTCCTTTTGCATTCCCATTACTTTAAAGTTTATTTTTCATATTCATAACACTCATGAAGTAGTATCAACTCATCTTGATTTATGGGGTCATAGTTTGATTTTTGTGATTCCCATTGTGGTTTGTATACCGCTGGTTTATATATTTCAAAAGATACATGCTCCCTTGCCCGCTCTAATTGCTCCAATGGTTGGCACGATGATTCTCTCGGCATCAAATGTAATAGGTAAAATAGATCCGCCATTAGTTATAACAATTTTTGTATATTTATATTACGGAATCGCCATTGGTGCATCCTTGAGCAATGTCAGCTTAAAGAAAACACTTCAGTTGACTAAAATCTCAATATTCGCATTTACTTTGATTCTAATAAATGATTTTATCTTCTCTTACATGGCCAGCTCATTCCTAAAGCTAGATTTAATCTTGCTAATGATATCATTCCTACCAGGCGGAATCCAAGCCATGAGCCTAGTTTGTATGGGCCTTGGTCTCGATAGCATATTCTGTACAGTCCACCACCTTATAAGAGTCAACGTCTTCGCATTCATCACCCCCGCCCTATCCACCAAAATCTCCAAAAACCCCAACGACTAACATATTTATACCCCAAAAAAATATTCCAACAAAACCCCATAACCATAACCATAAAGATAAAGATAAAGATAAAGATAAAGACAACCACAAATACCAACACCAACACCCATTACATCTACTTCCTAATATTTTATTATTGCTGGCCTAAATATTAGGCCAGCAATAATAAACCAAACCCTTTCAAAATCCCTCCCCCACCAATAACTTATCTCACACTACCCCAAGAGATTGAGAGAAAGGTCGTGCGATATGCCTTAACTTAAGGCGACATGTACTCACATCCACATAACCCCTAAAGTAAGGTTGCATATTATCCCACTTACCGCAAGCCTTAGGATTGGGAGAAATGGGATAAGATGTGCTTGTAAGCGGTACGCCGTGTACTTAATGCCTACACTAGTACCGCTTACAAGTGCAGATCAGCCCACTTACCGCAAGCCTTAGGATTGGGAGAAATGGGATAAGATGTGCTTGTAAGCGGTACGCCGTGTACTTAATGCTTACACTAGTACCGCTTCCAAGTGCATATTAGCCCATTTATCACGATCCTATAGGATTGGGAGAAAGGTCGTGCGATATGCCTTAACTTAAGGCGACGTGTACTCACGTCTACATAAGCCTTAAGGTAAGGTGCATATTAGCCCACTTATCACAATCCGTAGGATTGGGAGAAATGGGATAAGATGTGCCTTAACTTAGGGCGACGTGTACTCACGTCTACATAAGCCCTAAGGTAAGGTGCATATTAGCCCATTTATCACAATCCTCCCGTTAGTTGGTCGAGGATTTTTTTGTATTTACTGTTATTATTTTGTAAATACTTTGCTACTCGTCCTACTGTTGTTGTGGAGCAGTTTATTATTTCGCTTATTTCTCGGTAGGAGTATTTTTTTGTGTATAGGAGTTGGGCTATTTTCCAACGTTCTTCGAATGATTCTCGTTCTTTTGGGGAGAAGAGGTCTATGAAGAATTGGTCTACATCTTTTGATGTTTTTAATTCTAGGATTGCGTTACTTAGGGGGATGTATTTTGGTGGTTGGGATGTCATTGGCTTGTATGTGCTTTTTTGGGTTGGTTGAAATCGTCATGCAATAATGCTATATTTTATTATGATTTCTTGGGTTTGTTTGTTATAAAAATAGATCTATTTTACTTAAATGTCAAATGAAATTTAATGTAAATATAAATGCTAAGCTTGGTATTTTTAAAATAAATAAATAAAAAGATTGTATTTGTTGTAAAATTTCGATATATTTATAGATAAATGTATTATGAAAGAATCACAAATAATAAGGATTTTACATATGAAAAAAATAATTACTTTTATCAGCTTTATAATATTTGCTTATATTATGGTATCTGATACTTCTTATGCTGGTAGTGATGCTAATCAACAAAATATTTTAGTGCAGAATCCTAAGGCTACGATTGTATTTAATAATGGTTTGTTGTATATTAAGCCTGCTTATAGATCTAGTTCTTACCGTATTCATATAAAAATTGCAAAGAATAAACAGGCTTGGGCCCGTGGATTAATGCACAGAATGAAACCGTTGGGCGAATTTGAGGGGATGTTATTTTTATATCCTACCCCACGCCGTACCGCCTTTTGGATGAAAGATACTTACCAAGATCTGGATCTTGTTTTTATTACTCCTAATTGGACTATTGAGTCTATGTATTCTGGCATGCCTGCCCAGTCTAAGGATTATTATTGGTCGGAAAAGGGTGTTATTGGAGCGGTGGAATTACGTAAGGGGTCTATTGAGGCCTTTGGCTTACATGCTGGCGATCCTGTATATTTTACTGATCTTGATGAACAGAAGGTCCAACATAGTCTTGCACGTCAAAAGGCTATTGCCAATGCCAAAGCCCACAGAGCTTTAGACGCTAGAGAGGCCGCTCGCAAAAGAGCCTTGGCCGCTCGCCGAGCTAAAGCCAAAGCCTTGGCACGCAAAAAGGCCTTGGCCGCTCGCCGAGCTAGGGCTAGAGCCTTGGCACGCAAACGAGCTTTAGCCCGCAAGAAAGCCCCAAGAACAAAACATGTTGCAGTAGTACAACATAAAAAAGCCCAAGACGGCTTTGTCTGTATTCCAGAATCTAAACTAAAAGCCCTAGAGAAAAAAGCTAACTCCCAATAAAAAAGACGTGAAAATGAGCTAATATGCACCTTAAATTAGGCTAAAGTAAACATGAGTACATGTCTCGCCCTAATTTAAGACACACCTTGACTCATTTTTCCACCCCTTTGGGGTTTGCGGTAAGCATATGGATACCTTTTACCAACAGATGTCTTGACAGACGGTCGAAACAGTGTTACATAAAGCTTGCTCGCTCGCACATATGGGAGTTGAGAGTGTCGTAGCGTAGATTGTCTATAACTTTTGTATGTATAGCTTTTATATATTTTATTATTACTGGCCTATCCAACCCAAAATACTATCTAGTACAAAACATTATCCAGTACAAAACACTATCTAAAAAAACATGGCTATTTTTATTTAGATAGTGTTATAACAAGCAAGAATTAGCCCTAAGATATGGCTATATATCCTTAATAGGACGCTTTTTCGTTTGATGAGCCTGAAACTATGGCGATTCCTGAACTAGTGCCGATACGAGTAGCTCCTGCGTTTATCATTTCCATGGCGGTTTCGTAGGAACGGACTCCGCCTGATGCTTTTACTTGACAGATATCGCCTACGGTTTCTTTCATAAGTTTTACGTCTTCGACAGTTGCTCCGCCTGTGCTGAATCCTGTTGATGTTTTAACAAAGCCGACCTTAAGATCTCGGCAGATTTCGGCTACTTTTTTAATTTCGTCTTTACTTAGGAGACATGTTTCAAAAATAACCTTTAAAAGAGCAGATCCGCAAGCTTTCTGCACCTTAGCGATATCTTGTTTTACGCTGGCGAAATCCTTATTTTTTACCAATCCCACATTGATAACCATATCAATTTCTTTTGCTCCTGATTCCACTGCTTTACTGGCCTCAAAGGCTTTTGCTTCGCTGATCATTGCTCCTAGGGGGAATCCCACCACCGCACAAACTTTTACCGTAGTATCCTTTAATCTTTCATGGGCAAAAGGAACATACGAACTATTCACACAAACAGAACAGAATTTATATTCTAAAGCTTCATCACATAATTTTTGAATTTGCTCTTGAGTGGCGTTTTGTGCTAAAATTGTATGATCGATGTATTTTGCTAGATCCTTACTATTCATGATATTTCCTTATCTTTTCTTATATTTACTAAAAGTTAAACGCATATATTCCATGCGATATAATTATTATATCACAGATCCCCAACAAAAAACTATAGTTAGTTTTGAGATTTAAGAAAATGCTTGTAATTTCTCAATTAGGATTTTATTTTGTTCTTCTGTTCCCACCGATATACGAACGCCGTCTGTAATATGGGCTGTGAAATCTCGCACAACAAGACCGTTCTTCTTCATATAATCTATCAGATCATTTGCATTTTTTGCTTGGATCATGATGAAATTAGTTGTTGTTTTATATATCTTATAGACATAACTTAAATCTTGCAAGGCCTTAAAGATGATTGAACGTTCCTTATTTAGTAGGGTAATATGCTCGCCCATTATTTTTAGCGATTGCTCACTTAAGGCATTAATGGCCGTATCAATTGAGCCAGTACTTAAAGGATAAGGAGCTTGCACCACCGATAATAACTTAATGATATCTGCATGAGCAACAACCGTACCCAATCTAGCCCCTGCCATGGCGAAAGCTTTGGACATGGTACGCAAGATCACAAGATTCTTATATTTATCTAAAAGATTAATCATGGATTTTAGTTGAGAAAATTCAATATAAGCCTCATCAACCACTATAAGAGATGTATCACTTAAGGCCACACATAGATCTTCTATATCTTTAGGATCAAGATCATGACCAAGGGGAGCTTGGGGATTGGTAATAAATACTAACTTTGTACTTTTTTCTTTTGCGGTAGTGATAATGCTTTGAAAATCCACATTATTATCTTCTGCTTTAAGTGGTACATCAATCACATTCGCCCCTTGGGTTTGAGCGTATATTTTATACATACCAAAGGTTGGAGTGCTTATTATGATAGAATCTTCATAGGCAACACAAAATAAACGTATTAGACAATCTATCCCTTCATCACTACCACGACACATTAAGATTCTTTCTTGCTGTGTTTGATAAAATTTTGCTAAAAGATCACGTAATTTTTGCGGTTGCGGATCAGGATATCGGTTAATATTTTCCTCCTTTTGCTCACCGTAGAGATTATAAGGATTCTCATTTGCATTTAGCCATATGGTTGCTTGCTGGTTATCCTTAGCCATTTCATCTATGGGAACAGTACTACGAGCCGACGCATAAGCCTTCATTGTTTGAATTTCTTTTCTTGCAAGTTTTTTTACAATATCCATGTTGTACTTCCTTATGTTCTGATAATTTAATATTCTTATAATTTATCATATAACATGCTAAAAATAAAGGAAAAAAATAATTTATTTATTTGTTGACAATTCTATTATTTTGTGTTACTGTAGTAGTACGATGATACAAACTAATCAAAATTAAAGGATCAATAAAATGGATAATACCAACACTAAAAGATTACGAATCGCCATTCAAAAGAAAGGCAAACTTTCTGAAGAATGCTTGAGTATCTTTTCCAAATGCGGATTAAGTACTACAATCGGCTCTAGGCAGTTAATATATAAAGTACCTGAAATGCCCATTGATCTACTCCTATGTAGAGATGATGACATCCCGTCTTTCATCAATGAAAACGCTTGCGACGCTGGGATAGTTGGTAAAAATGTTTATGAAGAATTTTTATTTGATAATCCCACAAGTATCGATAATTTATATATGGAAGAAAAGTTAGGTTTTTCCAAATGTCGCTTATCCATAGCCACACCGAAAGAGTTCAATTATACAGGTTTGCAATCCTTACAAAATAAGGTAATAGCCACCACTTATCCGAGAATCCTAACTAGTTATTTAGAACACAATAACATCACTGCGGAAATCTTTAGAATTGAGGGATCTGTCGAGGCTGCTCCGTCTTTAAATTTATCGGATGTCATCTGTGATATTGTTTCCACTGGCTCAACTCTTCAAGCTTTGGGATTGGTAGAACAAGATACTATCTTAAATAGTGAAGCTTTACTTATTGCCAACAATCATCTTAAGGAAGATTCTGAAAAGTATGCCATTCTCACATCTATCAAACAACGTATCGACAGTGTTATCCGTGCGAAATATTCCAAATACATCATGCTAAATTGTCATAAGCATAATTTAGATAACATCACGAATCTTTTACCAGGTGTTGGCTCTCCTACGGTAATGGATCTTAAGAATCAAGATCAAGTTGCAGTACATTCCCTATGTACCGAGCCTATTTTTTGGGAAACCATGGAACAACTTAAAAAAGCAGGAGCTAGCTCAATCTTGGTGTTACCAGTAGAAAAAATGTTGGATTAAAAAAGGGTTGTGAAAAAGCCACGCACTCAAGCACTTTTTCACCCCCTTTGGTTGATTACAACTCTTAATAATATATTACAACATTAAAAACGAGATACAATAATGAAAATTTATGAATATTCCAATCTTGATAAGAAACAAATAGTTGATCTTTGCACAAGAACCCAAGCTCTAGACAATGAAAAACTAGACATCGTTAAAAATATTCAAGCTGATATTCTAGAAAATGGCAATAGTGCGATTCTTAAATATGCTAAAAAGTATGATAATCTTCAATCCGATAGCTTAAAAATTTCCCAATCTCTAATTGATGAGAGTGAGAAATTCATAGACGAATCCCTAAAGAAATCCATAGGCGTAGCCATTGAGAATATTACTAAGTTTCATAAATCTCAACTGGATTATATTAATAGCGATAGGAAAAATCACACAAATACCATAGAAACCACAAAAGGGATCAACTGTTGGCAAAGGTTTGTTGCTATAAATAATGTTGGTTTATATATTCCTGCAGGAAATTCGCCACTTTTTTCCACTGTCTTAATGCTTGCCATACCTGCGATTATTGCAGGGTGCAAAAATATATCCATTTGCAGTCCTGCCAATCACAAGGGGCAAGTGGATAATCACATCTTATATTGTGCTAAGATATTAGGAATTAAAAACGTCTACCAGATCGGCGGATCGCAAGCAATTTTTGCTCTTGCTTATGGCAGTGATGAAATCGAACCAGTAAATAAAATCTTCGGTCCTGGTAATAGCTTTGTAACCATTGCTAAAATGCTTGTAAGTAATAAGGTGGCAATCGATATGCCAGCAGGGCCAAGCGAAGTCTTGATCATTGCGGATGATAAATCCAATCCTGTATTTTTAGCCAGTGATGTCCTTTCCCAACTGGAACACGGCGGAGATTCGCAAGCGGTACTTGTGTGCGATGATCAAGATATCATATCGCAAACACTCAACGAAATATCCAAACAACAAGCCAATCTACCTGCTAAAGAATTAATCACAAGCTCGCTTGGAAATTCATATGCGGTAAAAGTTAAGAATATGGATCAAGCCTATGAATTTAGCAACGCTTATGCTCCTGAACATTTGATCATTCACAATAGGGATTATGAAAATTATCTGGAAAAAATAGAAAATGCAGGCTCGGTCTTCTGTGGTTCGTACACTCCTGAAAGCTTGGGCGATTACGCCAGTGGCACGAATCACACCTTGCCCACATCAGGATTCGCCACATCCTATTCGGGTTTAAACACCTTAAGTTTTGGCAAAATCATTAGCTATCAAAAAGCATCCAAGCAAGGCTTAACCAATATCGGGAATCATGTGGAAAACATGGCAGGGGCTGAAGAACTCTTCGCCCATAAAAATGCCGTTACTGTCCGCCTACATGACTTGGGAAAATAAGAAAACACACAATAATAACTACAATCATAATCACAATAATACAATACACAATACAATATACATAGGCATACATTATCATGACAGATTCTCAAGCTAAACAACAAAAATTCGCATTTCTAGATAGAGACGGCA
The DNA here is from genome assembly GCA_002632265.1 of Rhodospirillaceae bacterium MC!. Classification (GTDB taxonomy): domain Bacteria; phylum Pseudomonadota; class Alphaproteobacteria; order MC1; family MC1; genus MC1. The sequence goes on from NQOV01000003.1 coordinate 8,146, forward strand.
CAATAATTTACGAACCGCCAGTAGTTTTTCAAATCTACAAACTAGAAGAATTATACTTCATAAAAAACGCCATAACATCACTAAAAACATTGGTGGAAGATGGCTATAAGCTGGTTATTGTTTCCAATCAAGATGATCTCGGCACGCCTAAAAATGATCTTGATATTTACAATAACATAAACAATAAAGTCTTAGATATCCTAAAAAGTGAAGATATCACAATTGAAGAAATCCTTACCTGTCCACATCATCCTGATGTAGGTTGTAACTGTCGCAAGCCCCATACTGGATTAATGGAACACTACATCAAAAACGATCTTATAGATCTAGAAAATAGCTTTATGGTAGGCGATAGAGAAACAGATATCGGCTTTGCTCATAATCTTGGTATTAAAGGCTATCTAATATCGGAAGATAATTCATGGCAGGATATCCTAAAAGATGTAAAAGTGAACAAAAGAAAAGCCAGTGTTAGCCGAAAAACCAACGAAACAAGCATACAAGTGGAATTAAGCTTGGACGGAAATGGCGATTATCAAGTGGATACAGGATTAAAATTCTTTGATCACATGCTAGAACAAATCTCTAAACATAGTGGCTTTAACTTAAAGGTCTCATGTCAGGGCGATCTAGAAATTGACGAACATCACACAATCGAAGATGTGGCTCTTGCTCTCGGCACATGCTTTAAGGAGGCCATGGGCGATAAAAAGGGAATCGAGCGTTTTGCTTGGGAACGCATTCACATTATGGATGAAAGCGTAATCGAAGGAGCAATGGATATCTCTTCACGTCCTGAATTAATTTTCGATGCCGAATTCCATAAGGAATATGTGGGCGACGTTCCTACGGAAATGATAGAACATTTTTTCAAGAGTTTCACCTATACCGCTGATATTAATTTATATCTAAAAATCACAGGTAAAAACGCTCATCATCAGATCGAGGCTTGTTTCAAAGCGTTCGCCTGCATGTTAAAGGACGCCGTGCGAATCTCTTCAAATAAAATTCCATCCACTAAAGGAGTGTTATAAATGTCTGATCTTATAATTCTCAATTGTGGCGGATACAATCTTGCATCCTTACAATTCGCTCTTGATAGAATCAATGTTAGTTACGCTGTTAGTAACGATCTTGAAACGGTAAAAAATGCCAACCGTATAATCCTACCAGGAGTTGGCACGGCTCATAATGCGATGATGAACATTGAGAAGTTTAACTTAAAAAACGCCTTACAAGAATTCAAACGCCCACTTTTAGGTATTTGCTTAGGTCAACAGTTATTATTCGAAAATTCAAGCGAGATCTCGCAAGATCATAAGGCTCAAGATCTCAAAAGGGTAGAATGTTTAAACATCTTAAAGGGATCAGTGCTAGAATTCCATAAAAATGATAAAACCTGCCCAAGCCCCCATATGGGATGGAATGCTCTTAACATCATAGAACCAGACAACCCACTCTTTAAGGGAATCCCCAACGATACGGATTTAAATAAGGTTTATTTTGTCCATAGCTTTTTCACTCCTTTTGAAGACGCCCAAGCTAAAGCCAATCCCCACACGGTAGCATATTGCGATTACCAAACAAAAATAATCGCCTCCGCCCATAGGGATAATTTTTTCGGCTGTCAATTTCATCCAGAAAAATCAGGGAAAATCGGTTCTCAAATACTTCAAAATTTCACTCAAATATAAAAACCAACATAAGGCACTCCACAGATGATAATATATCCAGCAATAGATTTAAAAGATAAAGAATGTGTACGCTTACTTAAAGGCGACTTTGCTCAAAAGACCATTTACAATCCCAATCCCCTATCCCAAGCCAAGGAATTCATAAAAGATGGCTCTAAATACATCCATATTGTTGATCTTGACGGAGCTAAATCCCCAGATGATTCGCAAGCTGATATCATTATTGATATTGCAAAAAATACCAATCTAGAAATCCAAACAGGCGGAGGCATTCGCAAAGTCGAGCAAGTGGAAAAGCTCTTAAATAATGGTATTAAGCGTGTTATAATCGGTAGCTTATGCGTAAAAGAAAAAGAACTTGTAGCAAGCTGGCTTGAAAAATTCACGCCAGATAACATCGTCCTAGCCTTAGATGTGAACATCATCGACGGCATACCATACATTGCAACCAGTGGGTGGCAAGAAAGTTCGGAAGTAAGCTTATGGGAGATTCTAGAATTCTATCACAATAAAGGACTTCACATATTATGTACAGATATCAGCAAAGACGGTATGCTAACAGGTTGTAATATTGAACTATATAAGGAGATCATCGCCAAATATCCAAGCTATAAACTTCAAGCGTCAGGCGGAGTTAATACCTTAGAAGAATTAAAAGAGTTATCGGCATTGGATATCTCTGGAGCGATTGTTGGCAAAGCAATTTATGAAAACAAAATCAGTTTAAGCGAGGCCATAAAATCATGCTAGCAAAAAGAATCATTCCTTGCCTTGATGTGCGAGATGGACAAGTGGTCAAAGGTGTACAATTTAAAGATCATAAAGTTATGGGCAATTATCTTGATCTCGCACGATTCTATCAAGAAAGCGGGGCCGATGAGTTGGTATTTTACGAAATCAGTGCCTCAACTAAAGGACAAACTGTCGACAAAAAATGGATCAACAACATAGCTAAATATCTAGATATCCCCTTTGCGGTTGCAGGTGGAATCAAAACCCTAGAAACCGCCAAGATCATTTTAGGCAACGGAGCTGACAAACTTTCCATAAATTCCCCCGCCTTAGATAATCCTAAGCTCATCGATGAAATGGTCGCAACTTTTGGTTCTCAATGTGTGGTTATTGGTATCGATAGCCGATTCGAAGACGGCGATTATTACGTATATAAATACACAGGATCAAGCGAAACCATTAAACACACACGCATAAAAACCACAGATTGGATCAAAGAAGTTGCCGATCGTGGAGCTGGGGAAATCGTCTTAAACTGCATGAGTCAAGACGGCATGAAAAACGGCTACGATATGCAACAACTCCAACTTGCAAGATCCTTAGTTAACATCCCCATAATCGCATCAGGCGGAGCAGGAGCAAAGGAACATTTTCTTGATGTCTTCACCCAAGCAAATGTAGATGGAGCTTTAGCGGCCAGCGTTTTCCACAATAAAACAATCGCCATAAAAGATCTCAAACAGTATCTACACGAGAATCATATCCCCATTCGCCTAGTATAAAGTAACCCTCTCAACCATTTAAGGAAATAAACATCATGACAAACACAACAATAAACTTCACAGAACTAAACAATAATATAGACTGGAAAAAAATAGATAATTTAATCCCTGCAATCATTCAAGATGATAAAACCTTACAAGTTTTAATGCTCGGCTATATGAATTCCGAATCCCTAGAGCATACCATAAAAACTAGACAAGTAACATTTTTCAGCCGAACCAAACAACGTCTATGGACAAAGGGCGAAGAAAGCAAAAACTTCCTAAATCTTAAGGATATATACCTAGATTGCGATCAAGATACCTTACTAATCAGAGCCGAACCCCAAGGCAATACCTGTCATAAAAATGTTTACTCATGCTTTGATAATAGCGAAAAAAACATCACAGTACCCCATAACATCGGCTTTTTAGAAGATCTTAAACAAGTCATTAAAACCAACAAAACTAAATCAAGTGAAAGCAGTTACACCGCCGAACTATTCAAGCGTGGTAGTAGTCGCATAGCCCAAAAAATCGGCGAAGAAGGCTTGGAAGTAGCCCTATCTTTAGCCACAAATGCCGATAATCTAAAAGACGAATACGCCGACCTTTTCTATCATATGCTCGTTGGTTTAGAACAAGCCAACCTAGAAGTATCCGACATTATCCAAGTCTTAGAACAACGCCGTAAATAATACTATCTTTTACTTATTAGTTTCATGCTTATTAGTTTCATGCTTTTTAGTTTTTACCACCAAACTATCCGATAACACTCTTATACCATTTTCGATTTTTTTCTTGGTATCTTGTGAAGTGATATCTTTTTCTAGAATATTAACTGATTCTGATAATATAAGCCTATCTTCTAGCTTGTACTTATTCATATCATGGACATTATTATAAAGTCTCACCACCGATGACGCCGATAAATTTAAATATTGTAAAGCGTGATATCTTATTTGATTAAGTTCATTGAGTTTTTTGATTTTTTCTGCCTTATGAAGATTCTTTTTATACTTTTTATTAAGATTTAACAACTTTAAATCATGCTCATAGATCATATACAAAATATTCCCATAATGATAACTTGCCACATGATATCCTTTAAGCGAATACTCTTTTAAACATTTTAAGCCAGAATTTTTAATATTATAGAATTCTGCTTGCTTATCAGGTAATCTACACAGTGCCAATAATTTATCTGTACGGATAGTTTGATCTTTTAAAACATATATACTATGCCCTGTATTTGGAGAAGACGTCGTTAATTTCTCACAGGCTGATAGCCCTAAAGTTAATATTAATGTTGTTGATAATATCTTAATTATATTTTTCATCTTCATATCCTTTCTCAAATAGTACAAACTAGTATATAAACATTAATAAAAAAATACAAATAAAAAATACATCTTAGACAAAAATTTCAGATAAAAATACGTGAAAAATCTGTAGATAATAAATATATATGGACAATATACAATTTCATATGCTATAATATTTCATGAAATAAATCTAGCTAATCAATCTAGCTTACAAATCTAACTTAAGGGGAAATAAGAGTAATGGTACAAGACATGCAAAAAACAATCGAACAAGTACTCGACTACGCAAAACAAAACGGAGCGACAGACGCAAGAGCCGTATATTCCAATGGCAGATCTTACAGTTGGGAACAACGCTTAGGCAAACCCGAAGGCAATAATTTATCCCATTTCCAAGATCTTACCTTGCGAGTGTACATCGGTAAAAGACAAGCTGTGGTTTCTGCCTCTGATATGTCGGAAAAATCTCTAAAGGATATCGCTCACCATGCGGTTGAAATGGCAAAAGTCATTCCCGAAGATCCATTCATCGGCTTGGCTGATGCTGATGAAATCTACAAAGGTCCAGAAAAGGATTTACAAACCTATTCCAATGATGATATCACTATGAACGATCTTAAAGAGATGTCTTCAGAATTGGAAAACATTGCTCTTGAAGTGCCAGGCATTACTAACTCCAATGGGGCCAGTGCAGATTTTTCCACATCGGAAAGCTATTCAGCCAGCACCAACGGCTATACAAAAAAGCTAAAAAGAACCACTATCGCCTTTGGTGTTGGTCTTATTGCAGGCACAGGCAATAATATGCAACGTGATAGTGATTCATCTCACGCCATATTTAAAGAAGATCTTAGATCCGTAAAAGATGTGGCCTTACGAGCTGCTAAAAGAACAATCGATTCTCTTAATCCGTTAAAAATGCCCACTTGCCAAGTGCCTGTTATTTTTGATAATCGCATATCGCCAAGCCTTATAGGAGCTTTTCTTTCAAGTATTAACGGTAAAGCCATTGCACGCAAATCATCATTTTTACTAGAAGCTTTAAATACACAAGTATTTTCTAAAAATATTAATATTATTGAAGATCCTCACCGCCTGCGTGGTTTCTCATCGAGAACTACCGATATGGAAGGAATAGAAATGAAACACAATCATCTCATAGAAAATGGTATGCTTCATGAATGGATTTTAAGCTTATATTCAGCTCGTGCCTTAGATCTCAAAACCAACGGCCATGCGAGCGGAGTGGCTAATGTTCATGTAGAACCATCTAAGCTTTCGCAAGAGGAATTAATCAGCGATATCAAAGACGGATTCCTAGTAACTAGCCTTATTGGTATGGGAGTAAACCTGCTAACAGGCGATTATTCCCAAGGTGCTAGCGGTTTTTGGATAAAAAACGGTAAAATTTCCCACCCAGTAAGCGAAATGACCATAGCAAGCAACCTAAAAGATATGTTCCTACATATGACTCCTGCCAACGATCTCGAATTTAGGGGATCACTAAATGCTCCATCATTGCGAATCGAAAATATGACAGTAGCAGGCAAATAACGAATCTATCATGGGTATATATCCCATATAAATAAGCCTATATTCTACTTATAATTTTATTACAAACTAATTTACATTGTAAAATTAACAACATAACAAATAACATATAAGATACTGTTATATAGATAGTTTTTACAAAAATAAAATATCATATCATTCATATATATGACATATAAATATGCGAATCAGATTATTTTCTTGAATTATCATTCATTATTTGCTATATTTGTACACAATAAAATTATGACTTTAATCAACTTTAGTAAAGTATCGAACATATGTTACCACAAAGCAAACTTTTTTCCTTCGCAATGATTCTAATAGCTATTATTGGATTTATAATTAATATACTATCTCTAAGCTATTTGAATCTAGCACTTTTCTTAATTATTGGAGTTGTTGGTGTCATCCAAGTTACAATAACTAAAAGTATCCCTAAGGAGAGTGCAGATCAACATGCTCACGCTCACGCCTCACACAATCAAGCCCACGGCGACTCTAACCCACATGATTCGCACGCCACCCACGAAAGTATTGACGATGTGCGTTCTTCAAGAGATATTCAATTATCACGCCGTTGGGAGATCGAAGAATCTGTAGCTACTTTTGGGACATTTTGTGATGGCATACTAGGAAAATTTGCTCGTGATTCTCGTCATATTCGTGAATCTTCAATCGGTTTATCGGATCTTACAATCGAAGCGGCGGAAATGAGTGCTAATGTTCGTTGGATTGCGGACGCTATCGTAACAGATGCTGAAAGCGTTCTAACAGAAACAAAACAACTGGAAACCGCCATTGATAGCATTAAAGATTCCGCTACAGACGCTGGCGACGTTACAAATATCGCCTTTACTGAAATTACAAAAACCATTGAACAAGTGGGATCTCTTAGAGAACTGGGCAATAAAATTTCTGATATCGTAAGTTTAATTGTCAATATTGCTAGTCAAACTAACATGCTGGCTCTAAATGCTACAATTGAGGCCGCACGTGCAGGGGAAGCAGGTAAAGGTTTCGCCGTGGTTGCCTCGGAAGTGAAAGTATTATCTAATCGCACCGCAGAAGCTACTGATCAGATTAAAGCGTCCGTTGCGGGGATCGATGAAAGTATCGGCTTGCTAGAAAATCAACTTACACAAGTGGAAAAAACTTTCGATAGTGTTAAAACCTTTAGTCATAAGGTTTCCGAAGCCGTTGAAAATCATCATGGTTCAACCCAAGCGATCGGAACATCTATCTTTAATATTAATCAAGGTATTTCGCAAGTAGCTCAAGATATTTCATTAATTACAGAACAAGCCGAAACAACCGAAGAATCATCTAAAGATATGAGCAAAGTTTCTCGCCACATTTTCGATACATCAATAACCATGGAAACCATGATCAACAGTTTCTTACAAGAAGTTGCAACCGATAAAGACGGTAATATCCTTATTGATGTTCCGCTATTAACCGCCGTATCTAACGAGCAAAAATCTGTAGATAGCTTGTTTAAAGACTAATTGATTTTAGTCAATTCCATAAAAAAGATAAGAACTCAAAATTCTTATCTTTTTTTTACATTGCATTTTAAATAAAATAGTTATATAATATAGTTAAACATAAATCATAGTTAAGCAGAGTTAAAAACAAACGTTAAGAACAAACGCTAAAAATAACGAATTATCAAGCATTTTCGGGCCTAGGGACTAAGGAAAACTTAAATCATGTTATATAAAACATTAAATATGGCTATCGTTGGTTCTGGTGGGGATGGAGTTATATCCATTGCCAACAGTATAATAAAATATGGTGCGTCCCAAGGATACTACGGTGTAACCAGTAGAGCCAGCGGTCCGCAAATTCGTGGAGGCGAAGTTGCTGGATACGTAAGACTTTCAACCAACATCATCGGCACTCCTGCACGTCGCCAACATCTTGTAGTAGCTTTTAACGTCAATGATATCAAAGTATTTAAAGCCGAATTAGTCATGAGAGAAGAAACCACTCTCATTTACGATAACTCTAAGGGCGATATTCCTGACGATTTTATCCTAACCGCAGGTAATACCATTGGTATCCCCTTTAATAAGATCGCCAAATCAATCCCGGGCGGACGTGTGAACATGATCGCCCTAGGTGTTATAGCCTCAATTTTAAAGATGAAACTTGATGTATTACATCAGCAAATAACAACACAATTCATAAACAAAGGCGAAAACATTGTCAACTCTTCAATCAAATGTTTAAACGCAGGCTACGAATTCCTTGATAGTGATAGTAATAAGAGTGATAATACCAATACCAACAAAACCACCTACCAACTAGAAAGCGTAAACCCTAACAATACCCATAAGCACATCTTAATAAGTGGGAATGAAGCGTCAGGGCTTGGAGCGTTAAAAGCAGGGATTCGCTTTGTTGCTGCCTATCCGATAACTCCTGCCACCGAAGTTTTAGAATGGATAGCTCCTAAAATCAAAGAATTAGGCGGTAGTTTAGTTCAAGCTGAAGACGAATTGGCGTCAATCGGTATGGTAATCGGAGCAAGCTTTGGCGGTATTCCGTCCTTAACCGCCACATCAGGGCCAGGGCTTTCTCTTATGCAAGAATTCATCGGCTTAAGCGTAACCGCCGAAGTACCTGCAACAATTATTAATGTCATGCGTGGCGGTCCTTCTACAGGTATCCCCACAAAAACAGAACAATCAGATCTCAACTCGGCCTTATTTGGTGCTCATGGCGATAACATCAAGATCACAGTAGCCCCAAATTCCATTGAAGACTGCATACATGCCACCCAATGGGCGGTATATCTAGCCGAAGAACTTCAAACCTTAAGCATAGTATTATCCGATCAACTCCTAGGGCAAACCATTGCAGTAATTGATAAACCTATCTTTAAAGACTATAAAGCCCAACGCAAATTATATCAAGAAAACCTAAAGCAAACATATAATCGTTATCTCATCACAGATGATAACATCTCGCCCATGGCAATCCCAGCTCAAAAGAACGGCGAATATACGGCAACAGGCTTGGAACATCTGGAAAATGCTCGCCCCTCTTCCGATCCCTTAAATCATAGAGTTCAACTGGGCAAACGCCGAGATAAAATCATATCATACGATTATGGCGATTATGCCATTGACGTCAAAGGCTCGGATGACGCAACCACTGCTTTTATCTGCTTTGGCTCAATCACAAACGCCCTATACGACGCTCAAAATTTACTAGCTCATGAGCAGAATACTAAAATAAAAGTAATTTCCATTCGTCTATTAAGCCCCTTACCGCTTAAGCTATTACACGATCAACTAAAAAACATCAGTGATATTATAGTAATCGAACAAAACCACATGCAACAACTTTACAGATATCTAAAATCATTCAAACTATTTGATACTAAAAATCATATATCCATTGCCGAACCTGGTCCCCTACCATTGCGTGGTATTGATGTTGTGAGATTATTTAACGATACTCTACAAAACAATCATAAATCATAAATCATAAGCCATAACGCACAAAGTATAAGGAAATAAGGAGAACATCATGAACGAATCACACAAGCCAGAACAAAAGGATACCCTAACATTCAAAGACTTCAAAACAGATTACATCCCTGTATGGTGTAAAGGCTGCGGCGATTTTGGGGTATTAGCGTCCCTAACTAAAGCATGTGCGAATCTTGGTTTAAGAACAGAAAACACAAGTATAATTTCAGGAATCGGCTGTTCTTCTCGTTTACCTGCCTACACAAAAACCTATGGTTTTCATACTATCCATGGGCGAGCTTTACCTGTGGCCACTGGCTTAAGAGTGGCTCGTCCTGATCTTGCGATCTTTGTTGTATCAGGCGATGGCGACGGTTTATCAATCGGTGGCAATCACTTTTTACACGCTTGCCGACGCAATGTGGATCTTACCATGATAGTAATGGATAACGAAGTCTACGGCATGACAAAAGGACAAGCTTCCCCAACCACTCCATGCGATTGGGAAAAATCCAAGCTAACCCCCCAAGGTACGCACATTGACCCCATTAATTCCATAGCACTGGCATTATCAGCAGGAGCGACTTTTGTTGCAAGAAGTTTTTCCAATAATCCCAAACAATTACAAGAAATCATTGAGCAAGCTCACAATCATAAGGGATTCGCTTTCATTCAAGTTCTTTCGCCCTGTGTAACTTTCGTGCCAGAGCAGAAAAATTGGAAAAACATCGTAGAAGATAGCACCAAGCCCATGGCTAGCAATCGCTATCAAGCATTATCCATGCTCGGAGATCTAGGGAACTTTGAAACTGGAATCTTCCTAAAAGAAAACAAACATGAATTCTTCGAAAAAAACGCCAAACACACTAACCCACTTTTAGATCAAAGCAACAACAACGATCAAGCGATAATTAATAATTTCCTCACAGAATTCGAAGTTTAATCTCTCACTCTTTCTCGTAACATTCTAACTTTCTAGCTTTCTAACATTCTAATTTTCTAACTTTCTCATAAACATTAACAAGGCTCAAGTAATATGCAACTCTTAACATCTTTTATACTATTTTTCATCGCTTTTATAGGTTGGTCTTTGGCTCTTGGATTGATATACTTTATTATATATCTCAAACGAGACAACACTTCACTAAAAAGAGCCTTACTAGATAAATACGCCACCAAGCAATCGACAGATCTAAAAGATAGACTAGTGGAACAAATGAAAATCGCCCATAATCGCATGCAGGAAGTTACCGACGAAGTAAACGATGAAATTGAAGAAGTACGCAACGAGATCCTACAAGCACAAACCTTAATTAATCAAACCATTAACGCCCAAAACAATCCCCATAATCAAGAAGAGCAAGAATCTCAAGAGCAAGCTACTCCCTATGTGGACGAAAAAACTTTCGAACAAACACTAGAAACCTACAACTTCAACGAAACACAAGCCTTTAAAGTAAAACATTAATATAAATTATCTCAATTATATTTACACAAATTAAAATAATTATACTATATTTATTATAATCACTTATATATCCACATATAAGACACTCTATATTCTACATATGAGAATACTCACAACAAGAAAATATCAAGAAAAGATAATATACTATGGCCTTAATTCAAATCCACGAACCAGGAAAAACACCAACACCCCACGAACAAAACGAAACTAAAGCCTTAGGGATAGATCTAGGTACAACCAATACAGTAATCGCCACCGCCATTAGTGAAGACAAAGCCAAAGCCTTGGCGATTTCTGTAAATGCCTTACGTGAGCCGAGTAATTTATTGCCTTCTGTTGTAGCCTATGATGAAAAAGGGAATCCTTTAGTTGGTCATCCTGCCACTCATATGTTAAAGACTCGCCCCCATGCGGTTATCTCATCGATCAAGCGTTTAATGGGGAAATCGGCAAAAGATATCAGCACAATCAACAATCAATCCCAATATAATCTTAGGGAAGAAGATAACAACTTAAAAGTAGAAGTAAATGGCAACATTTTAACCCCCATTGAGATCTCAAGCCATATTTTAAAGGAAGCGTATACTAGTGCGTCTTCGCAAATGGTCGGCGGATTAAATGGCGATGTGGTAATTACCGTGCCTGCATATTTTGATGAGGCCTCACGAATCGCCACCAAGCAATCGGCGAAATTGGCAGGCTTAAACGTTTTACGCCTAATCAACGAACCCACCGCCGCCGCCCTTGCCTACGGACTAGATAGCAAAGCCGAAGGCTTATATTTAGTTTACGATCTCGGCGGTGGTACATTTGATGTATCACTCTTATATATGGAAAAAGGAATCTTCCAAGTAAAAGCCACAGGCGGAAATAATACCCTTGGGGGCGATGATTTTGATCACGCCCTAGCTCGCTATTTTCTTGAAGAACGTCAATCACAACTTGCCGAAATTGGTAAAGATCAAGAAAATATAACCAGCGATGATCTTAAGAAACTACTTTCAACAACAAAAGCCATAAAAGAATATTTATCCGACAATGCCCAAGCTAACATCAAGCTAGAGTTTAACAACAATCTAAGCAAGCACGTTATTACTAAAGATAAATTTAACGAAATCATTGCTCCACTTGTGGAAAAGACTCTTGAGATCTGCGATCAAGTTCTAAGCGATGCTCAAGTGGATGAATCAGCGATAAAAGAAATAATTTTCGTTGGTGGCTCAACTAGAGTTCCACTTGTTAAGGAACAACTTAGCGAATTCTTCGGCAAAGCTCCACTTAGTAATATAAATCCCGATGAAGTAGTCGCATGCGGGGCAGCCTTGCAAGCTCAAGCACTTACAAACGGCTCGAATAATGTGCTAATGGATCTGATTCCTTTATCATTGGGCTTGGAAACCATGGGCGGTATTTGTGAAAAGATCGTCCCACGCAATACTAACATTCCTGTAACCATGGCACAAGAATTTACTACATATGAAGACGGTCAAACGGCCATGAGTATCCACGTTGTCCAAGGGGAGCGAGAAATGGCTACTCAAAACCGTTCCCTAGCCCAATTCACTCTTTCAGGAATCCCCCCTATGGTTGCAGGTGCAAGCCGAATCCGTGTAACATTCCATATTGATGCCGACGGAATCCTAAGCGTATCAGCCACAGAAAGCCTGACAGGAATACAAGCCCAAGTAGAAGTAAAACCCAGCTACGGCTTAGACGAAATCCAAATGGCCACCATGCTAAAATCTTCCCAAGAAAATGCACAAGATGACATGATCACAAGACTCCTAGCCGAATCAAAAGTCGAGGCCATGCGTGCTTTACTCGCTTTAGATAAAGCCCTAGCAGAAGACAGCCAACTTTTAACACCTGACGAACTTCAATCCCTAAACCACCTAAAATCCACCCTTAAGGATCTAAGCGAAAACTCCAAAGATCGCACAGAAATAAACACCGCCGTAAAATCCTTTGACGACAAAACAAAATTCTTCGCCCAAAGACGCATGGATAAAGCCATGCACACCGCTCTAGAAGGCAAAAAAGTCGACGATGTTTAAGATATAACATAGTAATCTTATTAATAAGATTACTATTACTAACTAATAAGATTACTAATTAATTAGATACTAAATAATCTCCCAACAATTCTTCCTTATAAGTGGTTGTTTTAAATATGGATAACAGAATGGCGATGATGAGAGTACCAACTAGGACAACTCCTGCCAATTCGTAATATCCGACCATATAGCCTTTTACGTCGAATAGGTGGCTAATTAGGGTACTACTGCCTGAATAAGCTAAATTGTTAACGAATTGGAAACCGATCAAGAAAGCTACGCCAGTTACTTTTTTGTTAAAGGAATCAGCAACATAAGCAAGAACAGATACGGCAATCAAAGGAGTAATAACACTAAATAATATCTTATCGCCAATAATTAGAACCTTGCTATGCAATTCTCCTGCAAGACCACATCCGCCCATATAGAGAGCAATAATCAAGCCGAGGATCACAATACTTTTCTTCGGAGTAACTGCTTGGATAATACGTGAGCTATATAGGATAACAGCAAATACAAGAATTTGCGATGGGCTGACCCATGCGTTAACATTCGCCATTTCTTGGATAGCTTGTTGGGTTTCGGCAGATGTAGGATTGGGAGTATCAACCCAGATTTGCAAGGCATAAAGCCCGATCTGTACTGCTTGCACATAGTATATAACAACCACTAAACCCGCAAATAATGCCAAGATGTAAAAGTGTGGTCTTTTTAGAAGATTAAGCATATCAGACATATCTAATTTTTTTCTTGAACTAGTTTCTGTTTCAAGATTATCAAAGGCCTTAACCTTTAGAGTCAGCAAAGCCACAAGCAAAATTGCCGAAAAAACACTAATGGCATAAAATGACATTAGATGATTCATAAGATACATATAAGGCACGGCCACCCCTGCCACTGCCAATCCTGCAACAATAAACGCATTCGGCAAAGAGAATTTCCCCCCATGAGCTCGCACATATTTATCGAGATAGCTATACATTCCTGCACTCCCAGCAACGAACATATATCCCAACAACACCCCACCAGATAAGGCCCCGATGTAGAATGTTTTAGGATTCATTACCAATGGCTGATATATATAAGTAAAGAATGGACCAGTAAAGATCCCTGCGATAGCGATAGTTGAAATAAAGGTAATTCTCACTTGAAATTTATCGAGCATATAGCCCATAAGTGGCTTATACAGTACGGCAACTAAGGCTTGACAACCCATAACAGTACCGATTTTAGTTTCGCTTAAATGTAGATCCTTATTCAACCATATGAAAAAGGTATCACTTAAGATACACGCCCACATACAAGCATAGATAAAAGCAATTATGCTTACTTTGATAAAGGCAACTTTTTTTGTATCGATTTTGCCTTCAGCGATTAGAGTTTGAATATTATCACTCATAATTTCCTCTTTTATTTTAAGAAGTTTTTATAACAGAATTATTCTTATAACAATTCTTTCTTTTATTTTAAGAACTTTAAAATATTTTTTTACAAATAGATTCTAAAGCTGTGTCATAGTATATACATTTTTAATTAACAAAGCAATAAAATAAAATAAAAATAATATTTTATTTGAGCTATATATTTTAAACTATTGAATATATTTAATAAAATATCTAAAATTTTTTGCTTGGTTTTACAATCAAATAAATTATATGACGATAAATCCAACAAGATATATACATGTATTAAATAAGATTTAAATGCAATATAAAATCTTATTATCGCACTTATTTTAGGTTATTATATTTGTTTTTAGGCCAGCAAAAAAAGAAGATATAAAAAAATTCACATACTCCACCTTTTTTTTGACAATAAGGAAAGCATGTGATTAAAGAAGAGTATATGAGCTACAAATATACTATAAATGATGAGCTTTTAAGATATCCACAGCCTCGGTTACGAGGATTTTAGATAGTTTTTCGGCGTCCTTTTTGTTACGATTAAGGATTGAGAAATATAATTGTTCATGTTTGCCATAGGCGATCTGTAAGTCTTCTTCGGTTAGTTCTTTGTTACTCATTGCTAGAGCGTTAGTTAGAGCCGAGAACATGAAATAAGACAGTTGATTCCATAAAGGATTGCCTGTTGCTTTAAAGATTGCAGCGTGGAAACGTGCGTCTTGAGTATTGTATTCGTCGATATTGCCAATATTGTTTTTCATATTATGCAAAGCGGTTTCAATATCCAGTAGATTTTTAGGTGCGGCGTTGGTTGCGGCAAGTTTAGCTACGTGTGGTTCTAGGATCTCCCTAAGATCGAGAACATACACGGCTAATTTTTCCAACCAATCATCGGAAACCGATAGCCATTTTAATACTTTTTCATCTAAAAGATTCCATTCATCACAAGGGCGAACTTGTGTTCCCACTCCTGATACTGCTTGAATGAATCCACAGAACGACAAACCTTTCAAGGCCTCTCTTACTGTAGATTTACCAACGTTTAATTCCTTAGCTAGATCCACTTCTCTCGGTAAAAGATTACCTTCTTTATAGAATCCTGTAACTATTCTTTCTGCTATTAAATCTGTTATATCAATACGTAGATTTTTTGATTTTGTTTGTGTAGCCATATTTATCCCCTTTATATTTACATGATTAATATTTAGCGTATAAGCCATAATATACCACATAAAAAGCAATTTGTATACAATTAATTACTAAGTAGTATATGATTTTACTATAAATGTATGTTTTTTATATGTTTTATACTATAAATGATATTCGATTTTTACTTATTATATTTAAAATACCCCACGAATTAAGCAGATTTTTACTCCTATACAATATTCACTTGACAATAGAGTAATAATAATCATATAATATAATGTATTATTAAACACAATTACAAAGGAGTAAGCCTGCCATGAAATTATACATATATGAGCATTGCCCATTTTGCATCAGAACAAGAATGCTAGCCAACTATAAAAACATTGATATTCCCCTTGAATATCTTGCCATGAATGATACAGATACACCCACATCTTTAATAGGGAAGAAGATGTCGCCCATATTGGAAAAGCTTGACGGTACACGCATGGGCGAGAGTTTGGATATTGTAAAGTATCTGGACAATATAGATTCTCCCATTTTAAAATCCTACGAATCCACTAATGATAACATTAAAAATTGGTTGGAAAAATTATCAAAGGACAATTTATTCTCCACCCTTTACACTCCTGAAATGGTGGCAAGGGATCTGCCTGAATTTAAATCTCAAGAAGATATTGATTTCATCGTAAATAGATTCAAAAAGAATACAGGATTAAGCATTCAAGAGGCCTTAAAGCTTAAGGATGAATTATTAGCTAAAGTTCACCCATTACTAGAAGATTTAGGCGAGCTTATAACAAGTGATAGCTATGTGAATCAAGAATTTAGCATTGATGATATTATTTTATTTCCCAATGTCAAACGTCTATTTACAATCCCCGGGGTTGTATTTCCTAAAAAAGTCTTAGCCTATGCCGAACGTGTAAGCTTAGCGGTTAAACTTCCATTAAAAGATTAGAAACAAGAGCAAGAATAAGAGTAAGAGTAAAATATAAATGGAAGAATTCCTAAAACAAGAACAAGAGATCAAAGAAAAAGAAAAGATTCGCACTCAAGAGTTATCTTTTAAGTTATTAGATAATCCCTACAAGAATCAAGTTGTGAGTTTTAGTTACGATCTCACACATGCAAAGATCAATATTAAGATCATGGCCATACCCCATAAGTACGCCATAAATCATGATATTTTAAAGGATTATCCTAAGAATATCGACAATATTATCCCAAGCGATATTCATGATTATAATCTAGATAATATTTTAGATATCAACAAGCTAGCCCATACCATAACAAGCGAGTTAATGGATAATTTATTGCCAAGTATTATCCTAGTAAAGCTTACAAGATATTTAGAAGATCAACAAACAACATCCGCATACGCCACTTTAAAGCTACCTAATTTTAATAATGATAATCTCGAAAACTGGCTTTTTAGTAAGATATAACCATATAAAAATATAACTTTGTATATCAACAACTTATGTTGTAACATATTGTAACACTTTACATTGTTTAAGAGTTACAAAAAAGAAAGCTTGACTTTATACTCATTTATGTATATAATATGAGATGTAAAGGATCTTTATATTTAACTAACACAAAAAAAGGATAAGTTATATTATGATTAAAAAAATTACATTACCATTATTAGTAGCAGGTACTATATTAGGTGTTTCAAGCACAGCCTCGGCTGATTTATTATATGCTGGTATCGGCATGGGTGTAAGTGTTACTTCACAAGATCAAGGTACTATGAAAGTACCTACATTTGATGCTTGGGCGGACGAACAAACAATTAATGTAGTATCTAAAGCTGGTAGTATGTCTGGTTCGGCTTTTGTTGGTATTTCGCCAATTCCATTTATTAGTATTGAAGGCGATTTTGAATATACAAGCGTAGCTAATAAAATCAAACAAGACGTTGAATGGAAACAAGGCGTATTTGGTGATAAACCAGTTGAAACTTCTATTATTACTCCATTCTTAAACGTTGTTTTACACACTCCTACCTTTGGCGGTGTTGGTCTATTCGCTCTAGCGGGTGTTGGTGCTTCTCGTATGTCAACTACAACTAAAGAAGACAATCCTGATTATGATTACGATTTAGATTTCGATGATAGCGGAATTGATGATGACGGTAATAATGAATATCTTACAAAAACTAATGCTCACTGGTCAAGAGCCTTTGACTTTGGTGGCGGTGTTTTCTATGAAGTTCCAGCTACTGTAAACTTAGTAACTTTAAGTGCAGGTTTCCGCTATATTAACCTAGGTGGTGCATATACTAAAGCGGCCTTTGACTTAAAAGCTACAAGTAAAGAAGAAGTATTCTTACGTGCTCAAATTGGATTCTAATTTAATTTATTAGATTATCTTAATTAGCGACTCCATTTATATATACTCTACTTCGAAAAAGTATATGTAAATTAAAAATAAACTTTATCTACGGATGAAGTTTATTTTTTTATTTCTTTATAAATATTGACTCATAATGGAAAAAAATGCTATAATTAGGCCATACAATTAATTAATTCCATAAGATAAGAAACAAACATTGACTCACACGGAAAATGTTGCTATAATGTGCCATACAAAAAATTAATTTATTCAATAACCTAACAATAAGGAGTCTTTCGCTATGATACAAAAAATTATGAGAATGAAAAAAGTTCTATTAACATTATTATTTACTAGTGGTATATTCGCCATTTCAAGCACGGCCTCGGCTGATGTATTGTATGCAGGGGTAGGTGTTGGGATAAATGCCGTTGCAAGATATCAAGGTGATCTTCTAACCCCAGGCACACAACGCAACAAACCACAATGGATTCGCCTACAATCTACACAAGGTAATCTATCAGGTTCGGCTTTTGTTGGCATTTTGCCTAATTCTTTTATTAGTATCGAAGGCGATTTAGAATATACAAAAATGAGTAACCAATACAAACAAGGTGCGGATGAAATGCTTGCCATATACGGTGCTAAACCCATTGAAAACTCTATTATTACCCCATTCCTAAACCTAATCATCAAAACTCCAACCGCTGGCGGTCTCGGTCTTTTCGCCATGGCCGGTGCAGGATATTCCCACATCACAACAACCACAGTAGCATACAATCTTAAACAATCACACACTAATAGCCGTTGGTCAAGAGCCTACTCATTCGGTGGCGGTATCTTCTACCAAATCCCAAGCTCTCCAATGTCCTTAAGTGTCGGCTTTCGCTACATAGATCTAGGCAATTCCTACATCAATGGCGATATCAACGCCACAACAACAATTAGCGAAAACAACTCAAGCCAACCAAACTTTAACCTACGAGACACCACAAAAGAAGAGGCATTCCTCCGCCTTGCATTCTCATTCTAACACAAAAGGGAAATAAAAAATATTAACTTTATATTCCCTTAAGATTTTAAATTACTAGTACACCAAATCATATATACACATAATATAAAGATGATTTACATTCTTTTTACTTCGCCAATCTACTAAGATATATGTAAATTAGCATTATATACTAACAATTTAATAAAGTTAGCCAGCAATTTCCAATATAAGAAGATCATACAACACAGATATTTTTATTTAAGGTCTGTTATATTATCATATAATAAGCAAAAGAGAAAAAATAAAGATTGACTTAACGCTAAAATACTGTTATAATTCTTTATACATAAGATTATTTAATTTAATAACTGGTTATAAAAAGGAAATATGCAAATATGATAAAAAAAATTGCGTTACCGTTATTAGTTGCAAGTACATTCTTGAGCCTTTCAAATTATGCTCAAGCTAAAAATAGCGTTATCTATGCAGGGATTGGGATTGGTTTCAGTCTTACAACCCAACATCAAGGCACATTAGAAATTGCTAACCAACTACCAATTAATATCCAAACTAAATCAGGTAGCCTATCAGGATCGGGCTTTTTAGGTGTTTCGCCATCAAAATATTTGAGTCTCGAAACAGATTTCGAATATACAGAAGTGGACAACGAAATCAAAAGAGACGATATTGAATCCCAAGAAATATGGGGCAATAAACCCATTACCACAATACTCCTAACCCCATTACTTAATCTTGTAATACGTACTCCTGATTATCAGGGTCTAGGCTTATTTGCCATGGCAGGTATTGGTGGCTCATACATGAAAACCACAGTTACCCACGATAAAAACCCTGATTTTGACATTGATCCACCAACAGATAAATATTCCCAATTCACAAGAGCTTACGATGTTGGTGGCGGTCTTTTTTACAACATTCCTGATTCTTCCATGTCCTTAAGTGCAGGTTTTCGCTATATAAATTTAGGCGGTACTTTCACAAAAAAAGACTTTGCCTTAAAAGCCACCAGTAAAGAAGAAGTTTTCTTACGCTTAACATTTGGGTTCTAATTATAAATTCCATGTATAAGAATCCACAAACTAAAAAAATTAGATCCTAGTAAATTCCCTACTCTGATCTAATTTTTTTCTCTTGTTTTGCTAATAACATAATAACTTAACCTATGATCTTGATTATTAATGTATATTATCCATATTAAACCTTGACTTTTATAATGCTTTCATTGTAATATAAGATTATATCAATTAACATTTAGTATTAGAAAACGAACATGAAAAAACTCTTTATTATATTCCCTTTTTTATTTTTATTTGCTTGTCATAGTAATTCAGACTATAATTTATTAATGTTAGATTCAAAAAAGATTAATGAATATTCATACTCCCTTGACTACGATAAAGATACTTTCCCACGTGATGTCTATGACCAAGAAATATTACTAAAACCTCATGTTATCAATGCCTTAAAGAACATGAAAACACGAGGCTTTAAATACGTATATCTCGTAAACCAACACCCAACCAAAGACGAACTTAAAAGCTTATTTCTCCAAAAAAACGTCGCAGGACGCCACACAAACGATACAATAAGATTTAGCTTTAAAGTAATCGGCTTAAAAAAACAATACCAAGGCTACATCCTAGATGACCTTATAACTGCCCTAACTCGAGATGTTGTCGACGCCACTGCTCGCCGTCAAAAATATCTCCAAAGCTCTATAATGGACAATACCATATTAGTAAATAACTACTAATCCATTAAGCTATTCAATATAATCCACTGTAAGCACATGGATTTTCCTTATAAATAGATTTTCCTTATAATTTATTTAGAAAAATCTCCCTTGGAACATCAAAACCATTAAAGCGAGAGGCACAGGTATTCACATACGCCCCAGTGGGATAAATAATCGCCCTATCGCCATATGTTAGAGATTTTGGTAGATCATAATAAGTGCTTTCATACCATGTATCAAAGCTATCGCAGGTGTTTCCTGCTAGGATATAGGGTTGAAGATCAAGATCATTTTCCTTGCCATAAATATCAACAAAAAATTGAATGGAATCGCCCACGGTTTCAATTAATCCGTTATAACGCCCACTATCAAAATACGCCCATGCGATATCATCTTCACGGCGTTGGCTTGTGTTTACAACTTCACTAACTAGCACCGAACAATCTGCCACCAAATATCGCCCAGGTTCTGCCATGATCTTCGGATTGATATTATATCTTTTAAAATTCTTATCAATAATACGCTCAATGGCACAGATCAAATCTTGAGAATTAACATTCGGACTATCCTTATATCTCACAGGCAATCCCCCGCCGATGTTCATAACATCAAGCTTTACCCCCACTTTTTCCAATCTTTCATATAATTTACAAGCGGTTTTAACGGTTCTTTTCCACCCTATATCCGTAATACATTGCGATCCCACATGATAGGCTATGGCATACGGTTCAAGATCTAACTCTTGTGCTTTGAGCATAAGATCATAGGCCATAGAATCACTACAACCGAATTTTTTCGACAATGACCAAGCACTAGTCTCATTGTGATCATTGGTTAGAATTCTACACATCACTTTAGATCTTGGAGCATGCTCGGATATCTTTTCCAATTCGGAAATACTATCAAAAACAAACAATCTTACCCCATACTCATAAGCTTTTTTGATCTCACTAACCTTTTTAACCGTATTCGCATAGGATAAACGATCAGGCGATATCCCCTGATTCAGACAACTTTCAATTTCTTGAATCGACGCCACATCAAAACTCGCCCCACTTTCGCCTAAAGTATGAATGATCTCATCTGCAGGATTGGCTTTAACCGCATAAAATATCTCCCAATTAACTAAAGATGTTAACCTATTATAATTCTCCCTTAACCCATTGATATCAAAGATTAAAGCAGGAGTCGGCATGCTATTAATATGAGTATCAATATATGCTTTTATATCTTCAGAGTATTTATTCATAAGATGTGTTCCTTAATGTTTTAGAATTAGTTCTTGATTATGAGTGTATAAATTACTATAATATGTATTAATATGCAACCCTTTAATTATATAAATTGTTGTATCACTCAATAATTGCAGAGGATATCATGAATAAAAAAATATTGCTCATTAACGGCCCTAACCTTAATCTATTAGGCACACGAGAACCAGAAATCTACGGCCACAATACCCTAAAAGATCTAGAAAATATGTGCATAGAAACAGGCAAAAAACTCAACATTGATGTAATTTGTCAACAATCTAACCACGAGGGCGTTATTATGGATCTAATTCAAAGCGTCCATAAGGATTACGACGCTCTAATAATTAATCCTGCAGGCTATAGCCATAGTTCTATCGCTATTATGGATTCATTACTATCCTTAAGTGGTATCAAGCCGATGATCGAAGTTCATATCTCTAACATTGCCAAAAGAGAAGACTTCCGCCATCTTTCATATGTCTCAAAAGCCGTTGACGGAACAATCTGCGGACTGGGGCTTAATGGATACAATTTAGCAATTAATGCAATTAATACTTTATTTCTTAAATAAAGTATAGTATACTTAAATCAAATTTAATCATTTGTATGTTATATTCTTATTTTAATTGATTATCATATTAATATAACAACTAAAGTAATAAGGAAACAATTATGTCAAATACTAACAACAAAGACAAAGAATTATTCAACACTGGCGTAGTCCGTAAGTTTGCGGAAATCGTAAGTAAAAATAACCTAACAGAAATCGAATACTCTGTAGGCGATGTTAAATTAACTGTCCGCCGAGACGCTCCAACAATGAGCGGTGCAGGTGTAAGTATGCCTATGGCGTCAGCTCCTGCTGTAGCACAACCCCAAACTTCTCCGCTTGCTCCTGTAGTTGTTGATCCCTCTGATGAAGTTCTAGAAAATCATCCAGGGGCGATCCATTCTCCTATGGTTGGTGTAGCTTATCTTTCTTCAGATCCTGACACTCCTGATTTCGTAAAAGTTGGCGATTCTGTAGAAAAAGGGCAAACAATCTGCCTGATCGAGGCCATGAAAGTATTTAATCCAATTGTAGCTCCTAATAATGGTACTGTAACTAAAATAGCCATAGAAAGCGGTTCTCCATTGGAATTTGATCAAGTTATCATGATCATCGAATAAGTAGCGTAAAGAATAAGTAGCGTGAAAAAGCACTCATTTTATACGAATTAATATATATATAAATTTTAAGGTAATGTTATTATGTTTAAAAAATTACTTATCGCAAACCGTGGCGAAATCGCTTTGCGAATCCATCGTGCATGTAAGGAAATGGGAATCAAAACCGTAGCCATTCACTCTACAGCCGACGCCGACGCCATGCACGTACGCCTAGCCGATGAAGCCGTATGCGTAGGCCCTGCATCTTCTAAAGATAGCTATTTAAACGTCCATGCAATTTTATCTGCTGCGATTATCACAGGGGCCGAGGCTATTCATCCTGGTTATGGCTTTCTATCAGAAAATGCAAAATTTGCCGAAATGGTTGAAGAACACGGTATTACATTCGTAGGACCATCTTCAAAACACATCAAAGCAATGGGCGATAAAATTACCGCTAAACAAGTTGTAGAAAAAGCAGGAATCCCAGTTGTTCCTGGCTCTGCAGGCTCTGTCGATAGTGTTGATGACGCTAAGAAGATCGCCAAAGAATTCGGCTTGCCTGTACTAATAAAAGCTACCGCAGGCGGTGGCGGTCGTGGTATGCAGGTAGTACGAGAAATGAGCGAACTGGAAGAGCTATATAAAAGAGCTCGCCAAGAAGCGGGAAGTTATTTCAGTAACGACACAGTTTATATCGAAAAATTCCTTGATGATCCAAGACACATCGAAATCCAAGTGATCGCCGATAAACACGGCAACGTATGTCATTTAGGTGAGCGTGATTGTTCGCTACAACGTCGTAATCAGAAAGTACTCGAAGAATCGCCATCTCCTGTGATCAATCAAGAAGTGCGTGATGAGATCGGTATGATCGTGGCAAATGCCATTAAAGATATCGGTTACTCTAGTGTGGGTACTGTGGAATTCTTATACGAAAATGGGCAATTCTTTTTCATTGAAATGAATACTCGCCTACAAGTGGAACATCCTGTAACAGAACTTGTCTACAACATAGATCTTGTACAAGAAATGATCAAAATTGCTTATGGTGATAAACTTTCAATCACTCAAGATCAAATCAAACCCCAAGGCCATGCCATCGAATTCCGTATTAATGCCGAAGATCCCGAAACTTTCATGCCGTCTCCAGGTACGATTCTACTTCATCATGCCCCTGGTGGATATGGTGTACGTGTGGATTCAGCTCTATATACTGGCTACTCGATCCCCCCTTACTACGATAGTATGATATCTAAAGTTATCATCTTTGGTAAAAGTCGTGATATCTGTATTAAACGTGCTAAAAGTGCCTTAAGTGAATATGTGATCGACGGTGTAAAAACATCCATTCCCTTACATACACGCTTACTCGAAGATCCGACCGTGCTAACAGGCGATTATACAATCAAATGGCTAGAAGCTGATTTCTTAGCTAATAAGTAAGAATATAGATCAATGAAATT
Source organism: Rhodospirillaceae bacterium MC! (assembly GCA_002632265.1). Lineage (GTDB taxonomy): Bacteria > Pseudomonadota > Alphaproteobacteria > MC1 > MC1 > MC1. Next base: position 32,726 of record NQOV01000003.1, read on the forward strand.
AACTTCTCATTGATCTTTTTTATAAAGGGGATATTTATGATAAAAATAACCCAAACATCACTACTAGATAGCCAACTATTATCTTCTATCCACGCCCAAGCCTTTCAAGATATGCAGAAACCTTGGTCTGCAGATATTATATATCATACTCTCTTACAAAAACATAATCATAGCCTAACGGCGTATGATGATAATGATAACAACAATCAACCGCTAGGATTTATCATATATTCGCTAATTACAAACATAGAAAGCGAAATTCTAACCATATGTACAATCAAAGCACGATCAGGAATCGCCACCGCCTTAATGGATCAGATGATCGCCCATACTAAAGACGAACAGGTAGAACGAATCCTGTTAGATGTGGCTGTTGACAACACAAAAGCCATATCCCTATATGAAAAATTCGGCTTTCAAGAAATCGCTATCCGTAAAAACTACTATAAGCGAGATAATACTTCAATCGACGCCAAGATAATGAAAAAGCAGTTTGCAAAATAGATAAAGTTATGCTATACTCCTGTTATTCAACTAAATTAATGGAGTATATACAAATGATTTTACGTTATTCAAAAGAAGAAATGCGAAAAATATGGGAAGATCAAAACAAATTTAAGATCTGGTTTGAGATCGAGGCTTACGCTTGCGACGCTCAAGCAGAATTAGGGGTTATCCCTAAAGAGGCCCTAAAAGACATCTGGGAAAAGGGCAATGTGGAATTCGATATCGATCGCATTTTAGAAATCGAAAAGGAAGTAAAGCATGATGTTATCGCCTTTTTAACTCATTTAGGCGAGCATGTGGGCGAAAATTCTCGCTTTATTCATCAAGGAATGACAAGCTCGGATATTATCGACACTTGTTTTTCTGTCCAACTGACCCAAGCGACGGACATTTTACTTAAGGATCTTGAACGTGTCTTACTGGCGTTAAAAACAAGAGCCGAAGAACATAAATATACTATAACCATTGGGCGTAGCCATGGAATCCATGCAGAACCGACAACATTTGGAATCAAACTTGCAGGATACTACGCCGAATTCAAAAGAAATAAAGAACGTTTGATCCAAGCACGCAAGGAAATTGCCATCTGTGCCATATCAGGAGCAATCGGTACGTTCGCCAATGTTGATCCTTACGTGGAAAAATATGTGGCGGAAAAATTAGGGCTAGAAATAGAACCAGTTTCCACTCAAGTAATTCCTAGAGATCGCCACGCCGTATATTTCTCAACTCTTGCGGTTATAGCCTCATCAATCGAACGCCTAGCCACAGAGATCAGACATCTACAACGCACCGAAGTACGTGAGGCCTCTGAATTCTTCTCTAAGGGGCAAAAGGGAAGTAGTGCCATGCCACACAAAAAGAATCCTATTCTCACAGAAAATTTAACAGGATTAGCAAGAATCGTCCGTTCGGCGGTAGTTCCTGCCTTGGAAAATGTAGCCCTATGGCACGAGCGAGACATTTCCCACTCATCAGTAGAACGCATGATAGCCCCTGATAGTACCGCCACTTTGAATTTCGCTCTTAATAGATTGGCAGGCGTTATCGAAAAAATGATCGTCTATCCCGAAAACATGAAAAAGAATCTTTACGATCTTGGTGGATTACACAATTCACAAAGATTCTTACTGGCTCTTACTCAAGCAGGATGTTCTCGTGAAATAGCTTATAGAATCGTCCAACGTAACGCCATGAAAGTATGGGAAGAGAATCTTAATTTCATCGATCTCTTAAAAGAAGACAAAGATGTTACCGATAATATGACCCACAAAGAAATCGAAGACGCTTTCAATGACGATTATCACATGAAACATGTGGACACAATCTTTAAAAGAGCTTTTGACTAGAGTTAAGTAATACATACATATACGCCTAGCAGATCCCACCTTTATCTAATCCACTCTTAGCTAATCAACTCTTAGCTAATCAACTCTTAGCTAATCAACCTCTAGCGGATTTGGTTACATGGGTGGGATTCGCCATAACTTAGCAAGTGGTTACATCTTGTAAAATATCGTAAAATAGTTTCATAAAAAAATTCACACTATTATCTTATTCACATATTAGCTTAGATTAAAAAATAACATTATCTTATATATGAAGAGTAAAAAAGAATCGCTACGCCATAAAGGAGGATCTTAAAATGTCAGTTTCAGATAAAGACCAAGCAGAATCTAAAACCAGTGTATGGTTTTATCATTTACTTCATACCAAATTAATTTCGGCTTTACCGACACTCTTGGAAAAAACCTTAGCAAGTAACGTCAATGCTAAAATCCTCATGAGCGATGAAGAACAACTCAAAGATCTAGACAATAAACTATGGACATATAAAAATGATAGTTGGCTACCACACGGTATGGACAATGAGCGAATCGCAAAAGAATATCCGATTCTCTTATCTCTTAATGATGATGAAAATATCAATAATGCCAAGTTTTTATTTCTACTTATGGGGCAAGATAGCAAGAAAATACATGATTTTCAACGAGTTTTTGTCATCTTTGATTCAAATGATCAATTACAGCTCTCACAAGCACGAAAACAATGGCTAGAATATAAAAAGTTGGGAGTAGACATGCAATATTACCAACAAACTCCTAATAACTCATGGATAAAAAAATAATAAGCCATTTTTTTCTCAATTATATCTTTAATAGTATTCATTTATGATTGATAACTAAATATCTATCATTAATTTTATAAAATGATCAAGATCAAGTTTTTTAAAAATTATTTTTAAAAATATATTTTTGTAATACTTATAAAAAACATATGTAAAAACATGATCTTACAACTTTTGTTTTACCAGTCAATAACGAAAATACGTAGTTTTTTTAAAGAAAGTTCTTGCAAAAAAATATATATGGTGGTATATTAATAAATGTAAGGAAAATAATATAACTTGTTTTTAATAAAATTTACTTTTGCTAATAACAAAATTTTCCTAATTAATAATTTCATACCTTGATTATTTAAAAAGGTATTTACTCTTAAATGGAGGTCATTATGACACAACAAGCATGGCAAGGCTTCACTGGTGAAGCTTGGAAAGAAAGCGTAGATGTACGTGAATTTATCCAAAACAACTACACACCTTATGAAGGTGATGATTCATTCCTAGTTAGCGAAGCAACCCCAGCTACAACTAAACTATGGGATACTGTAATGGAAGGTATCAAAAAAGAAAACGCTACTAAAGCTCCTCTTGATTTTGATGAAAACACTCCATCTACAATTATTTCTCATAAACCTGGTTACATTGAGAAAGATTTAGAAACTATCGTTGGTTTACAAACAGACGCTCCTTTAAAACGTGCTATCATGCCTCATGGTGGTTTACGTATGGTTCAAACTGCATGTGATGTATATGGTAAAACTTTAAACCCTAAAGTTATCGAAATTTATTCAACATATAAAAAGACACACAACGCAGGTGTATTTGATGTGTATACTCCAGAAATTCGCGCTTGCCGTAAATCTGGTATTATTACAGGTCTTCCAGATGCTTACGGTCGTGGTCGTATTATTGGTGATTACCGTCGTGTAGCTCTTTATGGTTTAGATTTCCTTATGGCTGATAAAAAATCACAACATGATTCTTTAAACGATATGGAATATGATGTTGATGTTATTCGCTTACGTGAAGAAATTCAAGATCAATACCGTGCATTAGCTGATATGAAAACAATGGCAGAATCTTACGGTTATGACATTTCAAAACCTGCTACAAACGCACAAGAAGCTATTCAATGGACTTACTTCGGTTATCTAGCTGCTGTTAAATCTCAAAATGGTGCTGCTATGTCTTTAGGACGTACATCAACATTCATCGATATTTACATCGAAAGAGATATCAAAGCTGGTAAACTTGACGAAGTTAAAGCTCAAGAATTAGTAGATCATTTCATCATGAAATTACGTATGGTTCGTTTCCTACGTACTCCTGAATACGATCAGTTATTCTCTGGTGATCCAATTTGGGCTACAGAATCATTAGCTGGTATGGGTTTAGACGGTCGTACACTAGTAACACGTACTTCATTCCGTTACCTAAACACTATGTACACAATGGGGCCTTCTCCTGAACCTAACATGACTATTTTATGGTCTGAAGATCTTCCTCAAGGTTTCAAAGAATTTACATCTCAAGTTTCTATTGATACATCTTCTGTACAATACGAAAACGATGACCTTATGCGTGCAGACGTTGGTCAAGGAACTCCATCTGATGATTACGCAATCGCATGTTGTGTATCTCCTATGGTTGTTGGTAAACAAATGCAATTTTTTGGTGCTCGTGCTAACTTAGCTAAAACTTTATTATATACCATAAACGGTGGTGTTGATGAGAAACTTAAAATCCAAGTTGGACCTAAAGCAGATCCTATCTTAGATGAAGTTCTTGATTATGATACAGTATTCTCTAAATTAGATGGTTTCATGGATTGGTTAGCTACTCAATATGTTAAAGCTCTTAACTGTATTCATTATATGCATGATAAATACGCTTACGAAGCTGCTCTTATGGCTTTACATGATCGTGATGTTTTCCGTACAATGGCTTGTGGTATTGCTGGTATTTCTGTTGCTGCAGATTCACTTTCTGCTATTAAATACGCTAAAGTTAAACCTATTCGTGATGAAAACGGTATTGCTATCGATTTCGAAATCGAAGGTGATTTCCCTAAATTCGGTAACGATGATGACAAAGTAGATTCAATCGCTGTTGATTTAGTAGAACGTTTCATGAAGAAAATCCGTACACATAAAATGTACAGAAATGCTAAACCTACACAATCATTACTTACTATTACTTCTAACGTTGTATACGGTAAGAAAACAGGTAACACTCCTGATGGTCGTGAAGGTGGTAAACCGTTCGGTCCTGGTGCTAACCCAATGCACGGACGTGATACTAATGGTGCTGTAGCTTCTCTAAACTCTGTTGCTAAATTACCATTTAAAGACGCTCAAGACGGTATCTCTTACACATTCTCAATCGTGCCTAATGCTTTAGGTAAAGAAAGAAGTGATCAGAAAACTAACTTGGCTGGCTTAATGGATGGTTATTTCCATCACGAAGAAAAAACTGGTAAAGTTATCCGTGAAGGTGGTCAACACTTAAACGTTAACGTTCTTAACAGAGAAACTCTTCAAGACGCTGTGAAACACCCTGAAAACTATCCACAATTAACAATTCGTGTATCTGGTTATGCAGTACGTTTCAACTCTTTAACTCCTGAACAACAACAAGACGTTATCACACGTACATTTACTGCTACTATGTAATCTTAAGAATTACTACGTAATGTAAAAGTTGAACCTTAGGTTTTAAACAAAAAGAGCAAGAAGTAATTACTTCTTGCTCTTTTTGTTTGATTACAAGTTGGCTTGGATCAAGTTCATACTTTAAAGAAATAAGAATTATTTTGCAGGAACTAATATTTTATATGCACTTATAAAGAACCCTAATATCATATGTTTTGCATTTAACAATTACAGGCCTAATATTTAGGCCTGTAATTGTTAAACATACAATATAAAAACAACATCTTAAATAAACATAGCTAGTTTTATGTAAAATCCACTATACACTTCCTACAAAACAATCATATCATATTAAAGTACGAACAAGCCCCATGCCTAACTTGTGATCGAACAAATTTTGTTCGGCCCGTCTGGCAAGACTTCCGCCCGAATAGGGCAACCGTCTGTTAAGACTAACCGAACCAAACAACCCTCCTTAATCTACATCTAAATCATATTCCTTAAAGAAATCAACTTTTTTAAGATTCGCTTTTAATCTCATTAATGGATCGATCCACTTTTGCGGAATAATTCCCTCTCTTGAAGGCGGAACATTCAACAAACAGTTTACCCCTCTTGATGTTGAACCTAAAACCATACCAAGTAGATCATGATCACTTCTTGGTTCATCATCTTCTTCATAGAACCATTCTTTGCCGATTGTGTCATTATATTCGCCTGGAATATAATATTGTTCGCCACGAATTGTCTTCCAATTGTAGTAAGATTTTTTAGCGTGTCCTGCTGCATGATTGGGAATGGTTCGCTCCATTGTCATCATATCAGTTGGCCATACATCAACAGAATTAAGCTCTGTACCATTTTGACAAGAGTGATTATAAGCAAAAATGATATTTGGCGATACTTTTTTCACAAACTTATATAACTCGATTTTCTTATCCTGCGGTAAAACGAATGGAATATCTACCCATAACATCTCGATTTCACCATAACTAGTAAGAAGTTCTTCTATTTGATTCCACATAAATTTACGATACTCATCATTTGTATGAGTGTATCCCTTGGCATAAGACGGCCAATCGGGCGTTACATCCATACCAAATAAATTAGTGTTATCCCACGCACAATAATAAAAACACGGCTTTATATTATACTTTCTACATGCTTTTACAAACTCCGCTACTACATCAGTAGTATCTTTTGAATTCTTCACACTATACTCGCCATACTTCGAACACCAAAGAGCATGCCCTGCCACATGCTTGGTTGTTAAAACCGCATATTGCATACCTGCATCTTTCGCCACCTTAATCCACTGATCCACATCCAACGCAGTCGGATTATAAGTCTCAATGGGTTCTTGTGCCGATAACTCTTTCCCATCAAAAGTCGACATTCCATAATGAATAAACATCCCATACTTAAGTTGCTGAAATTCTTTCAATCTCTCAATCGATAAAAACTGCGACCCCTTACCATGAAAATCATCCACCGCCGTATCCGTAGACTGTGGCAAATCTATTTTAGCCATTTTTTCTTCCTATTTCTTTAAATTTAAAACATTGCTATTACTATACTGTATAACAATTTATTTAGTATACTACAAGTATACCTAATTGTCAAGCAATAAATACACACAAAAAAGCCAGCATATAAAATATATACTGGCTTTTATTACATCCTAGCTCACTAGGTCTCTATATACCCTAACTCGCTAGGATATTCTACAAGTAAAAATCCCACTAGGGTATTTTATTTGTGCTCAAAAGTGCCCAGTAGGCAGTTTTAGGCGATACGTACATGTATACACAAATACCTAAGTATCGGCTAAAACTGCATAATGGGTGCTTTTGAGTGCAAAGAAAATGGTCTAGCTTGCTTTTTGTGTGTATTTGTGTGAGAAAGTGCTTAGCCAGTGTTCTTAAGCGAGACGCCGTGTACTAACACGCCTACATAAGTCTCGCTTAAGGACGCTGGATGAGTGCTTTATCACGCAAAGAGACAGAAAAAGAGTGGTTTAGAAAGCTTGGCAATGATTTACTCTCCCGCGCCTTAAGACGAAGTACCATCAACACAAAGAGG
>NQOV01000003.1:40096-40235 GCA_002632265.1 Rhodospirillaceae bacterium MC!
AGTAAGTTTATAAGGGGTTATTAAGAGTAACCTTGAGTTCAAGAGATAAGCATATGATTTTATGAAATTGAGTATTATATATTAAATGGCAAATAATACAAATTTCTGCATAGGATTTCTCAAGACAATCGAACGATTA
>NQOV01000013.1 GCA_002632265.1 Rhodospirillaceae bacterium MC!
TAGACATACATGTCAATAACTTTTTTTATTTTTATATGATATTTATGGTAATGTGTTGTTTTGGTTAAATTTCTATTATCTCATAATTCCAATATCCATAACTATTACGATAGATATGAATGGGAATCCCATTTGGTACAGCAGATCTTAAATATTCCATTGACAAGGATTCTATCAGCGATCTAAAAACCCCACCATGGCCGACGATTAAAGGAATACCTTCAAGATTTTTCTCTTTAGATTCTAGATAGATTTCCGATAAGCCAGCAAGTACTCTTTTTTGCATGCTTGGCATGGTTTCCACATCAAAGGGCAGACGGTTTTTTTTCGCCACCGAATATGGTTTTCCGTCCCAACTTCCTGACGCTCGTTCCATTATGCTATCGTTTAAGTAAATATCGATAGCTTTATCTTGAATGATAAGCTTAGATGTATCAATGGTTCTTTTCATAGGACTTGTCCAACATGCACTGATATTATTAAACTTATGGAAAGCATTACCTAATTTTGTTGCTTGCTGGATACCATTTTGATTAAGTTCCACATCAGTCCTACCTGTGAAGAGTTTATTTTTATTATAATCTGTCTGCCCATGACGTACGAAATAAAATTCCTGGGGAATTAAGTTCCACATATAGTCAAGGGATATATATTTTTTCATAGTCCCCATTGCTTTCATTTTGTTAAATGTTCATTATGATACTAGTATAACAAAAACTATTGAAATTAGCAATAAATATTTACTTTTTATTCTGATATCTCTGTTATTTGATAGGATATATTATTGAGTTATCTTATAAGTTATATTTCATATGTATTTGGATTTGCTTTACTATTTAGCATGGAGATATTTGTATCATAAAGGAACTTAACAGGCGAAATTTAATGGGAAGATTTCACAAGAAGATCACAAGTAGATCGTAATAAATAAGAACTTACTCTAGCGGATCTTTTAAGGGATCTTGTTCATTTTGCATAACAGTATCGTAAGCGTCCACTAAAGTATCGCCATAGCCACGTAGGAATACAGATCCTTTAATTGTGCGTTGAATCAATACGTTACGCTTATCTTTTTCATCTGGTTTACGCTTTACAAGTTCCAGACCCACAAGCTTATCTACCGCTCGAGTTACGGCAGGTTTGCTGATGTTGAGATTCTTAGACATCAATTTGACCGTGTGCGGGGCTTCTGTTATATAGACTGTCAATAATATCGCCATTTGACGTGGGGATAAATCTGCGATATTAGAATCTTTAACGCAAGTACTATAGGTTTTTAACATTATATCTAACATAGCATTTGCTCTTGTAAGAGATTGCATTTATGACCTCACTAATATATTTAAAATTCATTATATTAGCGTTATTATAATCATAATCCGAGCATTTTGTCAAGCTTTTACTCATAATGTGTAAAAAATAAGTTAAAAAAAATAAGCTAAGATGTATTTTCACTCCAAACTTGCAAGAGTGTGAAAATACTTCTTGACTTTCAAGATAATATGAATTAGAATGATCTTTATAAAGTATCATGTATATGACTCTTAAAATAAAATATTTACGAATATGATTAATGAAAAGAGAAACCAGCCGACTAGTTTTAGTTCACTGGTTATTTTCTGCTAGTTATTGTATTTATCTGATATTTTAAGATGATCTTCTATGATTTTTATATGTTAATTTCAAAGGTATAATCTTATGCTTTTTACTTTAAGGAGCGAAAATGTTCAACTCTCTATCGGATAAATTAGGCAAAACTTTTGACAAGCTTAAAGGACGTGGCGTACTAAAGGAATCAGACATTGATTCGGCATTACGTGAAGTTCGTATGGCCTTGCTTGAAGCTGATGTGGCTTTATCTGTGGTGCGTTCGTTTATTGAATCTGTAAAGAAAAAAGCCTTAGGCGAGAATGTCTTAAGATCCGTAACCCCAGGGCAACAAGTTGTTAAGATCGTACACGATGAGCTTGTGAATGTCTTAGGTGGTTCTGAAGTTAGTGAGCTAAAAGTTTCCAATCCTGCGTCGGTTGTGTTAATGCTTGGTCTTCAAGGTGCAGGTAAGACGACCTCTTCTGCTAAATTAGCCGTATGGTTTAAAAAGCAAAAGAAAAAGGTCTTGTTGGCGTCGCTCGATATTTACCGTCCTGCTGCCATGCAACAATTGAAAGTACTAGGCGAGCAAATAGAAGTTGACGTTTTACCTATTATCTTTGGTCAAAAGCCTGTGGAGATCGCCGAGCGTGCCAAATCTGAAGCACGTAAGAACGGATACGATATCTTAATCCTAGATACCGCAGGGCGTTTGCACATTGATGAAGAGTTAATGGATGAAGTTGCTCTCGTATCTAAAGCGGTTAATCCTGCGGAAACCTTACTTGTTGCTGATGCGATGATGGGGCAAGATGCGGCAAACGTTGCCAAGGAGTTCAACGAAAAAGTAGGTGTTAGTGGTATTATCCTAACACGTATGGACGGTGATTCTCGTGGTGGTGCGGCCTTATCTATGCGACATATATCAGGATCGCCCATTCGTTTCCTAGGTATCGGCGAGAAGACGGACGCTCTACAAGCTTTCACCGCTGAACGTTTAGCGGGTCGTATCTTAAATATGGGGGATATCGTTTCCCTTGTGGAAAAGGCGAGCGAAGTAATGGACGCAGAAGAGAGCGAACGTTTAACAAAACGTATGTTCTCTGGTCAATTTAATCTTGATGACATGTTGCAACAGATCCGCCAAATGCGTAAAATGGGCGATATCGGTGGCTTAATGAGTTTGATCCCTGGTGTCGGCAAGATGAAAAAGGCTCTCGCTCAAGCAAATGTTGATGATAATATGATAGCACATCAAGAAGCTATCTTACTTTCAATGACAAAAAAGGAACGTGCTGAACCTCGCTTGTTGAATGCCTCTCGTAAGAAACGTATTGCAAGTGGGTCAGGAACTACAGTCCAAGAAATTAACAAGTTACTAAAACAATACCAACAAACCTCATCTATGATGAAAAAGATGGGTAAAAAAGGTATGGGCGGTATGATGAAAGCTCTCATGGGTGGCGATATGCCCGATATGGCAGGTGGATCTCCACAAGGTGGCATGCCCGATTTAAGCAAATTACAGTTACCGCCTAACTTAGGCAAAGGCGGTAACTTCCCTGGTGGTGGCGGTTTACCTGGTTTAGGTGGAAGCAACAACCCTTTAGGGCCAGGTGGTGGTTTCCCTTTCGGTAAGAAGAAATAAACCTTTTAGTATTTGATCTAATATACTTTGCACATTTTATATGTAGTGTGAAGATCTTAGGGGAATATTAAAATAAAACTCATATGAATTAATTTAATAGGAAATTAATTTCGTATATATATTATACACATTTATTTATTTTTGTTTGGAGATTTAACAAAATGGCTCTTAAAATTCGTTTAACACGTGGCGGTTCGAAAAAGCGTCCTTATTATCGTATTATTGTTGCAGATGTTCGTGCGCCTCGTGATGGTCGTTACATTGAGAAAATTGGCTCATACGATCCTATGTTGCCAAAAGATCATGCAGATCGCATTAAATTTGACGTGGCACGTGTGGAATATTGGTTAAGTGTTGGTGCTAAGCCGACAGATCGTATAGCTCGTTTCTTACAATCTGCTAAGATTGGTTCTGTAACTCGTACTATTCCTAATCAAACGAAGAAAAACCAACTTAAAGCAAAAGCTAAATTACGCTTAGAAGAAGCTGCAGCTAAAGCCGAAGAAGCTAAAGCCGAAGCAAAGGCTAAAGCTGAAGAAGCAAAAGCTGAAGCAAAAGCAAAAGCCGAAGCTCCTGCCGAAGCTGAAGCTAGTGCAGAATAGACACAATCTAAAGTAAGAATATAATTTATATATTACAATTATATGTATATAATATGTATGTAACATATTGTAATTCTGTAGAGTTATAAATTATGTCTGATTCGTCCTATTGTGATGAGTCAGACATAATTCTTACTTTAACATCTTACCTTAAAATAGAATAGTTTACTTTAAGTTTAAGCTTTATTTTTAAGATTCTATGCTACAAAATTGGAACAATTACATGGCAACAGATAACGACAACAATTTAATATGTATGGGAATAGTAGCCGACGCCCATGGCATTAGAGGTTCAATAAAAATTCGTAGTTATACAGAAATTTTAGATGATATCCAAAAATATGGCCCCTTTCTAGATGAAAATGGTAAAGAATTATTTTCCGTAAAAATCGTAGGACACACAACCAAAGGATTACTCATTTGTAATGTGGAAGGTGTGAAAGATCGCAACCAAGCCGAAGAACTCAAAGGTTTAGAATTATATATTAAACGTGAACTTTTACCCCAAGAAGACGAAGATGAATTCTATCATGTGGATCTCATGGGCTTAAGCGTTATAGATAAAGACGGGAAAAATATCGGATCAGTAACCACAATTCATAATTTCGGTGCGGGCGATATCCTAGAATTTAAATCCATAGATAATCGTCTAGAAGTAATTCAATTTAGCTTAGCCGAAGTGCCAAATGTTGATATAAAAAATAAAAAAATAACCCTAAGCCGTACCTATGAAGAGATCCTAGATCTTCGCCGTAGCTCTGCTAGTAAAAAATAATATCAATGGGAGTATCGTCATTAAATCATAACTGCCAATCCTTCTACTCTTGAGTATGATGCTAGATTGTATATACGATCTAAAAGCAAAAAAACACAAAGAATTTTCTACGCAATTAAGCAACTAATAAGATAAGACAAAATAAAATAAAATTTATTGAAGAGATCCTAGATCTCCGCCGTAACCCTGCTAGTAAATAATAATATCAACCTACAACAATTAATAATCAAATTCAATTTCAAAAAAAGGAAATATATCATGCCAATCGCAATCATTCTCATCATTCTTGTACTAATTCTAATATGGTACATACAAATACAAAAACATAAACAAAAGAAACTACTAAAACAAGAAAGAATCTCCCGAGAAGACTATAAAATAAATATGGCCACATACAAAAAATACGATATTCTCATCGCTATCATAGCCATTGGCTCTGTCGCACTTGTTATATTAACCAAATTAAAAATCATTGGATAATAAAATGATTAGTTTTGCAAATCTCACCCCCTTAAGTATAGTAACGCTACTAATTACTATCGCCTACTTAATTTTCCTAATCTACCTAAAATACGAAGTAAGAAAAAAAAGATACCTCCTAGAAGAACAAATCCTCTCCAAAGAAGAATACCTAAAATACCTTTCCCACACCAATAAAATAAAATTTATAATGGTAATAATATTGATAATACTAACCTATTTTGTTTTTAAGAATAAGTAACCCTTATAAATTATCTATCTATCTATCTATCTATCTATCTATCTTGACAGACGGTCCAAACATAGCATGTTTGATCGCATGTACTGAAGTGGGTGGATAGGTAATTGTGTATAATATCAATATGTCTTGTTATTCCACATTATAACAGAACATCACAAATAAAATAGGCTGTTTTATATTGTGTTTATTATATTTGCTGGCCTAAAGTGAAGTATATAATAAATATACTTATTGCTATTTTAAGTATGGTTTAATAAATATCTAAACTAGCATTATATATACTTATATTAAAGTTGATTTAGGCCAGCAATTATCAATTTCAACAATGATAAATTCCAACAGTATTAAATACATAAATATCACAACATCAACATTCCCCATACTAATACTAATACTAATACTAATACTAATACTAATACTAATACTAATACTAATATTATAGACAATCAGCTATCTATACCCTTAAAGTGGGATCTAACAAACTTTGTGAAACATCGCTATTTAGGACCATCTAGCAAGAGCAAACATCCACCCAAAGAGTGCTACCGTCTAGCAAGACAGCCCTAAGCACAAGCTAGATACAATTAAATAGGCGTTGGATGTTAGGTAAGTCGAGTAATTTTTTGTTGGGGTTGAAGTGGCCGTAGGGGATTCGTAGGACACGGCGGCCGGCGGTGCCGTAGACTTCGCCTTCGGTGGATACCCATTGGCTTAGGTGGGCTTTGTCGCCACCGATGTATGCCCAATCTCCTTCTAGGAATTGGGGGTTGGGGAAGTTGTTGAGTTTTATGGTTGTGTAATCCATACTCACAGTACCAACTATAGGGGCGGGTTTGCCTTTTACTATGACGTGGGGATTTTCGTTATCGGCTTGGATTTTTTTCATGATACCATCGGCATAACCGAAAGAGACAGTGCCGATCCATTCTTGATCATCTTGAGCTAAATATGTGGCGTCATAGCCTACGGATTCGCCTTTATTTAGTTGTTTTACCGAGATAATTCTTGCAAATAACTCAACGGCTAGCTTAAGATTTACTTTATCTAAAATGGGCTTTAGGGAGTTTGCTCTATTGTATAAGCCGATCCCTGTACGGATGAAATCATAATAATAATCTTCACCTAGTAATAAGCCGTCTGTTGCAGAAAGGGAAAGTTTAGCTTGTTTATAGTCGAGAATTTCCACCATTTTATCGAAATTAGCTTTCTGCTCTTTATTTTTTGGAAAGTCTTTACCTTCGTCGGCACATGCCAAATGAGTCATGATAAGTTGCACATTAAGATTATCGAACTTTTTACCAGATTTGATATCTTCCACATCTTTCATATTTAAACCAAGGCGTCCCATACCTGAATCCAATTGAATGGCACAAGGATAATTTTCCCCTGAATTTTTCGTGTGTTCTAACCATATATCAAACTGTTTTGGAGTGTTTAATATGGGGGTTATGTTGTTATCACTATAATAAAAGCATGTTTGTTGCTCTACAACGCCGTCAAATACGTACACTTGAGCCATACTCTCATGAAATTCTGCAAGAATACATCCTTGAGTAGCTAAAGCCTCGCTAATTGTAGCAACAAAAAACACTCTACACCCTGATTTATAGAGCGTAGGAACTACATTTTCTATACCTAAATTATAGGCATTAGCTTTCACAACTGCCGATACTCTATGATCTGTTAACTTTGTAAGTTCTTGCCAATTGTGATGAATAGCGTCCGTATCAATGAGCATTACCGCACTTGCCAATTCTGGCGTATTATAACTTTCCATAATATTTTCCTTTTTTGTAATGATAAATCTTGTGATTGTGAGATGATTCTATTTAGCTATGGATATCAAAGCCTCTTTAATATTTTTATAGCTAAGTTTTTCTTTATCAGGATTAAAATTCCCAATATTTATCCTTGGTACTCGTGTAGATATAGTACAATATAGTTGACGTTCGTTATTCACCCAATTACTAAGGAGAGAATTTTGATCCCCAATACACGCCCATTCATTGAGCAGTTTTTCTGGATCATGATGTTGATCAACATTCAAGACAATATAATCCATACTAATGCGACCAGTAATCTTATAAGGCTTATTATGAATTAAAGCAAAGGGAGCGATTTTTTGCGGTTTGTCATATATTTCTCTCATCATTCCATCGGCGTATCCCATGGCGATAGTGGCAAGATACTCATCCTTAGGAGTGGTATAAGTATCATTATAGCCAACCGTATATCCCTGTGGTAAATTCTTTATGGCGATAACTTTTGAGACCAATCGTGCCACAACCTTAAGATCATGATCATGATTATCAACTCCATTAAAGCCATATAAACCTATGCCGAATCTTACCACATCGTATCTATATTTATCATCGGCGAAATAGCCGTCTGTTGCACTAAGGGATTTTGTGATGTTGTGAAAGTTTAGTTTTTCGATAATCTCATCAAAATACGCCTTTTGCTCGTCGTTCTTTTTGTTGTTGCTGGCAAAGGATAAATGAGACATCACAATATCGATATTTAGATCATCTAAAAGAGATCTATCCTGATAAAGTTCTTTAACTTCGTTCGGCGACACACCATAACGACCAATTCCAGTATCAAAATGAATACCGCATGGTAATTTCTCATTCTTGTTCTGACAATACTCATTCCAAGATGAGATCTGCGATAGGGTATTTAAAATGGGAATGAGATTATTTTCATAGAAAATATCCAGTTCCTGCTCGGATAAAATCCCATTTAAGACATAGATTTTAACATCCTCATAACGCAAAGATACAACAATCTGTATTGCCTCTAAAGCTTCCACAATACTCGCCACAAAGAAGATCCTACAACCTGATTTTAATAGGGTAGGCATGGTATTTTTAATATACAGACCGTAAGAACTCGCCTTAATTACCGCTCCTGCTGTACCGTTAAATGAATTATTTAGCCATGTCCAATTGTGGCTTAAAGCGTCTGTATCTATGAATAGATAGTTGCTTGCGTATTTTGTTTTATAGTCATTCATAATGGGTTATTCTTATATGTGATATGTGATATGCGATATGAAATATATGATATCTAACATGTGTTATTTTAAAAGATCAAGAGCATGGGAAACATTATCTAATGCTTTGTTAAGAGTTTCATCGGCGGTGGCGTAACTTAGTCGCATGTAAGGAGCTAAACCAAAGGCCGTACCTGGCACTAAGGCGACTTTTCCCTCTTGTAATAAATATTCGCAGATCTCAACATCAGTATTTAATACTTTACCTTGCGGTGTGGTTTTGCCGATGACTTTTGAAATGTTAATATATACATAAAAAGCCCCTTTCGGTTTACGTGCCGAAAGTAGATCTATTTTATCTAATCGTGCAAGAACAAGATCCCTACGACGTTTGTAACCTTCCTTAAATTCATCCAAGAAATCAAAGGGCGAAGTTAAGGCCTCCAAGCTTGCATATTGGGAAACTGTGGAAGTGTGCGAACAAAGTTGAGATTGTATTTTATTTATGGCTTTAATTAATTCTTGATTGCTAGTGATAGCGTATCCCAAACGCCAACCAGTCATCGCAAAGGTTTTCGATACTGCCGAACACATTACCATTCTCTCAAGCAAGCTACTATCAACCGATAAGAGATTTTTAAACTCGCCCTCATACACAAGAAATTCATAAACATCATCACTTAAAATATGAACATGCGGATACTTTTTTAAAACTTCAGCGATATCCTTTAAAGCTTGCTCTGTATATACCGCACCTGTTGGATTAGATGGCGAGTTAAAGATTATCCATTTAGTTTTAGGGCTTATGGCCTTTTCCAATTCTTCGGCGGTCATCATGAATTCGTTATCTTCACTCGTGTCGATAATCACAGGCGTCCCCTGTGCCATTTTTACCATTTCAGGATAACTGACCCAATAGGGTGCAGGAATGATCACTTCATCGCCCACATTTAAAGTGGCATATAAGATATTAAATAACACTCCCTTACCGCCTACTCCTGTAGTTACCGATTCCTGTGTGTAAGTTGTGTTATATCTTTTATTAAAATGCTCGGCTATGGCATTACGTAAAGCCATGATCCCCGGCACTGGTGTATATTTAATTTTGTTACCGTCTTTTATCAGCTCAATGGCCTTTTCTCTTATGTGGCTCGGCGTATTAAAATCAGGCTCTCCCGCCGCAAGCGAGATCACATCTTCGCCCCTTTCTCTCATTTCTGTAGCCAAAGCATTAATCGAAACCGTTACCGACGGACTAATATTTTTTAATCTATTTGCTAATAATGACATAATAACAACCCTTTTTGTATTACTTAACTGTAATAAATCCAATAATATATTGATAATATCACAGATCATACCAAATTACAACAAATAATTTTATAATTTTCTCCAAAAATCCAATTTAAAACTATTAATTAATATCCATTCTCCACTTGATTACATACATAATTAAGTTCATAAGTATTACACAAAACTTACTTAATCTCATATATCTTAATTGTATGGCTATGGCTTGTGATTGGAGTTTAGTTTGGTATAAAGCAATTATTTTTTAGGTTCTAGAACCATGGTTTCTTTGTTAACGGATCTAATTAGATCGCTAAGGGAAATTGGTTTTGAGTAGTAAAAACCTTGGATGACACGGTGGCCGCAAAGTTCTTTGATTAGGGATAGTTGTTCGGTGGTTTCTACGCCTTCGATTACTGTGCCTACCAATAATAGATCGGCTAATTCTATGATTTTTTGCAATATCGCTTCGGATGTTTTTTGTTTTTCGGCTTCGAGTACGAATGCACGGTCGATTTTTAGGAAGTCAAGGGGCAGTACGCTTAGATATGATAGTGATGAATATCCAGTTCCGAAATCATCAAGAGAGATTTTTACGCCCATTTGACGGATTGTGGTTAACATTTGGGTAGCGAAAGACATATCGTCAACGAATGCACTTTCGGTAATTTCTAGGCACATGATTCCTTGGGGAATTTCGAATTCGCTGATACATTCTCGTACAATTTGAATTAGGCTTGCGTCTTTCATTTGTACCGCTGATACGTTAAAGGCTACTTTAAATTGTTTTTGTCCGAAAATTGAACACATACGGCGAGCGTCAAAGCATGCTTGCTTGATAACCCATTCGCCCAGCTCTAACATTAAGCCATCCACTTCTTCGACCACTGGCATGAAGATACCAGGCGAGACCATTTTTCCATCTCTAAACCAACGAATTAGGGCCTCTACCCCTACGATTTTGTTAGTTTTACTATCGATTTGTGGTTGATAATATAATACAAACTCGTTATTGGCGATCGCTTGACGGATGTCATTTTCAATGCGATACTTAACGGAAAATTTATCTTGCATTTTTGTTTCGTATAGACGGAATGGGGTTTTGGTATCACGTGCTAAAACGCAAGCTTGATAGGAGAACTGCATTAGCCAATGGTAAGAAGTGGCGTCTTTTGGGGCATTTGCTGCACCGATATAAAATTCTAGAACATATTTAGTTTCACGGAAAACAAAAGGCAGGCTAATATTTTCATGAATTTTTGCGATAATGCGATTAAGATCCGCTTCACTATCCCCATGACGGTTTAGAACAATGGCGTATTTATCATTTGATAAACGCACAACCACATCAAAAGGCGTGATGTTTTCACCGATACGATTGGAAATCGAACGTAAGAAATCTTGAGTTTCATAGAAACCGTAAGAATATGTCATTTTATGGAGATTGTGAATATTAATGTATAAGACCCATAAATCTTCTTCGCCACTTTTCACTTCTTCACGATCTAGGGCTTGGGAGATGTAATCTTCTAGCATATTTGCGTTACCCATTTGGGTACTGCGGTCGAAATATGCCATGTCGTATAATTCTTGTTTTTGATCCATATATACTTCGATGGTTTCAGATATGGAATTCAACCAACTATCCCACGGATCAGGCAATTTTTTCGAAAGAATTCGCTTGTAATAGAATCTGTTGGTTTCATTGCCCATAATGGCTTTATGGATATATGTTAATAGGGTATTAGCAGGAACAATAAAATTTCTATAGGAAAAATAAAAGGATAAAAATGTTACTAATAACCATACAATAATCGTTAAATGAATGATCAAATAGTATCTTTCTATTAACATCATGATGATGTTAGTATGTAAAGAAAATGATTGCCCTACTATCCAATCTGTGCCGACTATGGGTTTTACTTGGTTGATTTCCAAATGGGATAAATCATAACTTGATGTATGATTATAATCAGGAGTTTTTAAGAGTTTTAAGAGTTTTTCTCTGGTTTCTATATATTGCGAAATGTTCCCAACTTCCGAGATACTAGAATATAAGACCTTATGATTAGGATTAAATATCATTAAAGAATGAGCCTTGCCAAAGGAGAATCTGCTCTTATAGTCGTGAGAGAAAAGCGTAAATAAAGTATTTGAATAGGAATTCGATAGGAATTTCAAATAGGTACTATTATCCAAAGCAAGGGATAAGAAACCTTGACGAATCCCATTAATAAAAATCGCCTTAGTAACATAAATATAATCATTGCGAGAACAAGAATCCTTATTTAAGACCTTATCGATTACCGTAAATTTATTTAAAATATCGGATTTTCTTTGGGAATGATTCATGGAATAGCCAGCAAAATCATCCTTAAGCCTGCTTAAACAATTACGTGTTCCATCGCTGTCGGCATTATAGAGATAGTTCATTCCCCTTGTGCTAATTAGCGTGCCGTCCTTTGAATAGAACATAATTTGTTTCGCATACTTAAAGCCCCCAAGTAAGTTATAGATATTATCTAAACTATAAATCGTAGCTCCCACATATTCCTTAGCATGAGAGATATCTTTATCGTTACTCACGGCAACAAATGGCGTTTTGTCTTCAGGGATATTGGGATAGCTAGTCAGTTTGAAAATTAATTGTTTTTTACCTGTATGGAAATCCAATTGTTCTTGCGTATTGATGTATTGTAAATAGCTTTTATCTTCCTTAGCTCTTAGTAATCCTTTAGTAAATTCCAAAGATAAAGCCTCGAGATTTTCCCCAGTGGTAGTCAAGCCGTCATTAATAATGTTACTCGAACGCATATCAATTACGCTTAAATCTGTCTCGATAGTATTTTCATAGGAATTATATTGATTAATGATCAACAAGCTAATCATAATAAATGGAGCTAGTAAAAAAATTAAATTATAATACAGATAGCCATATCGCAAAGATTTAAATGAAGATTTTGAGGTCTCATCTTTGAATTGTAATTTGCTTTGTAATATGGGAGCTTCAGACATATGATAATTTAACCATTTTAGTAAGTTATTTAATTTTAAGAAAGAAAATGAAAGTGAAAATTAAGATAAAAGTTAAGATAAAAAATAAAGTTAAGAAAGTTTATCTTTTAAGATCTTATTAACCACACCAGGGTTAGCTTTACCTTGGGTTTGTTTCATTACTTGCCCCACAAACCAACCAACAACTTTAGTTTTACCTTCTTTAAATGCTTGCACATTTTCAGGACTAGATTCGATCAGCTCATCAATGATTTTTTCGATAGCCGAAGTGTCAGTAATTTGTTTTAAGCCTTTTTCTTCCACGATTTTTTCAGGATCTTTGTCATCAGTGGCCATAATTTCAAATACTTGTTTGGCGATTTTACCTGATATAACATCATCGGTAATAAGTTTAATAAGTTTACCTAAATTACTCGCAGAAATGGGACTATTGGCAATGGTCTTATTTTCTTCCTTTAATAGGGCGAATAGGTTGGTTGTTATCCAGTTAGCTGATAATTTCGGATCGGCAATTTTTGCTACGATCTCATAATATTCGGCAGTATTACGATCATCAATTAGC
The DNA here is from genome assembly GCA_002632265.1 of Rhodospirillaceae bacterium MC!. Lineage (GTDB taxonomy): Bacteria > Pseudomonadota > Alphaproteobacteria > MC1 > MC1 > MC1. Next base: position 13,199 of record NQOV01000013.1, read on the forward strand.
ACCGCCGAATCATAGGGCGAAAGTTTAAACTCTTGAATAAAACGTTCTTTTTTAGCGTCTGGTAATTCTGGTAATTTGGCTTTTAGCTCGGCAATTAGTTCATCACTCACAACCAAAGGCAAGAGATCAGGTTCAGGGAAATAGCGATAATCATGGGCATTTTCTTTGGAACGCATGGAACGAGTTTCGCCCTTATTGGGATCAAATAATCTTGAAGATTGAATGATTTCATCCCCACGCCCTGCCTCGTAAAGTTCCACATGTCTTAGAGCTTCGATCTCGATAGCCTGCATAACATAGCGTACAGAGTTTACGTTTTTGATTTCGCAACGTGTACGCAATTCAGTTGATCCCACAGGACGCACAGAGACATTCGCATCACAACGCATAGATCCTTCATCCATATTGCCATCGCAAGATCCCACATAGCGGACGATCGCACGTAATTTACGCAAGAAAGCTCCTGCCTCTTCTGGGGTTCTGATATCAGGATCGGAAACGATTTCCATTAAGCCAACGCCTGCACGGTTAAAGTCGATAAAACTACTGTCAGGATGTTGATCGTGCATGGATTTACCTGCGTCGATCTCCATGTGCATACGTTCCAAGCCGATATTTCTTGTTGTACCGTCTGGCATATCAAGAACTACGACACCAGGGCCCATGATAGGCTTATCGGCTTGTGATATTTGATAGCCTAAAGATAAATCAGCATAAAAATAATTTTTACGAGAAAATTCCGAAACATTATTCACTTGAGCGTTTAACGAAAGAGCAGTACGCACGGCTTGGCGTACGCATTCTTCATTGATCACAGGCAACATACCGGGCATGCCTGCATCTAAAAATTCCACATTCGAATTGGGAGCAGAACCGAAATTCGCAGGAGCGTTGGAAAATAACTTTGATTCCGATTTTATTTGGCAATGAACTTCCAAACCGCAAACTACTTCCCAGTCATGTTTTTCGCCTTTAATGATGTAAGATGATGTTGATTTTGTCATTATACTTGATTCCTATATTTATCTTTATATTTATATTTCATATACTAATATGCTAATATGCTAATATCTAACTTACTGATTTTTTAAACTTATTCTTTTAAACCATTGGGATTTAGTTGGAAATCCACGGCCTCTTCAATGACAGAGGCTAAAGAGAACATGGTATTTTCATCAAAATGTTTACTAATTAACTGCATACCTAAGGGTAAACCATTACTATCTAAGTTAGTTGGTACATTCATCGCAGGCAATCCCGCCATAGACGCTGGAATAGTAAAGATATCACTTAAATACATTTCTAGCGGATCTTTCGGCTCTTTACCGATAGTATAAGCCGAACTTGGAGAAGACGGCGTTAAAATAGCGTCAACCTTTTCGAATGCTTGCTTAAAATCTTCGGCAATTAAACGGCGAACTTTTTGGGCTTTTGTGAAATATGCGTCATAAAAGCCAGATGATAACACATATGTACCCATTAAAATACGGCGTTGAACTTCATCGCCAAAGCCTTGGGATCTGGTTTTAAGATACATATCATCAAGATTATCGAAAGGTCCATCAGCACGGAAACCGAAACGCACACCGTCGTATCTTGAAAGATTTGCCGACGCTTCAGCAGGAGCGATAATATAATATACAGGTCCGGCATATTTAGTAGTAGCTAGGGAAATATCCACCAATTCGGCCCCTGCGTCTTTTAAAATCTGTGCTATGCGATCCCACTCTTTAGATATTTCTTCGTTCAATCCGTCCACACGATATTCTTTAGGGATACCAATACGCATTCCTTTTACGCTTTTGCCAATGGCATTTTCAAAGCACGGCACATCACGATTAGCAGATGTTGAATCCTTTTGATCGTATCCAGCCATGGCCTCAAGCATGATAGCCGAATCTCTTACGGTTCTAGTCATGGGACCAGCTTGATCAAGGGATGAGGCAAAGGCTATAGTTCCCCAACGAGAACAACGTCCATAGGTGGGTTTTGCTCCCACTAAGCCAGTAAAGCTGGCAGGCTGACGAATTGATCCGCCTGTATCTGTTCCTGTAGCACCGATGGCCATAAAGCCAGATACGGCAGTAGAAGAACCACCAGAAGAACCACCTGGCACAGTATATTCGCCCTTTTGATCTTTCCATGGGCTTTTTACTGTACCAAAAAAGCTAGTTAAGGTTGTTGATCCCATGGCGAATTCATCACAAGCCACCTTACCAAGCATAACCGCTCCTTGAGAAAATAAATTACTGGTAACAGTTGATTCATATTCGGGAATGAAATTCTCTAGAATTTTTGATGATGCGGTAGTTCTTACCCCTTTAGTACAAAAGAGATCTTTAATGGCAATGGGCATGCCTTCCATTAATCCAGCATTACCTGCTTTGATACGCTTGTCGCTTTCTTCGGCTTGTTTCAGGGCTATCTCGCTTGTTTCTGTGATAAAAGCGTTGAGATCTCTATTTTTTTCCATGGCTTGAATGTAAGATTTAGCCAATTCTACCGCACTAAATTCGCCCTTTTTCAGACTATTACGCACTTGATCCATAGATAATTTATTTAAATTTGTCATTATATTACTCCACTACTTTCGGTACTAAAAAATGTTCTTCCATTTGTGATGGGGCATTTTTAAGAACTTGCTCCACCTTATTACCGCCTGTAGCTTTATCTTCACGCCATGGGGCAGATCCAAATAAACTGCTAACATTTACCAATGGTTCAACTTTAGATGTATCCACTTCATTTAGTGAATCCATCCAATGGATTACGTTATCGAGCTTGGAAATTACATCTTGTTTGTTCTCTTCTTTTATCTCAATGCGACTAAGCTCGCAAATACGATCAAGAGTTTTAGTATCTACACCCATAAGTTACTTCCTTATATAATGAAATTTATAAAATAATTTTTATTATACATAAGTTATATGTCTTTTTCAAGTAAATTATATATGTTCTTAGTATTTAAGGATTTTCAAAGCTAAAAAACACTATATTTACATAGATTAAATTACAGTTAGGGGTAGGGAAAATTAGTCAAGATGTACCTTAAAGTATGGCGACATGTACTCATGTTTACTTTAGCCATGCTTTAGGGTGCAGATTGGCTAATTTCTCTCACAAACACCTTAGGGGTAGGGAAAATTAGTCAAGATGTGCCTTAAAGTATGGCGACATGTACTCATGTTTACTTTAGCCATGCTTTAGGGTGCAGATTGGCTAATTTTCACACCCCTAAAAAGAAAATTGTTGCGACAACCTAAATAACGACGCTCTAAGCTCTGGAATTCCTTTTTTTTCTTTACTGCTTGTCATGGCAATGAAAGGATAGGCTGCGGCTTTGCTTTGGATAACATCTTTGGTAGTTGTGATGAGTTTTTCTAGATCTTTTTTCGAGATTTTATCTATTTTAGTAAAGACTATTTGATAAATTACGCCACTAACTTCTAAGATCTTCATAATTTCATGATCAACATCCTTTAGGCCACGGCGTGAATCCACTAACAACATCACACGCACCAAGGACGCACGCCCTTTGAGATAATCTAAAATCAGCCCCTGCCACCTTGCGATCTCACTTTTGGACGCACGAGCAAAGCCGTATCCGGGTAGATCCACTAAAAACATTTGCTGACTTAAATCAAAAATATTTACCTGTTTTGTATGGCCTGGATTGGAAGATGTGCGAGCCTTTTTATTCTGACCTAACAAAGCGTTAATGATCGTCGACTTACCGACATTTGATCGACCTGCAAAGGCAACTTCAGGTAATGTTGGCGTTGGCAATTGAGATTCAACTGTAGCTCCTGCAACGAACTCACATTGTTGACAAAACATTTTTCGCCCTGCCTCCATTTCATCACTGGAGAATTCTTCATTCACTGGAATTTCAAAGAAATCCACTCCATCTTCAATGGCCTCTTGATTTGGAATTTGTTTACCGATTTTATTCATAATATTTTTTATCTTTACGCTATGTATATCTCATATGTATATATCATATGTATATGGTTTTTAAGTAATTTTCATATACTACTAAATTAAAAAGCTAAAGTCAACAAAATTGTTAACTTTAGCTTTTAACCATGGTCATACTTTAAGGTACAAATTAGCCAATTTTCTCTCACAAATATCCATAGGGATAGAGAAAATTAGCCAAGATGTGCCTTAAAGTATGGCGACATGTACTCATGCTTTAAGGTGCAGATTGACTAATTTTCAAGGCCTTTAAGGATATGTTTAAGACCGTTTATGCTAGCTTCTTTAGCACTTACCCAACGGTTCTTTACGCCGTAATGATCTAGAGCCATGTGATAGGGCGAGGCTAGGGTCTTGCTACTAACTATAATCACTTCGCTAGTTTCCACATCTTCAATGGTTGATACGGCTTTGAAAACTTCATAACCAATTAAAATGCCTGATAGATACGATCTAACATGATTACTTTCTATTTTTTCCTTACCAACAAAAGTAGCTCGTACTTTAAATAGACTGTTAAGTAGATTATCGTTGTCTTTGGCTTCTTTTAAGCCTTTTTGGAAATATTCTTTATCTAAATCCTTAGGATTTTCGTCATTAATTAGAGTACCTAAAAGGGAATGATCTTTAAATAGGTTAAAGGTTTCGCCTGTCATCATGGTTTCGAATTTAGAGATTTGATCTTCCTTAAAGAACAACCATTTACTATGAGTACCAGGTAAACATATTGTTGTATTTTTATCACTTATGATATCACGTATGCCGAAAGCTTGGATTTCTTCGCCACGGATAAGATCGTAAGTTTCTATGGCGTTAGTTTCCTTAATACCTGGTATGATAAAGATATTTTTAAAATCTTTAATTTCATACATATGCTTTGAAAGTTCTTTTGCATTAATTGGTACTGGCAATTGTGGAGCTAATTCCCAACCGTAAGGAGCTGATCCGACCATTCCTGATAGATAAACGCATATGCTTTCATCTTTTCGTAGGGGTAATATGTGATTCTTATAGAACTCAATATAATTTTCCTTGTTTTGCAGAGTTAAGATCCCTGCTGATGGATGATCAAACTCTTCAAGTAGTTCATATTTCGAATTTAAGGTATAAATACGGCAATTGGTTGTTCCCCAATCGATATAAATGTATGCTGTATCACTCATGATTATTTTCCTTTTAAGTTATTATAGTTGTTTGTGAATTCAATGGCGATTTTCTTGATTTCATCAACGGCACGCCCTGGTTTATATAAAGAACTGGCGATTCCAAAGCCGTCCACCGCTACATCTGTATAGGGTTTCATGTTTGTAGGATCAATTCCTCCTACCGCCAACACTTGCGTGCCAACTGGTAACACTGCTTTTATGTTCTTAATGTAATTCGCTCCTAATGTGTTCGCAGGGAAAACCTTAATGGCTGTAACGCCCATAGCTACCGCACTAAAACATTCCGACGGACTAAAGCAACCTATTAAAGATACGAAATTATATTTCATAACTTCCTTAACAAGCTCTTCATTAAAATTGGGAGTAACGATTAATTCTGCGTTGATATCGTTTAACTTCTTTACATCTTCAATATTTAGAACCGTACCCGCACCCACTAAAATATCCGCAGGGCAATGCTTTCGCAATAACTCAATACTTTTTAATGGCTCTGGCGAATTCATGGGAACTTCAAGCATGGTAAAACCACCCGCAATTAACGCATCAGCCACTTCACAAACCTCTTCAGGCTTAACCCCACGCAAAATAGCTACTAAGGGCAACTTACTCGACGCTTGCTCATACATTTTTGTTAAATTTTTATCTTGATTCTTCATTTTACATTCCTTAACTTGTTGTATTACATATATTATCATATATCAACTTCAATAAATATACTTCCGTTTTAAAGGAATTGTATATCTGATATATTCATATATCTTGTATTATATATTAATTTGACAAACAAGTCAAGAATTTTCTACTTTTTATTTCCCCCCCCACCCTTACCAGCAAAAATATACAAGATTCCTAAAGAAAATTAGCCATAAATACAAATAGCCATGACTATATTCATTCATATTATGTTATGTGAAGTTATATTATATTATTGTCATATATTATATTGTCATTCCAGATTATATCTCCTCCCGCCAATAAAAAGACCCATTATGTATCATTTCTATCGTTTATACTTGCAGGCCTAAACTAAATCTAATATAAGTAGATATAATACTACTTTAAATATATTATAACAAACTAACAGCATATCTACAAACCGCCACTTTATTAAATCATACTTAAAATAGTAATATATATACTAATTATATACCTATATTAGGCCAGCAAACATAATAATAAGCAGAATACAACACAATCATATTTTCTTTGTAATATTGTAATATTGTGATGTTCTGTTATAACTTGAAATAATAATACAACCATATTTATTAAGATATTATTTTTGTCTGTCCTGCAATCTATCATATCAGGCCTATTATTTAGGCCTGATATGATAAAGCAAGCAAAACATCTGCCCCTAAAAAATGCGACCACCTAGCAAGATATTGGCTTGGGTAGGTGGTGTAAAAACTATGGCGATGGTTAGAATACAGATAGATCGGGTTTATCTTTATTGGCTAACTCTTGTAGTTTGGCAAGTTTTGCCCCTAAGATTGATACTGCGTTTAATTTGCTTGGCACTGGGGAAGTTGTGTCATTTTTATCGTAAGCACTTACATATACTCGTAGGGTTGCTCCGACTGTGCCTGTGCCTGATAGACGATATACCAAGCGAGATTCATTTTCAAGATCAAGGATAACACCTTGATTATCGGCTTTATTTCCGTTGATTGGATCTTCATAATTAAAGACATAAGCGTCAAGAATTTTCACATTATCCACGCTAGTACCTTTTAGGGATTTAGTTGCACTAGCTAGAGAGTTATAGATATTTGCTCCTTGTTCTGATGATACATTATAATCATTACGCAAGAAGTAATCACGTCCGTATTTTGCCCAGTGTTCTTCGACGATTTCATCAACGCTCATATTACGAGCTGTAAGGATAGAAAGCCATGCAAGAATTGTCCATAGGCCGTCCTTTTCACGTACGTGGTTTGAGCCTGTACCGTATGATTCTTCTCCGCAGAGAGTGATTTTTCCTGCATCAAGTAATGAGCCGAAGAATTTCCAACCTGTTGGTGTTTCGTAGCAATTCATATTCAGCTCTTTTGCCACACGATCGACCGCTCCTGATGTGGGCATAGATCTTGCTACACCTTCAACCTTTAATCCATTTAAGTATTGCGAATTGGCACATAAGATAGCTAAGCTATCAGAGGGAACAACTGCAGATTTACCACCAACAATCATATTACGATCGCCATCGCCATCGGACGCAGAACCGAAAGAAATGGAAGAATCATTTTTCATTACCGAGATTAACTCATGGGTATTAGTGGGATTAGGATCAGGATGTAAACCACCGAAATCCGATAAAGTAACACAATTTAACAGACTACTTTCATCCAAGCCCAAGCGATTTACGAAGATTTCACGAGCGTATCCGCCTGTAACTGCGTTCATGGCGTCAAATCTGATTTTTAAATTCTGCTCTTTAATTTTAGTTTTCATCATGGAAAAATCGAACAAGCTTTCCATAAGATCGGCGTATATTTTAGTTGTGTCTAGAACTTCGATAGTTGTAGAACCTGCCTCGATAGTATGTTCCTTTGAGATATCAAAATCATCCACATCAGCAAAAGAGAAAAAGCTTATATTTTTCGACTGATTATATATGGCCCCTGTAACATCTTCGGTAGCTGGACCACCATTTTTAGTATTATATTTAATACCGAAATCCTTATCTGGTCCTGCTGGATTATGACTTGCTGATAAAATAATCCCGCCTTCTGCTTGACGTGTGCGAATTAAATGGGAAGCACAAGGAGTCGACAAAATACCATTCTGCCCCACAATAACACGGCGAATTTCAAAAGCTATCGCCATTTTTAAGATTTTTTGAATTACCACATCATTATAATAACGTCCATCGCCACCTAAAACAAGGATACCACCTTTTAAACGTCCGCTAGCTTTGAAGATTGCAGTAATGAAATTTTCCACATATGTGGGATTTTGAAAAACTTCGGTTTTTTTTCTCAATCCGCTAGTACCAGGATTTTGATCATCAAATGGTAAAGTATCTATTGTTACGATTTTCATATATTACACCTATCTTTTTTATGGTTTGCTAATGATTGTTATTCATGCTAATTAGTAACTTATAACATAATATTACGTATTTGTCAAATTAAAAATATATTTTTGCGGAATAATATTTTTTTACATAGACTTAATAGGAACTTTTTTCCACTCAATAGTTCTATTTTAAAGGGTGCATATTATGATCTGTAGCAGATTTTTATTCGACGAATTCGCTCGAATTTTCGATACTTTCAAGAATTAACTTTCTCGCTAACTTAGCCATGTCTCCCACTTTGCCGTTGGCGATTTCTTTACCGTCCACATTAATAATAGGCACTGCTTGGGTTGTTGTTCCTATGGCGATAACTTCTTTGGCTTGAAAGATTTCTGCTTTCTTGATCGCTTGATCCTTAAGAACGCTATGACCATTTTTAATCAATAAATCGGCTAAAAGATTCACAGTAGTTCCCTTTAAAGCACGCTTAAAAGAGGGAATTAGAATGTTATCATTTTGATCTACTATAATGATATTTTCGGTTGTTCCCTCGGTTAAGATATCATGTTCATCGAATACCAAAGGCAGATCATAACCCTTATCCAAGGCTTCTTTTTTCATTAACACATTCGGCAGATAATTCAAGCTTTTTACTGTAGCTAAATACTCTTCTTTTGCTCTATAGCTTGATGTTAAAGCTTTAACACCGTCAATATACACATGTTCTCCATAGCCTGTGAAAACAGTACAGATAACATATAAACTACTTTCTTTACAATCCTTAGGATTTACGCCGAAACTCCCGACGCCACGTCCAACAAAAATACGAATGACAGATTTTTTAACTTTTCCCGCCAAGGCCACTTGTGCGATAATCTTGCGTAATTCATCTAAACTACAAGGCAAACTTATGCCGATTTTTTCTGCCGATATTTTCAAGCGTTCCAAATGCTCACTCAATAAGAAGAAGCTGCCATTGTTATGGGCCAAAGCCTCGAAAACTCCGTCGCCACGGTGGACCATATGATCATCCAACGGCACTAAACACAAGCGAGGATTTTCACATATGGCCTTAATATGACTATTATAAAAAGCAAGAATATTATTCTCTCCTGCTTTTGGCGTATTTTTGATTTTATTAAAATACTGATCTGTATCTAAAACTGGTAACATTATCTTGTTTTCCTTAAATTGTAAATTGTAAATTATGATTTGTGTTTTATGCTTTGAAAAATAAGCGAAAATGTACTTTTTCCCACTCTTTTTATCTATTTAGGAGTCTATCGAGATTATACAATTTATATTTCTCTATGGTATGTTGTAAGATATCAACATATTCATTTCCTATGCCTGAATATCCGTGAAGAGCGTTGATCATGTAGCTACTTGAAAAGTGGTGTGAGCGAATTTCTCGTAAGTCTCGATATCTTCGACCTCTACCGAAAACCCGAATATAGGAATACATGGAATCATAAATACTATTAAAAGCTTTTATGCGATGTTTCATTCCTGCTTTTCTGTGTCTTGGAATTATCCCTTTATCAAGTTTTTTATATGTCCATTCGCCGAATAAGGAATTGCCTTTTCTTGCGAAGTATGATCTCCCCCACGCACTTTCTACTATGGCTTGAGCTATCATCATACTCATGGGGACAGCGTCAACCCGAGCTAAGAAATCGGCTTTGTTTGCTCTTTTACCTGCAAAATCCTTTTCTAACTTGGCAAGTAGCAACTCTTCATTGGTTGATAAGTTCTTTTTAGACAATAAATATTTCAATCTTGCACGCAAACTCAAAACATGCTTATTCACAAGGAGAGCATTGGGAATCAACATACATACAAAGTACTTATTTGCTTTCAGAGTATATTTTTTATTGTCCATATCAAAGGGGATATTTTTAATCAACTTTTTAGGTTGGGAATAGTTATTTATATTATCACAATTATAGCCATTTTCCTTATAGATTGATTCCAACTGGGAAAAGCTATTCACATAAATATATTGTACATTTTCCTTATACTGATAATCAAAGGTAGCATAGTGCATGATTGTAACTTTACTTTTTTGCTTTCTTGTTAAAAAATATCCCTCACTTAGTACCACCAATAGCAATACTAATATCAGAAAAAGATATCGAGCCAATATTATAATTTTCATAATATCCATACCTAAATTAAAACACATTTGAATAATTTTTAACTATTATAACAAATAATTACAAAAAAAGCATTAACTTTTATTATAAGGATAATGCTTTTTTATATATGGTTTTCATGAGTACATATCTACCTTAGCCATACTTTAAGGTGCATATTACGACCTATTAAAGATCGTGAAAAGGATCGTGAAAAGGATCGTGAAAAAGGTCGTGAAAAAGGTCGTAAGATGTGCCTTAAAGCATGGCGACATGTACTCATATCTACCTTAGCCATACTTTAAGGTGCATATTACGACCTTTAGCACGATCCTTACTTCATGGATGATAGGAAATTACTTACAGACTGTTCTAAGCTTAAAGTCTCCTCTGATAACTGTTTTGATGCTTCGAGAACTTGAAGAGATGAGGAATTAACTTCTGTAGATCCTGATTTAACTTCTTCTACTCCTGAAGATATTTTCTGTGCACCTAGGCGGATTGTATCCATACTGCGGTTGATTTCTCCCATGGTGGCGGTTTGCTCTTCAATGGCTGAAGATATCGCTCCGTAGCGTTCGGATGTATTTTGGATCACTCCAACAATATTATTTACCGCAGATGAAGCTTCGCTTGTTTCTCCTTGGACTGTTTCAATTTGTGAGCGAATCTCTTCGGTAGCTTTAGCGGTTTGTTCCGCTAAATTCTTCACTTCTGACGCTACCACGGCGAATCCTTTCCCTGCGTCGCCTGCACGAGCGGCCTCGATTGTGGCATTTAAAGCAAGCAAGTTAGTTTGATCAGCGATATCGGTAATTAAGCTTACCACTTCGGAAATCTTACCAACGGATTGGACTAATGTGGCAATGGTGTCAACGGTTTGTTGTCCTTCGGTTGCTCCCTTTTGAGCGGCGGTTGCTCCTTCGGATATATTATGGCTAACTTCTTGGATAGAGGCGTGCATCTCTTCGGCAGAGGCTGCCACACGATCGATATTTTCTGATGATTCGTTAGCCGAATTGGAAATGGAAATGGATTTCTTTTCCGAAGTAGAGGCCACACTACTCATATGAGTTGCGGTATTTCTCATGAGCTTTGAAGATTCGGTAAACGCAGTGATAACCGTTGAGATCTGATCTTCAAAAATCTTAATACGCTCTAAAAGATCCTTTTTGGCTTCCTTTTCCACACGTTTAAGTTTTTCTTCTTGTTGTGCTTCGGCTTCTTTGGCTGATCCCAATTGGGATCTAAATATCTCAATTTGGATACCGATATCGCCAATGGATGAATTATAATTCTTTTGCAAAACCGCTTCCGACAAATCGCCATTTGCCATTCTTCCCACATGGGCAGTGATTTTGCGGATCTGCTTAACAATCTCAATTGTCATCATAATGGCAAAGATCAACATTACAATGGCCGATACACTAATCACTATCATGATAATTAATTCTAAATCATTTAATTCTTTTTCCGCATTATCGATTGAGCCACTGTGCATACCTGCCCCAAATGTCCACCCCCAACGTGAAGTTTTATAAACAAAAGCGGTTTTTTTCGTAACAGTCCCTTTGTTATCCGTTAACTGATAATACACAGTCCTAATCTCTCCAGGATGATCTTTCGCTCCATTTACCACGGTTTGATCTCCTGATTTATATGGCTCTGGCACATTATGAAAGTTTTGACCTATTTGATTCTTAACAACATGTGCGAGAATTATATCATGATTATCAAAAGCAAAAATATAATCATCGCCGATCTTACCAGTGGAGTTTGTAAATTCTATTTTATTGAGAATCTTTTTAGCTCGTGCTTGGGCAACTTCTTTTGTTAAAATGCCGTCGGCCTCCATTTGCTCAAGAGCTACAATGGAAATTCGTACCGAATCAACCAAGTTATGGGAATTTTGTAAGGCCACATTCCTATAACTATCCATATTACGATCGGCTATTCTCGAAAAAAGCTTTGCCGATATCCCAATCGCTACAAAAGAAAGAATTGACATTATAATCAAAATTACAAATGCCATTTTAATTGAAATTTTTTTCAACATTTTTTATATACCTTTTTGAATACCATTATTAAGTTATTTAAGTTACTAATTGTAATTCTAATGATTAATCTATTTTATAATTAATCTTCTAACTTAAACTATTATAACTATTAATTAATTAGTTAAGCGTATAATCTATGCTAACATGTTTATATTATAATTACAATAGTTTTTATTCCCTATTAATTTGTCTTACAAGGATAATAAATATATCGGACATATTTCACTCAAGAATAAGTATTTGTTTTAAAAGTAAATATCTTTACTCACTTGTATTTATAATACAAAATCAATAAAATAATATTTCTCAAAAAAATAGCCATATATAATGGATTTTATAAAATAACTATCCTAATAAAATTAATATCCCAAACATCCACCCACTCCAAACAAAAAATATTCCCCTCACCTCAAACAAAAACCCACAAAACCCCACATATTAACACCAGAATACCAACAATTCCCGCATATACCACCTTTTATCCCACAACCAATACAAAAACCTAAGATAATCACATAAATTAGCCAAAAAAATTTAAAACCAACCACAACCATACATCCATCTTCTTTTTATGTTATATATCTTATCTTGCCATACTCTTACTATGTCAGGCCTAAATATTAGGCCTGACATAGTAAGAGTATGGCCGTCTATCCAGATCTCCACCCAAGCAGAGCCATAAAGCAAGCCTTAAACTACGAGCCAGACAGTAACATTAACTACCACCTTGAATATAATCATCCACCCATTTTTTCACTGTTTTACTTGATTCGCCGATGATTGTTTCGTCGAAGAAGTCGGATACTAGGGTATTATTTAAGTTAAATTCTATGGTTTTCGCTCCGTATTCCTTGGCGAATCTTACGAATCCGCTTGCTGGGTAGACGTTGCCCGATGTTCCTATGGAGCAGAAAATATCACAAGAGCGTAATTTATCGTCAATAACATCCATCATCAAGGGCATTTCTTCAAAAAATACGATGTTCGGACGTAAAGCAGATTCGCTACAATGGGGGCAAGAAGTATCTTGAGTGAAATCTTCCATATATTCGCCAACGGAGTTACAAGCGGTACATCTATAAGAATTTAAACTTCCGTGCATATGGATTATCGCCTTACTTCCGCCTCGTTCATGAAGATTGTCCACATTTTGAGTAATGAGAGTAAATTCGTTATTATCATCATCCAAGCCATTAATATGATCTTCCAAGCGTGCAAGTTCCTTATGGGCAGGATTCGGATGAATATCGCCTGAATTTAATTTGCGACGTAAGTTATTATAAAACTCATATACAAGAGTGGGATTTTTCTCTAAAGCTCTTGGAGTACATACATCTTCTACTTTATGATTTTCCCATAATCCATTATCGGCTCTAAAGGTATGCAAGCCACTTTCTGCCGAAATTCCTGCTCCTGTTAAAATAACAATTTTCATTTTTAAAATTTTCCTATCTATTTATGTTAATTTATAGTATACTGTATTAAAAGTATATTATACGGCAATTATTTCTTAAAACCATAAGATTCGAATTAATTGTATTGGCTTTTGCTAACATTCCACCTTATAATCTATTTTCAAGATAACATAATTTATGACTTTTTACAAAGAATTTAACAAAAAGGATTACTCTTATGACCGATGAAATCATTATTCAAACTCAAAAGCATTCGCAACAAATGATAGAAGCTGGCTTGTCTGCGGATTCTGTATTTGAGTTTGTCGCCTATAACAATTTAAATGTACTATCAACCTTTATGCTAGTCGCAGAAATGGTCTTGGAAAAAAAGGACATGGCAGGCATAGAAAGATCCTTAGCAGATTTCGCCTTGCAAGTGAAGAAATTACCTGCCTTAGAAAAGGGCTTAAAAGGTGGGAAACCGATCCAACAAGCTCTTTCTTTAATCTACGCAGAATTGGGATACTTGTCCGACGAAGGGGAAGAAGATCTCTCCGAGGCCATTATAGTAGCTATGAATTATATTAAGTTTCACAATCCCCAACTTCGCCGATTGGTAATCGCCATAAATCAAGATGCCGTTGATTCCGATTTTAATTTTGAATATGAAATACATCTATGGAGTAAATAATTATGACTAAAAACATGCTTTCCATTGCTTTATCGCTTTTAATATTCTGTGCCTTATCTTTAACAATATCTAATGTATCTTACGCCAAGAGAACAAGATCACAGAAGATCTCAAGATCCGCTTTCCACACCTATACAAACCACTATAAAATAGGTACAAGATTCGTAACAAAAACCTATAATATCATTGACGGTAGTAGCATTCAAACCAACGATCAGCCCTTTAAAAAGATACTATTATGGGGTATCCAAGCTCCTGCATATTATCAAACATGCGAAGATAAACGCAACAAACATATCATTTATTGCGGTAAAAATGCAACCAAAGCCCTAATGAAATTTACAAAAGGCCAAGCAATTACTTGCGTAGTAAGCGGAACAGATCAATTTGGGCAAGTATTAGCCGAATGCCAAAACATTAACGATGACAATATCAATACTCTCATGACAACATCAGGAAACGCCCTAGCACAAACCGATATAACACAAGAATTCCTTTATGCAGAAATCAGTGCCAAACGTGCAAACGTCGGCATATGGTCAACTATTTTCGTCCGCCCTAACACTTATCTAGCCAACATCAAAAAACTTCACAAAGACCTCGCTGAATACATGCGTCAAAAGAAAAAAGAACGCCTACTAAAAGATTCTAAAGACAAGAAAAAAGGCTTCAACGACAACTCCAACACCGACATTTTCGGCATAACTGGCGACCACTCAAACTACTCCAACAACCTAAACGACACCAACTTCAACGACCATTTTTAACCCCCACCCCACCCCAAAAAATAAGAATACCACCATATCCGTGATCTTCTGCGTACCCCTGTATCTTAACAGACATTCGCACTCTTTGATTGGGATCTTAATAAACGGTCGCACGCTTTAAGTAGATGTCTTGATAGACGGTCCAAACATAGCGATGTTGCACAAAGTTTATTCGATTTCATGTTAGAGGGTATGGGTAGGCAATTGTTTATAATATAGTTCTAGTTATCATAATAGAAATATAAGTAATAGAAATGATGTATAATGAGTCTTTATATTTGTGGGGGAAGATATCATGTGGGATGAATCTTATATTAAAGTGTGAAAAAATGGGATAAGATGTGTGGTAAAATAAACAATGCAAACAATATCATGATTAATTAATTATTTATTTCCTTGCAAAAAAAATATTAATCAGATATAATATGAAATATTGTAGGGGAATAGCTCAATTGGCAGAGCATCGGTCTCCAAAACCGAGGGCTGTGGGTTCGAGTCCCTCTTCCCCTGCCATACAAAAATATACTATATTTTTACATGTGAGATTTATCTTTAAGAATCTGATACAATGTGTGAAAATATAGTATATTTTTATATGTATAGCTTGGAAAATACATGCTAATAAAGTACGATTTTTTTCATTCTTAAAAATAAAATGAAAAATTACATTGTAACTACGAGAATTATATGTTATATTAGCCATATTATAAAAGTACTAACGTTTATCAGGAGAAATTCACTATGGCACACACCTCGCCAAAAAAATTCTTTTTACAAGTAAAATCAGAAGCAAAAAAAGTAACATGGTCTACTAGAAAAGAAACAATAATGACATCTGCAACAGTTATTGTTTTAGCGGTTTTAATAGCTTTCTTCTTTTTTATTGTCGATAAAATACTAGATTCAGGGGTTACAAGTATCTTTAATCCTAATACACATATAGCGATCATTGGGGGCGTTATTGTTGTTATTATGGCTTGTATTGTACTTCTTTTAGGTGCAGGGGGATAATATCATGGCAGAGCAAACAGATAAAAAAGCAAGGTGGTATGTTGTTAACGTACAAGCCAATATGGAAAAAAAAGTGCGTGAGCTGATTCTTGAAAAAGCCGAAACTCGTGGACTGGCTGATATGATCGAAGAAATTCTTATTCCTATGGAAAAGATTATCGATATCAGATCCCATAAAAAAGTTGAAGTTGAACGTAAATATTTCCCTGGTTATGTGATAGTTAAAGCAAAACTAACTGATAACGTATGGCATTTAATAAAAGATACGCCAAAAGTTACAGGATTCTTAGGTGCGAGAAATCGTCCTATTCCTGTAAGCCAAGCGGAGATCGATAAAATCGTCAACCAAATGGAAGACGATAGCACACAAGCAACTTCAATTATCGATTACAGCGTAGGCGAAGAAGTTAAAGTGATTGACGGTGCTTTTACTGGCTTTTCTGGTTTGATCCAAGAAATCGACGAAGATAAAGCCTTGTTAAAAATCAATGTCTCTATTTTTGGGCGTGAAACCCCTGTTACCTTAGAAGGTAATCAAGTGGAAAAACTTTAACGATTCACAAAAATATTTACTATTGATTTTATAAGCAAATAATACTATAATTATTTCATGTAAACAATATATATACATACACAATAAACAATCAAGAAAAGAGACTAATCATGGCTAAAGAGTTAACAGACGCAAACTGGACCGCAGAAGTTTTACAATCACAAAAACCCGTAGTAGTGGATTTTTGGGCAGAATGGTGTGGCCCTTGCCGTGCCATAGCTCCAATCATTGACAAACTATCTACAGAAATGACAGATCAGGTAACAATCGGCAAACTAAACGTTGACAACAGCCCAGAAACTGCAGGAACATACCAAATCCGCAGTATCCCAACCATGATCATGTTCAAAAACGGCGAACCATTTGCCGTAAGAGTCGGCGGTTCTAGCGAATCCGACATCAAAGCTTGGATCGAAGAAAATATATAATTAGTTATTTTCCAAAAGAAATACATAAACTATCCCAATACAACAGTACTATATAATACTGTTGTATTGTATTTTATATTCTTTTAGTTTTATTTTTATTTTTATTCTCGTATATCTTACTCACAGGCCTTTAGCTTTAACATGGAAATGGCTTGAGCGTAATCGTCGGTATTATATACGGCAGAGCCTGCAACAAAGGAGGTTGCTCCTGCTTGGTGAGCGGTGGTGATAGTGTTTTTGTTTATGCCACCGTCGAGTTCGATTTCAATATGGTTAATTTCGAGCATTTCGCATAGGGCTTGCAAGCTTTGTATTTTATTAAGGGATGTGGGAATAAAGCTTTGACCACCGTAACCTGGATTGACAGTCATTAAGAGAACCGAATCAATATCATGAATGATCGGTTCGACTGTAGTTATGGAAGTGCCTGGATTTATGGCTACTCCTGCTTGGATATCAAAGGATTTAATTAATTGAATGGCTCTATGCAAATGTTTTTCGGCTTCCACATGGATATAGATTCGGTCTGCTCCTGCTTTAGCGAAATTTTCGATTTGTAACATGGGATTTTCGATCATTAAATGAACATCAAAAAATAATTTTGAATGGGGTCGAATGGCTTTAACCACATCCGAACCGAAAGTAATGGGGGGAACGAAATGACCGTCCATAATATCAATGTGTAAATAATCAGCACCTGCCTTTTCTACTGCCATAACTTCTTGGGCTAAATTGGCGAAATCTGCAGATAAAATAGACGGTGCTATTTTAATATAATTGGCGTTGCTCATTAATTATCCCTATTCTTCTGGACGTTGTAAAGTTTTTAAGAGTTTTAAAATCGCTTGTCTATCGATGATACGATTTAATTTAAAACCCATTTTCCCACGTGCTTTTTTATTATTCAAGCGAGTTCTTAACATTACCTTAGGATTATATAAATACGCCATTAATAAATCTTCTGTCCATGTTGGTTCAAGAGTTCCTAAAGTTTTAAGATCTTCGGAATAGTTATACCCCCCTGCCTGTGCTATGGGACGCCCTACGATTCCGAACAATGTAGGCCCCGCATCAGGATTGGTTTTCTGCTCTTCTGTTGCTTCTAAAGCATGGCATTGGCGACAACTACTCACAACTAAGTTCGCCCTTTCGTTTACACTAATTGTTGCCTCGATTTTTTCTTTCTTATCGCTACCACCTGCGGATTTTTTTTCTTCCGCTCCGTAAGCTCTTGTTGTGATTGTTAATAATAAAATGACTGATAACAATAATCTTAACAACAAGAATGTTGATGATCCTAATAATATTTTTTTCCACATATCTCTAACCTTTTAAATTCTAAACCTTTATATTAAATTCTTATGTTTTGTTATTTTGATCTATTCACAACAAAATCCAACAAATCGCCCAAATGTGTTTTGACTTCATGATCAGGCAAAAGCGATAAATTCCCATGAGCCTTTTCTACCCACACATGAGCCTCTTTAATGGAATAATTGATAGCGTCATACTTTTGGATAATCTCTTGGACTCTTTGCCAATCATTATCGTGAATATCAAGCTCGCCAAAAGTACGCTTAAAGAACTCAAGCTCTTCTTGGTTTTTGTGTGCTTTGGCTTGGGATATACAATACAAAATTGGTAAAGTAACTTTACCTTCTTTAAAATCATCGCCTGTATTTTTACCTGTTTGCTTTTCATCTCCAACATAATCTAGTATATCATCAGAAATCTGAAATGCAATACCTAAATTCATACCATATTCATAGGCTTGTTGGATTTTCTCTGGCGTAGTTTCGGCAATTACCGCTCCCACTTGAGTAGCGGCGGCAAACAATACCGCTGTTTTAGATTTTATAACTTCCAAATAATCTTCATAGCTGATTTCAATATCGTTAGTAAACATCAATTGAAGTACTTCGCCTTGAGCAATCAATGCCGAGGCTTTCGAAAGGATTCCCATAACTTCAAGGGAATTACATTCTACCATAAGTTCGAAACTTCTAGTAAAAAGGAAATCTCCCACAAGTACCGAAGGTTTATTTCCCCATACCACACTTGCGGTTTCCGTGCCACGGCGAGTGGCTGATTCGTCGACTACGTCATCATGAAGCAAGGTAGCTGTGTGAATAAATTCCACACATCCAGCCAATTTATGATGATAATCTCCCTGATAATCAAAGATCTTAGCAATCGCCAACGTCAACAACGGACGCAAGCGTTTACCTGAATTCATTATGATATATCCAGATAATTGCTGTATCAATTCCACAGGCGAATACATTTTGTCAACTATTAATTGATTGGTTTTCGTTACATCCTCGTTTAAAAGTTCATTTAAGGCTATTAAAGGGTTACTCATTACAATGATATCTTTCCAGTTTAAACAAATTCATTAAGATAATAAATTTACATTACGATAATCTCACAGATAGTCATAATATAAAAAAAACTATTGACTTAATTTTATAATATTATACTATCACTTATTAAGGAAAACATCAAGCATGAATTTTAGGTATTTCAAAAATGGAAACAACAAATGATTATATACTAGGTAATCGAGTGTTATTAACTCAACCAAAATATGGTTATAAAGCAGGACTTGACGCCGTTTTACTAGCTTCTATTATCAAGATAAAAAAGAATCAAAAAATTATCGATATGGGTTGCGGTGTCGGTGCGATATCCTTGTGCATGGCCTTTCATGCCTTTGAAAATGATATCCCATGCGAAATTCATGGCTTGGAAATACAAGAAGATCTAGCAAATCTCATGCAAGAAAACATCAAGCAAAATCCCTTTGGCAAAAACATAAAAGTTATAAATGATAATCTAAAAAATATCCCCACAAATGATATTCCTTACAATTATTATGATCATGTGGTATGCAATCCCCCATATATGGACGCTACAAAAGGCTTAAAACCACAAAATACTTCTCGAGCAATCGCCCACGCCGAAAGCTCGGATATTACCCTTGAAACATGGATAAAAACCGCCTTTAAGATAGTAAAAAATCGTGGAACAATTAGCTTTATCCACACAGCCGATCGTGCCGATGAAATCATACACCTATGCCATAAAACAGGCGGAGAAACAACCATTTACCCCATATTCTCCCACAAAACCCCCAACAAATCCGCTAAACGAGTTATTATCCAATCTCGCCGTGGAGTAAAAGGTGGCTCTCGCCTCATGCCCGGCCTTATCATCCACGATTCACACAATGATTACACCACACAAGCACAGAATATACTATTTAACGCACACACTATAGAATTTTAATATTAATATGTTAGAGTCTTTATATAATAAGAGGCTTTAATATAATAAGAGTCTTTATATATGAGAGTCTTAAATATTAGAAACTACATAATTAATACAAAGACATACTAAAGATAAGACAATTAAAAATCATATTATTATAAAAGCACTTGATTTTTGTAATCTAAAAATGATATACTGATATTCATAAAAAAAAGAATAATTTTAATTTTATCATAAGGTGTATTTTACAATGAGTAATTTACTTGTAATTTCTATAGTGCTATTGGTTGCGGTTGTTTTTATCGTTATACTTATTAGCAAAACATCCGCAAAATCAAAAAACAACAAATCTCGCAAGTATAAATCCCAGTATGGGGACGGCACTCAAGGATCGGACGTGGTGCAATGCCCTCGTTGTGGTGCTTTTGTTCCAGCGGCGGGCGGTCGCTCTTGTTTAGATAAAGAATGTCCTTTAAAAAGACCATAAACATAGCCAGATTATGACAATTTAGCTTAGCTTAGTTTATTCTGTTCTTATGATGTTATAGACTTCTTTAAGCAGTACGCCAATCACATAGATATAAGGCAAAATTCCCATGAAAAAAACCAGTTTTCAAGAAATTATATTCAGACTCAATCAGTTTTGGTCCGATCAAGGATGTGTTAATCTAGCCCCCTATGATCTACGCATGGGAGCAGGGACTTTTCATCCGCAAAGTACATTGCATGCTTTAGATAATCGTAATTACTCTGTTTGTTATCCGCAACCTTGTCGCCGTCCTGTTGACGGTAGATACGGTGAGAATCCCAACAGGTTGCAACATTACTATCAATATCAAGTATTATTAAAGCCTGCCCCTGCTGATGTTCAAGATCTTTACATCCAAAGCCTAGAGCATTTGGGTTTGGATCTTAAGTATCATGATATCCGATTCGTAGAAGACGATTGGGAAAGTCCGACGTTAGGTGCATGGGGTTTAGGTTGGGAAGTATGGCTTGACGGTATGGAAATCACTCAATTTACCTATTTCCAACAGGTGGGCGGATTCGATATTAAATCTGTACCTGCGGAAATTACCTATGGTTTAGAACGTCTTGCCATGTATATCCAGAATGTGAATAATGTTTATGATCTTGCATATAATGATCATGGAGTAAAATATGGCGATGTCTTTTTACGTAATGAAAAAGAATTCTCTAGATTTAACTTTGAGGTGGCTGATGCTGATATCCTACTAAAACAGTTTGATCAAGCGGAAACCCAAGCCAATCAAATGCTAGATCTAAAAGATCCCTTACCATTGCCTGCCTATGAATTTTGTATTGAAGCCAGTCATCTCTTCAACGTCTTAGACGCTCGTGGGGTTATTTCTGTTACGGAAAGAGCGGCGTATATTGCCAAGATCCGCCATATTACTCATAAATGTTGTAAAGCATGGATTGAGAGCCAAGAATAAACACATGGCATTCGAAATATGGCATGTGAAATATTGATAAACCATTCTAAATGAAAAAATAATTGTTAGGAACAAAAATGAGTGAATTATTTCTTGAAGTATACAGCGAAGAAATCCCAGCAGGATTACAAGTGCCTGCACGAGATTCTCTAACTAAGATATTATGTGAAAATCTAGCCAATGCCAATTTAGAATACGATAAAGTGGAAAGCTATGTTACTACTCAACGTTTAGTATTTTCCATTGACGGATTGCCCGTTGATGAACCTTTAAAGCATGAAGAACGCAAAGGGCCACGCACATCAGCACCACAAAAGGCAATTGATGGTTTCTTACGTGGTTTAGGTGGTTCATATACCATTGATGATTGCCATATCAAAGAAGATAAAAAAGGCACATACTACTCGATCAATCTAGAAAGTGGTGGCGGGAAAACTAAGGATAGTTTAGGCGAGATTGTAAAAAAATCCCTATCCCAATACACATGGGCGAAATCCATGAAATGGTTTGACAATCACACAACATGGGTTCGCCCCATTCGTGGCATAGCATTTTTATTTGACGGCGAAATAGTTGATATGAATTTTGGCGGTGTCCAATCTTCTAATACTTCCTATGGCCACAGATTCATCTCGAAAGAAAAATTTACCATAAAAGGTATAAAAGATTACAAAGAAAGTTTAAAACGTCTACATGTGATTATCGATCAAGAAGAACGCAAGCGAATCATTGTTGAAGGTTCAAAAAAGATAGCACAAGAGCATAATCTTACCCTAATTGAAGATCAAGATCTCATTGTGGAACTTGCTGGCTTAAACGCCTATCCCAATCCGCTCTTGGGTACGATAGACGCTGAATTCATGGAAGTACCTGAAGAAGTTCTATTAACATCCATGAAAAGTCATCAAAAATACTTAGGATTGCGTGATCAAAACGGTAAAATGGCCCCACATTTCATCGTAATTACCAATTCAATCGCTCCAGACGGCGGAAAAGAAATCCTACTCGGTAATGAACGAGTACTCCGTGCGAGATTATCCGATGCGAAATTCTTCTGGGATAATGATCTTAAAACTAGCCTAGATGAAATGAACGATAAACTTTCATCACAAGTGTATCACGATAAAATTGGGACAATGGGGCAACGTATTCGTAATATTGAAAAGCTGGCAAGAAATATTTCCTTTAAACTTAACAGTGATGTTTCACACATTACCCAACTAACCCTACAGGCTGCAAGCTATTGTAAGGTAGATCTCACATCGGAAGTGGTCTTCGAATTCCCAGAAGTCCAAGGGATCATGGGCGGATACTATGCCGAACGTGCAGGATTTAAACCGCAAGTAGTAAAGGCGATAAAAGAACATTATTCCCCACGTAGCTTAAATGATTCCGTACCCACTGGCGATGTCTCAATCGCTATCGCTTTAGCGGATAAATTCAACACTTTAGCGAGTTTTTGGTCTGTTAACGAAAAGCCTACAGGTTCGAAAGATCCTTACGCACTACGTCGTTGTGCCATTGGTATCATTCGTATTATTGTGGAAAATGAATTGCGTATAGATATCTTCTCAAAAATCACTCGTGCTTTAGATTTACTAATTCCGCAAATTGAACTACGTAACAATCCCGTTTCGCAAAAATGTGCCAATAATCTACGTAATTCTGATCAATATGAGGCCGTAACAAGCGATCTTGTGAACTTCATCATGGAGCGTATGCGTATTGTTTTAGAAAAAACCTACGGCATTCGCTATGACGTGGTAAACGCCTGCATTCCAAGATCTCACAATGATCTCGGTAAACTTCATATGTTATCCACCGCCGTAAACGAATTGATTCTCACAGAAGACGGTAAAAATCTAATGGCTGGATACTTACGTGCTAACAACATCCTAATCAAAGAACAAACCAAAGACAACACTCTATATGAAGACGATGTTAATATGGACCTCTTAGAAAAACCAGAAGAAATCGCTCTCGTAGAACAACTAAACAACGTTAGCCCTAAAATTACAAAAACTATCACAATTGAAGACTACGAAAGCTCAATCTCACTCCTAGCCACCCTAAAAACTCCCATTGATGAATTCATGACTAAGATAATCGTTAACGACAAAAATAACGAAATCCGCATCAACCGTCTACATATCCTAAATAAAATCGTAAAACTAATGCGACGCCTAGCCAACTTCAACGAAATCGAAGTAAAATAGTTATACTATAGTTATTTTGCCTGTTGCTTTAAGTTGCTTTTTGCCTTATTTGTCTTGATATGAATATGTCTTGATATTGATGTCTCTTGACAGACGATTTAAACAAAGCTGTTTTCTCGCTCGCACCTGTTGGAGTTTGTAGCTTATTATTCGTTAAATGAGTTTATAGAAAGTTCTTTTGTTGTGAATGTTTATAAATCTTATTTACTTTCGCTAGGGAAATGGGCGTCTATGCTGTATTGGGCACGGTAATTACCTTGGTTAGCAGATAGGGTTAGCCAATGTAATGCTTTTTTGTTATCGATATCTACGCCTTTACCGTTGTAGTACATAATTCCTAGATTGTTTTGAGCGTCGGCATAGCCTTGGTTAGCGGATTTTGTGTACCAGTTAAGGGCTTGTTTATAGTCTTGTTTTACCCCTTTACCGTTGTAATACATAACTCCAAGATCATATTGAGCAGGAGCATAGCCAAGTTTAGCAGATTTAGTATACCATTCTATGGCCTTTTGCGTATCTTCCTTTGTGGTTTCGCCATGATTGTAGAGAATTCCCAATTCGTATTGAGCTTGCACGTTATTTTTATTGGCTAATGCTTCCAAGCATGATTTTTTATTCTCGCCCTTAGTGCATGCCATAACATCTTGATCAGCTTGAGGTTTTTCGTAGGCAAGAGTCTTACCATTTGTAGCATTATCACTCTTATCTGAATTATTAGAACATGCCATTAATGGTAAAAATATCATCGATAGTGTTATTATTGATTTTTTCATCTCTTCATCCTGCGTTATACAATTTATAATTTAACATTGTATCATAAATGGGAAACAATAGCAAGTATAATTAAATATTTCTTTATTATTTACCTTTATTTGAAATTTTTTTCATTCAAAATGCCACATGAAAAAGATCCTAATATGACAGATCCTAAACAAAAAAAGTTACATATAAATATTACTACTTATATGTAACTTTTTTCTAATAAAAGAATTTTTATTAACTTAACTTAACTTAACTAAGCTTATCTTTTCTTAAATAGATATTGGAAGAAATCTAAATTCGAATTTAAGATGAGTTGATTTTTACTGCCTTTGAATGCGTCTTCGTAAGCGGTTAGGGATCTGTAGAATTTAAAGAAAGATTCGTTGACGCCGTAAGCTTTAGCTAGGATGATGTTACGTTCGGCGTCCCCTTCACCTTGCAGGATTTGGGCTTCTTTTTCTGCTTGGGCAAGGATCATAACCTTTTGTTTATCGGTATTAGCGATGATTTCTTGTTTAGCTTGTTCGCCCTCGGCACGAAGTAAGTTAGCTTCTTGAATACGTTCGGATTGCATATTTAAATAGACACTTTTGGAAATATCTTTTGGTAGATCCGTACGACCTAGGCGAACATCAACCACTTCAATACCGTAGTTTTTACCTGATACTTTTGTTAATTTTGTTATTTGATCCATAATATAATCACGTTTATTATTTAGGGTTTCGGCTAGGGAAAATTTACCCATAACTTGGCGTACTGTTGAATTCAAGATACTCCCAAAGCGACTATTAAAAGTAGCTATGGTTTCCACACTGATGTAAAATTTTAACGGATCTACAATTTTATAACGTGCATAACTATTCACATTAATACGTTTTTTGTCTCCCAACAAAATTTGTTCCACTGGTGGATCAAGATTTAAGATTCTTTTTTCAAAATATCGTACATTTTGAATGAATGGGATCTTGGCGTGCAAGCCAGGTTCTTGAATGGTAACCTTAGGATCTCCAAACTGGAATACTATGGCTTGTTCCGTTTGATTAACTATGAATAAAGCGTTAGTTAACAATATAACGACAATAATAATTACCGCCAATGTTCCTGCTAAAATACCTTGAATTTTGATCATTTTTATTTTCCTTTTAAAATTATGTGATATATAATGTGTGTGGGAAGACTGGGAAAAATTAGATAAGATGTATCTTAAATTAGGGTCTACATGTACTTTAGTTTACCTTAGCTCTAATTTAAGGTACATATTAGCTAATTTTGCATAGTCTTTATTTTCCTTTATTTGTTTTTTAGAGATGGTAACGGCATGTAAGGAACAATATTATTACCTGATGAGACTATGGCCTTAGGCTGATTAGCTAGGATCTTAGACATTGTTTCTAAATATAATCTTTCTTTGGTGATCTTAGGGCTTACAAGATATGATTTATATATCTTAGTAAACTTATCGGCTTCACCTTGAGCTAGGGCGATTTGACGATTCTTATAAGCTTCTGCCTCTCTTACTTTAGTAACCGCTGCGGCCTTGGCTGCTGGTAGGGTTTTATTTTGATAGGCTTGGGCTTCTTTTAGCATTCTGTCTTTATCTTGGCGGGCTCTTTGCACTTCGTCAAAAGCGTCAATTACTTGAGATGGCGGATTAACTTCCAGTAATTCCACATTGTTAATTTCTACTCCTGCCTTATAGTCATTTAAGATATCTTGCATGCGAGAGCGAACTTTTTCAATAATAAGTTGCTTACCGTTGGTTAGTACAACCTGCAATTGGGATTGTCCGATAATTTCACGCATGGCACTTTCTGCGGCCGCTTTAACGATCACGTCCACATTGCGAATATTAAATAGATAATCTTTCGGGCTAGATATTTTCCAATAGGCAACAAAGTTAAGATCAACAATATTTTGATTAGCAGTAATCATTAAGCTTTCACTGTGTCCGCTATTGCCGTATTTTGCTGATGAGCGGAATCCTATATCTGTTCTTCTAACCTGTGCTACATTTGGAGTATATACACGCCCTATGGGAACAGGGGGAAACCAATGCAATCCTGGATTTGTTGTGGTATGATACTTACCAAATAACATAGCGATACCCTTATGGCCTGATTGCACTCTATATATGCCAGTAAAAAGCCAAACGCCTATTATTACAATTACTATTAACAATCCTAACTTTTTCTCATGACCGCCAAGATTCTTTAAATTTTTGTGTATTTTTTCCGCTATATCATCAAGGCTTGGTTGATTATTATTGTCGAACGGGTTATTTTCCATAGTTAATCCTATATATATTTTAATGGTTTTTATCTTATATATTATAGTCTTTATTTTTGTAGATTACAATAAAAACTTGATTTTTCTTAAAAATAATTCTATTCTTATGATATATATGAGAATATTTATAGAAATATTTATAGACATATTGACAATAGGAAAACAAAATGATTAAAGCTGTCTTTTTCGACATGAACGAAACAATGTTAAACATAGAAATACTAGGAGAAAACTTCTCTAAATATTTTAATGATAAATATGTGGGAAAATATTGGTTTACAAAACTCTTACATTCATCGGTTATCATGGGGGGAGTCATGGGAGAAGTATCCATAGAGAAATACGTAAACTTTGGCGAGCTTGCTCAAACCGCTTTAGAAAGCGTCTTTCATGAGCATGATATGAAATTAACCGCAGAAATCAAAAAGGATATCCTAGGAGCTTTTTATAATATGCCTGCATATGATGATGTTATCCCCAGTCTTAAATACTTAAAAGATAAGGGCGTAAAAGTTTTTGCTCTCTCAAACTCTTCCTTAAAGATGATAAAAGAACAACTAGAAAATGCTAAGATTATCCATCTTTTTGACGCTTATCACTCGGTGGATGCTGTAAATATCTACAAACCCTTTAAGGGAATATATCATCATGTGGCCTCGCAAGAAAAATTCTCTTTAAATGAAATCGCCATGGTAGCATCCCACGATTGGGACCTCTTCGGAGCTAAAACCGCAGGTCTAACCACCGCCTACATTCCAAGAAAAAAAGAAATATACAATCCTCACTACACTCCAGCCGATTTTACCCATAATAACATGCTAGATCTAGTAAAATCATTAATATAGACTAGCAATTACATACTCATTTAAGGATATCTTATAAATCATGCAAGAACAATCAGCAAACACCCAAGATCAATCACAAAAACAAGAAAAACAACTAATAAATTTAATTGGTATGTCTCTTGCTGATCTGGAAAATTCCATGATAGATATGGGGGAAAAAAAATTCCGTGGCAAGCAAATCTACGGTTGGATATATCAAAAAGGAGCAAGATCCATTGATGAAATGAGTAACATATCCAAACCCTTAAGAGAAGAGCTAAAAAAGATCTTCCGTATTACTCGCCCTATCCTAGTAAAAGAACAAACATCAGTGGACGGTACTCGTAAATGGCTACTTAGAATGGAAGACGGTAACGAAATAGAAACCGTCTACATCCCACAAGCCGAAGGCAAAAATGCCATATGTATCAGTTCACAAATTGGTTGTACGCTCACATGTAAATTTTGCCATACAGGAACTCAATTGCTAGTTAGAAACCTCGAAGTTCATGAACTAATTGGACAATTTATGATAGCTCGAGATTCCTTTAACGATTGGCCCTCATCAGATCCTGAACGAATTTTAACCAATATTGTAGTAATGGGCATGGGCGAACCTTTATATAATTACGATAACATGAAAAAAGCCATAGAAATCTTCACCGACGGATCAGCTCTCGCAATTTCTCGCCGTCGTGTTACCCTATCCACCAGTGGAGTAGTGCCAGAAATGAAGAAAATGAGCGTAGAAATGGGATGCCAACTGGCCATAAGCCTACACGCTCCCAACGATGAAATCAGAAATCAAATCATGCCCATTAATAAAAAGTATCCCTTAAAAGAGCTTGTTGAAGTCCTAGAAAACTTCCCCAATAAAAACGCTCGCAGGATTACAGTGGAATATATTCTCATTAAAGATCTCAACGATCAAGAAAAACACGCCGACGAATTAGTCAAACTCTTAAAAAATGTCTACTGCAAATTCAACCTAATCCCCTACAACCCATGGGACTCCTGCCCCAACAACTACCAACCACCCAGCCGTAACGCCGTTATGCGTTTCGCCAAACGCCTAAACACCCACGGAGCAATCGCCACAATCCGAGAATCCCGTGGCGACGACATCATGGCCGCCTGCGGTCAACTCCGAAGCCAAAGCCAAAGAGTCCCCCTATATAAACAACGAGAACAAACCCAATCCAACAACAAAAACGAAAATACAAAATAACAACAAATATATCAAGATTTTAACATTTTTTTATTGACAATAAACAAAAAAATATAATAAAATATATAACACTGATTATTTATATTTCTGTTGATGAAAGGGTTGTTATAGTTATGTTTATGATTAAAATTAAGGATAAAGATCCGAAGTATTATTTTACTATTATTAAAAGTGATCATCCCAACTTTAAGGTGAATGATAAAGGTGTGATACGTAATATTATTTCTGCTCCAATGTTTCCTATTTATTTGGTTATCTGTCTGGTATGTCTTGGAATGTTTGGATTTATGGATTATAATGCTTTTTATAAATATAAATATGTATACCTTAATGTCTTTTTTAAGCAACGGGGTTTTTGGGCGATGTCGGTTGCTGGTTTTGGGTTTCTTATGACTTTGTGGTTTATGATCTATATCACTTACTATAGAAATAAAATTCAATTCCCCAGTGTGGCAGATAAGGACGGCAATTTATCTAAAAGGCTTTTTTCTCTCAATAAAATAAATATACAACCTGCAAATCAAGAACGCACCATATTTAGCGTAAATATTGATCAAGCGGAAGTTGTCATCAAGCCCAATAATGATAAAGTTTTTGAGCTAAAAAACAGTTTTAAAGTACTTCAAAGTAATCTAGAACTCTTTAAGGTGGATAACTATATTAAACTCAATAGCATAACACCAGCCTTTATCATATGGCGTCTGGTCATGTTTTGCTTGCTAGTGGGATTTAGCGTTTATCTAGCAAAGAATCACGCTTTAGGTTTAACTCGATTCATACTTTATATGTGTGCATTCGCTTTAATGATCTTCACAACTGCGATGAAATTTTATCATGCTAGTAGGATCAAACTACCATTTAGTAATCAAAGACTTCCGCTAAAATCCTTAAATTTAAAGCCTTTCAATGATGACCTTTCCCTTAAAAAATTCATCATTAATATGGGCAAATCCCAAGCGATTATCTTAGCTAGTAACGATGAAAGTTTTCAGATATTAAAAAAGTATAGCAAATAGAATAGAATAAAATAGAATGAAATAAGGAACACCTAACCACATGATAATATTTATGAAAAACTCTTTTACAGTAGTTGAAAGCACCAACCCAGATTTTAAACTAAATACTAAATTTGCGGTATTTCCCTTAATACCTGCATTAATGGCCATTTATATATTCTGCTTATGTTGGATATGCCAAAGCATATATTATTTTTACAGCCTAATAATCGAAGGTTATATCTCTCACAATATACCTACCATATGTTTTTATAGTATTTTCACTCTTTTTATAGTTGGCGGAATTATTTTTGCTCTTTCCCATAAAAACCAAGTGAGATTCATACATAACGATAACACTTTAGAAAAAACAGGATTTAAATTAAGAGATCTTAACATTCAGGCTTTAGATAATGATCTAACCCTAAAAAAATTCACTATCAATACAGATCAAACCCAAGTAGTTATCGAACCTAATAGCGATCTAGCATATAACCTACTAAAAAACAACATCCAAAAAAAAGGAGTGTGAACAAGACGTGATTCTTAAGTTTTTTTCATAATAATATTAACAAGATAAGATTAATTTCTTGCAATTTAATATAATTATCTATATATTTAAAGCATACAGTTCTTTTTATATCTTATTCTGTTTACTATTATATTTTAGGAGATTACAAAATTATGTTTAAAAATATCATTAAAACTTCCGTCCTAGCAATGGGAATTCTAGGTGGTGCGGTGCTTATGACTACAGGAATCACAACCAACGCTTATGCGGTTGCTACTCCTACTAGCTTTGCCCCTTTAGTTAAAAAGGTAATATCTTCAGTTGTTAATATTAGGACTGATGTAGAAATTACTAACAATCAAAACATGAACATTCCACCAGAATTAAAAAACATGTTACCCTTTAAAATTCCTGATAAACCTCAAGTCCAAAAGGGAACTTCTTTAGGATCTGGATTCATCATCAACGCTAGTAAAGGATACGTTGTAACCAACAACCATGTGGTAGCACATTCTAAAAAAATCACTGTGATTTTAAGTAATGGCGATGAAATATCGGCAAGAATTAAAGGACGTGATCCTAAAACAGATCTAGCGGTCTTAGTACTAAATAAGCACAAACAACGCTTAAGCCAAGTTAACTTTGGTAATTCGGCACAAGCACAAGTGGGCGATTGGGTTCTTGCGGTTGGTAATCCTTTTGGTTTAGGTGGCACGGTAACCGCAGGGATCATCTCGGCTCGCAATCGTGATATTCACGCAGGAAGTTACGATGATTTCATTCAAACGGATACCGCCATTAACCGTGGGAATTCGGGCGGACCGCTTTTTAATACTAAAGGCGAAGTAATCGGCGTAAATTCTGTAATATATAGTCCTGCAGGAAATTCATCAAGTGCGGGAAGTGTGGGGATTGGCTTTGCTATCTCGTCGAATCTTGCCAAAGATATCACAAATAAGCTCATAGCCCATGGATCTGTAGTGCGTGGATGGTTAGGTGTTACCATTACCGATGTTTCAAAAGACGAGGCCGCAGCGTTGGGATTAAGTACCAATCATGGGGCTTTGGTTAATGATGTATCGCCCAACTCTCCTGCGAGCAAAGCAGGTCTTAAAAAGACAGATGTGATTCTCTCATTTAACGGCAAGAAAATTGATAGCTCACGCCGAATTCCAACAATCGTAGCCGATACTCCCATTGGGAGAAAAGTACCAGTAATAATCTGGCGAAATGGTAAGCAGTTAACAAAATATGTAACAATTGAACTTCTTAAGCATCAAAATACCCCAACCACAACCAGACAACATCCGAATAAAAAGCAAGATTCTTCTTATGTGAAAAAGCTCGGTTTACATCTTAAGGTTTTAACCACAGCGGAAAAAAGCACTTATAATATACCGTCTAACGTCCATGGTTTGATCATTACTGCCATTGATAATAATTCCGACGCTCAATCTAAAGGATTAGCACAAGGTTTAATTATCACACACGTAAATAATGTGCCAGTAACTAGCATTAATGATATCAACACCCAAATCAGACACGTACAAGCTCAACACAGAAAAGCGATCATGTTAACTATCATGCTTCAAAATCAAAGCCGATTTGTAGCCTTAAAACTTAAATAATCCACTGTAATTTCAAAGACTAAATGAATAACTATTGCTTACACTAAGATTTTATGATACTATAGTGTAAGCAATATTCAATTAAGCAATATTATCATACTTTACATATATTCAGAGATAAGGACAAGGAATTAATAATCATGAGTAAATTTAAAACATTAGACGGTTTAGACGTTAAAGGCAAACGTGTTGTATTACGTGCGGATTTCAACGTACCATTCAATAAGGAAGGTCAAATTACAGACACAAGCCGTATTGATCGTACAGTGCCAACCATTCAAGAGCTGGTAAAAGGTGGAGCTTCTGTAGTTATCGTTACCCATGTGGGACGTCCAAAAGGGGAACGCAATCCAGATTATACAGTTAAGCCACTAGTTGCAGGCTTATCAAAAGCTTTAGGCGGTACATCTGTACAGTTTGCTGATGATTGCACAGGCGACGCTGTAGAATCTACTGCTAAATCTTTAAAAGCAGGCGAAATTCTTTTATGTGAAAACTTACGTTATTACAAAGAAGAAACTAAAAACGATGCGGGCTTTGCCGAAAAATTATCTAAATTAGGTGATCTTTTTGTCAATGACGCTTTCTCAACTGCTCACAGAGCTCACGCATCTACAGAGGGTATTACTAAGTTTTTACCGTCATATGCAGGACGCTTAATGCAATCGGAAGTTGAGGCTTTATCTTCTGCCTTAGAAAAACCACAAAAACCAGTTGCTGCAGTAGTTGGCGGAGCGAAAGTTTCTTCTAAGATCGATGTCTTAACTAACCTAATGGAAAAAGTTGACGTTCTTGTTATCGGTGGTGGAATGGCTAACACATTCCTAGCGGCTCAAGGGATTAACGTTGGTAAATCTTTATGTGAAAAAGATTTCCTAGATACTGCTAGAAATATCATGGAAAAAGCAAAAAAAGTCGGTTGTGAAATCGTATTACCTACTGATGCTACAGTGGCAAAAGAATTCGCCGAAAACGCTCAAAATCGTGTTTGTTCAGTAAATGACATCAAAGAAGATGAAATGATGTTGGATATCGGTACAGAATCAGCGAAATTCGTTGCCGAAAAACTTAAAACATGTAAAACAGTTGTTTGGAATGGCCCTATGGGTGCATTCGAAATCAAACCATTCGACATGGGTACAGTTGCCGCAGCTAAAGCAGCAGCTCAAGCAACTAAAGCAGGAACTCTAACATCAGTAGCAGGCGGTGGAGACACTGTTTCCGCTCTAGAACTTGCTGGTGCGAAAGATGACTTCACATACATCTCAACCGCTGGCGGTGCATTCTTAGAATGGCTAGAAGGTAAAACTCTTCCAGGTGTTGAAGCTGTTAGAGCATAGTTAATTCAATAAGTGCTTAATTCAATAAGAGCATAGTTCAATAAGATCTATCATGGAATAAGTATTTAATAACTTAAGCCAACCAAAAGGGCGTTATATGTTTAATTACATATAACGCCTTTTTTCTTTTTTTGTTGACAATATATTATAGAATTATTAGAATTGTTAGAATTATTAACAGAATAAAATAACTAGATAAGGATAACATACATGAAAATGGTTGTGAAAAATAAACAAGTCGCACTTTCATCCCAAACTCTAAGGGGTGGGAAAAGTATTATATTAATCATGGTACTATGTAATATATTCTTGTTACCAACCATAGCCTTTTCACAATCTGACTCATATTCCGTAAATACAGAGAAAAAAGAACCAAATACATCCATAACAAAACTAGCCTTAAAGAATGATAAAATTGCCCAAAATAAGCTCGGAGATTTCTATGAAAATCAAGCACACCCAGATTACGAAAAGGCACTTTATTGGTATGAGAAATCCGCCAACCAAGGATACGCCCCAGCTCAATATAACTTAGCTATAATCTATGAATTCAGAAACAGACTAAATCCAGAGTATAAAAAATCATTGTATTGGCTTAAAAAATCCGTCAACCAAGGCTACGCACCAGCTCAAAATGGTTTAGGCATGCTTTATTCCATGGGGCGAGGAATTCCACAAGATAATAAAAAGGCCTTATATTGGTTTACTAAATCCGCTAATAATGGTGGTCGCATGGGTCAATATAATTTAGCACTATCTTATAAACGTGGAGACGGAATTAAACAAGATTATAAAAAAGCATTTTATTGGTTTACCAAATCCGCTAGGCAAAACTATTCCATGGCCTATGAAGAATTGGGAAAAGCCTACCAAAACGCCAACGGAGTAGAAAAAGATTATCTTAAAGCACTAATTATGTACTATAAAGCGTTAAAACTCGGCGATACCAACGTAACAGAATACATAGAACAAATGAATCTCGACATCATAAAAAACGCCAAAAAACAATCCCTAGAGTAAATCAGCTATATAATTAGGCAAAGAAAACGACGAAACATGAATTTGTGGATTATAATACTTAGTTGTGATCCCTAAAGTGTTCCATTTTTTGCCGATTTGCTCACAGGTTTTTTGGCGGTTTTGTGGATCATCACAGCCCCAACCTAAAGTCATTAGTCCGCCGACGTAAGTTGGTACTGGGACAGTGGCAAAAGTGTTATCTTTAAAGCCTGCACTTTTCATACGATTGTTGGTAACGCTCACTTCATCAGGTTGGAAGAATGGCACGCCGTTTTGAGTGATTAGAATTCCGCCAGTGGTTAAACATCGGCGACAATTTTTATAGAAATCTATCGTAAACAATACTTCGCCGACGCCAATGGGATCGGTAGAATCTACGATTATCACATCGTATTTATTTGTTGTTTCTGCCACATATTTAATACCGTCGGCAAACATTAGATTTGTGCGTGGATTATCAAAAGCGTCGGCACAAATGGATTTAAAATATTTCTTAGAAATATCAACAACCGTCGAATCCAACTCCACCATGGTAACCGCTACATCCTGATGAGCTAAAACCTCACGCAAGACCCCACCGTCGCCACCACCGATAATAAGGACATTTGATACATTCCCATGAGCCATGATCGGTAAATGTGCCATGATCTCATGATAAAAAAATTCATCTCGTTCTGTTACTTGGATAACTCCGTCTAAGGCCATAACGTTACCAAAATACGGATTTTTAAAGACTACTAACTCTTGGAATTCTGTTTTATCCGAAAACAAAACCTCTTCCACATCAAACTTCTGTGCATAGCCCTTATTGACGATCCCCGCATGTAACTTTTCTTCATAAAACTTCATTCTATATTTTCCTTTTATATTTTCCTTATTATATTAATTTGTATCAGCATAAAAAATGCCTAATAGCTATGGTTTAGTATTGGCGAAAACATGGCCAGTAGGTGCTTTAAGGCAATACGTACATGTATATGTACTACCTTAGTATTGCCTAATGGCCGTGTTTTTCGCCAATACCTCTTCTGTGGCGTTCAATTGTTGCTTTCTCCACCATAAATTCTTCTTGAATCACGCTTGCGGATATATCTGGATTAGCATGACCACACATGAATATATCTATGGCGGCGTAGCGTTCTTCTGGCCATGAGTGGATCGAGATATGGGATTCGGCTAATACCAACACCCCAGACACACCAAAATTCGGCTCAAAGTGATGAAAGTGAGAGTATAAAATAGTTGCTCCTCCTGCTAAAGCGGATTTAGTTAGGATCTCTGCTATTTTTTCCTTATTGTCCAAATAGTGATCTGTCCAGATATCTACCAGTAAATGGCGACCAGCAAAGCGGATATCATCTTCGGTTATGAAATAATCAACATTATCTTTATGTTCTTCCATGATATTTTTCTCTCCTGTTATTGTTTTTTTCAATAAGTAATTTTCCATAAAAATTATTATGGCTAGTTTACAATATTACAGATCAAAATACAATATTAAAAATTAAAATGCAATATTAATTTTTAATATTGTATTTTTGTTCATATTCGTTTATAATATATCCATATGAAAAATAAATCTAAACTTGAGACTAGGTAATCTAATATGGAAGAAATCAAAAAATCAGCTGAAGATAGTATCTTAAATGCTGGATCTATCAAAGATCTAGAAGATATCAGAGTGAAATATATGGGCAAAAAGGGCGAGATCACATCTTTAATGAAAAACATGGGCAGTTTATCCAATGAGGAAAAGCCCGCTTATGGTCAAGCCATAAATAACTTAAAGGATCACGTTAACACCCTGCTAGATAACAAAAAAAGCGAACTTAATACAATCGAATTAAACGCTCGCTTACAAGATGAAACATTAGATGTTACCTTGCCACCATACGAAACATTCGAAGGTTCTATTCATCCAGTAACTCAAACCATTGAAGAGATCATCTCTATTTTTGGCGAAATGGGATTCACTGTGGCAGAAGGTCCGAACATCGAAGATGATTGGCATAATTTCACCGCCTTAAACATCCCAGAGTATCACCCTGCACGCCAAGAACATGACACATTCTATTTACCAGCCGATGAAAACGATCAACGCTTTGTTTTAAGAACCCATACATCCCCTGTCCAGATCCGTACTATGGAAACACAAAAACCACCTTTTAGAGTTATCTGTCCAGGGCGTACCTATCGCTCGGATTCCGACGCTACACATACCCCCATGTTCCACCAAGTGGAAATGATCGTGGTAGAAGAGAATGTCAATTTCGCCCACCTAAAGGGATGTATTATAGAATTCTGCCGTAAATTTTTTGGCGTAGATGATCTGCCAGTGCGTTTTCGCCCTAGCTTTTTCCCTTTTACCGAACCGTCGGCAGAAGTTGACATCGGCTGTTCTAAAAAGGACGGAGCATTAAAAATAGGCGGTGGAGATGACTGGCTAGAGATCCTAGGAAGTGGGATGATACATCCTAACGTACTGAAAAATGCGGGTTTAGATCCTGAAAAGTATCAAGGTTTCGCTTTAGGTATGGGGATTGAGCGTATTGCCATGTTAAAATATGGTATTGCCGATTTACGTACATTTTATGATTCCGATCTCCGTTGGTTACGTCATTACGGATTCAAAGCACTACAACAACCTAACCTATTAAGAGGAGAATAAAATGAAATTTACACTAAATTGGTTAAAAGAACATCTAGAAACCAACGCTACCCTAGAAGAAATTAGCTATAAACTTACCATGTTAGGCTTGGAAGTTGAAGGGATCGAAAATCCTGCTCAAATGTATAAGGATTACATCATCGGCGAAATTCGCAGTGCAAACAAACATCCTGATGCCGATAAATTACAACTACTTAGCGTATTTGACGGCGAAAAAGAACACCAAGTAGTATGCGGAGCTCCCAACGCTCGTGCAGGACTTAAAGGCGTTTTTGGACGTGAGGGCGTATATGTACCAGGTGGCGATTTCAAACTTAAAAAAGGAAAAATCCGTGGAGTAGAATCTTGCGGTATGATGATGAGCGAACGAGAGCTATGTATTTCCGATGAACACGACGGCATTATCGAATTCTCAAGCGATAACGAATTCGCCATAGTAGGTAATAATCCCGTTAAAGCCTTAGGATTAGACGACGCTGTTATCGAAATAGCAATCACTCCCAACCGTGGCGATTGTTGTGGCGTACGTTATATTGCTCGTGATCTTGCGTCGGCTGGATTAGGAACATTAAAACCACTAAAAACAATCTCATACGACGGTACAGGATTCCAATCTCCCATTAAAACCGCCCTAAATCTTAAGGACGATAATAGCACACATAGTAAATTACTAATCGGTGCATATATTAAGGATGTAGCCAACAAGCAATCCCCTGAATGGTTACAAAAAAGATTAAAAGCCATTGGCTTGCGTCCCATTTCTGCCTTGGTAGATATTACTAACTATTTCACTTTCGATTTATGCCGTCCTTTACACACTTACGACGCTGATAAGATTCAAGGCAATATCTTACAAATCCGTATGGCGAGCGAAAATGAAAGCTTTACAGGAGTAGCCGATGATAAGGATTACACCTTAAGCCAAGATACTCTTGTGGTTGCCGATAATAACCAAGCCTTAGCCATTGCTGGAGTAATGGGCGGTAAGGATTCGGGCATTAATGAACAAACAAAAAACGTCTTTTTAGAAGTGGCGGTATTTAATCCTGTTACCGTGGCTTTAGCAGGGCGAAAATACAACATTCAATCGGATTCTCGCTTTAGATTCGAACGTGGTATCGATGAGCAAGCCTCTTTAGAATATGCCAAACATGCCGTACAAATGATTCTTAATATCTGCGGTGGTGAAGCCAGTGCCTTAGAGATCGCCACATCACAAAGCACTTATGATGAAACATTCAAAGTTCCACCTATGGCATTCAATCCGAAAAAGGTAAAATCATTAACATCAATTAATATCGCCTTAAAGGAACAAAAGATATATCTTGAAAGAGTTGGTTGTATCGTTGATGATTCGCAGGATATCTGGCAAGTGATTCGCCCGTCTTGGCGTTATGATATCTATACCCAAGCGTGTTTAGTGGAAGAAATCTTGCGTTTACATGGTTATGATAAGGTCGAGATTTTAGAATTACCTAAAAATGATTATCTGCCAAAACAGGTAACAACATCAGAACAAGAACGCCGATTCCGTTTAACCAGATCCCTAGCCTCTCACGGCTTACAAGAAGCGGTTACATTCTCATTTTTATCGGAAAAAGAAGCCAAGTTATTCGGTGGCAATAATCCTAATCTTATTTTATCGAACCCCATTTCCGAAGATCTTAAGGTTATGAGACCAACCCTAATTCCCAATCTAGTGAGTGCCTTATCTCGCAATCTAGCCAAAGGATTAAATGGCGGAGCTTTATTCGAAGTTGGCCCTCAATTCCAAGGGGTAAAACCTGAAGATCAACCAGTGGTTGTCGGCGGAGTGCGTGCAGGCGTTTCGCTCAATCGCTCATGGAATCATACGGGTCGCCAAGCGGATGTGTTTGATGTTAAAGCCGATGTTTATAAAGCTCTAGAATCTATCAACGCCCCAGTTGCCAACCTGCAAACTATCACAGAAACCCCCACATATTATCATCCCACACGTAGCGGAGCATTGGTCTTAGGACGCAACACTCTTGCATATTTCGGCGAGCTACACCCTGCGGTACTAAAAGATATGGGTTTTAAAGGTCGCATGGTTGCTTTCGAAATCTTCCTAGATAAAATCCCAGTAGCTAAAAACAAAGGCACAAGCAAGCCCTATTTAGATATTCCCCAATTACAATCCTTAAAACGTGATTTCGCTTTCGTTGTCGACAAAAATATCCAAGCGGAAAAACTTCTCCGAGCTGTAAAAGGAGCAGATAAGAAACTAATTACCGATGTTACACTCTTTGATATCTACGAAGGTACAGGCTTGGAAGACAACCAAAAATCCCTAGGCTTAACAATCTCAATCCAACCCCTAAGCAAAACCCTAACCAACGAAGAAATAGAAAACATATCACAAAAAGTCATAGCCCAAGCCGAAAAAACCTGCAACGCTTTTTTACGAGTGTAAGCTTTATTGATAACTTTAAAAGATAGAATCAAGCAAGCCTTTTTTCGCTCCGTGTTTCATGAGATACTTAATGATCTTATAGTTAGGGTTCTTATCGGC
>NQOV01000004.1 GCA_002632265.1 Rhodospirillaceae bacterium MC!
CTTTTTCAAGCTAAAATACACCAACTAAATTATGTTCTGATACATACTTATTAACTATTTTTAAAGATCTATTTCAA
Source organism: Rhodospirillaceae bacterium MC! (assembly GCA_002632265.1). GTDB lineage: Bacteria > Pseudomonadota > Alphaproteobacteria > MC1 > MC1 > MC1. The sequence goes on from NQOV01000004.1 coordinate 78, forward strand.
TAGCAATGTTAACTGGATACGTCGTCTGCATAGTTTGCAAAAACAACATACGTAACTCGCTACAGAACCTAATTTACTAAATATAGACATACATGTCAATAACTTTTTTTATTTTTATATGATATTTATGGTAATCTGTTGTTTTACTTGAGATAAATTATTTTATTTACTTGTGAGTTATCGTATTAAGGGATGTACTCTCAAAAGCGGTTTTGAATTCTTCTTGAGTGTTTAGATTATCCAGCTCGCCTGTGTTTAAATAGTTAATTTTACTAGCATTTATTTCCTTTAAGAAGCCTTTAATTGTACATTTTTCGCTAGTTTTGAGATAATTATTTATTATATCTTTCATGGTTGGGCGATTCTTAATAAGTAATGGGAATATGCTTTTATCGTAATATAAAGAGGTATTATCGCCTTGTTCTATTAAGGATTTAATTAAATTTAGCGATATTTTAGGCATATCGCAAGGTACGATGATCACATCATCAGAGATAAAATCCATGTGAGTTAAGCAACTATGAATCCCACTCATTGCCCCTTTATTGGGGATAATATCGGGAATAAATGTCTTTTCTTGTGTGCCTGATACGATAATATTTTCACATCCTGCTTGTGTTAGAATGGATTTAATATGGAGCCATAGGGGTAGGTCGTTGGTCCATTTAAGCATGGATTTATCCTGGCCCATGCGTGAGGATTCGCCACCTGCTAAGATGATTGCTGATACCATTTTATTCACATTTTACTTTCATTAAGATCCGCACCATTTAGCCATTTTGTTGGATTATCTTTGTAGGTTTCATTTTTCCATATGGGGATATGTTGTTTTAATTCCTTAAGCGTACGTTTACAGACGTCGAATGATTCGGGGCTATGGGCCGATGATACCGCAATAATCACGGAAATATCGCCGATATTCTGTAATCCGTAAGCGTGAGATAGGTATATTTTTACGATATCTTCCTTATCTAGAACACTTTTAGCGAGTTTTTCCAATTGGGCCATGGTTAATGTGGGATGGACATCATAACTAAGGCTAGTAACTTCTTGATTCTCATTATTATTTCGCACTGTACCGATGAATATATCGGTTGCTCCGCAATCAGGCGACTGAACGAAGTTAAAGGCGTCTTGGATATCTAGCTTTTTATTAGAGAGAATCAGCTTGTAATTTTCTTGGATTATGGATTGATCTTCCATAAATTATCCTCCGCATACTGGGGGTAAAATCGATATGTTTGTGTTATTTTCAATGATAGTATCATCGAGAATCAAATCTTCATCGGTGGAAAAAGCACAAGAGTTTATAATGACATCATTGGCATAAATAGAGATGAGTTTATCCTTTATATCTTGGGCCTTTAGAGATTGCTCAAGGGGGAATTCTAAAGATATGGGATCGTTAAAAAGTTCTCTTACTGATCCGAATGGATTTATGGTTATTTTTTGCATGTTGATATCTCCTTAATATGATGTGATGTTATGTGATATGATATGATGTGATGTAATTTAATTGTTAAAGTAAAGGGTGGAAAAAATTAGCTAATTTTTCACGCCCTTAAAGTGGGAAGACGTTGACAAGATCGCCAATTCTATTTTCCTGTTGGGATTCGCCAAATACTACCCAAGAATTAGCCAAGCTAAAGGGCTTGATCCTGTAGCTTTCTTGACCATCTAGCACGGTTACAACTTGTTTTCCTTGATCGTTTATGGATACATTAGCTTTAGTAAACATCGTCAATTTATGATTTTTAATGTAATCATTTTGCAATATGGCTTTGGTGGAATTGAGTTGTTTTAGTCCTAGAATGTTCCGAATTAGGGGACGCACGAAGAATCCCAATCCCATGGCGGTAGAAATGGGATTGCCTGCAAGACCGATGAAGATTTGCTCGCCAATGGTGGCGGTGTATATGGGTTTGCCTGGGCGAATCTTTGCTTTATGAAAGATCACTTTTCCGCCGATTTCTTTCACTGCTTGCGGAATGTAATCCTTTTGCCCTGCTGATACTCCGCCACAGGTTAAAATAATCTGTGCTTTTGTTTCAAGTGCTTGTTTTATGTGTGCTTTTGTTTCTTCAAGATTATCGAGAGCGGAAGATAATTCCATGGTATCGGCGTGATTTTGCGATAAAAACAACTTAATATAAGTGGAATTACTATCATATATTTTACCTGCACTTAGAGCCATACCAGGCTTTAAGATCTCATCGCCTGTTGTGAGATATGACACTTTAAGCGGTTGTATTACATTAATATTAGCTATACCAAGGGACGCTAGAAAGGTAATGTGATTTTCATTTAGAATCGTATGCTTGGCAATGGCAAGAGTGCCTTTAGCGATGTCTGATCCTTGTTTTCTGATGTTACTTCCCTTTGTTTGATCGGGATTCGCAATGCTTACGGCATTAGGATTTTGATCCTTCTCATTAGTATGAAAGGTAAGATCTTCAACTTTTGTTACGCTATCGGCATTTTTTGGCATAACAGCACCTGTCATGATTTGAATGGCGTTGTTATCTTCAAGAATTTTACCTTCGTCGCCTGCGTAAGTTTGGGATTGTAAGGAAAGTTTACGCTCGGTATTCTGCTCGTTAAAGGCCTGATCATAAATGTATGCTATACCGTCCATGGCGGAATTATCAAAGGGTGGCAGATCAATGGGGGAATTGATATCATCGGCGAGTATGTGTCCCATGGCGTTCCCGATATCCATAGTGATGATTTTAGGCTTGATATTATGAGAATCAAGAAGTTTATTCAAAGCCTTTTCGTAAGAAATTAGTTCTTGTTTGTGATTTGCTTTACTATTTGCCATGATTTTTTATTCCGTTCTTCATATTAATGGCGTGCTTGATAATACCATAACAGATATCAAGATTTTCTATAACTGCCTTTTTACTCCCTGGTAATGTGATAATTAAGGTTTCATCAATGATCCCCACTGTAGAATTAGAGAGCCAAGCTTTATCGGTAAAGCGTGCTACCCCTTCGGCTTTGAGCATTTGCGATAATCCAGTGGCGTTTTTATTAAATAAAGGAAGTAATGTTTCAACGGTGATATCACGTCCGCCCAATCCTGTACCGCCTAGGGTGAAGATAATTTCAGGTTTTTTGCTAAGATGCTCTTGCAAGGTTTTTTCAAGTAATTCTTTTTCGTCACCAATTAGGGATTGAGCTACAACATTCGCTCCCCACGTGTTTAAGATTTCCTTGGCAGATTCGCCAGCAGTATCTTCATATACGCCTTGGCTTGCTCTATCGCTCATGGTTATGGTGGTAACATCCAGATCATTCAAGACCTTATCGACTTTTAATTCATTATCTAACCATGCTTGAGCGAGTGGTGGAATGCCGTCCGTACAGACCCATACGCCTTTTTTTCCGCCTGTTTTAACAAGTAGATGGACATCGCTAATGGTTAGGGTTGGTTCTATGGGTTTTGTCATGTCATAGATGTTAAGAAGTGCGGTAGTAACTCCGCTTAAGGCTTCCATTTCTATCCCAGTTTTTGCGATAGTAGTGGCCAGCACATACGCTTCAAAGCACGATTCTTCTTTGTTGGGAATGATCTCAACCCATACGGCAGATATATCAATAGGATGGCACAAAGGCAATATATCCGCAGTTTTTTTCGCTCCGATAACTCCTGCCACTTCGGCGATAGTTAAGGGATTCCCTTTGGGTAGATTATCATTCATAATCTCATTAAAAGCAAATTCTCCCACATGGATTTTACCATATGCTAACGCTTTTCTTTCCGATATCTTCTTCGCCGAAACATTCGACATATGAACTTTCGAATCTTTAAATAATGTTTTCATATTTATTTTACAATCTCATTAGGGTTATTTCTATATATTTATATATTTTAATCCTTAACATTATAATATAAATTTTCCAAGAATGCAAGCTTTATAGATAGTTACAGGCCTAAATATTAGGCCTGTAACTATCTATAGCATAGGATAAAGAAAAATGCTCAAGCCCCCACGATATTCATGGGCTGTTTTTACCCCCTACACAAGATTTAAGGACGAGAAAAATAGTCAGTAGGCTCTTTAAGGCAATGCGTGGTGTATATACCACTACATAAGCATTGACTTAAAGAGCCTAATGGCTGTTTTTATCGTTCTTAACCGCCAATTTTTGAGAGATTATCGCAAGCTCCGACAAAATTCTCATCTAAATGGTGGGATTTGGGTTTGCTGATTAGGAGGGTTTCGATTTCGGCTTTTAGTTCTTCTTTTTTCTCGAGCGTTAACAGATGACGTAGGGGGATTCTTTTTTTGCCGAATAGACACAATAATATTTCGCCTAGTGATGAGAATCTTATGCGGTTACAGGTTGAGCAGAAGTCTTGGGCGTAGGGGGTTATAAAGCCAATTTTTCCTAGATTATCTTGATGTTTGAAAGTTTGGGCTGGGCCTTTTAGTTTGGGGTCTTCTGAATTGTCTAATGTCCAGCCTTTGGCTTTTAGGTCTTCTATTATTGTTTCGGCGGTTAGTTGGCGTTTGTTTAGATAATCTACGGTACAGGTGTTATTTTGCATTAGTTCTATGAAGCGAATCGTTACTTTGTGGGTGTTGGCAAAGGAGATGAAATCGTCCATATCTTGTGTATTTATACCTTGCAGGATAACGGCGTTAATTTTTATGTTGAAACCTAAATGGATAGCATGTTTAATGCCTGCTATGATTTTATCTAAAATATCGACTTTGGTAATTTCGAAGAATTTTTTAGGATCTAGGCTATCTATTGATACGTTGATATTTCGCAAGCCTGCTTTATACCATTCTTCGGCTTTGGCTAATAAATTAAAGCCGTTTGTTGTTAAGCCACAACTTTCGAATTTATATTTGTGGTTTGTAATTTCTAATACTTTTGTTAGATCCTTAAACAAAGCGGGTTCGCCACCGCTAAATCTGATTTTTTTCACTCCTAATTCCTTTAGGGTGGCTAATAAGATATCTAGCTCATTAACCGATAAGGTATCCTTTAACTTTTTATCCCAACCACCTGGCAGACAGTACTCACAACTAAAGTTACATTTTTCAGTTAATGAAATTCTAACATAAGTAATGTTTCTTTTTAGATAATCTTGTAACATATTTTTTACATTCCTTAAAACTTCATTTGTAGTACTACACGCCTACATAAGCCCCACTTAAGGACGCTAAGATTAGTGCTTTTTCCCACCCTTAATAATAATCATTACTTTGTTTGCGGAGGTGCATGGCTTTACTTACGTAATGGGAAATTTGTGCTATGGAGTCGAAATTTTCTTCTGTGATGTCGTTGGCGTTGATTTTTATGGCGAATTCGTTTTCTATGGCTACAACTAAATCTATGATTCCCATACTGTTTATTAACTTAGTTGTGTATAGGCGATCTGTTGATCTTAGCTTTTTCTTTGCCATAGATTCTACGAATTTATGAATTTTTTTATATGTATCTTGCATTTTTTATTCCATTATTTTTTGTATTGAAGATCATATCTCTTTAAACATGTGCTTTTACACGCCCCTTTTACCAGACTAGGGTTTGGAATAGATCTTCAATGGTTTCTTGTCTGCGGATTAGATCGAAAGATCCATCTTCATTTAGCATAATTTCCGCTGATTTCAAGGTCCCGTTGTAATTAAAGCCCATGGCGTGGCCGTGTGCTCCTGTATCGTGGATCACTATGAGATCATTTCTATCGATTTTTGGGAGTTTTCTATCTATGGCGAATTTGTCATTATTTTCGCATAACTTACCCACTAGATCGTAGGTATGATCACAGGGAGCATTCTCTTTACCGATAACGCTAATGTGATGATATGCTCCATATAAGGCAGGACGCATTAAGTTTGTCATACACGCATCAACGCCGATGTATTTTTTATAGATATCCTTATGGTGGACTGCTTTTGTTACTAAATAGCCGAATGGAGCAGTTACGCAACGAGCACATTCTGTTACTACTCTTGGTTTATTGTTCTCGTCTGTGAAAATGGCGTTGTATTCTTCTTTTATTAACTCTCCGATTTTCGCAAATGACGGTTGAGTCTGATCTGGATGATACGCTACTCCAATCCCACCACCGAGATTAATTAGATCAAACTTGATCCCAACTTTTTCTTGAATATCTTTTGCGAGCTTAAACATGATATTGGCAGTTTCTGCGAAATATACTTCATTTAGCTCGTTACTAGCTACCATGGTATGAATACCGAATCTTTTCACGCCTTTATTTTTTGCGATCTCATAGGCTTGATACATTTGATCAGTGGTTAAGCCGTATTTAGCATCTGCAGGATGACCTATGATTGTATTTCCTGCTTTGGCTTCTCCTGGATTGTATCTAAAGGATAACATTTCGGGTAATTTTCCCCCTAGTGTTTCTTCTAAGAACTCAATATGTGAGATATCATCTAAATTAATGATAGCCCCTAATTCATAAGCTTTTTCATACTCTTGTGCGGTTGTGTTGTTGGAAGTGAACATGATCTCTTCCCCTTTTAAGCCGATTTTTTCCACTAGTAATAGTTCGGTTAAAGAAGAGCAATCTGCTCCGTATCCTGCACCGTCCTTTAAGGCTTTAACTATGGCAGGTGTTGGCGTGCCTTTTACTGCGAAATAATTAGTGTATCCCTTTGCCCATGAAAAAGCTTTATTGAAAGATTGTGCATTCTCAAGCATGGGTTTTTTATCATAAATATGAAAAGGGGTTGGATGTGCTTTAATGATATTATCAAGCTGGCTTTTGCTGAACGGATGTGATTTCGAATTAGTCATTACTTGTACCTTTATATTAGTATGTTGGAATTCTATATTGTTATTTTAATGGTTTATATAATTATTAAGAATAATATCATATTTTTTGCAATCCTACAAGTTAAAATTACAATTAGCAAATTAAACTTGACATTTTTTCATATATTTTGTATAATTTATCAAGAATATATCAAGATATCAACACATTAATCATAACAAACTTAAGGAAATATATAATGTCTTCATACATAGTCCTAGGAACAAACGATCTAGATAAAGCAGATAATTTTTATAAAACAGTATTTAAAAACACTAGCTTAAAGGAAATCACCAGATATCCACACATTATCATATACGATCTAGACGGCTTTAAATTCGGTATAGTAAAACCAAGAAACGGCTCGCCTGCCACCTACGGCAACGGTACAATGCTAGCTCTAGAATTGGGATCAATGGAAAAAGTTGAAGAAGTTCTAAAACTAGCCCTAGCAAACGGCGGAAAAATCGACGGCGTAATCTCCGAAGGTCGCAACGACGACGGCTCTCTAAGATTCTACGGTCAATACTGGCGTGATCTTGACAACAATCGCATATGCCTAACCCACAACACTTTTAAATAAGATGTGGCTAAAGTAATAACTTACATCAGATCTTAAATAAAACCAACCATGTTTATTTAAGATCTTGTTTTTGTATCTTATGTTCTGTAGTTTATTATTGCTGGCCTAATATTTAGACCAGCAATAATAAACTATAATATAATACAGAATCTCACACCACTTCGATCCGCAGGATTGGAAGAAACTGGCTAAGATGTACCTTAAATCAGGGCGACGTGTACTCACATCTACATAAGCCCTAAGCTAAGGTGCAGATTAACCCACTTACCGCAATCTGTAGGATTGAGAGAAATGGGATAAGATGTGCTTGTAAGCGGTACGCCGTGTACTTAATGCCTAAACTAGTACCGCTTACAAGTGCAGATTAGCCAATTTATCACGATCCCTTATTTAAGGCATATGCCGAATATGGCAGGCTTATTGCCCCATGTGTCATTTACTGTGATAGTTAATTCGCTAAAATTAATCGTACCTAAATTATGATGATTAACGGCTTGATGATTATCTTTAACACTTACAATAACTTCATTCTTTTCATTAGTGATAGTATAATCTTTTATGCAATATGAAAGGGCATGATATTTATGGTTTTTCCCTGTGGTTTCCATATTTTGACTGCTGTTGGTATCAAAGAACATTGTTAATATACCATTTTTTAGATTGATTTCCTTATCCCATTGGATTTTTAGTTGCGAATCATGTTTATTCTTACCAACCCAAGCATTACTTGAGATTACTGGTCTGTACTGTCCTTTTAGGATGTTTTCAGGTTGGAATATATTTTGCTCTTCTAGGAATTCAATGGCGATGTTAAACTCGTTAGGATGTCTCATAGCTTGCCAACGTTCGTATGATTGAGCTTTATCTTCCTTGTTAAAGAGTTCCATAACAGGATTGTAAACAGTTGTAACAGCGGTTAATAGTTCAGATGTGGAATTAAATAAAATATCAGGATTTTCGCCTAAGGTAATATAGATATAGCAATTTTCATTCACGCTTGCGGTTGGCTTAATTATGATATCTTGCACGCCTGTTTCTAAGGCAACATCAAAGCTTTCTAGAGTAGTATGTGGCGTGAAATTATCTAGGCTTTCGGTTGTTCTGATTTGAATGTTAACATTATCCTTATTAAATGCTTTAAAGTTTAATTTAAAACTTGGAATCTTGCCTTTATTTACTGGGAATAAAAAAGCGTATGCTTTATCTAGACGTGTATAATCTTCGCTTTTTTGAGTAAATCCTTTAAATGGTAAAGTATCATTCGATGAAATTTTCGCTTGTGATACTAAATTATTTTCTAACGCTGGTAAAACATTAGGAATATAATGCCCTTTAGCAATAAGACGTTGTTGTAGTTCGTGTAAGTATTTATCTTCCAATATATCTTTAGGCTCAAGATTATATTCTACGCACATGGCGGTAGCCATTCCTGTAGCTTGACCATTAACCGCTCCTGTAAGCATTAGGCGAGTAGTACCAAAAGCAATATGACTCACTGATATTAGACGTCCACCTAAGAATAAATTACTAATATTACGACTATATAAACATCTGTAAGGAATGGCGTATACGCTTTTAGGATGCCAATGACTGGAAGACGGTAATTTACTATAAATCCCATCGGACGGATGTAAATCAATTGACCATCCACCATGGGCGATGTTATCCTTATGATGTTTTACTAATAAGACATCATCTTGAGTTAACATATAATCTCCGTAAAAGCGTCTGGCGTCTCTTTTACCTGGTAAAGCTCCTATCCAATCTAGAGTTTTATTTTTAGCTTCAGGGAATTTGCCAGAATTTTTAATGTGATCCCACGCACCATATACGACCTTTTTAAGCTCATATTTGATTTCTTCGGCGTCTCTAATGGTATCCAGTCGCCCACCGTATTCGAACCACCAGAAATGACAATCGCCCTCTTCTAATAATTTCATTTCCTTATATTTAGGCAATTTAGTTATATCTTTTAAGGCGAAATTCGGGGCAGTATATTTAACTTCTTGTCCCATATCTTTAATGGAAAACATTATGGAATTACCTAAGCAATGGCCGTAAGCTTTATCACGTATAAGGCTTTCATTAAAATCTTCTTTGGTTTCTGGGGTGATTGTATGCTCGGCTCCTGATGTGTATCCCACAAGACCATCGCCTGACGAATCAGAAAAGAATTTGGATTTAAATGTGTAGAATGTTTCATTATTACTATTATAACCACTTACGGAAGTAATCTTATTCTTGCCGTCTGTTTCGCTTGAGTTTATGGATGTATTTAAAAATAATTGAATATTTTCTTCATCTAGAACCTTATCTAAAAGAAGAGCGTCGAATAAATAGGCGTTACCCTCGGCGTTTCTGTGAACATTTTCTGTGAGAATTTCATCGATCACACCGCCCTCACGACCCCAACGATTATTATTTCCCATTCCTGCGGTAGCCCCTAAGGCCCATACTCGGATCTCTGATGAGGCATTCCCACCGAGAACAGGTCGATCCTGTACTAAAGCCACTTTTAATCCCTCTCGTGCTGCCGTAATTGCCGTACAAATACCAGCCATACCGCCACCAACTACCGTATAATCACTTGTGATAGTAACTTCTTTTATTTTATTCTGATTATTATTGTTATTATTATTGTTCATAATTATGAATCCTTTAATTATTTTATTTATTTATTATTATAAAGATATGAAAAATAGTCAATGTATTTTTCATATCTTTTTATATGTTGAATGTTGAAACTATTCTGTTTCTGTTTTTACGTGTGCCATAACTTTCTTTTTCTCGTATGAGTTAATAGCAAGCATGATTCCGCTTAAGATCACCGCACAAGCCAAGATAAAAGCCCCAAGCTCGAGATAAGAATAAGCCCAACCTTGCGTTTTAAACATTGCACCTTCTACAACATTCGCAAAACTGCTCCCAAAATTAGAAATGAACGCATATCCCACCAAGAAAACAGTACTCGCAATCTTTTTGTTAAATGACATATTAACATAAGTCATGATCACAAGAGCTGGGAAAGTATTAACAAAAACCAGTAATTGATTACCGAAAATACTAACAACAAGACTAGGTATATAATGACCATCTGCCATATGTGTGTGCATAACCCCTGCAAACCCCAAGACGATAAAACATAAAGTGTAACAACAAGCGATTAATATTAAAGATCTACTAGGATTTAGTTTTTTAATCACTCCTGAAGATCGTGTTATTAATACGATCACAATAAGATGTACAGGAATACTAATTATACTAAAAAATCTTAAACCAAATGATTGCATATTATCGGGCCAAAAATATAAATTATAACGCCCTAATTGTGAAAATTGGGTTTGAGCGGCCACTAAAATGGTAATAGAAAAGAATGCTATTACTATAAAGCGTGGGTTCGTTATGGCATATTTTAAATCGGACATTTTTACCTTTTGTTTAGATGTGGTTTTTGTATCTAAAGTATTAAATGGTTTTACTTTTAAACTAAATAATACGACAATCATCCCAACAGCGGAAAGACTCGCCACATAAAAGCCCCATATTGGGCTAACTGTATACATAAAGTTCATAAAAATGTCCATTATGAACCAACCTGTAATACTAGCACTTCCGATTTTATCTTCTGTACCGCCATGGGCTACGATATAACGTCCACAATAACCATATACGGCCGCACTACCTGCGATAACCACATAACCAAAGTAGATACCACCTAGCCAACCAGCCATATAAAATAAGGTGGGATTGTGTGTCATTAACAATGGTTGATATACGAACTGAAAGAATGGACCAGAGGCCACACCAAATATGGCTATACTTAAAACAACCCAAATACGTAATTGAGTTTTATCTAGCAACCAACCAAATAATGGCTTATAGAAAACCGCTATAATGGTTTTCATTCCTAGAAGTTCCCCTATTTCCAGAGCGTCCAAATGCACTTGTTTATCCAGCCATATGGCAAACACTCGAGAGGCTAACACCGCAAATACACAAGTATGCGTAAACATAATTAGCCAAACTTTTATACTTGCGACTCTTGGAGAATCTATTATCCCTTTTGCTTGTAGGGATTCTATACTATCATAATCACTCATGAATTTATTCCTTTTTTTAATTTTCTTTGTGACTCTATAAATATAATATTTTAGTATTATTATAATAAAGAATCTTTGTTTATTTTTAATATGCAAATAAGTAATAACATAACTGGCCTATTTTTTTACTAGATAAAAAAATTATAATACAAACCCGTCGTAAGTTACCATTAATTAACTTATCGCATTATACATATGAATATACATTTATTTGAATAGGCGTAATTGCATTTTATATGGAATCTATACCCAACATATTCATATATATTATAGTATATATTAAGTTAACCACAAAGTCAAGCTTATAATTATTTTTACTGTAAAATCTTATACTTGCATTTAAATTAACAATTTTAAATTAAATATTATTTTTCATATCCTAATAAAAAGGCTCTTGATTAATTTAAAATAATAAAACTCTAAACCAATCAAGAACCATATTAACCCACTTATGACGATCCGCAGGATTGGGAGAAATTGGCTAAGATGTGCCTTAACTTAGAGCGACGTTTACTTAATGCCTACACTAGCTCTAAGGTAAGGTGCATATTAACCCACTTATGACGATCCGCAGGATTGGGAGAAATGGGATAAGATGTGCCTTAAATCAGGGCGTACATGTACATATGTTTACCTAAGCCCTGATTTAAGGTGCATATTAGCCCACTTATCACGATCCGCAGGATTGGGAGAAATTGGCTAAGATGTGCCTTAACTTAGAGCGACGTGTACTTAATGCCTACACTAGCTCTAAGGTAAGGTGCATATTAGCCAATTTATCACAATCCTACTTATCGGTTACGTCTATTGGTAGGGGATATAATGTAATATCTTTTATGGTTTTTTCTTTGGCTTTTATGGCGTCCATGTCTTCGACTACTTTGGGTTTTATGACTTCTATTTGGTGTTCGTTATGATAAAGCCATGCTATAATATTGGTGTATATTTTACTACTTATGTAAATAAGAGCTTTTTCTTTTGCGTCTTTTTCGGCGAAAGTTAAGCCTGTTAGGGATCTGGAAAGTGTGTAGCTTGTTACGGCTTGGGATTTGGCGTTATAGACCACTTTACCAGTTTGGAAACTTTCTATTGAGTATGAGGCGTATAGCAAATACTTAAAGCGGTTGGGTACACCGTAGATATCTGAAGAGAATGAGCTTGTACTATCGCTTAAGCTAACTCTTAGCACATATTTATAATCGCCTATCGGTTTAACCGTATGTAATAGTTTATTTAATTCTCCACGTAAGAACCAACCTTGATAATCGGCAATGGATGCTATCCATACACGTTCGGAAGATAAGACGGTACTATTTTTTAACGGATTAAGTATTAAACGATGATAAAAACTCTGATTATACTTTTTATTAAATTGATTATCGCCAACCGTATGAGTAACTTTACTTAGTTTTTCCTTTTGATATTTGGCAATGAAATTCTTATAATAATTCACATAAGCAGGTTTTTGTTTTATATTATGGCGTGAGTGTTTGTTGTGAGATTTTACTTTAGATAATCTTCCAGAATTCTTATTTGCTCTAACTAAATTTTGCGAATTCGAATCGTTTACAGACTGATAAAAGGATTTAATATTCGGTCTATCAGGATTATATAAGGATGAATAGCCACAACCACTTAAGAAAAATATAACAATTACCGAAGTAATATGAGATAATCTCGCACCGCCATTCATCTTAGTTAGCTACTATATTGACGATTCTTGCAGGTACTACAATAACCTTACGGATGGTTTTACCTGCGATATTATTTTTAATTTTCTCATCATCAAGGGCGATTTTTTCCAGATCTTCCTTAGATATATCCTTAGGAACTTCAAGAGTATTACGCACTTTGCCATTTACTTGAATGGCTATGGTAACAGTATCATCAACTAGGAAATTTTTATCATATTCTATCCACGGCGTTTGAGATAGTTGAGTTTTCTTTTTAAAGAGAACTTCCCATATTTCTTCGGTAATGTGCGGAGTGATAGGATTTAGCAATCTTGTTACCGCTTCCATACCGAATTTGTAAACATATTGCGAATGATCATCATCAAGGCTCATGCTTGAAAGAGAGTTGGTTAATTCACGAATCCTTGCGATAATTTTATTATACTGGAATTGTGGCAATTCTTCTTCTACGGCGAAAATTGTTTTGTGAATTAAAGAATATATCTTTTTTGTTTCGCCTGTAAAGCTTGCCGAATCTTGATCTGCTATATTTTGGATGATATCTGATTTTTCTTCAACCATACGCCATACACGATTTAAGAATCGCCAACAACCGTCGGCCCCTGATTCGGTCCATTCTAAATCACGATCAGGAGGGCTATCAGAAACCACAAACATGCGTGCAGTATCAGCCCCATAAGAACGGATAATAAAATCAGGATCAACCACATTTTTCTTAGATTTTGACATCTTTTCCACACGTCCGATAGTTACCTTTTTACGGGTTTTAGCGTGCTGATACGTGCCGTCATTTAACTTAATAACGTCATCAGGGAATACCCAATTGCCATCTTCATCCTTATAGGTTTCATGGCAGATCATACCTTGAGTTAACAGAGCCTTAAATGGTTCGAATGATTCCATGGAAGAATCAAGATAGCCACAATCACGCAAGGCAAGATTAAAGAATCGAGCATATAATAAGTGCATTACCGCATGTTCTACACCACCGATGTAATGATCAACATTCATCCAATATTTAGCCTTATCTTGTGCGAATGCTTGCTCTTCGTTGCGTGGATCTAAATAGCGTAAGAAATACCAACTTGATTCGAAAAATGTATCAAAAGTATCGGTTTCACGGATAGCAGGTTTGCCACAGGTTGGGCAAGTTGTATGCTTCCAAGTGGGATGATTTTCCAGCGGATTCCCTGCACTTTTGAATTCCACATCATCGGGTAAAGTAATGGGCAGATCGCTTGAATTAACAGGTACAGCCCCATGCTCATCACAATACACTATCGGCACAGGACAACCCCAATAACGCTGACGTGATACTCCCCAATCGTGTAAGCGATAGTTGGTTTCACGTCTGCCGATTTTATGTTCTTCCATGTAAGTCATCATTTTCTCTTTTGCTTCGACTACCGTTAAGCCGTTTAAGAATTGAGAATTAAAATGAACAGATTCGTAAGTTGTGTAAGCTTCATCATTGATCTTGAAATCGTCGCCTTTATAATCTAGCGGTTTAACCACTTCGATAATTGGCAATTTATATTTAGTTGCGAATTCAAAATCTCGTTGATCGTGGGCAGGCACGCCGTAAACTGCTCCTGTACCGTATCCCATAAGGACAAAATTAGCCACATAAATGGGCAGGAGATCGCCTGTGATATGATGTTTTACTCTTAAACCTGTATCAACGCCCTTTTTCTCGGCTTTGGCTACGGCTTCTTCTGATGTGTCTGTCTGGTTGCATTCTTCGATGAATTTTGCTAGATCCTTGTTATCTTTTGCCAGATCTAAAGCGATTGCATGATTGGGCGAAATACCAATAAAAGACGCCCCGAAAAACGTATCAGGACGAGTCGTGAAGATTTCCACAACTTGATCGGAATTATCCACAGGAAAAACAATTGTCATTCCTTGAGATTTACCTATCCAGTTATTCTGCATGGTGCGAACTTTTTCCGGCCAGTCGGTAATTTCCTTTAAGCCTGCGATAAGCTCTTCGGAATAATCGGTGATTTTTAAGAACCATTGATTTAATTTCTTTAATTCGACCACTGCCCCACTACGCCAGCCTTTACCGTCTACCACTTGTTCGTTAGCTAGTACGGTATTTTCCACAGGATCCCAATTCACAAGGGATTCTTTTCTATAGGCTAAGCCTTTTTTTAGGAAATCAATGAACATTTGCTGTTCGTGCTTGAAGTATTTGGGATGACAAGTGGCAATTTCACGATCCCAATCGTAACTCATACCTAAACTTTTAATTTGTTGACGCATGAAATCGATATTTTCATAGGTCCATTTACCAGGGTGGGTATCGTGTTGCATTGCGGCATTTTCCGCAGGCAAGCCGAACGAATCCCAACCCATGGGGTGCATAACATTAAAGCCCTTTTGTTTTTTATAGCGAGATAAAACATCGCCTAAAGTATAATTACGCACATGTCCCATATGCAACTTACCTGACGGATAAGGCAACATTTCCAATACATAGGATTTGGGTTTTGCTTGGTCAACTTCCACTTTAAAAGTGTGTTCAGATTCCCATTTTGATTGCCACTTTTTTTCTACTTCATTAAAATTATGACGAGACATTTATATTATTCCTTAATTATGATTGTATTTGTGATTCTAATTGTGTTTATATTTATACTTATATTTTTAGGGTGGGAAAAATTAGTTAAGATGTGCCTTAAAGCATAGCGACATGTACTCTTGTTTACCTTAACTATGCTTTAAGGTGCATATTAGCTAATTTTCAGCCCTAATGGGTATCCACGTAATATTTTTTCAGCTGTCTTGCACGTAGAAGAATCACATCGTTAAGCTGGGCACTTGCCAATTTATCGGGTTTAATAACGCCTTTATTTTTCTTAAAGACAACCACACGCAAGGATTCTGCCTTTAAAGGCGAACCTAAAATATAAACATTAATTTGTACAGTACCGTAACCGCTCATATCGTACCATTTAGTAGTAATCACACCTGATTCAGGTAAGATCTTATCAAGGGGCATGATCTGTAAACTATCTAAAACCGCACGCCATAGCCACACATTCACACGTAAGACATTATCAGACGGCGAAGAAGATAAGAATCCTGTACTTTTCTTATGTTCAGCAAGAAACTTTTTACGTTCTTTGGGAGTCATATCGTTGAGTTTACTAAAAAGATCCTTCTCGCTTTTTGTAAATAATTCTTTCTTTTTGCCGATAGCAGTATCAGGATTATAGATCCCTTCCACTTCTTCGCCACTGGCGTGGGATGCGGTTGTTGTTGGTACATTACTCTCGGCACAAGCTACAAGAGTTAAAAATGATAAAGAAAACACTAATGGTTTTATATATTTATTCACAAAAACACCTAACTTTCGTATAAATTCATTTAAATAATAAAACATTATAATATAGATCTCATTTTTTTTCAACATTTTTTTAATTTAATTTCACAACTCTTATAATGAAGATTTATATACTACATTTGATAAATGCTATTTCACATGATTATAAGAAAATACCATTTATTAATATTCTTAAACTTTAGTGGCTAGAAAATCGCCACTAACTTACTTCATGAATTTTTCCAGCCATGGGCTTGGTAAGATCGTCTTGTAGATACGCTTGTGAAATTTAACCTTATCGCTCCATTTACCTATTACAGCGTTATGGGGTTTGGGATCGCCGTGGAAAGCGAGAATCTTTGTGCCTGTTGGGAGTTTGGGAGCGATGAATTTACGTAAATAAAAGGGCGGTAGACAACTAAATTTAAAACTACTACACCATTCTTCAGGAAAAAATTTCAAAGCTCCCCTTTTTTCTATGACTTTAGATGATAAATATTCTTGGCTCGCCGTATAATATTTACTAACAACTTCTTGCGGATGAGCCTCAAAGTAGGATTTTATATATCCCAACGTCCCCACTTGCCATGAATACATACTAGCTTGTCCAACATGATTTCCTTTAGTGTTCCAGTCGTTTATAATCACGAACTCATCATCTTTAGGATAAAGCCATAACTCATCAAGATTATCGGTAATCAAGACATCTAAATCAAAAAAGAAAACTCTCTTACCTGTAAGACCACCTAAATTATCATCACACAAGCCCGCTTCCTTTTTATAAGCATATTTTACATCTTCAGGCTTGCAATTCATCACAGGCAATGGAAACACATTGATATCAGGATTAAGATCCACCCCATTATCCGTAAAGCAATAAAAATTCAACGAACTAAAAAGCGGGCCCAAAGTCGTATTTTCTCGTAATTTCCTATAAAGTAAGTTAACATCAACAGCGGTATATTTATCCCCCCATTTGATACAGATAGCATTAATTTCCATATTAAAAGCCCTATTTATGAATTGGTTTAATGAATGTTAGTATTGTAATACAATCCAACCAATTTTACAACCTAAATATATAAAACATAGCGAATGTTTGCACACTTACTTATCTGTACAACAGTGTTGTGTTCGAACCGTCTGGCAAAAGAAAAAAAGATACTAGTATTTTCATTTAAATTCGCAGGGATTAAAATACTGCTCGGCGGTTTTAATTAGGGTTTTGACTTTTAAAATATTAGTTGAAGCCATGCCGATACCAAAGGAGTTTGCTCCCACATCGGCGTAGGATTTAATATGATCCGAATGAGTAATTCCGCCAGCTCCTACGATGTGGAAATCGTTGGCAAATGACTTTCTCACATGTTCGATCAATTTAAAGTTATGTTTAAGTAAGGGCTTGCCTGATATTCCGCCTTTTTTTGTGGGAATGGTATTTGAGATGATAAATTGTCTTGCACCGTCATTTAAGTATTGTTCGATATTATTAACCGACTTCAAGCGTGGCGAAAGTTTTAGCACTGTGTTAAAACTTTCTAGAAACATTTGTAATTCGTGGGAAGATATGGGCAGGATATCTGCATTGGGACAACTTAAATTTAAGACAACCCCACCAAACAACAAGCCTTGTTCTTGGCGTGTTTTTAGGGCGTTAAAATGTTCTTGCCAGTCGCCGTCTTTTAAGGACGAAATGGAAATCAAATGATTTTCGCTCTTGGGATTCGGCGTTTTCCATATGCTAGGATTTCGCAAACCTATTTTATTTCTAAAAGCTTTTTTTCTCATCAAAGGGCGGAAAGTTTTTACAAATTGTAAAACTGCTCCCCTGCGAACTTCGGTTGTGTAGCTCCCGTAAACGGAGCTTGTATTTTTATATTTTATGTATCTACCAAAAGGAGCAGATAACAATAAAGGTTTAAATACCCATGAAGAATGCTTTCCATGAGTATTTAAATTGTCAGAGGTGTTATTAATCATTTTGCCAAAAATCTGCATTTAAATTAAATATAGCTGTGGTATTATCTAGAAGTTTCCCCCTTGCAAATACTACGATAGATTGTATATCTTCGGCCTTATAGCCATGTTCTTTTATTAAAAGCTCTTGATGATCAACTATTGATTTACCAGTTGTTAAAACATCATCAGCAATTAAAATTGTTGTGGCATTTTCGTCTTCATATTCCTTTAAAGCATACTCAAAAGGCAAGCCACCTCTTGGGATTCCGTAAACCTTTTTAAATTTAATCTTGTTAGATACTAAAAAAGCTAAAGTTTTATAATCTTTTTCCGTTAAAGCATCACACTCAATTTTAAAATCCGAAAAACCGCCTGCGTGCATTTGAAAACGTTCTTTTATGAATAGGTTAGGAGTTGTCATATTAAAATAGCTCTTTCTTATTTGTTCTTAATGTTAGTTATAGTTATGTATATTAAAAATAACATAAAAATAAGTCAAGCATTCTTAAAATTCTATAGTTTAAGTTTCCATTAACGAGGCTTAAAAAACTACTATTTTTCTTATTTAAGTACTTTACTTATTTTATATGTATTTATATTTGTTGTATTGTGTTTCATTATAATCTATGATGAAATTAAGCTTCCAACCTTGGAATTCAAGTTTTTACGAGATATTACTTTAAAAACTATTCTGTATTTAGCTTACTTAATTTACATACATTATATGTATATCTGCTTATTACATCCACTTAATTACGCCCACTTATTATACTTACTTATTAAGTAGACTTATTAAACATACTTATGAAGTATATTTACGAATGTCCTTAAGAACATCCTTAGGATCTTTGGCATTTAAGATTGATCTACCCATAATAATGTAATCACTACCATTTAGGATTGCATTTTTAGGAGTTGAAATATGTTGTTGATCGTCATTATTATTAGCAATATCGATTCTAATACCTGGAGAATATAATTTTATATCGTGCTTAAACTTAGCTTTAACTTTTTTGGTAATAGTTGGCGGGCAGATAAAATCTCTAACACCGAGATTTAAATTTCTATCCACAAGTCTCATGAAGTTATCTTCGTCCATATTATCACTTGTTAGAGATATAACAGATAAAGCCTTAACATCTTCATGGGCATTAAGTGCAGATTTGATCATTTTATCAGATCCCACACCCCAAATTGTCATTAGTTCAAGATTGGAATATAATTTTTTATAATTACGTATGGCACTTTCTACAGTGTTGGGAATATCATGTAGTTTAAAATCGAAAAATAATTTATAAGCTTTATTTTCCTTAAGAATTTCCTTATATTCATTAACCAAATGCCCATAGGGAATATGACCAATTTTAATATAAGATAGTTTATCTTGTGTAGCGTTAATAACTCTATCTATTTGATCTCGGCTGGTGCTATCTAGCGAAAGGATAAAGGACATGGTTTCTTACTTTCTCATAAATTATTTAAATTACAAAGCTAATTTCAATGATAGAGTAGAAAAAATCATTCTCCTACTCTATTTACACAATTAACTTATTATATCTTACCAACTTTTTTAAGTGCAGACATCATACGAGTTACCCCGATACCGCCACCACTACGTGGGAAGAATTCGAATTTGAAGTAATCTTCAAGTTCTTTTTCTACTCTTTCTTTACCGAAGATTCTGTATAGTAGATCAGCGTATCCGCCATCCATAATTTCATGGAACATTGTTCTCATTTCTTCAACATTACAAGAACGTTCAGCAGATCCGATTGTTTCCATACCGTCGATGATAACATCAACTTTATTACTATGAGTACCGTCGCCACGTTGTTTCATGTTCCAGAATGGGCTAGTGTAGTTAGGGAAATCTGTAATCAAGCTTGCGATTGTTTCTTCTTTACATAATCTTTCTTCATGATCATGATCAAGTTCTTTTACACCATAACGTTCAGCCAAGCTGTCGTATGTGAATTCTTTAACGTCATTAACATCTTTTCCTAATCCTAGGAATACGCATAATTCTTTTTCTAATTTTTTAAGTTCATCGATACCACCGTGAGATTCGAATTCGAACATTGGGAAGATTGTGCGATGTCTACCAGGTACAAGATCTTTTTCATCTCTGTAAGAAGTTGAGATACAAAAGTAACCTTTAGCAGATGGATTATTTAGTAGTTCATATTCTAACCAAACTTGCCCAGTTTGTGGCAATGGCCATACCATATTGTTATACTCGTAAGTAGCAACCGTTGTAGGATCTTCGCATGCTGCAAGAATTGATAAACGGGTTTGAGTTGGAGCTTCAATATATCCACGAGACAAAAAGAATTCTCTTAATAAGTTTACAGTTTTGCTGTAATCTTCAGCATTAATAAGTTCAGCTTTATATACGCCAGCTGGATTGTATTCAGGAATGTTTAATGCAACAGTCATTATGTTTCTCCGTTATGATATTTCATATTTAAAAGTGTAAAGATCTAATTAAAACAAATACTTAGGATTTGTTTTAGATAAAAATTTTTTGACCTCAAAGATCGTAAAAAATTTTTGTGCTTTGTTTAACAGTATTCGGCTTCGTAGCTCGTTTGTTAAACTTCCCTATAATAACCATAAGCCAACCCTAAAAGCAAATATATTTTTAAACTATTTTACATCTTATTGTAATAGTTATATATTTTTTAGAAAAAAGAATAAATATAAATAATGATTCGCTTTTCATTATTAAGATTCTCTTAATAATTTACGAATCCCAAACCCAAAGGGTGTGAAAAAGTGCTTATCCAAGGTTCTTAAGGCATACGGGGTGTATACCCCATACATAAGTATGCCTTAAGGGCTTTGGATGAGTGCTTTTTCACACCCCTTGAAAATAATTTTCTCAAAAAAGTTCTTGTTCTCTTTTTGTTTTTATGATAATATAACTATAATTCACAAGAATCAAGCACTCAAAAGAGAGAAAAGTATAATGAGTATTTACAATATTTCAGCAAGTTACGATTTTTCCGATGTCCTAGCCAAGCACATTTTAAAGGATTCGGATATCCATAACAGTATTATTTTTCTTCCGACTAAGCGTGCTATCCGTACCATGCAAGAAGCATTCTTACGCTTATCGGACGGTAAACCCCTGTTATTGCCAAGACTAATTGCCCTAGGAGATCCTGATGATACCTCGATTCTCATTGATCAACTTACAGATCATGATGATTCGCTTTTAACTCTCAAGCCTGCCATTAGTAATAAGTTGCGTCTCCTACATTTTACGCAATTTGTGCGAAGATTATACGAAAATTTAAAGCGTCCTGCCCCAACCATGACGGTACTTAAGCAATCCCAAGAATTATCGACCTTTCTCGATACGGCTCAACGCTTTGAAGTGGATCTTAGTAAACTCGAAAAATTAGTGCCAGAAGAATATTCCAAACATTGGAATGAGAATCTCGCCTTTTTAAAGATCATCAGCCACTCATGGCAAGATTTCCTTAAGGATATGGATTTGCTTGATCCTGTAGATCGTTGGGTGCGAATCATCAATTCCATATGCAGATATTGGCAAGAACATCCGCCTAAACAAAAAATATACATAGCAGGTTATAGCGGTTCTGTTCCTGCCATGGCTAGATTACTTAAGACCATCAGCGAAAACGAAAATGGTTGCGTGATCTTGCCTGATCTTGACACGAATCCCTATTTACAAGCGGAATATGATATGGGAAATCTAAGGGAAACACATCCGCAATATTCCTTATATAAGCTGTGCGATCAAATGGGAATCCTACCCAGATCCATCGAAGAATTACCAGGGGATCATATACAAAATAATAAGATATTACCAATCATAGTCCGCTCGGCATTTGCTCCCAATGGAGTATCTTACGCCGAAGAGTATGAAAAACTAGCACATACAAAAGCCACCACGATCCATACTGCCACTTTAAATAGTGAGCAGGAAGAGGCCTTATATATTGCTGGCGTCATGCGTAAGATAGCCGAAAAAGATAGCACCACATGCACCCTAGTTACTCCCAACCGCAAGCAAGCCCAAAGGGTTAAAGCCGAGCTTAAACGTTGGGATATTCAAGTGGATGATTCCGCAGGTTCGCAATTGATACACACAGCAAAAGGCGTATTAGTTAACAGTATCTTAGAAGTATTCTTTAAGGATTTTAATGCGGTAAATGTTCTTTCCATGTTAAAACATAATCTATGTTGGCACGCTTGGGCAGATAAGCAAAAATCCGTTGATATCCTAGATATCGCCCTACGTGGTGTAGGAGCTAAAAAATCCCTGCATGAGCTGAAAAATAAGGCTCTACAGACTATCGGCAAGGATCAAGAAAACAATAGTAATTACAAACATAATTTCCAACATTTAGGATCTAAAGAAGAAATACTCAAGCATATGGACAAGCTTTTTTCCCATATGGAACAAGCATTTGCCCCAATGTTTGCCATAAGCACAGCCAATGAAGAACACTTCAATACTACTCTTGATTTTAATATCAGCGAAAAACTAACCGCCATAGTTCAAACAATCGAAAATATCGCCAACAGCGAACCATATGATAATGATAATCATGATAATAAAACCAATCCCGACAAAAAAGACGGCCATAAAAACATGTGGATAGATGATGACGGTGTTACCTGTGCCAACATGTTTACAGATCTCTTAAAACTAGCCGAAGAAAATAAGGATTATGAGCTATTTAAAGGGCAAAACATTTCACAAACCATATCTTTTTTCATGTCTAACACTCAAGTACGAGCGAGCTTTTCCAATCATCCACGCTTGCACATTCTCGGCATGTTAGAATCACGTTTTCATCGTGCTGATGTGGTTATTATCGGCGATATGAATGACGGCTCACTCCCACCAACGCCCACTCCTAGCCCATGGTTAAACAAAGCCATGTCAAGAGCCATAAACATGCCTGTTGATGATACTAAAGTCGGCGATTCTGCCCATGATTTCGCTTTCTCTATGGGGGCCGATAGTATATATCTCACACGCTCGGAAAAAGTCGACAATGCTAAATCTCTACTTTCCCCATGGTGGTTAAAAATCAAAAATTATATAGATAATCAGAACAAACTACATAAAGACAAAAATAAGGCAATGGATATCACATTCGCCACAGATGATTTTAACATCACTCATATAGATAAAGCAGAAAAGCTCATTCCAACCGTACCGCCACAACCTTTAGTACCTGTTAAGTATCGTCCGCAACACTTATCGGTAACAGGGATTGAAGCTTTAGTCCAAAATCCTTATTATATTTATGCTCGTAATATTTTAAAGTTACAAAAATTAGCCGATTTTAACGAGCAAGGCTCATACGCAGGTTACGGCAGTTGGATACATAAAATATTCGAAACATTCTCCTATAATCCCACCGCTAGCACAAGCGAAAATGTAGCAAGACTGGATCGCCTAGCACAAAAATACATCCATGATTATACCAATGACGACATGGAAAAAATCATCTGGAATCATCGTTTTTCACGTACTAAATACGGCATGCACGCCCAAATCAGAGACAATTCTCATGATTTCATCCATAGTTACAACGAAAAATACGGCATATATAACATAACCTTAGATAACAAAAGCACATTTACCCTAACAGGCATAGTCGATCGTCTTGATGTCATTGAAGTTGAGTATGATAATAACAACAAAAGCGAAGAAAAAATCCGTATTATTGATTATAAAACAGGTAAAGCCCCAACAAGACCCAAGGTGTTAAGCGGATTCTATCCACAATTGCCCCTACTTGCTCTCATCGCCCAAGAAGGCGGATACAGATCCCATAATGATAACACTCTAGACATTCAAAATATGCAAGCCCATAGCATGTGGTATTGGCAAGTGGAATCTTCAAACATCAAGCCTACATTTGTCCCCGCCAAACCCACCGCCAAGGAAGATAAAACCCATGACGAACTCATAAGCGAATTGATCCTAAATACTAAATACTCCTTAAAGAAACTCTTAAACGATTTTACCAAAGAAGAAACCGTATACAACGCCCACCCCCACGGAATCGGCGAAAGCAAACGCACCGACTATGACCACTTGGCAAGAGTAGAACAATGGAGTAAAGAGCTATGATAAATGGGCTAATATGCACCTTAAATTAAAATTAGGGCTAAGGTAAACTCATAGTACATGTACGCCCTAATTTAAAGCACATCTTAGCCCACTTCTCCCACTCCTTTAAGCCGAATCACAAGCAGAACTACAAGCGAATCACAACAGTAAGATCAAGAGAATCCCATGAACAGCACAACCCACACATACAACGAAATAAGCGACGAAGTTAAAAGCCAAGCGTCGAAAATTCAAAAGCAGACGGCGAATCCCAAGCATTCCATATGGGTTTCGGCGTCGGCAGGTACAGGGAAAACTACCGTTTTAACCAATCGCATACTTGCCCTACTTCTAGACGGGGCCGACCCTAGGGGCTTGTTGTGTTTAACATTCACTAAAACAGGTGCGTCAGAAATGAAAGAGCGTATCACAGATAAATTAATGCGTTGGCAATCCCTAGAAAATGAACAGTTAAAACAAGAAGTTGCCGACGTCCACCAAGGGGAAATAACCGCCGAAACCTTACAAATAGCAAGGAATTTATTTAACAATATCCTAGATATCCCCCAAGGCCTAAAGATATATACTATCCATGCCTTTTGCCAATCCATATTACAACGCTTTCCTATTGAGGCGGGTCTCTCGCCCAACTTTGAAGTGATCGACGATATTAAAAATCAAGACATACTTGAACAAGCTCGCCTAAAAACCCTAATGAAACTCTCTTCACAAACAGAGACCACCGAAGGCCAAGCCCTAAGCTTTTTATATGCTAACTTAAATGCCGATAATGTGGAAAAGCTCTTAAATAATCTCATTACTCATCGCATGAAATTACGTCATTTTTTAGCGTCCCATGATAACTTAGAACAAGCCATTCAAACCATACAAGCATTCACAACCGAAGAATATGCCATGGATCTCATAACCGAAGATTTAACCACAGATCCACGCTATTATACTTTTGAAGAATTTAGCGATCTCATAACTAACCATGAGATAATACAAAACCATAAAAATCTTTTAGATCAATTACTTAACACCCAAATAAAAGGCGGAGCAAAAACCCAAGAATATTTTTCCACCTTTAAGGAGAAATTTACAAGCTGGATAGGAGAAAGTAAAAAATTCCGCTCATCTAATATCTTTAAGCTTTTTGATATGCTCTTAAGTACCGATCATAAAAAGTTAAAAAATTATCTAGAAAAGATCCGAGAAGACATCCCAGAACTGGATATACTAGCACAAAACACCATAAACAAATACAATCCATTTCTCGCATTAAGACAGTTTGAGCTAACAAAATCATTACTCTTGGTAGGTAATATTTATCTTGAAGAATATCGTAAACAAAAGGAAAAGATCGGCGTACTGGATTTTGATGATCTCATCAGCAAAACCGTATCATTAATGCACAAGGACGACGGCGTAAACTGGGTTATGTATAAGCTCGATACCGCAATCCAAAATCTATTAGTAGACGAAGCACAGGACACAAGCCCCGCCCAATGGGAGCTTGTCAAATCATTATCCAAAGAATTTTTTAACGATCAAACCCAAACGGAAGAAGGCGGATACAAAAACCGTACTCTATTTGTGGTGGGCGATGAAAAGCAATCAATTTACAGTTTCCAAGGAGCAGATCGCATAAGCTTTACTAAAAACAAGCACGAACTTCTAGACGAAAAAAATAACCAAGATCACAAGATCCTAGAAATGCAACACAATTTCCGATCAGCCCCAGAAATATTAAAGCTAGTAGATGAAGTATTTAAGCCCGACGAATTCCAAATGGCCATTCAAGATTCTCTTGTAAAACACTACGCCGGCCGCAGTACCAATAAGGCATACATCGAACTTCTACCAATCTATTACGCCGAACCCCCTGCCCCCAACGATGAAAGCGAAAGCGAGAAAACCAACAAAAATACGCCAACCACCACATGGATTTCGCCTGTGGATATAAATGAAAACATTAGCCCCATACCTAAAGAAACTCTAGCCGAAGACATTGCAACAAAAATCCACGAGCTAATAAATAGTGATGATATTTTATCATCAACAGTCCAAACCATTAAGCCAAGTGATATCATGATCCTAGTCCGCACGAATAGTCATGCTACCTTGATCGAATCTGCATTAAAAAATAAAAATGTTCCTGTATCTGGTTTAGATAAGGTTACCTTAGGCAAACATTTAGCCATTCAAGATTTAATATCTGTGGCGAAATTTTGCCTATTAACTAGCGACAATCTTTCCCTTGCCGAAGTTCTAAAAAGCCCCTTACTAGAATTTAGTGATCAAGATCTTATTGAGATCACCGCATATAAAAGCGAAAGCAAGCAAGAAAATTTAAGCATGTGGCAAGCTTTAGAAAAGCTTTCTCAAGCCAACAGCTATCTTACAAGCGAGCAACAAAACAAATACAAAATGGCCGTACTTTATCTAGAAGAAATAAGAAATCTTTCTCACACTCTTAATCCTTATGATTTCTTTTCTTACATCCTAAGTCCTTTAGGTGGAAGAAAAAAGCTAGTTAAATATTTGGGCGAACAGGCACTCCAACCCTTGCAAATGTTCCTTGATTTCACCCTAAATTTCGATAATCACGGACTCATATCCTTACAAGAATTTCTCTACGATTTCACAAGACGAGAGATGGCCATAAAAAGAGAACACACTTCATCCAATGAAGTTAAGATTTTCACTGTTCATGGTGCTAAGGGTATGGAAGCCCCTATCGTATTTTTACCTCGTGCTAATTTTAATTTGGATGAAGATAAAGACATCCTAGGATGGCACAATAACCATAACAATTTAGTTCCAATCATAAAAACCAGTCAAAAGGAATCAAGCGAGCGTTTTCAAGATCTAACCGCTAAAATAAA
The DNA here is from genome assembly GCA_002632265.1 of Rhodospirillaceae bacterium MC!. GTDB lineage: Bacteria > Pseudomonadota > Alphaproteobacteria > MC1 > MC1 > MC1. The sequence continues at coordinate 27,532 of NQOV01000004.1, forward strand.
AGATATCAAAATGCAAGAAGAATTAAGACTTTTATACGTAGCTCTAACACGTGCAAAAGATCGCCTATACATCTGTGGCCACAGCAAAAAGAACGCCATAGATCCCCAACAAAAGGAAAAGAAAAGCAAAACAGACGAGAAGACCACATGGTATTCCATGATAAAAGCTGGCTTACACACCCTAGCCGAAGAAACAGGAATCCCCCTAAAGGAAGACCGCACAAGCATATTTGCCAAAAATAGCCATAACCAAGAGCCATGCTATTCATACGGCGAAATCGAAACCAAACCCCAAGAGTTAGCAAGCGACCTATTCTCCACAAGCGAATCGCCAACAAGCGAACCGCAAAAGAAAACTATAGATAAAATATTTTACCAAAAGATATCCCTTAATGAGACTGTATCTCGTCCCCTTGCTCCGTCGAATATCTTAAATAATTACACAACAGCGGTAAGATCGCCCCTATCATATATGGCAACAGATAGCAGATTCGAACATGGTATCCTAATCCATAGCCTACTTGAATATTTACCGAACATCAAGCCAGAGCAACGCTCACAAGTGGCCAGCCATTGGCTTGATAAAAACGCCATTTTGCAGGATGAAGAAAAAGAGAAAATCATAAACGAAACCCTAAAAACCATAAACACATTCCCAAAAGTATTTGCAAGCCACGGCATGTCCGAAATGCCTATAGTTGGCAATGTTGAGATCGATCTTTCCCTTTACGATCCCCAAAAGAAAGGCAAAAATTCCACCCACTCAATCAATGCGATTATCGATAGAGTGATAGAATTTGAAAATGAAATCCTACTAGTAGATTTCAAAACCAATCGCCAACCAGCAAAAGACATAAGCGAAGTATCTAAAAGTTACGTATTACAATTAAAAATATATCAACAACTCTTAAGTAAAATCTATCCAAACAAACCAATAACATCCTACATCCTATGGACCGAACCCACTACATTAATGGAAATTAACGTAGCAAAATACGAATCTTTATATTTACATTTATAACTCACAAAAAGCAAAAAAGATCGACAAAATAAAAATCTCTTAAGTGATTCTATTGATTCAAACTTTTCTCAACTCACAGCAAAACACTACCCTATACACATTTATTACCTTGATTTAATACACATTTTATGATTATAATAGATCCATATATACATATCTAAAGAAACATATCTTCAAGGATTACCATGAAAAAAGCATTACTATACTCTCTAGTTGGATTGTCATTATCTTCGCTATCATTTGTGGCACAGGCGAAAAACCACTTGGCCCCGCAAGTGAGTACCAATCCGCAATTTCATCATTATAGTGATTACATGGATATCTCAACCGAAGATATTGCCGACTATATAAATAACCAATACACAAACCCAACAACAGGAATTCCAGAATTTATCTTTAATCATGTGGGTAAAGAATCAGGCGACGGCCACGGCACAAACACCCAAGGAGCAGGCGGTCGCTACAATGAAATGTTCGACGCCGAATTGGAATTCGACAACGCCCTAAAGCGTGATAACATCATCGGCAATCAAGTAATGGCTAAATACCGAGATAGCCACGATCTCCTATGGCTAAAAGTCCGCAAAATGGAACGCTACAACGCCGAACGCCAACGCCTATATTCCCAACACCGTGGCCAAGGCGGTTGGAATGCCATAAGTGGCGGATCAGGTATCCCAAAAATTGTCCATTTAGACGTATACGGAGCAAGAATCGGCAACTATCGAGCTGAAGAATTAGCTAAATATCGCCTAGATACAGGCTTAGCCCCAAGCGGTACAGATACCCCCCATGAAGATGACTACGGCCGCCATGGTAGGGATGTGAATAACGATCATATGAATGATCTAGGTTGGCAGTCTGAAAATGTAATGACTCCAAGAAATGGGTATAAAAGCGTTTTCCACCTACCAAAAACCATAGTAACGGACCAAGCAGGCTCTAAACCGCCCATAGCCCTATTAGAAGAATATATGTTCAATAGTGGCAAGGTAGATTCCACCATGTGGGGATCGGACGGCTATTCGGCTTATATTATCGAACGTGTGAAATTACCACCCACTAACAGTGGCGATAATACTAAAATCGGACCATCAGACCATTTAAAAAATGGCGTCTTACCCTTATATCCTAGCCCTGATTACGAAAAAATGGGGCATTTTGTCAATATAATGGATGATGAAAACGTCGATGCGGCTGGTACTATAGTTGCACTTGTCGACGGCGGAGCATATACAAACTATGCAGATGTTGACGAATTCGGCATGAAACATACAGCCTTTCCCTCTCCTGTACCACCTGGCTTACAATCTCTTCCAGGAAAAGGTAAAGATTATGTTAAAGTTATAATTAAAACCAATGAACCAAACGCACTCTTTAACTATGATATTACAGTGGACGGAACTCCGACACAAGTTTACGATTCAACTGGTAAATTAAGATACGATCCTACTTGGGGAGGTGGAGTTAAGGCCGCACCATTATATGATTCTGTAAAACATGAATATCATTTATATGTAAAAGTACCAACTGCAGATCAATCAAAACCATCAATAAAAATACAAGCAGTTTTAGGCGGACCTGTAGGGCAAATAGGTACTACGGCCACGCATGCAATACAAGGAATCGATCCAAACACTGCCCCAACCAATCCCCATAGTCATAGTATGACAGGTGAAAAGAAAACAGGCGATGATTTCCGAACTAAAACTAATCTATTCACAACCCCAGGCGATTTACAAAACGCTCTTTTAGGTGGGCCATTTTTACAACAACAAGCCTTTGCCAACTACCAAAATATCACAGTTAACGGAGCAGGTAAAATCGCTCTTGATGATCCTAAAGTCGTTATAGAGTATGACTATAGCAACTTAGCTGACAAAGATATCACTAATAAAAGTGTAGCCTATCTTTCCAACCGTGGTATAGTAATGGCCACAAATGGAGCGAAAGCGGTAAAATTAAATGACACTCGAATTTTTGTCAACGAGGGCGTAATATTTGCTGATCAAAATTCAACCGCTATCCAAATGAATGGACAAAATAATATTATCCAACTAAGAAATGATCTTATTGAGGGGGTTATCGACGGCGGTGCAGGTCAAAATACCTTACTACTTAGCAATCCCAAGCACCAAATGGATGAGCGTGGTTTGGATAAATCCGCACCTACAACTAATAAATACACCGTACATAATGTTACTTTAAAGAATATCCAACAGATTCACGCACAAAGTGGTAATTGGTATTTCCAAAATAGTACCATTAGTTTAGGCAGTTCTAATCTACGACAAGCCACAACCTTACCATGGGCCCATAACGACGCATCAGGCTTGAAAGATTCCTATGATTATAAACCACAATCAGGTAATGTTACATTCCAAGGGGATATCACTGTCGACGGTAACAGCCCCAATCCTGTAGTATTCGCCCAAGATATCACATTTAAAGGCAAGATCAAAATTCTAAATTTAACTGATTCAGGTAGCAGTATGGATTTTTCTAATTTATTTAATGCTCGAAGAAATTTAACGATAGATTATGACAATATCGAATTTGGCGGCCAAGGAGGAAGTACCAGTGCTAGATTCCTTATGGGGAAATATAACAGACCATTAACAGGCTCTGTTCTTTTCGGCTCATCACAAAATATGCAAATTATAGACAACGATCAAGCTATGAATTTCGATGAAAATAAAATCGCCCAAATGCAAGGCTCTGATCCGAGCAATCTCGGTAATAGCGAAGTGGGAGCAATTGCAGGTACTGCCCCTTTAACCGTTAATACAGAAATCAACGCCAACGGCGAAAATTCCTTGGGCGTATGGTCAGGCTTTAAAGGTACAGATATCACAATAAAAAAGGTTATTACCGCCCTAGGGATCAACTCGAAAGCCATTGAATTAAATCACAATAATAACACATTAACCCTACAAGATGACATCACAGGAATAATCGATACTGGTAGCGGTAATGATACTCTTGTATTATCAGCAACCGCAACCAACAAAGCTCATCACATAAACGGTAAAGTTGTCGGCATAACCAATATAAAAAATACTAAAGGTTCGTGGGTCTTTAGTGATCCTATCGAGCTTTCTCTAGATACCACTAGAGCCAAAACATCAAAGAATCAAGCCACTAACTCAAACGCACAAACCAGTTCTCCTGCGTCGCCTGCTCCTGCTCCAGCTCCAGCTTTCCCTTCTTCGGCGTCGCCTGCTCCCGCTCCAGCTCTCCCTTCTTCGGCGTCGCCCGCTCCTGCTCCTGCACTCCCTTCTTCGGTGTCGCCTGCTCCAGCTCCCGCTCCTGCTCCTAGTCATATTCTTTACGGTATGCCAACCCCTTATCCATATACTTCGCCTGCGTCTCCGCCACCAAGTATAAAACCTGTGCAAAATACCCAAGCTAGCAGACAACAAATGGCTACAGCCTTAGGCATACCAACTCCATTTACCTCTTCGCCTGCGTCTCCTGCTCCTGCTCCAGTTTCTACTTCCATTTCCAATCAAGGCTCATCATTAACCTTTAACGGTAAACTAACCTTTAATATAGATCCTGTAAAACGTCAAGCCACTCACATTACTTCCGATCATGTGGATCTTAAAGCAGGTTACGACATCCAAGTAGCGTCCCTTAAGGCAAGCCCAGGCATAGAATACAGCACTATCCTAATCAAAAGTCCAGACATCAAAAACGAAAACAAAAACCAAACCGTATATAAAGACAAACTTTCCGCAGGTAAAGGCTTGTGGAAGATCACTACTAATCGTGATAATACAGGCTTACACGCAAAAGTAAAAGCCAGTAGTACTGTTGATTATAACTACGGGCCTTTAGATAATAACGATGATATAACATTCGGTATTAGCAATCAAGTTGCCCAATATCGTACTAATGCCATTGTAGCCCATGGTTCTAACTATCTTGATTTATCCATGAGTGGGGCGACAGGCAGTGCTTATCAAGATTTATCGTTAATTGAAACCCATTTAAATGTATCTATGCCCTTTAAACATGCAATCCCCTTGCTTAATCAAGATTCTCGTAATTTATTTAATATCCAAATGGGATACTATCATGGTACAGGTACGCAAGATGATTTCAACCGATCAGTTAATGCTTACACAACTGGCGGTAGTGTGAAAATATATAATATCTTAAACCAACACAAAAACGCTTTACTGCGAAATACTTGGCTTAGTACTGGTTTTGATTTTGGTCTATCACAACAATACAACATTGCACGACACAGCGAACACTTTAACCAAAACACAACAAAAGGTAAGGAAAATGATATCTTCACAACCAATACCATACTAAGTGGTTTAGATCTCTACGTCCACTTTAAAAGCAAACCCACCCTTAAATTCTCAATTACTCCTTACATGGGTGTAGGTTTCAATCTTACACGCTTGGGCGAATATTCAGAAACCGCCGTCAATCCTTTAACAATCACATCCCAATATCGATTCAATAGCTACGGCATTTTCGGTACAAACCTAAAAGCCACCTATAAACTAAAAAATAGCCAACTGGTATCCCTTGGAGCAAACATCGAAACTAACTTACGATTCAATCCCATAGGTCATAACAGAAATTACTCTTATGTGAATTTCAATAGCGGTACTCCAAAAGATAACGACTATAAACAACTACCATTCATCCTAAGCCTAAACGCCAGCTATCAACCAAAAAAATACATTTCAATCTTCACAAAGCTAAGCGGTTCAACCCAAGAAATGTATAATTATAACATGTCAATAGGAGCGAAAATACTATTCTAACTTAACAATCCCCCCCATACTCACGCCTAAACCTTACCAAACATTCGTACTTCTTTGTTTTGTTTTGTTTTGTTTTGTTTTGTTTGGTCTTGCTCGACAGACGGTCAATCTCTTCGGTTTGGTTTTACTCGACAGACGGTCGCTCTCTTCGGTTTGGTTTTACTCGACAGACGGTCGCTCTCTTCGGTGTGGTGTGGCTCGACAGACAGTCAATCTCTTCGATGTGGTCTTGCTCGACAGACAGTCAATCTCTTCGATGTGGTTTTACTCGACAGACAGTCAATCTCTTCGGTGTGGTCTTACTCGACAGACGGTCGCTCTCTTCGGTGTGGTCTTGCTCGACAGACGGCCGCTCTCTTTGGTGTGGTCTTGCTCGACAGACGGTCGCTCTCTTCGGTGTGGTCTTGCTCGACAGACGGCCGCTCTCTTCGGTGTGGTCTTGCTTGGTAAACGGTCGCCATGTGTAACACTGTTGTGTTTTCTATTTGTATCTATTTGTTTGTGCTGGCCTAATATATAGGCCAGCACAAACAAATTCAAATGATAAAAGCAAACAAAAAGAATTGAAAATTAAGCATAAATATGTTATACTTAATTTTCAATCAAGCTTAATAAAAAATATTTCATATGGGAGAAATCCGAATTATGCCAAAATTAACCGAAGAACTTAAGAATGCCATAAATGATAACTCTTTTAAAAATCAACAAGATATCGCCAAATGGTTTAAGAAAAAAGGAAGAAATATCAATCAATCATCCATTTCCAGAGCCTTACAAAAGATCAACGCTTTAAAGAGAATTAATATTCATGGGGAAATCGAATACAAGATCCCCACCGATTACAATAACAAAAACGCCTTGGAAAATCTAAGTTTTTTAATTAAGGAAATCGCCAACAATGAAGTTATGATCGTAGTCAAAACCGAATCAGGCAGTGCTTCAGTTATTTCCGAATTAATCGATAAACAACACAATGAGAAAATCCTCTCAACTTTAGCAGGAGAAAATACCGTGTTAATTATTCCTGTTAGCGTTAAATTTATCAATGACATCGTAAGCGATCTTGATAATCTTATATATCATTGGGAAGATAAGAAGAGTGAAGATAAATAACAATCATGCCAGAATTACCAGAAGTAGAAACCATAACCGCAGGCGTTCGCCCACATCTAGAGAAGAAGATAATTGATCACATAGTGGTACGCTTTCCTAAACTTCGCTATCCCATTCCTACGAATTTAAATGAAGTATCACAAGGGGTTAGTGTAAGAAGTGTAACACGTCGAGGCAAAGCCATGGTTATTACTTTAGAAAATGATCACGCAATAATCATCCGCTTTGGCATGAGTGGGCGTATTACGATCTTAGAAAATAATAAAACTAATCCTACAGAACTAAAAAAGCATGATCATTTGGATATGGTGCTAAATACTGGCACGATTCTTCGCTATAATGACGCTAGAAGATTCGGCTCAATCGAATTACGAGAAGTTGCACAACTTAAAGATTACTTTAAAAATATGGGGCCCGAGCCATTTGATCATGAAAAAGTAAACGCTCAAAGCTATATGGATTTTGTAAAACCCCATGGCAAAAAAGAAAAAACAAAAGAAATCAAACAAATCCTAATGGAAGGCAAATTCGCCGTAGGAGTGGGCAATATATATGCTTGTGAAAGTCTATTTATCTCAAAAATACATCCCAAAACCCCTGCCAATTCCCTAGATATCACCCAAGCAAAAACCCTAATTACAAACTTCCAAAACATCCTAAAAGACGCCATAAAAGCAGGCGGATCAACTCTAAAAGATTACAAAAAAAGCGACGGCTCTCTAGGATACTTCCAACATAGTTTCAAAGTCTACGGCAAAGAGAATCAACCTTGTACAATCTGCCAAACTCCCATAAAGCGAATCACTCAAGCTCAAAGATCCACATGGTACTGCCCCACCTGTCAAAAAGATCCCAATTCTTAATATATTATACGTTAACTTATTTTTTACAATTCTTATAAATAGTAAAAACTATTCACATAATAAACATTAAATGATTTTGCGAATCTTAAGAGGATATTTATATATTTCCTTTGCGAATCCTATGGATTCACATGTAGGTAAAAAGTGCTAGATTAACACTATATCAAGGCTTTAAGGTGGTATATGATACGCTTTAAAGGAATATATCGGAATAGAGTTAGATAATTGATTCTATTTTAATGATTTTTTTGATTCAAAATGAATCTTTAAGAATCAAACACTTTAGAGAGAATCAAAAAAGAATCGTTTTTATGCTTTTAAACATGTGTTAATATATTAAACATGATGAAAAATAGCAATATCAATTACCCCATGCAATCGCATAATGTTTCTTCGGAATTTCTTGGCATTGTCATAGATCTTCTTGAAGAATATGAGTGGGATTATTCTAATACTGCACGTCAAATTCAATTGGACGTTGAAGGCGATATGGATAATTATATCATTGCCTTTAACAACGATTATAAGAATAACGGCTTAAGAGTATCTTGCTTTTTTGATATTGATATACATTCATCAGTTATGCCAAAACTTGTAAATTTCATTCATATGATAAATAATTTACAACATGAAGTTATCTTTAAGATAAAAGATAACCACATATGTTTTAGTTGTTCCATGGAAGCGGATGTAATAACTAAGGAAAATATTTATTATTGTATGGAAATTCTAACAATTAAAGCCGATTTATATTATGAATGCGTCGCAGGTGTAGCCTTTAAGAAGTTCGATGAAAATACAGCTATCTTAATGTGCGACACTCCAGAAAATGCCTTAGCATGATATGTAAATAATCGCCCTTTAAGATGACAAGTTTCAAGACATAACACAATACAAAATTACTGATTTTACGGAATATCATTTTCGTAGGATTCGTTCAATAAATTCTAAAACTAGGGTTACCCCTTAATTATATGTCCTTATAATTATATTCTTTATCCCTTCTCCAATAATTCTAGTTTTAGAACACACAACACAAACCAAAAACAAAATAGGTTGTTAGTTTCCAATTGCACACCAATGATCTAACAACTATTTTTAGATAAAGCTCTTTAAATAGGCTTTTTCCTAAGGTAAACCATGCCATATTTTAACATTTTACTACTCTTACTAGGATTTATATTTTTACTGACAGGGGCCGACTTCATGGTAAGAGGCTCTAGCTCTTTAGCCTATAAAATGAGAGTACCGCCCATATTTATCGGCTTAATAATCATAGCTGTAGGCACGTCTCTCCCTGAATTAGCAATTAGTATCAAGGCTTCTTTGTTGACTACGAGTGGTTTAATAATTGGGAACATCTTAGGTTCAAACATTACAAATATCTTACTATTTTTTGGTATCGGTGGAATGTTCGCCCCTTTTATGACAGGGACAAGCCGATACAAAAAAAAGAATGGGATCTTCCTTGTTGCCATTTCCATTTTAGTTTGTATTTTTCTTTATACCAAAAACTTGGGAATGTTTAAAGGTATCATTTTATTATTGATCTTTATTATCTTTATGATCGTCTCATATATTTACGCAAAAAAATGTGGAGTAGAATATGAAACACACGAAGACAAAACTAAAAATAAAAATCGCTCTCTTTTTATTACTATAGTTTTACTTATCGGCGGAATCGTCGGTATAACTATCGGATCTGAATTACTCGTAGACGGCACAACAAATTTAGCCAAGCAATTAAATGTTAGTAATACGGTTGTTGGATTCTCAATTATTTCTTTAGGAACGTCCTTACCTGAAATTTTTGTCTCGGTTGTTGCTCTTTACAGAAAAGAAAAATCCATGGCTTTGGGAAATATTGTTGGTTCAAACATCATAAATCTCCTTGTGGCTTTTGGAGCGTCTGCCATCATACATCCCATACAAGTAACAGAGAATCTTACCATGTATTACATTCTCTTAATCTTGAGTTCTTCATTCGTTTTTTGTATGTCTTTAAAGAGAATACAAATTAATAGAATTATAGGCTTGGGATTTACGCTTCTCTATGTTATATTTACAATATACAATTTCGGTTATCATACTCAACCGTAAAATACGATCGCCATAATGCAATCCCATTCACAATCTTGAGAAAGCAATAATGAGAGAAAACAACAGAAATAACAATGAAATAAGATCAATAGTTATAGAACCCAACTGTAATACCTATGCCCATGGATCATGCTCCATAAAAATGGGGAATACTCATGTGATTAGTACTGTAACCATTGAAAGCATGCCCCTATCTCAAGCCAATCAGAATCCACAATATATCATACCTGGCGAAGTTAAGTGCCAAGTAACAAAATTACCTCGAGCCACCCCCTTAAGACGCAAAAAACAAGACGAAGAGATCAACAAATACGAAGATGTATCCATAGCCGTATCCATTGAAAAGGCTCTAACTTCGGTTATTAATCTCAATGAAATAGCTAGCAAAAAAGTAATCATCGATTGTAATATAATTCAAGATGACGGAAGTTTAATCTCCGCATCCCTAACCAGCTCATGGATATCAACCTACATCGCCTTTAACGAACTAATGCTCAATGGATACATACGCATGAATCCCATAACCCACATTATCGCTACCATTTCTTGTGGAATAAAAAATGGTAATACTTTGGTGGATCTTGACTACGAAGAAGAACGCACATCCCAACTCCTATCCAACTTCACTCTTACCGATAAAGGGCAAATAATCGACATGACATCCCAAGCAAACGGCATGCCTTTCAACGCCATAGACTTCATGAAACTCCTAGAACTCGCCCAAAATAAAATCCAAGAACTAATCAACTCCCAACAAATATCCATAGGCAATTATACTAAAATCGAAGATAAAGTCCAATATTAAGATTACAACTCTCTCTCCTACCTACTTTAACATGATATCTTGACTAAAAAATCCAAACTTTAGCTATGTTGCACAAAGTTCACTCAACCCCACTTTAGGGATGAGGGTGGGGCTATGAATAGATAAATGTTTATAATATCTGTATATGTTGTTGTTAGATGTATTCTTTTATTTTCTGGCCGAACTTATATCATATATTTAATATTTATAAAGCTGATTTACACATCCAACTCCACAGAGAAAGGATATATAATGAGCATTTCTCATATATTTGAGAAAATTAACAAAGTAAAAAGCCTTGTAAGAACTAACTTACAAGGCTTTTTTAACTGGCGAAAGTGACGAGACTCGAACTCGCGACCTTCTGCGTGACAGGCAGACGCTCTAACCAACTGAGCTACACCTCCATAATGGCTTCGGTGGTAGGACTCGAACCTACGACATATGGATTAACAGTCCACCGTTCTACCAACTGAACTACACCGAATTATCTATGGATTTAGATCTATTACCTAATGATCTAAATCCATTTATAACAAATAATCAACCCCAATGCAAGTAATTTTTTCACAAACTAGCTAAGATACTGTTTATAAAAGAAAAAACCATTCTAAATCCCTTAAAGTCTCCACAAGTGGATTGTGGCATGTTCTAAATCATAATACTCATTTAGCTAAGATATTGTTTTTGTGTTATATATCTATAATTTAAGGCCTAAATATTAGGCCTTAAATTATAGGTACATTAATAAAAGAAAAAATCAAGTGCGAGATTAAGATTTAAAAAGGAGAGATATAATCAAGCACTTGAAGTATAAAATCAAACTGAAGGTATGAGAATCCAAAAATAATAAAAGGGATAAGAATATTTATGGAATAAAGGGATTAATGTATAAAATATATACTTCTCATACCTTGGAGTCAGTTTGACCATGTTCTAAATTAATATTATTGGGAGAAATATTAAATGGAATAGAACATTATATAGTTATATATTATAAGGTTTAAAAGAATCTTAAGAAGAGATTTAGGATTGGTAAATGGCATTAATCTTGCATTAAGTTCTTGCTAAATCTTTATTAATGTGTTATCTTTATTTAATTGATTCTTATAACTTAATTACTATGAATGGGATGTGATATCCATGAACAAAATAAGTATTATTTTTTTATTTTTTTTACTATTTTTTGTAAATAAAAACTCTATGGCAGAATCTTTTACGGATTCTACTAAAGAAATTAACTTAGCAAATCAACAACATATTTTAAATCAATATGAAGAGTCCAAACGTAGTCTTGTGAATGATCTGTTTAAAAATAATAAATCATTGTTTATAAATTCGCCCTACTATGGTAATAAAAATGGTCGTAAAGTAATATACGAATTATTTGATTATCATTGTATTTATTGTAAATCGATCCATGCGTCTTTGCACGATATGGTTAAAAAAGATAATAATCTCAAAGTAATTCTCTTAGATTATCCAATTTTGCAGAAAACATCGCTTGTGGCAGCCATGTACGCCTATGCGGTTTTTCATAATTATAGCCATGAGCAATATATGGCTTATCACGACGCCTTATTCTCTGCTCCCAAACCCCTAACCTTGGAAAAAATCCTCGAATTAGCACAACTAGCAGGATTCGACGCAAAAAAACTCGATCAAATGGTCGACAATCCCCAAACCATGGATTATATGAAAAGCGTCTACGATATGGCCCGTGCCTTAGAACTATCAGGAACTCCAGTTGTCATATACAACGGCATAATCATCATCGGTGCAGTCCCAGAACAAAAAATCCAAACTATAGTAAACGAATCCTAAAATAAAAACCCCCGCTCTCTTCTGGTTCGAAACTCGGGAATTCCATATACAGCACTGGCAAGGCAAAAAAAATACCCCATATTTATATTAACTAATAATAAAAACATGGGGATATTTTATTTTATGCTATATCATGATATATAATATATATTATGCTTAAGCAATACTACGCATTTCATCGGCGATACTTGTAACTTTAAGACCGATTACCACGTGTAATTCCTTATCAGATTTATGAACAACGCCTTTATTATCTAGTTTTTCAAGGTCTGATTCGTTAACTTTAGACATATCTTTAATTGTTAAGCGTAAGCGTGTGATACAGTTATCGATTTTCTCAAGGTTTTCAGCTCCGCCCAAGGCTTGAATATATTCTTTTGCGGTTTTGTTGTAATCTTCGGAATTTTTTGCAACTGTAGTAAGTGCACCGTCTCCCTTTAGATTGTGCATTTCATCGGCGATACACACAACATTCGCTCCAATAATAAGGTGGAATTTATTTTGTCCCACATATACTGTACCTTTACTTCCAAGTGCGATAATTTTATCATCATCCACTTTTGTCATATCAACCATTTCTAAACGTAAACGTGTGATACAATTATCAATTGTTTTAATATTATCCAATCCGCCCAACGCTTCTACATAATCTTTTGCAAGTTCAAAATAACCCATTTGGTTCTCTCCATAATTTATTCATTTAGATTCATTAATTAATCAGATTAATTAACAACTAACAATTATTATACATATATATAATATCTTGTCAACATTTTTCAACATCTTTCCGTATTTTTATGGATTCTTGCAAGGAAAAAATCTTAAACAAACAGTGTTTATTTTATGTGATGAATGTTAAGGAGTATTTATTATTTACGAATGATATTTTTTATTAATCAAACACATAGAATATATCTTAACTAAATCTTAAGATCTTTAAAAAAAATTGTGGTTTTTCATAACTTTAAATATATAAAAAACCATTGACAAATTAAGGTATTTTGTGTATAATGAACTATAACGTTAATTACTGGTGTTTTTATATTGTAAGACAAAAATAATAAAACTATTCATACTATAAAATTGTAATTTTCTATATATTTCATATGGTTAATACATACATCAAAAAATAACGTTTAAATAAGCACTATTATTTAATTACAGCTAATTAGATAATATACTTAAATAAATTCAACTAACAAATAAAATTTAGGAGATAACCAAATGAGTTATATAGAATTAACAAAAAATTATATTAAAGCATTGGGTGGATTAGATAATATCAAAACAATCGATAATTGTATTACCCGCCTACGTTTAGAAGTAAACCAAATGAGTAAAATAAATGAAGATAAAGTCATAGAACTTGGAGCTAAAGGTATTATATATGTGGGTCATAATAAATTTCATCTTATAATCGGCACACATGTTTCATGTATTGCCGACGAATTACACACTATGAAAAAAGACGGCTTTATCGGTACAATTGAAGACGGTGCGAGCGAATGCGATGAAACCGCAATGCAATACATCCAAGCTTTAGGCGGAGTAAGAAACATTGAAAGAGTTGATAATTGTATCACTCGTTTACGCTTAAAAGTACACAATATGGAAAACGTAAACGAGGACGAACTTTCAAAATTACACAACCGAGGAATTATTCATAAATCACTTCATGATTTACACATTATAATCGGTCTAAATGTTACCAGTATCGCCGACTCAATGCGTAACATTCATAAATATTCTTAAGTTCTAAAGGATAGAATCTATCAAAGATAGAATCTAAAGGCTAGAATTTAAAGGCTAAAATCTAAAGGATGTGAGAAAGCACTCATATTATTTGAGCGATTTCTCACATCCTTTATATTACATACTTTATACTTACAATTATCCCCATAAATAAAAAATACAAAAAAATAGTAGATATATAAAATTACATCTACTATTTTTTTTATACTTATGTATAATAACTTTAAGCTTAGCTTAGCTTAGTTTAGCTTATTTTAAGCATTTTCATAAAGCTGACGCATTGAGGCAGCAATACTGGTAACATTCAGACCGATTATAATGTGTAAATCCGTATTAGATGTATGAATTACACCTTTATTATCTAGATTTGACAAAGCGTCTTCATTTACCTTATTCATATCCTTAAGATTTATACGTAAACGAGTGATACAATTATCAATTCTATTAATATTGCCAACTCCGCCTAGTACTTGAATATATTGAGTAGCGATTTGCTTATAATCATCGGCTTTATCTGATGTTTTAGTAACCACATCATCCCCTTTGAGCTTGTGCATTTCGTCAGCAATGCCTACAACTTGTGCACCTATAATAAGGTGAAACTTATTCTTACCAACGTAAATTGTTCCCATACTACCGATTTCTATAATTCTATCTTCGTTAACTTTATCCATATTAACTATTTCTAAACGTAAACGTGTAATACAATTATCGATTGTTTTGATATTATCTAATCCGCCCAAGGCTTCAACATACTGCTTTGCAACTTCTTTATGACCCATTTTGCCATCTCCTAAATTTCATGTATTAAATATATTAACTAATAATCTTAATTAATAGTCATACTCATATTATATTATACACACATATTTATATAAATGTCAATCTTTTTGTTCACAATCAGTATAATATTTATTATATTAAATTTAATATTGAGAATAAATTGTAAAAAAATATATCCTAGACTTTTTCTTTTCTATGTGTTATAACAATTATATCATAATATTTTCATCAGATACTTTTCTAAAAATTCAAGGAGCGAGATTTATGTCATCTACAGAAGAATTAAAGGCTGAAACTTTACAAGCCGAAGCTTTAAAATCCAACGCTTGGCCCTTTGTCGAGGCTCGTGCTTTATTAAAAAAGCTCAATAATAAATTACCCGAAAAGGGATTTGTTGCCTTTCAAACGGGTTACGGTCCTTCGGGATTGCCACATCTGGGGACATTCGGCGAGAATTCTCGTACAACTATGGTTATGCGTGCCTTTAATGTTCTATCTGATATGCCGACAAAACTCATCGCCTTTTCCGATGATATGGACGGCTTTAGAAAAGTACCAACCAACGTACCCAATCAGGAAGAGCTGGCAAACTACATCGGCATGCCACTAACTAAAGTGAAAGATCCCTTTGGCACTCATGATAGTTTCGGCGAACATAATAATGCCCGCTTACAAGTTTTTCTTGATCAATTTAACTTTAAATATGAGTTTATGTCGTCTACCAAATGTTATAAGAGTGGGATGTTTGATGATGTAATGCTTCAGATTCTCGAAAATTACGATAAAATTAAAAATGTGATTCTCCCAACTCTTGGCGAAGAACGTAGAGAAACCTATTCTCCTTTCCTACCTGTGGATGAAAAATCAGGCAAGGTCTTACAAGCCAAAGTAATTTCCACCAACAAAGAAACAGGCTCTATCGTATATTTAGATGAAGATAACAACGAAGTAGAAACCAAAGTTACAGGCGGTAGATGTAAAATGCAATGGAAAGTTGATTGGGCCATGCGTTGGGCTGGTCTTGAGATCGATTATGAAATGTGTGGTAAAGATCTAAGTGATTCGGTAACATTATCTTCTAAAATCGTACGTATTTTAGGAAAAAAGCCACCGCAGAATCTCATTTACGAATTATTTCTTGATTCTAAGGGCGAGAAAATATCCAAATCTAAAGGGAATGGCTTATCTATGGATGAATGGTTACGTTATGGCATTACCGAATCCTTATCTCTATTTATGTATCAAAAACCGAAGACCGCCAAACGCTTGCATTTTGACATAATACCTAAAACTGTAGATGAATATTTGCAACATCTCAAAGCCTATGCGGATCAAGATCCTAAGGCGAAGTTAAATAATCCTGTCTATCACATTCACAATGGCGATGTGCCGACTAATGTTGATGTGCCTGTTACTTATTCCTTATTGCTCAATCTGGCAAGTGTGGTAAATGCTGATGATAAAGAGATCCTATGGTCATTCATCAAGCGTTACGCCAAAGACGCCACGCCACAAAACAATCCGATTTTAAATAAATTAAGTGAATTTGCGGTTGTCTACTATCAAGATTTCGTTAAGCCTAATAAGAAGTATGTAATACCTAAAGGGCAAGCTTTAGAAGCCTTAAAAGTGTTAAAGGATCAACTTCAAGCCTACACAGGCGACGAAACAGACGGCAAAGAAATACAATCTCTAGTATTTAGTGTGGGCAAAGAAAACGGCTATGCAGAGAATCTTAAGGATTGGTTTAAGGTTTTATATGAATGTCTTTTAGGACAGGAAACCGGACCTCGTATGGGTGGATTCTTTGCCATATTTGGTAAGAATGAAAGTATAAAGCTAATCGAAAATGCTATTTTAGGCAAGCTATCTTAATTATTTTCCAACTGAAATATACTTCTAACCTAACAGTTATAAAATATTAGATAACAAGTATTTAGTTGGCATAGTAAATGCATATTAGATTAAAGCAATTCAATTATATCCATAGATATTTCAAATATTAACTTGTTATTAACACAATTTATGTTATAGTTATTAGAATACATTTATGGATTATATGATTTTAAATGAGGAATCAGATGTTTAAACAGTTTTTAAAAACTACAACCTTAGCTTCTGTATTATTAGCTTTTGGTGCATGTTCAAATATGGCACCAGTTACACGTACAGAATTTAATAACTTAAATACAGATCTTGGGTTATCTCAATTAATGCAGGGTAATATTTCAAAAGCCGATTCTTATTTTGATAAAGCTTTAGCAAGTCATGATGATGACGTATACGCCTTAATGGGTAAAGCTATGGTTTATGATCAACTTGGGCAAGAAGAGCAAGCCGCATTGATGTATGAGCAAATTCTCGCACTTTCGCCGTCTGATGAAAACAAAATTAATGTAATGGCCATGCCAATGAATATTAAGCCTTTGTCTCAACTTTCTGACGTGCGTTTATCGATGTTGAACACATCGAAAGCCAAAAGAGCTTCACGATTACATAGAATCAACAAAAATGTACCTGATTATATCGCTCAAATTATGAAAACATACGGCGTAAAACAACCACAAGCAAACGTAATTTCAAGATTCGAAACATTGGAATCTTTACTAAACAAAGGCTTGATTACTCCTGAAGAATATAATATACGTCGTAAAGAAAATATTGGTGCGTTAGCTCCACTTACTCAAAGAGAACCTTCAATTGGCTTGGACGCTCCTGTACCGTCTACCGCAGAAATTGAAAACAGATTAAAAAGCTTATCTAAAGCTCTAGAATTAAAAGCTATATCTGTAAATCAATTCACAGGCGAACGCAATACTATTCTAGATGGATTAGTGCCGTCTGCTCCACAACAACGCTTAAGAAGACCCGCTCCACCTAGTGGATTGTTAGCGTCAGCTACCGCAGTTAGTCAACTGGAAGCTATGAAAACTCACGGCTTACTTACAAATGACGAATACGCTAAAGAACGTGCAGCAATCGAACATGGTATGTATCACAGAACATCAACAGGCACATATACTCCACATTCTGGTTCTTATGGTAGCGGTGGTACGCTTTCATCAGCGTCAACAAGTGGCGGTGCTAGCGGTGGTACTACTAATGCGTCCACTAAAAAAGCAACTGGCTATCGTCGCCCTGCCGTTTATATCTCGTCATACACCAGCAAAAACGCCGCTACAGACGGTTGGAAACGCCTTTCAGCATCATTCCCAACCCAACTGGCTGGCAAGCACCCTGTAGTTACCATAATAGACGTACCAGAACGTGGCACATTCTACCGCCTATCAGTGGGCCCTTTCAGCGAAATGGCTAAAGCGTCCGAATTCTGTGGCACTCTAAAAGATTCTCAAATCTTCTGCCGTGCTGGCTTATTAGACTTCTCTAAAGCCAAAAAATTACAATAAGATAACTGCCTAATCTATAACTAACCCATATAAGTAATATTCCAAGAATATTACTTATATTTTTTTGTCTCGCCCATAAGTGTCTTAACAAACACTCACTCTCTTTGATTAGAAATCTTGCCAGACAGTCGCACTCTTTAGTTGGAGGTCTTGCCAGACGGTCGCTCTACTCGAGCAGAGGTCTTGACAGACGGTCGCTCTGCTCGGGCAGAGGTCTTAACAGACGGTTGCCCTACTCGGGCGGAGGTCTTGACAGACGGTTGCCCTACTCGGGCGGAAGTCTTAACAGACGGTTGCCCTACTCGGGCGGAAGTCTTGCCAGACGGGCCGAACATAGCGATGTTGCACAAAGTTTGTTCGATCACATATTCAACTAGGATCTAGTTCATAGCTCATATGGGGTAATTATTGTGTATAAGCTTGTGGCTAATATATAATTACTGGCCTATATATTAGGCCAGTAATTATATATCATACGGCACAAAAAATAAGAGCTTAGTATAAACAGATTGCTTTTATTTGAGATATGCTATAAACAACAAAAAAAGCGATGAATATTAATTCATCGCTTTTTTATAATCTTTAAAATATTATATCATGTGATATAAGATCAGTAAAATGGAAATTTGTAGAAAGAATTGATACATAGGTGAAAGAAAGGGAAGACTTTTTCTATGTAAGGGTGTTTAATAAGGAACTT
>NQOV01000014.1 GCA_002632265.1 Rhodospirillaceae bacterium MC!
CATGACCAATTGTACCAATGTTGCAATGAGGTTTATTGCGTTCAAATTTTTCTTTAGACATATTCTAGAAATCCAACTAAAAGTTATAATGAAACAAAAACTCTAAAATAGGAATCTTTTTTTAGAGTTTAAAAAATATATGGAGCGGGTAACGAGAATCGAACTCGTATCCTCAGCTTGGAAGGCTGATGTTCTACCACTGTACCATACCCGCAAGATCTAGCAACTTTACACATATAATATAAACAATATATATAAATATATGTAACGTTACTAAACTAATAAGATATTATTAGCTATATTAATGGTGGGGAGAATAGGATTCGAACCTATGTAGGCGTAGCCAATGGATTTACAGTCCACCCCTTTTAACCACTCAGGCATCTCCCCAAGATATGATAATATTACAAGATCCAATGCAAGATCTAAAGGAAGTAATATTAAAATAATATACTAAGCCAATAAACAACTTATGATAATAATATAAAATATTATTTATTTCTTGTCAATATAAAAATAAAGTGATATTATAACAAGCAAATTAGAATTCGCTCCGATATTTGCAAATTCTTTTACAATACAGTATTTTAGAAAGATATAATTATGAAAAAAAATAAACAAGTAAATTCAAAAAAACTTAATTCTAAAGTGAATTCTAAAACGAATACTAAGGAAAATTCTAAGAAAAATCAAAAATCGAGCGGTAAATCTCTTAAAAAGGATTCTAAAAAAGATTTCAATTCCAAGCCAAAATCCAACTTGCGAAAGTGGAGTCATAAAAACACGCCAAAAAGTGATATTATCATAAAAGATAAAGAAGTTATCAAGACGCCCATAAGTAAAATTACGATTCCTAGCGAGAATCTCATATATGGACGTCATGCGTCTCTTGCGTGCATGAAGAATGCCAATAGAGTATTGAATCATATATATATAACCCAATCTTTTATCGATAAACATCATGAAGAGTTCGACGCTATCATACATGAGCAAATGATCAATGAGAATATTATAAAAGTTGTAACTCGTAACGATATCAACCATACAATAGGCGAAGATTCGGTGCATAATGGGATCATGTGTGATGTTAAGCCATTGTTAGAGCTTGATATTTCCGATCTGATTATCAAATCGAAACTCACAGATAATTACGCCATTGCCATATTAGATGAGGCCATGGATCCCCATAATATTGGGGCTATATTGCGATCGGCCTCGGCTTTCGGCATTAAAGGAGTGCTTATGCCGAAACGAAATTCGCCCACCAATACCGCCACCCTTGCCAAGTCTGCAAGTGGAGCTTTGGAAGTTGTCGACGTTATCCGCATAGGTAACATGAAAAACACGCTCGAACAGTTAAAGGAAAATAATTTTTGGATCATAGGACTTTCAGCAGGCGACCATTCCACATCCTTAAAAGATACCCGTCTTGATGGCAAGATCGCTTTTGTCTTTGGTGCCGAAGGTAAAGGCCTGCGAGACCTTACAGAAAAAAACTGCGATACAATCTCCCACATTCCCATTAATAGATCCATGGAAAGCCTAAACCTCTCAAACGCCGCTGCCGTTACGTTCTATGAATGGTATACTAGATCTTAGCTATAAAATGGCCTGCTTACATATGGCTTGTTCTCTTGACAGGCGGTTACACTTTTTAGGCGGAAGTCTTGACAGGCAGTTACACGTTTGGGCGGAAGTCTTGACAGGTGGTTGTCTACTCGAGCGGAAGTCTTGACAGGCGTAGACGGTCAGAACACAACACTGTTATTACATAACGCTATATTTTATATTCTCTTTGTCTTTATTTGTTTGTGCTGGCCTACTATTTAGGCCAGCACAAACAAATAAACAAACAAATACAAATGATAAACACAGTGGATTCTAAATAAAAATGGTCAGATATAAAATCATGTATATATTTTCACAAGAAAATTAAATTGTTATAAGAACTAGTAACCACTTAATAAATATACGAGCGAACAAGCTTTGTTCAGCTCGTCTGGGAAGAGCGTAAAATATAGCCTAAAGTGTGGTAAAGTTCTGATTTAAGGTTATATCTTACGATCGTTTTCACGGCACTTAAATTATTAAAAAGGTTATGCCTGCGATTAGTGGGCTGATAAACAAGCCAATACCGAGTATGATAAAATAGTGAAGTACGTATCTGTTAGAATCCGTTTGCATGCGAGAGATTCGCATATAACCGACACCAACATAAAGTATAACTAATACAATTAAATAAGATATTTCGGACATGAAGTGTTTTGCATGGAATAGGATATCGTATAAGGATGGTTTCGCAAAGTCAGCAGGTAGGATATGTTTCCATATGTGAAAGCCAATATTAACACAGGTAGGACCGCCGAAGATAAACAAGAGAATCAGTTTTTTAAAGGTAGATATATTAATTAAAAAGACAACCAAAAGAATCTCCCATACAATTAACAGCCAAGAGTAAGGGTGAGAAAAGGAAGTGATTATGGATTTTAACAACATATATGTATGGTGAAAGCCGTCAAAAATCAGTATGGGGATTAAGCTAAAAACAAGACAGGCGATAATAATTGAAAATGGTATGGCAAAAATCAGCAGGGATTTTTTTAGGCTGGAAATGGGATATGACAAGAAATATTCTTTATTTCTCATATACTGTCTTACGTATAAAATCGGCAGTAAGAAAAATAAAAAAACTGAAGTACAAATATTGAGAATCACTAAGAGAATCCCCAGTGTTCCCCATGTTCCAGTTATGCTAAAATTTGATATGCCTTGACTATAAAAAACATTACGATAATAAATAGCGTCCAGTGCTTGCGAACTAAGTACTAATACTACAAGCGTAATTAGTATATTTTTTATTCTTATTAATTCTGATAGATATAATTTAAAAAACATTTTAAGCCTCCTTAGTGAATGTATCAATAGGTGTATCGTGATTATTTGAGAGATAATTATCTAAAGTTTTATTATACATCAAGTACATTAAATATAAAGCTTGGATATTAATTTTGTTGTCCACCTTTACCTCTTTAGGAAGTTTGGCAATAATAATTCTATCGGAATTAATATGAGATTGTTGGATAATTTCTAAATCATCAATGGGGCAGACATTCTCTAACATACCAGAATTAAGAATATTTTTTTCATAATCTATGATGTAATTTTCTTCTAAATATTTTAAATTTAGTACAGGCGAATAAAGATTCACCCCTAAAATTGTAATGGCATTAAAGGATTGGGGGATATCCAACAAATGATGAGTGGAAACCAACACGATTTTATCTTTCTTTTTGTTGGTTTCTTCTAAAATATTGTAAAATAATACTTGATTTTGAATATCCAAGCCGTTTATGGGTTCGTCCAACAAGAGAACTTTCGCATCACTATAAAAGGCAAGTAATAGGAAAAATAGTTTGTTCTGCCCTGTAGATAAGAATTTAACATCGGTAGTTAAATTAATATTAGCTTGAGTTAAATAGCTTGATATTTTTTCCACATCCAAGCCGAAAGCCTGTTGATGAAGTTTTAAATACTGATTAATGGGTATTTGATATTTTTCAGGTGTTTCAGCCACATAGCGGATGTTTTTCAAGCTTTCGACTGTTCGCTTTTGTACATCTTGCTCATTTATGCTAATTGTTCCACTATCGAGAAAGTTTAAGCCTGCGATTAACTTCAACATGGTTGTTTTACCAATACCATTTTGCCCTAAAAGTAGACTGGTTGTGCCTGGATAAAAATCTAAGGATAGATTGTTTATTATGTTTTTCTTTCCATAGGAAAAAGTAGCATTTTTTAAATTAAGCATTCCTGTACTCCTTTATCACATATTAATAAATAAATAAATAAATTAATAAATTAACGATGTGTAAATATAACATAATAATTATTATTTTACTAGAACTAAATAACTATTTCTTCTTAACCCCTTTCCCTTTAGTTACTACAAATGATATATTTTTCTTAACTAATAATGATTTAGCTAACTTATTCATATCATCTGCGGTAGCGTTCATTACTGTATTATGGACTTTTTCTGCAGAATATAAAGCATTGAATTTTCTATAATCGATACTTTGTAGAACCGCAAGCCAATACATATTATTTTGATATATTAAACTATGAGATACTTGGATAGGATGTTTAAATAAAGCCACTTCTTTTTCTGTAACTCCGTTCTTTTTAATATCGTCAAGAATGGATAATAAAGCTTTTTTCACGTTGTTAACTTCGGCGATTCTAGTACTAATAACTAAGGCAATATAACCATAATTTGGCTGATTGTAGCTAGCATGAGTTAAAGCATATGGAGAATATGAAAGTTGAAGACGCTCTCTGATTTCAGCTCTTAAGCGATCATTTAAAATAGAAGAGAAATAGGTAGCAAAGGCCATTTGCTTATCTCGTTCGCTATAGCTGGAATCAGTTCGCAAGTTATTATTTTCTTGCCCTGGAATGGGAATGTAAACGGTTACATTCGCCTTATTTGACGGATCTTGCGAGGAAATATTTAAAGTTTTACCTTTTGTTAGAACATATTTAGGATAAGATGTTTTAAATTTATCTTGCGGATTCTTGTTAATTTCTGGAATGGAAACCACATATTGAGCCAATAAATCGCTTATTTCTTTTTGCTCAAAATCCCCTACTACGGTAATTGAAGTTGATCCCTTTATGGTATTTTTCATTAATTGCTCAAGACCTGCAAACTTAATATTTTTAGATTCGTTATAAGTTAACGGCTTTGGAATATCTGGACCATTTACGAATTTGAATGATTTATAAGCTTGCGATGAATCAAGTCTTGTATCCATTAATGGTAAATCCTGTTTTAAGGATGTTTGATACTTATCAAAGACAGATTCCATTAACTTCGGATCTTTGATTTTTGTATATAGCATTTGGAATGCGAGTTTAAGATCTTTTTTTCTTGTAACCATAACGATGTTCAAGCCGTTATTTTCAATACTAGAACTAATTGAGAATTCATTACCGCTAAAGTTCTGATTAATTTTAGTTGGGCTAAACTTACCAATACCTGATGAATTATATACATGAGTGGCGATTTGTGCTTTATAGTAATCAGCTCCCTTATATTGAGATAAACCTTTACCGATTTTTAAGGCTACAATAATTTGATCTTTTTTATTTTGTGTAGCTTTGAAGTGGGCTACAGTGCCATTATTGAAAGTTACATCTTTATAGTTATATTTTTCGTTAAAACCTGTTTTATCTACAGTGCTTTTGATCTCAACAGCTTTAGGAGTTTCCAAATATGGGAATTTATTATCTGTTTGTTCTACAAGAGGTTTTTCAACTTTTACTTTTTGCAGTTTTGTCCATTCATCGCTTATGGCTTTATTGCCACCTTGCACATTAATATTACCAGTATAGACCACATATCTATTATTTGTGTTCCATGCTTTTTTGAATGTTTTGTTAAGATCATCAAGAGTGCTTTCTTTGAAGACTTTAACGAATATATCCTTAATCTGTTGTGGATCTTTAGGAACAAGATTTGTATTAAGACTAGTTAAGAACTGCGAGATTAACATTTCATTGGATGTTGTTTTTTCCTTTTGCACAGCGTCATTAACTTGTAAAGTAAATGCTTTTTTAGCCGAATCGAATTCTGCTTGAGTGAAACCATATTCTAAGGCTTGTTCTAGATTCTTATGGGTATATGCAAGAATATCTTTCCAATTGGCCGTAGTGTTAACCGTTGCCACCAACTCGGTAGTAGGAGTAAATTGCGGAGTAACATCATAGTTAAGATTCAGATACGGAGATTTTTTTTCTTCTATCTGTTGTTGTATACGCATTTGATAAATGTAACCTGCAACACTATTTAAGATAGTATCTTTTTTATTATTATAAGTATCATTTAAGAATCTACGAGAGCGTAAAGTACTCACAATTAACCTAGGAGCGGTGGTTTTATCTTTATAGTAAAGAGTATGTAAGCCTTTAGTTTTTAGATCGCCCCAATAGGGTAAAGTACGTGGCTTACCCACTGCTTTAAGATCAGAGAATTTTTCTTCGATCTGTTTTTTTACTGCTTGCGGATCAATATCACCAACAACTAGAATAATTTCGTTTTTCGGTCTGTACCAAGCATGGTATAGATCTGTTAAGGTCTTTTTAGTGGCGTGTAGAACTACATCTTTACTACCGATTGGCATTTCTGTATATTTTGTTCCACCATATATGTGATTTGTATAGGCTTGGATTAGTCTAAACATTGGAGTATCTCTTAGGGTTTTTTCGTGCAATACCACTTGACGCTCGGAATCGATTTCCTTTTGCGATAATAAGGCACGCCCAGAGAAATCAGATAAAATATCCAAACCCTTGTCGATTTTATCGGACTTTAATTTCAGTTGATAAGCGGTTGTTGTTCTTGATGTAAAGGCGTTACTATCGCCACCGAATGTCATGCCGTTTTCTTGGAAAAAGCCAATTAAAGATCCCGCAGGGAAGTTTTTCGTGCCGTTGAAAGCCATGTGTTCCAACAGGTGCATTAAGCCACGTTCATTAGGACGTTCCACTAAAGATCCCGCTTGGACATCGAGCCAAGCACTTACACTACCTTTAGGATTCTGATGTTTTAAGATCACATAACGCATACCATTTGCCAAACGTCCCTTAAGGATATCAGCTCTTGGTTTATAATCTGCTCCACGTTCTGTCGCCCACTTACCGTCTATCCATGAGCCTTCTGGGATTGATTTATCTAAAAGAATCATATCTTTAACATTGGATGTTGAAGATCCATTATTTTTATTCATGGGAATAATTTGAGATACAATACCTGCTAAACCAAAGCCAACCGCACAACCTATTACAATAGTTTTAAGTTTCATGGAACAATCCTTTATTTATACAATTTGAATTTTTCATTAATACCAATATTGTATATTAAACCATTAAAATAGTCAAGGAATATCTTAAGTTATTTTTAATTTTTTAGATTTAAGAGTATGAAATTTAAGATTAATCGATAATTACTTGCATACCGTCGTAAGCTGGTTTGACGTTATCAGGTGTTATATTGTCCACATCTTGATAATCTAAGCCACAACTCATATGAGTGATAATAACTTCCTTAGGATGTAATTTATTCACAAGATCCATGACCTTATCAAGGGATAAATGGGTGTGATGTGGACGTTTACTAATGCAACCGATAACCCATAGATCCAGATTTTGCAAATGCTGAAAGGCGAATTCTTCATCTATAAAGTGAATTAGATCTGTAGTATAGGCGATTTTTTTATTGAAGACGTATCCTGTATTAAGAAAATCGACAGCAGGCTCGCCATATTTCCCATGGGACATTTGTAAAGGCATGATATTTATACCGCCAATGGCGAATTCCTTATTCTGTTCCACAAGGTGAGATTCTACCCAAGGTTTATAAATGTTCGTTCCGTCATTTTTTAAGGGAGTTAACACATAAGAAAAGCGTTCTTTTATGCAGGTAAGGACTTCTTGCGGAGCGTATAGATCGATTTTGCTTTTCATCATACGGTTAATACCACGTAAATCATCGATACCATGCAAATGATCCGCATGGGGATGGGTATAAAGTACGGAATTTATTCTTCTGATATCACAAGCAATCATTTGTTGGTACAAATCTGGCGATGTATCGATTAAAATTGAGTGTTCTGATGTTTCAATTAAGGCGGAACAGCGTGTTCTTCTATTTTTTGGGTTAAGGGGATCTAACACGCCCCAATTATTTCCGATAGCTGGCGAACCTGTTGATGATCCCGATCCTAAAATAGTTAATTTTAAACTCATTTTTTCACACCCTGTTTAAAGTATTAAGATAATAACTATTATACTACGGTCTTGTGGCTTTGTCAAATAGTCTAAAGAAATTATTTGTTGTTACTTCGGCTATCTCTTCAAAAGACATATCTCGCAAAGTGGCAATACAACTGGCTGTATGATAGGTATAAGCGGGCAAATTCGTTTCGCCACGGAATGGTTTAGGAGCTAAAAAAGGAGCGTCTGTTTCCACTAATAGGCGATCAAGTGGGATATCTTTTACTACTTTTGCCAGTTTTTTAGCATTTTTAAAGGTAACGATTCCTGATATGGAAATATACATGCCTAACTTCACGGCCTCTTCCATGAATTCCCTTGAGGCGGTAAAGCAATGAATTACGCCTTTAAATGGAGCTATTTCGTGTTCTTCTTTGAGTACTTGCAAGGTTTCTTCTTCGGCTTCTCTGGTGTGAACTATCACAGGAAGATCAAGCTTGCGAGCTGATTGTATATGGATTCTAAAAGCTTCCATTTGTTTTTCTTTATTAAATCCCTCATGAAAGAAATCCAAACCGCTTTCGCCGATAGCTATGATCTTTTTACTACCATTTTGAACTCTTGTTGTGATCTCTTCTACCGATATATCATCGGCCCCACCGTTGGATTCTAAAGGATGAGTACCGATACTCATGAATATATGATCATAGGGAGCGGTAAGCTCTTCGACCTTATCCCATTGTTCTTTTGTTGTGGTTACTGATAACATCGTATCTACGTTGTTTTCTTTGGCTGTGGTTAGAATCTCGCTAAGTTCGATATTCTCTTTTATAACTGTATCTAAATGACAATGACTATCTACTAAGCCCATGGGAATACCTCACTTAAGTTTAGGGTTTTTATAGATATTAATATAAATTATATTAAGAAAATTGTAAAGGTTTTTAATATGTTACCAATTGGTATATTTTTACAGTATCTAAAAATAATGATGTATAACAATACTTTATTTAAAAATTTATCATAAATTAAAATACAAATAACTTAAGAGAATCTTAAAATAAAAATAAAGAATCTAGATTTAATATGGAAAAAATACAAATAATATATTACTCATGGGATAAAATAGCTTTTATATGTATATTTACAATGGTAACATAAAAAATAATATCCTTTTTAAGATTCGCTCTCTTCATAGCGTGGGAAAATCCCGCTTGGTGCTGGCAATTCGATACCTGCTTGTAGGGCGTATGTTTCACTGGCATTTTCTATCATGCGATTTTGTGGTGGAATGCTTAAAAGATCAAGCATTTTTTCGATAGATTCTGGCATGAAAGGTTGTAATAATATGGCCACACAACGAATGTTTTCCATAAGAGCATACAAAATAGATTCCATGGCTCTCGGATCTTCTTTCTTTAACTTCCAAGGAGCTTTAGCGTCTATCCACGAGTTTGCCGAGCGGATAACTTTCCATATTTCTTCTAAAGCGTTATCGAAAGATAAAATTTCCATATGTTTGCGTACTTTATCTACAACATCATAGCCGATGTTCATTTGCTTTTTGTGTTCTGCCAACAAAGCCACCGCAGGAACGCAAGCCCCGCAATTTTTATTGATCATGGAAAGGACACGTTGTGCCAAGTTTCCAAGATCGTTAGCCAATTCAGCATTGGCACGCATTACCATACGATCATGAGAGTAATCGCCATCGCTACCGAAAGGAATTTCACGCATAAGGAAATATCTCACTTGATCCAAGCCATATTTATCAATTAGATCAAGGGGATTAATGGCGTTTCCTTTGGATTTGGAAATTTTCTGCCCTTCGTTTGTCCACCAACCATGAGCAAAGATACATTTTGGCAAAGGTAGATCGGCCGCTAGCAAAAACGCCGGCCAGTATACGGCATGAAAGCGGACGATATCCTTACCCACCACATGGAAATTAGCGGGCCAATACTTCTTATATTTATCTGTTTGTTCAGGATATCCCAAAGCGGTCATATAGTTAGATAAGGCCTCGATCCATACATACATCACATGTTTATCATCATTTGGCACAGGCACACCCCAATTAAATGAGGTTCTCGAGATAGAAAGATCTAGCAATCCACCTTTTACAAAGGAAATCACTTCATTACGGCGAGATTTAGGCATAATAAAGTTAGGATTAGCCTCATAGAACTTCAATAATGGCTCTGTGAATTCCGAAAGCTTAAAGAAATAGCTTTCTTCTTCCATCCAAGTTACTTCCGAACCTGATGGGGCAATTTTTGTCCCGTCTGGCTTGGTTGTGATCTCATCTTCGGTTACGAAAGCTTCGTCTGATATGGCGTACCAACCTGCGTACTTATCTTTGTAGATAAAGCCCTTTTCTTCTAAGCGTATCCATAAAGCTTGAGCCCCTTTTTTGTGGCGATCTTCGGTTGTTCTGATGAAGTCGTTATGACTAAAATTCATGGTTTTTGCCAGATCTTGGAAGTTAGCGGAAAAGTGATCTGTTAATTCTTGCGGTGTCATTCCTTTTGCTTCTGCTGATTTGGCGATCTTTTGACCGTATTCATCTGTTCCAGTTAGAAAATGAGAATCATAACCATCTAAACGCTTGAAACGAGAAAGAACATCACAAGCCAACGAGGTATAAGCATGCCCAATATGTGGTTTATCGTTCACGTAATAAATTGGTGTAGTAACGTAAAAAGTATTATTCGACATGATGATATGATCCTTATATGTTTTTATTAAATGTGTTTGTATTAAAATAACTTTTCAAAAGAATTGTTAAGTAAATAATTTAGCTATCACGGTATAATATACATGTAATGGAGTCGCAAACCCCCCACGTAATTTATAGATGTTCTCTGTTATATTATTGTTTAATTCTAACCAACTTTTAGGAGTATGTAAAGATAAAAGTTTATCATACAACAAACTTAAGGATTTATCCACATCGCTAATAGCTTGATTTTCGCCAATATTATACTTGATAGCAAGAAGAACAATCCATTGAATTAATTCCATAAATATAGTAATTCGAATCTTTGAAAGCTCTTTAGGTTCGTCCTTTTTAGGGGGTTTAAATAGGGGTAAATTCTTTATTATTTCATCGTGATTTAATTCAGGTAATTTTTCTATGAGATTACGCAATAATAACCAAATGGCTAAGCCATTATTTTCTAGAAAATTAACCGCCTTACCAATATTCCCACAAGAAAAATGAATGACAATTTGTAAATCTTCATCGCTTAGATCAGGATACAAACCTTTAATATATTCTTTTACTTTATCATTCTCATTGGGATAAGTATTTAACAGTTGACATCTAGAAGATATGGTCGAAAGTAATTGCTTAGGATTTTCCGACAATAAAAAGAATACCGTTTTCGCTGGCGGTTCTTCCAAGTTCTTAAGTAGGGCATTTTGTGCTGATGTGTTCATACGCCAGGCCTCATCGATAATCACAAAACGCCACGCCCCATTCTCCACCTTAGTTTTTAAAAATGGGATGACACCTGCGATGTTTTTTTGCTTATTGCCTTTGATATCATCCATGAGAATTTGCCCGCTGGCCATTTCTTCTCTCGCTTTAATGTGAAGAATGTTAAAATTATTCCCATGAGATATTTGTCTAAAAATCGGATGATGTACATTCTCCAACACATCATCATCGAAATCCGCCATGACATAACGAATAAAACGATAAATCAAAGTTTCTTTCCCAACTCCCTTTGAGCCAGTAATAAGCCAAGCATGATGAAATTTATCAGTATTATAACTGGATATTAATTTATCCCATGCCTGCCCATGCCCTATCAACAAAGGATTACTTTTCGGATCTAATATTTTATTTTCTATCTCATCGTTCATAATTTATCATTCATACTTCATACATAATTTAGATTTTTAGTTGCTGATCATAATATGCTAACAGTATATCACTTAATAAGAATTTTTAAAAGATATTTTTTCACACATATTTTTTACAGTAAAAATATTAACTGGATTCTTTCTTTTAACCATGTTATGATATTTATCAATCGCAATTAAAATCATCTGTAAAATTACCTATAAAATTATCTGTAAAATCATCTGGAAAATCGCCCATGCAAACCCCTACTTTAACAACAACCAATCATATTATTCGCCCATTTCAAGAACAAGATCTAGAAATTTTTACCAGATATCGAGCCGATAAAAACATTGCACAATATCAAGGCTGGTCAGATTACACCTATGAAAAAGCTCTAGAATTTTTTGCGAATATGGATTATAGCACCTTTGCAAAAATAAATACTTGGTATCAATTTGCCATAACAACAAAAAATACCGATACCATACAAGGCGATATGGCGATACATTTCACAAGCGATAATAGTATAATAGAGATAGGATACACCATAGCTCCAGAAAATCAAGGTAAAGGTATGGCGTTCGAATGCGTATCTGCTTTAATAGATTACGCCTTTAAGGAACTCAACATTAATCAAATACTAGCTTATACAGATGTGAAAAATCAACCGTCCTACAAACTTCTTGAAAAGTTAAACTTCACACAAGATAAAAGCCATCCCAAAAACATCAATGCAGATTATGAAGAATACAAATACATTCTAAACAAAACTCTATAATATCCTTAGAATATTTTTATAATATTCTTAGAATATCCCTATAAAGATCTTATTTCCCTAGGGCTGTATGATTTTTGCTGTAGAACAATTTAATGGCGTTCACTACTGCTATGGCTCTTTTTTGTCTGCCCAGTGCAGCCCTTAGGTCTTTGGCGTCGTAGTGATTACTTAGATATCCCATTTCAATTAGTACCGACGGCACATCTTGAGCTTTTAGTACGGCAAAGTTGGCTTGCTCGTACGATCTTGTTTTCAAGCGGATCTTATGGCTTTTGAATTGACTTTGGATCATGGATGCAAATTGTTGCGAAAAGGACATCATTTTACGTTGAGTTAGATCGAACATGATACCGCCCACATGCTTACCATAATCTTTAATATTAACGCCACCGCCCACAAGATCGGCATTATCTTCCTTGTCCATTAGTCGGCGAACATTTCTTGATAGCACTTGATTTTTACCACGTTGTCCTAAGGAAAATATGGTTGCTCCACGTGCGTTATGATTGGATGCAGCATCACAATGGAAAGAGATAAATAAATCCGAATGGGCATTATGATTTATGGAAATACGCTTAACTAAAGGAATGAAGTAATCCTTACTACGTGTTATTCTTGGAGTAAATCTATGATCTTTGGCTAGCAGAGTGTAAACTCTTTTGGCAATATCTAGATTCACATTCTTTTCCCATAAACTACGGTATATGGTGCTGATTGTCCCTGAATCGATACCACCATGGCCAGGATCTAACATAACCACAAATTTTTTAGCTTTTACAGTTTTAGTTCTAGAATGGCTGGTTTTAGAATGGCTAGTTTTAGAATGTGTTACGCTTTTTTTAATATGTCTAACCACATGATGAGTGGTTGTTTTCTTTGCTGTTTTTGTGCTAGGAATTTTATTAGTAACATATTTTGATTTAGATGTATGAATGAGATCAACCACAACTCGCCAATGTTTGGTTTTACTAAAGCGTGATTTAGGATCTAAATAAAAGGGGTGCTTTAAATGGGCGGGAGCTTTTAATTCTGCCACTAATCTAACGGTAGTATGATTTAACACACCGAAAGTTATTTTTTTCACATTACTTATCTTGGTAGTGATTTGCGATAGATTTTTCGACCAAGTAGTCCTTGGAAGATCGATAACAACCCTATAGGGTTTTGAAAGCATATATATTTTCGTTTTGTATTTGCTACTCATTTCAATCACGATACGATCATATGTTTTATGCCCTGCGGCACGAATGGAATATACATGAGCATTGGCGTTATGTAGATATCCACAAAAAAATATTGTCATATTAATGAATAAAAAGAACAGGAATTTTTTATACATAGAAATATTTATCCCAGCGTGATTTCGAATTTGTTATATATATAATTATTTTACACAAAATAACTATAACCTACCTTACATTACATATATAATATCAAGTAAAAATGTATAAAAAGTTAATATCAGAAAAAACAACTTGATTTATGTAAAAAAAAATTATATGATAGATAATACATATGTTGACCGTGTTTCAATTTAAGTTAAATTCTACTTAAGTTAATTTTAATTAAATATAGTACATATGAATCAAAATGCACAAGCTAATGGAAATATTTTTTCGTTAGTTAATAAAAAAACCTATACTTTAAATAATTAAACATTGATCTAGATGTTACAAGATGTAAGATATAAAGAAAATTAAGATCATTGAGAAGAATGTAAAGTAAAGCACTTAAATAAATGTTAGGAGTCATAACATGGCCATAAAACGTATGCTCATTGATACAACACAAGAAGAAGAAACCCGTGTTGTTATCATGAATGGCGATACATTAGATGTTATTGAATACGATAATGAACGCAACAAACAAACAAAAGGCAATATTTACCTAGGTAGAATAAGCAGAATCGAACCATCTCTACAAGCGGTATTCGTTGATTATGGTGCTAATAGACACGGATTTCTATCCTTTTCCGAAGTCCACCCCGATTATTATTTGCTTTCAAATAAAGAAAGAGAGCGTTTAAATGATCTTATCTTGCAAAATCACACAACCGAAACCGATGAAGAAGGCAACATATTACCTAAAAAGCCACTTCATCCTTCAAGCGTGTATGATATCTATAACGCTCTTAAGCCGAACCAACCATTAATTGTCCAAGTGGTAAAAGAAGAGCGTGGAAATAAGGGGGCGGCCCTAACTACGATCATTTCAATTTCTGGAAGATACTGTGTGTTTATGCCAAATACTCACAATAATTCAGGAGTATCAAGAAAGATCACAAACAACCAAGATCGCCAACGTATTCGTGAGATCTTAGATAGTATGGAATTACCCTTTGGTGTTTCTACAATCATCAGAACCGCAGGGGAAGAGCGTTCTAAGTTGGAAATCATGCGAGATATGAAATATCTTGTAAAATTATGGGCTACCATATGCGAAGATTCTAAAAAGAAAAAACAAATCGGCTTAATCTACGAAGAAGCCAACCTAATAAGAAGAGCCATTCGAGATCTCTATACTCGAGACATCGAAGAAATCTTAGTGGAGGGGGAAAAGGGTTTCGAACAAGCTAGAAACTTCATGAAAGTTATCACGCCATCCCATTCAAAAAAGATCTTAGAATATAAAAATGAATCTCTGCCTTTATTTCATCGCTATCAGGTGGAACGCCAATTAAGTGCCATTGCTGATCCCATTGTCCAGTTGCCGTCAGGTGGTTCGATCGTCATATCGCCTACAGAGGCCTTAGTGGCCATTGATGTAAATAGCGGACGAGCTACCAAAGCAAACTCTGTCGAAGAAACAGCCTTGCAAACTAACTTGGAGGCCACCCATGAAATTATGCGACAATTACAACTTAAGAATTTAGCAGGTCTTATCGTGATCGATTTCATTGATATGTTGAATCCTAACAATCAAAAAGTAATCGAACAGACAGTAAAAAAACTCATCAAAGAAGATAATGCTAAAATCCAATCGAGTAAAATTTCACGTTTTGGTTTATTGGAATTATCTCGCCAACGTTTACGCCCGTCTATTTTTGAAACTCATAGTGAAATCTGCCCGCATTGTAGTGGTACGGGTTATATGCGTTCCACTTCTTCATCTTCTTTACACATTATCAGAGCCATAGAAGAAGAAGCAATTCGTGGCATATCGCAACATTTACGAGTATCAGCATCACAAGAGGCCGTATTATATATTCTCAATGAAAAGCGTTCTTATATTGCCGATATGGAAGAAACATTCAATATCACAATCCATTTAGATATTGATAGTACAAAAAAACTTGATGAATATACTTTCGATCGTCAAGATAGCAATGAATCCGATAGTACTGACAATAACGAACATCCAACGAATACTTTCAAAGCTCAAAACTATTTAGATAATAATCCCAGTACTAACGCTAGTAAACAGATCAAATCCTTTAAGGAAAAGAATATCAAATATGGCTCGAAAAAATATAACTCATCAGATAGCTATTCCCATGTGAATCAAGCAAAAGAACTGCCCAATAATTATTCTAATAATTCATTTGTATCTTCTACAGATCAACAAACTAGCTTAAGAAAGGGAAGAAAAAAGCCTGATTATCATTCTTCAGATAGTAGCAATACCAATCCTAGTACTCACAGCACAACAAATACAGATCATAAGGAAACAACACACGCTCCCACTCCCACCGCAACCGCAACCGCTAATCCAGCCATAGAAAAGACAGATTTCACGAAGAAAGATAGCATTTCCGTATCGGAAAAAAATGTTATTAATGAGATAATGAAATCCCTAACAGGTGCGGACAAAAATACTCAAACATCGACCAGTATATCAAGTGATGATCTTCCTAAGAGTGATTTTTCATCATCTAATACGACCTTTGGCAATAAAAACTTTAACAATAAGAACTCCTTTAAAAGCGATTTATTCAAAGATGACGGAACTAAAGATGAATTAAGTATCAGCAATGACAATCATATAAATGAAGACATTAGCAATCTTAAAGATAGCACAAAAGATACAAATACTATAGAAAGTGCAAGCGTTACAGAGCCTCCGAAGAGTGAAACTATTACAGAGACTAAAAAGAGTGCTAGCATTACAGAGAATGAATCTTCTCTTACAATAAAAAAAGTACGTCCAAAGAAGATCACTCCGTCAAAAAAATCCATTAAGGTTATAAACATAGAAGAAAGCGAGAAACTCTCGACTAGTGAAAAACCAACGGATGAAAAACCAACAAGCGAACCACTATCGCCATTAAAAGTAAAAACTCGCCCAGGTAAAATCTCAAGCACTAGCATATCAAGTACTAAAAAAGAGCCAACTGGCGATCTGCAACAGGATACAACAGACGCTCAACCTCTAATAAAAACCAAGATATCACGCCCAAAGAAAATCACTAAACCAACAACAGCAATAACACCGACACCGACATCGTCAACAAATACAACAACAGCAGAAGACAGCACTGCAGACAATAAAGAAGAAAGCAAAGGAACAGAATAATGGCTATAGTACAACCAGAAGAAACACCAGAAGATTATATATATAACTTTAATCTTTTTAAGATCAAACAAAATAAGCTAACTAATTTTGTGGAAATCCAACAAAATAACTTCATATCTATTATGGTAAAACATAATGACAGTTGGATCTTAGTAGAACAAGAAAGATACGGAATTAAGGAAAAATGTATTGAACCAATTTGTGGCGTTATCGACGACGGCGAAGACCCTAAAGACTGTGCTATCCGAGAAACCCAAGAAGAAAGCGGCCACATCATCCAAACCATAACTCCCCACGGCTGGGCATATGTGAACCCTGGTATGAATAACAATAAAATGTACTACTTCACCGCCCAAACCGACGGCAACCCCGCCGGTCAGCAAAACCTCGACGAAAACGAAGTCCTAGAAGTAATATACAGCAAAACAATCCCCCCATTCAACTCCGCCCTACTCCAAAAATACAATTTTATGGATCTAGCCTAACCTAAGCCAAACAAAAGCCCAACACTCTACCAAGCGTTAGGCTTTTTATTTTTAATCCAAAATATTGTTATTCCAAGTTATATGTATTCAACTTCATTAAACGAACATATAAACTTTACTATTACATTTCTTACTATATGAAGCCATTTTGATATAATTTACAATAAGTATTTTTTATAGCATTATAACTTGAAACAACAATATTTCGTAGGATGTGAATCTACTTTGATATGAATTACAATAAATATCTTTTGTAGCATTATAACTTGGAATGACAATATTTCTTACTATGTGAAGCCATTTTGATGTAAATTACAATAAATATCTTTTGTAGTATTATAACTTGAAACAACAATAACAGAACATTATAACTAAAACTAGTTATTTTATACCTTACTGATTTTTGTTGTTGCTGGCCTAATATTTAGGCCAGCAACAACAAAAATCAACTCAAATTCAAACAAATAGAATATAAAACACAATCACTTCCCCACACTTCAGTACATCCACCAAAAAAATGCGACCACCTGTCAAGACACCCACCCAAAGACTGCGACCACCTGTCAAGACACCCACAAAAAAAATGCGACTGCCTGTCAAGATACCCACCCAAAGAGTGCGACCGTCTGCCAAAATATCCACCCAAAGAGTGCGACCGTCTGTCAAAATATCCACCCAAAGAATGCGACTGTATGTCAAGACATCCACCCAAAGAGTGCGACCGTCTGTCAAGATATCCACTCAAAAAATACGACCGTCTGTCAAAATATCCACCCAAAGAATGCGACTGTATGTCAAGACATCCACCCAAAGAGTGCGACCGTCTGTCAAGAGATCCACCCAAAGAGTGCGACCGTCTGTCAAGAGATCCACCCAAAGAGTGCGACTGTATGTCAAGATACCCACCCAAAGAGTGCGACCGCCTGTCAAGACATCCACCCAAAGAGTGCGACTGTATGTCAAGATACCCACCCAAAGAGTGCGACCACCTGTCAAGATATCCACCCAAAGAGTGCGCGACTGTATGTTAGAAGTTCGGTGGGGGGTAGGGGGCTAGTTGGTTGTATTAATCCTAGTTAAGAGCGTGTATTAGCTCATTTTATCTAGTCTTAAGGATATTATTTTAGATCCATTAGCCAGATTGGATTAATCTGTAATGGGTTTGGGGTGTAGCCGATGATTTTCTTAGATACTAGTTCGGCGGTGGTATGGAAGTAGATAGGAATGTAAGGTAGATCTGTCATGATTGTTTTTTCTACTTTAGCAAGGATTTTCGCTCTTTTGTCAATATCGAGTTCTTTACTTGCTGATTCCAATAGATTATCAACTACAGGGCTATTATACTTCGCATAGTTTTTTGGGCTTT
The DNA here is from genome assembly GCA_002632265.1 of Rhodospirillaceae bacterium MC!. Classification (GTDB taxonomy): domain Bacteria; phylum Pseudomonadota; class Alphaproteobacteria; order MC1; family MC1; genus MC1. The sequence continues at coordinate 18,768 of NQOV01000014.1, forward strand.
TACTACCGAATATGAATAACATAGACATGGGATCGTTATAAGATGAATCCCAAGAGCCACGCCCCAATTGATAATTTCCTTTTGCAAGATCGGCGTAGTGGGTATGGGTGTCTTTCGTTTCAAGAGTTGCCTCAACTCCGATTTTCTTCCAAAAAGAACGAGCAGCCACGGCGATCAGGCTATTAAGATTATTACTGTTATAGCTAAGAGTAATCTTTAAGGGATTATCTTCATCGTATCCTGCTGATTTTAATAGGGATTTAGCTTTTGCCAAGCGTTCCTTATATGTTAGACCACTCCAAAAGAATTTCGGTTGTTCTTCAGCAGGTATATAATTCAACATGTGCGGTGGAATCCATGCGGTGGCAGGGACAACCGTATCATTCATGGCGTGTTTAGTGATATCCGTTCTATTTATGGCCATGGCTAGAGCTTGACGCACTCGCACATCTTTCATTTTAGGATCGTTATTATTTGCCACATAATAATATGTAACGAATATAGGATAAACTTTAACTTCATCGCCTAATTTTTTTCGTAAACTAGGTAATCTAGACATATCAACATTGCGACTCCAATCGGCTACACCTGATATGTACATTTTTTCTTCCGTTGCTGCGTTGTCAGACGATAGGAATATGACCTTATCGATTTTCACATTGTTCGCATTATAATATGTGGGATTTTTTACCGCTACTACTTTATCATTAGGAGTCCATTTAGTTATTTTATATGGGCCTGATACTACCATATTTTCAGTTTTGATCCAGTCTTTGCCGTATTGTTTTACAGTGTGTTCTGGAATAATTTCAGCCACAGGAGCGGAAAGAAGAGAAATAAAATAAGGAGTAACACCGCTTAAGGTTATTTTAATTGTATAATCATCTAATTTTTCCACGCCCAATTCTTTAGGATCTTTTGTGCCGTCTAGAATTTCGCCTGCATTCTTAATTGGCTTTAACATTGTAGAATATTGCGATCCTGTACTCGGAGTTAAGGCTCTTCTAAAGGAAAATAACACATCTTCGGCAGTTAAAGGCTTACCATCTGACCATTTTATATCTTGTCTCATATGGAATGTGTAAATAAGTTTATCATCTGATACCGTATAATCTTTAACTAGACCTTTCACAGGACTTCCCATGCTATCAGGCACAAATAACCCCATAAACAAGTTACGTTCGATATTCCAATCCCAATCGCCAAATGACATTTGCGGATCTAAACTATCGGGAGTTTTACCATTTAATACACGTAATACTTTACCATTTTCCATGCTTTGATTTCGGCTTTGACTATAATAATAGCCAGCTAAAACAACTATTATTAAAAGTAATAATATCAAAAGCGTCTTTTTTAATGATTTAGTCATGGAGATCATTCCTTATAAATTAGTTTTCTCAAATTATAATAATTTAATTAGTTATCATATTGTTATTTATAAAGTATATTAAAAACATATACTTTTTTACGATGAGCTAACTATATCACAAATAAATATATTTGTCAACCCCAAGAAAAAAAATATTTAGCTAACTGTTATCCACTCCCCAACCAATAAATAAAAAAGAGATACTATTTATTAGTACCTCTTTTTTAACATATAATTTAAAAAAATTATCTATCTTAGATGATTTATGGACTTATCAATAATATTGACCCATGCAGGGATGAAGTTATGGGCGTTGAAAACGATTTCGACAACGGTTAAAATGATAACTAAAACGGCTGCGAAGGCCCATAATTTTTTCAAGAATATATGATGATGATGATCTTTTTTTAGCATGATTGCACTGGCTCTCTTCCATGTGCCGACTATTCCCCAAATATATGAGACAATAAAAAAGGCTACAAATAAGAAAAACAATAATTCCAATCCACCCGCCAACTTATCGGATGTATTCACGCTTAGGTTTTTCAAAACTAAATTGTGATATAAAATTATAGAAAGAATACTAAGAAAGGTAATCAACCACATATTAAGCCAAAAACTTTTCATAAGCGAATGTTTGCCATTCCAATGATTTGAAACATAATTACTAATACTAGACATTTACTAATCTCCTTTAGATTAAAAATAATACTCAATGCTTACTCTTTATAAGTATATATAAAAATCTAAATTACTAGCTTTAATCACAATGATTTTAAAATTTTTCTTCACATAGGGAATATGCTCGAGCTATAAATTTTCGGGACCAAAGGAATCTGGCAATAAATCTTGCATGCTATAGCTTTTTAATAAACCTTTTTCTGTATCACATACATGTATGCGAGTTTGTGGAGCTGAAAATTCTCTGATACGTTGACGACAAGCTCCGCACGGAGTTACAAGAGCATCAGATTTCCCTATTACTACAATATCTTGAATGGTTTTGCCACCCTTTGCACACATCGCTCCGATAGCTTGTTCTTCTGCACATGAGCCACTAGGATAAGCGGAATTTTCCACATTACATCCCACATGAACATCCCCTTTATCGTCCAGAACCGCACTACCAACAAGAAAATTACTATAGGGTGCATGAGCATTTAGGCGTACTTCTGTCGCTTTTTCAATGAGATTTTCAACATTTTCTAACATACTTTTTTTTAACATAACTTATTCCTTACTTCTTATGTTTTGTTACTTTTTTATGCTCTTTCTTAATTATGATATGATTAGATGAAAGAGTGGGCCATTTCCCTTGAGATATTTGATGTAATGACAATAAATTCTCGCCTAAACGTGAACGATATATCCAAAAGTTTGTTAATACCAACTTAACAAAATTTCTTGTTTGCGAACTTGGGATTCCTTCTATAAACATCAAAGGGTTAGTACGATATTTAATTCTTTTACGCCATTTTAAATAATTCCCTGGTCCTGCGTTCCAACTCATTAATAAGCCGATGATATCCTTAATATATCGCTCATTTTCCAAGGAAGTAACATATTTTTCCCCCAGTTTGATATTTTCTGATGGAGTGAATAATTTATATTTCCAATGATGTCGCCAACGGCTATCCCTACCGATAAAAGCGGCGGTTTGTGGCATTAATTGTAGTAATCCTCTAGCGTCCACATAGGATTTAGCGTAAATATTAAATTGTGATTCCTGTCGCATAAGAGCGAACATCATGGCAGGATCTACAGTATATTTATTTAAAGGTTTCCAGCTGATCGGAGTAGGATACAATAGCCCTGTATTGGTATTATTTAAACGACGACCGAGATAATTCCCTAAGCGATAGCTGGCACTAGCCATATCATTTTGAGCAATAATATATGTTAACTTGCTTTGTAATTCCTGATTTTGTCTATCCCAAATGGAAAGAAGTTCATTCCCTGCGAGCTGATTCTGACCAACTTGTATTAGAGCAAGAGCTAAGGATGTATGAACGCCCTTTTGTTCTTTTGCAGTTAAACGCTTGGTTTGTTCGATTTTCCATTTGAAAGGAAATTTCTGCCCTAGCATATCATAAGCTAGGAGACTATAAAAGGTAAATGGATACTTGGTGCTTTTCACAAACCAAGACCATGCTCCTTGAGAATTTCGCAAGTTTAGATCGGCACGTCCTGCCCAAAAGGCGTATTTTGCCTTGGCGATAACCGTATTATATTTAGCATTATAAGCACGCTCAAAATATTTTTTGGCATTTTTCCAATCCTTTTCCAACCAATAGATCATCCCTGCAATGAATGAGGCCTTAGGGATGTAAGTCCCTGATCTATTAGAGGCAAGAATCGCCCATTCTTTAGCAAATTTAATGCGATTATCAATGAAATAAACCATGGCTAACTCTGTAGCGTATTTATCATACTGCACATGATAAAGCCTTTTTTTCACATTTCGACTTTGGAGCATTCTTTTTGCTGATAGGGTTAAGCCCCTGTATATATAGTGCTTTAAGAGTTTTCTATATTTTCTTGCTGTACTTGATCGTGAATATCCTAAGGTCGGAGCTGGCTTATTTAAAGATACTCTATAATGATAAATCCCACGCACTTGAGAAGTTGGAACTACCAATTGCCAATTCTTTAAGTGTCTGTATCTGCTAGGTCTTTTTAATTTTGCCAGTTTGTATATATCCAAAGCAATCACAAGATGGCTGTATTTTTTCAACCAACGTTGATTTTGCCCAAAGGTTGTACGATAATCCCAATGAAGATATCGATTGGCAATCACATAGCCGAGTAAGATTTTATTGTGCAATTTAGCAATGAGTTTATCGGCACTTTTCCATTGTGAATTATTTTGATATATGTATATCTGACGGTATAATTTCTCATCATAGGCAGATAACACCTTATAGACTTCTTTATTTTCATAAATCCCGCTAAAGTTTTTAGTGGCTGTCTTTATATTACTATCTGTTAAAGATGATTTTCCTGTGGAAGTTTTATCTGCTTTATCCGTAGATTTAGATTTAACTTTATCCGTAGATTTAACTTCAGTTTGTGTTTTATCTTGTGTTTTAGCTTTATCTTGAGCGTAAGCGTTCGCACTCATGTTCATAGAGAAGATGAATAGGAGTAAAACAAACAGGCTAGATCTTAAAGTTAATAACAAACCATTCTTATAACTATATATACTCATATGAAATTATTTATTTAGTACCGAACATGCGATCACCTGCATCGCCCAAGCCTGGTACGATGTAAGCGTGATCATTTAAGTGATCATCAAGAGATGCGGTAAAGATTTTAACATCAGGGTAAACCGCCTCCACATTACGAATGCCTTCAGGAGCAGAAACTAAAACAACAACTCTAATATCTTCCACAACTACCCCATGTTCGATCAAAACCTTAATGGCGTGAATCAGTGAATTACCAGTGGCAAGCATGGGATCAACAAGTAAGCATATACGTTTATCCATATCGGGAAGTTTCACAAGATATTCCACAGGTTTTTTAGTTTCAGGATCTCGATACAAACCAATATGCCCCACACGAGCCGAGGGCATTAATTGTTCTAGACCATCACTCATAGTTAGACCAGCACGTAAAACAGGAACAATTACCGCCTTACGTCCTGATAACACTGGGGCATCCATGGGAGCTACAGGAGTTTTAATTTTTCTTGTTGTTAATTTAAAATCTCGTGTGATTTCATAGCCCATTAGAATAGTGATCTCGCCTAAAAGTTGACGGAATTTATTTTTAGATGTATTAATATCACGCATAATAGTTAATTTATGTTGAATTAATGGATGAACAATTACTTCTAAGTTTTTGTAATCTAAATGTTTTGTCATGATATTTTTCCTTGTATTTTATCAGAAATATAATTTATATTGCATATGAAAATAACTATAATAAGGTAAATTAATATTAAGATACATTATTATAGTTATCATATTTTACTAATCGCTTTTCTTTTCAATCTTTTTAGGAAGAGATTTTTTAATGTGCAATTCTCTTAATTGAGTGTCCGCCACTTCTGACGGAGCATTCATCATAAGATCTTCGGCACGCTGATTCATTGGGAATGCAATTATTTCACGGATGTTCGGTTCGTTTGCCAACTGCATAATCATACGGTCAACACCTGGAGCACATCCACCATGGGGCGGAGCTCCGAATTTAAAGGCAGATATCATGCCACCGAATTCCGTATCAACGGTTTCTTTGGTATATCCTGCCATATCAAAGGCTTTGTACATGATTTCAGGTTTATGATTACGAATAGCACCAGAGCTTAACTCGATACCATTACAAACAATATCATATTGCCATGCTAGAATATCCAGTGGGTTCATGGTTTCTAAAGCTTCCATTCCGCCTTGTGGCATTGAGAACGGATTATGAGAGAATTCGATTTTGCCATTATCATCTTCTTCAAACATTGGGAAATCAACAATCCAACAGAATTCGAAAGAATCATCTTTAATAAGACCAAGCTCATTGGCGATACGAGTTCTTGACGCTCCTGCAAAGGTAGAGGCGTCTAGCTCTTTACCGCAAGCAAAGAATACGGCATCGCCATTATTTAAGTTACAAACTTCTTTAATTTTAGCGATACGGTCTTCATCGAGATTCTTAGCGATGGGTCCTTTAGCATTGCCATTTTCTTCAAAAATGATATATCCTAAACCGCCTTGGCCCTCTTCTCTTGCCCAATCGTTTAGCTTATCATAAAAGCGACGTGGTTGAGATGATGCACCAGTGGCAGGAATGGCACGCACTACATTACCTTTTTCGATCAGACCTGCAAATAAGCCGAAACCACTACCACGAAATTCTTCTGTAACATCGTTAATAATAAGCGGATTACGTAAATCTGGCTTATCACTACCATACTTAAGCATGGATTCACGATAGGGAATGCGTTTAAAGGGCAGATCAGAGACCTTTTTCTCTCCGCCTAGTTCTTTATATAGATCATAAAGAACAGGTTCGATAATGGCGAAGACATCATCTTGAGTGGCATAAGCCATTTCGAAATCCAATTGATAGAATTCCCCAGGAGAGCGGTCGGCACGAGCGTCTTCATCACGGAAACAAGGAGCGATTTGGAAATATTTATCAAAGCCAGAACACATCAGTAATTGCTTAAACTGTTGTGGAGCTTGCGGAAGTGCGTAAAATTTACCTGGATGTAAACGAGAGGCCACCAAGAAATCCCTAGCCCCTTCGGGAGAAGACGCCGTTAAAATCGGAGTTTGAACTTCTAAGAATCCTTGATCTATCATACGATTACGCAAGATATTAATGACTTTACTACGCAAGATAATGTTATTGTGAACACTTTCACGGCGTAGATCTAAATAACGATAGCGTAAACGCATTTCTTCATTTAGTTCATTGTCGCCTGCCACAGGGAATGGTAAAACATCCGCCGATGATTCGACGATTAATTCATCGATGACAATTTCAATTTCCCCAGTATCTAAATTGGGATTAATAGCTTCTTGCCCACGAGAGATCACTTTACCAATTACAGTAATTACGCTTTCTACACGTGTTTTTTCCAGTATTTTAAATAAATCAGAAGAAATATCTATAACACATTGGGTTATGCCGTAATGATCACGGAGATCGATGAATAATAAATTACCATGATCACGTTTACGATTTATCCAGCCTGATAATTTCACTTGCTTATCAACGTCTTTAGCTCTTAGTTCACTACAATTGTGAGTGCGATACGTATTCATATCTTTAAACCTTTTTGAATATTAATTAATTCTTCTTATCCTATGTATTTTGAATAATATTAGGATAAAAGTCAAGAATTATTTTATTATTGTGAGTTTTTTGCTAGCTTATTCTGATTATCCTTATATTTCTTGTGGATTTTAGTTAAGCTTTTATCTGAAATTTCAATGTCTTGATCGAAATAAACAGGGTTAAACTCGGCGATTGTAATATTTTTATTTTTTCTCGCTCTACGACATTCCACCAAATAGATAACACAAGGCGAAACAACCAAAGTTAAGGCCGTAGCAAATAATAGACCGAAAATAATAGTTTGCGATATGGGAGCAAAAGTTGCCGACATGGGAGAATCCACATAAAAATCACCATTAAGATAATCGATTGTAACTTGAGTGGCTGACGGTAATAAACCCACTGCCGAAGTTAACACGGTTAGCATGATCGGACGGAAACGCCCAGCACATGTCTTAATAAGGGCCTCGTAGAAAGGAAGACCTTTATCTACTTTTAAGTGTTCGTAAGTATCGATTAGGACGATGTTGTTATTTACCACGATCCCAGCGAGAGCGAACACCGCTAAAGATGAGAATGTAATGGAGTATGTACCGCCTGTTATCATCAAACCAAGCACCACCCCACCAGTGGATAAGACAATCGCTGACATGGTAAGAGCCGTATAGAACAAGCTATTATATTGAGTAATAAGCACTAGAGCCATTACTAACAGAGCCACGCCAAAGCCTTTGATTAGGAAAGCCATTGATTTTTTCTGATCCTTACCCATACCGCCAGAAACTAGGGTTACCCCAGAATCGTGGTTATTTTTAGCGAACCAGTCAAATACTTGCTTTCTTGCGTCATTTTCGTTAACACCGTCGGCAACATCGGCATTAAGGTTAATGGACGCTTGACCGTTTTCATGACGAATGGTCGATACAGTATTATTATAAGTAAATGTTACGAATGTAGATAATGGTACACGTCCTTGCGGAGTGTCAATTGTCATGTTTTTCAAGCGATTAGGTTCACGCCATTCTTGAGGAAAACGCAAGACGATATCCACAGAATCATCGGCGTCATCAGGATTGTACTTATTCACGGTTAAACCATTGGTAGCAATACGCAACTTAGTACCGATAGTTCCAACGCTGATTCCATATTCGGCGATCTTATCACGATCCAGTTTAAATACGATATCATAACCAACATTTTCCAAACTACTTTCCACATTAGTAAGGGATTTATTTGCCATTAACCAATTATGAAACTTGGTATATATGGGAGTAATACGTGATAGGGTTGAAGAGTGAAGTTGTAATGATAGGGCATAATCCGCACGTGGTCCTTTACCACCAGAAGATTTAATGGTTAGCTTAAACCCTGGAAATCCGCCTTTTTCTGCAAGTTCTTTTTGCATTTGGGCGATCACATCAAAGGAAATAGGACGCTCACGCCAACCCACTAACTTAAGCACTAATTCCCCTACTTTGTTGGTTGAGGGAGCTCCTGTTTTTGTATTAACGTCATCCACATATGCCATGAAATCATAGTCTTTTTTCAAGGTATTAGCTATGTTTTCCAACATCGCTTCTTTTTTCAAAGGAGAAAAGTTATTGCGAGCAATTACGTTGATCTTAACGGAACTCGCATCACTTTTTGGGAAGAAACTCACACCTAACCCCGAATGAGCGTAAAGATAAAAGCTAAAGAAAACTATCCCAATTGTTGAGAAAATCACAGTTTTCGGATATCTTAAAGAACGCTTTAGGATTTCAGAATATTTTTTCTCAATGGCACTAGGTTCTTTATGTATTTCGTGTTCTTTTTTGGTAATCGGTTTAATTTTAGCAAAAAGAATCCCCATAGACGGTAAGAAAATAACCGCCATAATTAAAGCGAATACTAGAACATATATAAGCGTTCTCGGTAAATAACCCATAAACTGACCCATAACACCCGGCCAGAATAAAAGCGGAGCGAAAGCCACAAGAGTGGTTACGGTTGAAGAGAATAACGGCACGGCCATATGTTGAGCCGCATAAATATACGCCTCGGTGGCAGTTGCCCCCTCGTGTAGTTTGGTATCGGCGTATTCTGTGGCCACGATCGCCCCATCCACCAGCAAACCAATGGCAAGGATTAAAGCGAACATATTCATCATATGCAAGCTACTACCTTCCATTTGAATCATCACTAAGGCCGCAAGTACAGATGTGGGAATGGTAATGGCGATAAGAATTGACGAGCGTAAACCTAACGGAATCGCCACAATCAAGATCACAAGCCCAATGGTAGATATTAAGTTGTTTACAAGGTTGTTAACCATATCATTCACGTTAGATGAACCATCTTTCATGATTTTATAACGTAATTCGATATCTTTATAGTTCTTAATTGTCGCATCCAAAGTAGTTTTAATGGATTCCACCGTACTAAGTAGATTCACGCCCCTACTTTTATGAATTTCGAAAGACAGCACGCTTTTTCCGTTAAATGAAGATAAGCGATTTCTATCATTAAAACTCTTTTTAACTATGGCGATATCTTTAAGTTTAATGGTTTTACCATTTTTAAGCTTAATGGGAGTCTCACGGATTTCCTTAACTGTTTTAAAGAGTGCGGGAATCTTAATGGACGCCATACCGTTGGCATTAACCATAGAACCACCAGATACTAAAGCATTTTGCGAACTTAAGGAATGGGATATGTCGAGATCTGTTAAATTGTAAGATTTAAGTTTATCAGGTTGTACAAGAACTTGAACAACGCTACTTCTATCGCCGACAATATCCACGGTTGAAACGCCGTCGATTCCTTCGATTTTACTTTTAACAGCTTGGCCCGCTTTATGTATTTGATCTTCCGTACCTGCACCATATAAAATAAATTCTACTACTGGTTGATCGGTAATATCGATATCATTAATCACAGGGGTATCGGCATCGGATGGGAAATCTGATTTCGCCTTATCTAGAGCGGTTGTTAGATCATTTCTTGCCTCTTGAGCGTCGGCATCCGTATTAAATACTAAGAGTACCGCCCCAGTATTTTCTCGAGCGAATCCACGCATTTTATCCACATTTTTAATGTTTTTAAATTCACGTTCCATAGGTTTAATGATCAAACGTTCGGAATCTTCAGGAGAAATCCCTTGCATGTGTACATTAATATAGAAAACTGGGAAGTTAACTTCTGGCATTTCTTCACGTGGTAATGTAAAGTAAGAGTTTAACCCTGCCCCAATAATTAGAATTAATAATACCGCCATCGTACGATACTTTAAAACCAAAGATTTAATTATGTCATTCATTTTATTTTCCTAAACAATATTATTGTTTAACCTGATGTTATCTTACAATCAAGTTATTTATATCTAACAGACTACTTATTAGTTTTCTTGTGATTAGTTTCCTTGTGATCAGCTGGCTTGTCATCATTTGTAGTACTATTAGTATCAGTATCTGATGCTTTAGCTTTTGCTTTTGCTAAAGCCTCTTTTGCTGATACACTGCGACGATGAGACATAACCATACTTCTAAACGGTCGCACAATTAACCAGTATAAGCCAGTTCTCTTCTTGTAATGATTTTTCTTTTGCTGAACTTGTTTTTTATTTAACAAGCTATCTAAAGACATACCGTCATGTAATTTGGCAAAACCGAAACCCACATACTTAATTTTCTTGCCCAAGCCTGTTACATATTCGATTCCCTCAACTTCATCAACAATCGTAACTGTTTTAAAGCGGATTAAATCGCCGTCAACTATATACATCCCTAAAAGACCTTGAGAATTCAATTGTAATACGGATTGTAAGACCTTATGAACAGAAGCTTTTTTCAAATGAATATCCACAGTTACAGGACGTCCAGTGATCCATTCATGGGTATTTTCCGAACCATCAGGAATCGCTTCGACTTTAATGGTTGCCGTGCTAGCGTCGGTTACTCTACCTACAGATACAACTTTTGCAGGAATAATAGATTTATTCTCATTAATATGAATGGATAATCTCGTACCAACCTTAATTTTTTCTGCCACATTTAGGGCTACGCTCATAACAACCTTATGACGTTTTGAACCTAAGAAAGTAACAACAGGCATACCCGCATTAACGAAACTACCAACATTCACCAAACGCTCTTCAACCACACCAGAAAGGGGAGATCTTACGGTTGTATTGTCATAATTTCTTTTAGCACCCTTATAAGCTGCCAAAGCACTATTATAATTTGCCTCTTGTAATGACAATTGCGATCTTGAAGATAAGCCCGATCTTGACAATTGTTTTTCTGCTCTTAAGCTTAAAGTTGCTTGTTTTAAGTGTGCTTTAGCTGATTCCATTTGCGATCTAGTATTACCGCCTTCTAATTCAACTAACGCTTGACCTTTACGAACTTTATCACCATTTCTTACGAATGTTTTTATTACTCGCCCTGAAATTTCGGCAGATACTTGTGCGTTATTATCCGTATCTAGTTTAGCAGGCAAAAACAAGCTTGGCGAGATTGGTTGTGCTGTGCTTTCTTCAATACTAACCTTAATGGGATCTAGCGGAGTTATACCAGCAAATGTAGCATCACGCCACACCATAGATATAAATATCCATAAGAATATTAATATTAAGCATACTGTTATATTGGCAAAAGCCTTGCTAAATCCAGTTATTTTTATTATAATCGACTGTATTGGACGATAAATAAGATACATTAAATCCCATAAGATTCTAAAAATTTTCGATAGCATATGATCCTCTTAAATTGTTTGTGATTGTGATTGTGATAAAATTGTTATGTGTTTTGTTACTACGTATTATGTTACTATGCGTTCTGTTGGTTTGTAAATAAATATATATATGATACTCAATATATGTTTACTTCTTAATAATATAATAATATTTTTACAATTCTATTCTTCAGATATTGTAAAGCGTTCATTATTATAATTTTAGTATATTTCTTACACTATAAAATTATATGTACTTATTATATATTCCTAATATTATATATTCCTATATAAATATGTGCTTACCGTATATATTTCATGTTAAATACTTATATTGTATAATATATATACGGAAGATAGATTCTCAAGTTGGAATCAATATAACATATAAATAAACCCAATACAAGTATTATTTTAATATTACGCACTGACCAAAGGAATCTAAGAACAACAAAAGCACAATACATATGAGAATGTATCGTGCTTTTTACATGTGAGATTCGAATGTAATATTATTGCAAAAACTATCTACGCCCTGGATTCGTATTGGATAAATGTATAGTTTCAATGGCCTCTAGCACATCTTCGCTTAATTTGATATCAATAGAGCCGATATTTTCTTTTAATTGCTCAAGATTCGTTGCTCCTATGATATTAGCAGTAACATGATCTCGTTGATTAACCCAAGCCAAAGACAGCTCGGTTAAACTAATACCTGCTTCTTCTGCTAGGTTTTTATATTTAATAAGTGAGTCGGTTATGCCGTCTTCTAGATAGCTTTTCATACGGTCTTTGCCCCAGCTATTGAATCTAGCTTTAGGATCGATACATTTACCATTTAAATATTTACCACTTAAGATACCACCTGCTAAAGGAGAATATGCCAATAATCCCACTTGCTCACGCATGGCTACTTCGCCCAAGCTCACATCAAAGCTACGCCCAATTAAGCTATAACAATTTTGAATTGAAACAATTCTAGGCAGATCTTGCTCTTTAGAATGGCGTAAATATTCCATTACTCCCCAAGGTGTTTCATTGGAAACGCCCACAGATCGCACCTTACCAGATTTCACTAGAACATCCAAAGCTCCTAAGGTTTCTTGAATAAGATCTTCTTCTTTTGCCCATTCTCCCTTAAAGTCAAACGTGCCGAATTTGTTAACCTGACGTACTGGCCAGTGAACCTGATATAAATCTATATATTCAGTCTGTAAACGTTCCAAACTGGTTTCGATAGCCGATAGAACACTCTCTCTCGTAGGTTTTGCTCCATCTCTGATCCAAGGTGCTCCGCCAACAACCTTAGTAGCTAGGATAACTTTTTCACGTGCGTTTTTATTTTCGGCGAAATAATTACCGATTATGGTTTCGGTCGCTCCGTATTTTTCTGCGGTGGTTGGCACAGAGTAAACCTCGGCGGTATCCCAGAAGTTTACGCCCATTTCCAAAGCATAATCCATCTGTTCAAATGCTTCTGCTTGCGTATTCTGACAACCCCAAGTCATTGTACCTAAACATATTTTACTTACACTAATATCGGTTTTACCTAATTTGTTATATTCCATTTATCTTTCCTAATTTTTACATTAAAACAAGTTTATTCTTCTAATAAAATTTAAATGCGGATTCATAATCCCTAACAGATACTATATTAAAGTATCGATCATCTAAAGTCAATAAAATTCATAAGGATTAGTTAACAGTATATAATTATATCACATTAGTCTTTATATTTAAAAGGTTTTTATGTTAGCAGTTTTTAATATTTGTTGCAGATTTCTTAAATCTTCTGGCAATTCGCTTGTAAAAAACATGCGATCTTCCTGTGTGGGATGATCGAACCCCAATTCGCAAGCATGTAAGGCTTGACGCTCTAAATTCTGTATGGCGATAATTTGTGCCTCTGATAATTTCATGGAATGACGTTTGCGTTTAGTATAGGTAGTATCCGACAACAAACCATGATTAATATGAGACATATGAACACGAATTTGGTGAGTTCGTCCTGTTTCAAGACGACACTCAACTAAAGACGCTCCCAAGCCGTAGATCTCTTCAACAGAATAATGGGTTATGGCATGTTTTCCGTAATCTTCATCCACCACCGCCATTTTTTTCCTATCCTTATGATGTCGACCGATATGGCTTTCGATTGTTCCTGTAATGGGCGAAGGCACGCCCCAAACAAAGGCTTTATATGCACGATCAATGGAATGATCGGCGAATTGCTTGGCTAAGAAATTATGGGCATGATCGTTTTTAGCCACAACTAACAATCCGCTTGTGTTCTTATCAATACGATGAACAATCCCCGGACGTGCTATGCCGTTGATTCCCGAAAGAGAACTCTTACAATGATAAAGTAAAGCATTAACCAATGTTCCTGTGTCATTCCCTGGGGCGGGATGTACCACCATGCCAACAGGTTTATTTACCACAACAAGATCTTGATCTTCATAAACGATATCTAACGGGATATTTTCCGCTAAGGGTGTAGCGTCCTGCGTTGGCGGAGTGATCATGTTAAAGGCTTCATTTAGAGTGGTTTTTGCCGATAACTTCTTGATAACATCGCCATTAATATGCGTGATACTTCCTGTTTTTACAAGATTCTTAATGCGTTCCCTTGTGAAAGACGGTAAAACATCAGCTAGAAATTTATCTATTCTAATGCCCACATGCTCTTCATTTTCTACGACGATACTAATTTGATCCATGATCTTTTCCTTATGTTATTAATTTATGATGTTATTAATTTATGATATATGATTACTTTTTACGATAATATTGTGATATCCCCAAAAAGTGGGAAAAATGAGAGTTTTCTTATAATAAAATGAGAGAGAGCGTGATCACTCCACCAATAATGGTAGAAAATAGCAAACAGAATAAGGGCAGAACATACTTATAAGCTTTATTTGTGCGTTTCACTAAGATATTAACAAATAATCTACATGCAGGACTCACAAGTAATAGCACTAAAGGGGCGAAAAGTTTAGTTTTATCTAGAGTAGTATTAAAAAGTACTTCGCTATTGATTAAAGCTACCAACATCCCCCCCATCATTATGGATAAGGACAAACTAAATCTAAAAGAGAAAATAAAGTAATTGATCAAAATATACGCCAGCGAGACCCCTGATAAAGCAAATAAAGTATTTGCAAGATTCATAATGTTATATTTTTGAAAGACTAAACCATAAACGATACAAAAGGCGGTTACTCCGATAGCACTAGATACATCTTCCTGAAAGCCGTCATTTACTAGTAATCCGAATAGAACAACTCCTAATATGGTTATTATAATTAGCGGAGCATAATCAAAGTGCGTACTCTGAATTTTAAGAATCTTATACCAATAGATATTCACAAGAACTAAAATAATAACAAACGGAAAGGATATACTTTTTAAAAAAGGTATACTTTTAATTACTAAACTTAATAGACTAATCACTAAGGCTACTATACAGGCAAGCAAGATGAGATATATCATTTTATCATGTCTGTTAACATATAATGACGCTGATGCGGTATTGCTGGCGATATGAGTGATTTTCAACATGGATATCATGGCAAATAAGCCACCCAACAAACCCCCAAGCCAACGCATGCCTTTTGCCGTACGGAAAACAGTTAACACCAACATCCCAATAAATGCAATGATAAAGGGATAAAATACGCCAATGGTAAATTCATGCTTGATTATTAATAGAGCTTGGGATTGAATGTTATCTAACATTTATAGAATGCCTCGTCAGGTAAAAGTAAAGATAAGATTTAAGTTTAGTTTTCATTTGGATTTTCTTTCGTATTATTTTCTTCTGATGATGTATGAGAAATAGGCGATGAAATATGCGAATCAGATCTTGATTTCTTTTGAGTTTTTCTTTTTGCAAGATTATTACGCAATGATGAAGCCAGACGATTCTTTTTTTCTTCCATACGTTCCTTATTTACGATATTAACACCATTTGTCATTGGATAATTTTCCTTTATTTTCCATAGGATTTTCAACACAATAAAACATATTTTTAATATTCTACAAAAAAAACTTGCAAAATGCAAGAAAATATGTAAAATACAATTATACGCCATCGTAGCTCAGGGGCAGAGCACACCCTTGGTAAGGGTGAGGTCGGTGGTTCAATTCCACTCGGTGGCACCATTTATATATATGGTCCTATTGGATTATACTTGTGAATTATATTTATGAATTACGAGTTTTTACTTCAATAGCTTACATCTCTAATATTTAAATAATTTCATGCTTGATATTTTATCAGCTAAATTCTTTAAATATTAGAGATTATTTTATTTTATTTAGATTGACCTTTTGCACATTTTACGCTATATTCTAAAGTATAATGTAAAACTCAACAAAAACAAAGGCAAGAGAATGTTTATAGCACAAGAATTTATCCGCACAAAAAGAGACAATAAGCCATTATCAAAAGAGATGATAGACGATTTCATCAAAGGGGTAATGGATGAAACAGTAACAAACGAACACATAAGTGCTTTCGCCATGGCGGTATTTTTTAACTCTCTTGATATGGATGAGCGAACATTTTTAACTCAAGCCATGCGAGATTCGGGGAATGTACTACAGTGGGATAATCTGAACGGCCCCGTGGTAGATAAGCATTCCACTGGCGGAGTTGGGGATGTGGTATCACTTATGCTCGGGCCTATTTTATCGGCTTGTGGGGCGTATGTGCCGATGATATCAGGGCGAGGCCTTGGCCACACAGGGGGAACTCTCGATAAATTCGAATCTATCATTGGTTATAACGTAACTCCAGATGATCAACTATTCGCAAAAGTAGTAAAAGAATGCGGAGTGGCAATAATTGGACAGACGTCATCTCTAGCTCCTGCCGATAAGCGTATATATTCCATTCGTGATACCACAAGCACGGTTGAAAGCGTAGCGATGATCAGCTCATCAATCCTAGCGAAAAAACTAGCCGAAGGGTTGGACGCTTTGTGTCTAGATGTGAAAGTCGGTAGCGGAGCATTCATGCCAACTTACGAGAAATCAAAGGAATTAGCTCAATCAATTGTTACAATTGCCAACAAAGCAGGCGTTAAATGTGAAGCGGTTCTTACGGATATGAATCAAGTTCTCGCAAGTACGGCAGGGAATGCGGTTGAGGTTTTTGAAGCGGTGGAATATCTTATGAATAAGAATATTAATCCTCGTTTACATGCGGTTACTAAGGCCTTATGTAGCTCTTCTTTAGTGATCGCAGGACTATATAAAACAGAAGAACAAGCAGGAAAAAAAGTTGAAGAAGTTCTTAAAAACGGTAAAGCTCTCGAGATATTCTCAAAAATGGTCAATATGCTAGGTGGGCCTTTAGATTTCGTCGAAAAATATGATACATATTTAACAAAAGCCCCTATTATCCGCCCAATTTACGCCCAGCAAACGGGGATAGTTGAAAGCATGAACACCATTGAAATCGGTATGGCAGTTGTCGGCTTAGGTGGTGGACGCATGAAACCAAGCGATAAGATTGATCATAGTGTGGGATTCTCGCAAATGATCAAACTTGGGGAAAAGGTGGATAGTCAAACCCCTATCGCCTTTGTGCATGCCAAAGATGAAGACACATTCAAATTCGCCGAACAAAAAGTATTAAACGCTCTAAAAATTGGCGATAAAGCTCCCAAGATCCAAGAAATATACGAGACCGTAACCTATGATGAAAATCAAAAATAAAAATAAGAATAAAAATAGTAACAATTAAGAATAATCAAAAATCACAACAACAAGAAATGAGAAATAAGAAATGAGAATAACATCATGAGAACATTTTTACTAATTATGGATTCTTTCGGCATAGGTAACGCCGATGACGCTGATACATTTGGCGATGTTGGTAGTAACACCTTGGGCAATATCGCCAAAGCCTGCGTACAAGGTAAGGGCGATAATGAGCGACGTAAGGGGAAATTAAACATACCCAATCTAACCAGTTTGGGTCTTGCTCAAGCTTATGGCGTAAATAATAACAATGAAATCTTAGATCTTGCCAACGATTCGCAAAAAGCACCACACCCCCAAGCCTTTTGGGGATCAGCCAAGGAAAATTCCAAAGGCAAAGACACACCGTCAGGACACTGGGAAATCGCAGGCTATCCTGTAACCTTTGATTGGGGCTTTTTTCCTGATAAAGAAAAATGTTTCCCTAAAAAGTTAGTCGATGATTTCATCAAGCAAACCAACGTAACAGGAGTATTGTGTGAGACCCATTCAAGCGGTACGGTGGTACTTGATAAATTCGGCGAAGAACACATGAAAACAGGCAAGCCAATTTTATACACCAGTGCAGATTCTGTCTTTCAAATAGCTTGCCATGAAGAGACATTCGGCTTAGAGCGTTTACTTGAAATATGCGAGATAGCAAGAGAATTAGTAGATGAATATAACATCGGTCGTGTAATCGCTCGCCCATTTGTAGGCCATAAGGCAGGATCATTCAAACGCACCGCCAACAGACACGACTACACCACCCCACCCCAAGAAAAAACCGTACTGGATATCTTAAAGGAAAATAATCACGAAGTTATCAGCGTCGGCAAGATCAAAGATATTTTCGCAGGATGTGGCATAACTCAAGCCTATAAAGCAAGCGGATTACAAGACTTATTTAACGAAACCCTAATCCAAGAAAAAGCCACAAGAGGACAAAACGCCCTTATTTTTACCAACTTTGTCGATTTCGATATGGAATGGGGCCACCGCCGAAACATCGGTGGATACGCCCACGGCTTAGAATATTTTGACAGTCGCATTAACGAACTGGTAAAACTAATGACCGATGATGACATCATGATCATAACCGCCGACCACGGTTGCGATCCCACATGGCAAGGATCAGACCACACCCGAGAAAACATCCCAGTATTTGGCATATACAACAAAAAACAACTCAAAAACATCGGCATACGCCCCACCTTCGCCGACATCGGAGCTACAATTTCCACACACTCCCAAATCCCCCAAACCAAATTCGGCACAAGCTTTTTATAATTCAATCAATGCAAGATAAGATAAGATAAAAAATAAAATGAACATCTAGCCACGCATTCACTCTTTTTATTTCACTGTTATACATTTCACTGTTATACATTTCACTGTTATACATTCCATTGTTATACATTCCATTGTTGCATATTTCATTGTGGTATATTTCATTGTGGTATATTTCATTGTGGTATATTTCATTGTGGTATATTTGTTATTGCTGGCCTAAATATTAGGCCAGCAATAACAAATATACACAATAGATAATGAGAGATAATAGATAGAAAACAATAAAACAAGAAAATAAAAAAACAAGATCCTAAATAAACATGACTAATTTTATTTAGGATCTGGGATCTACTATATATTATATTTCTAGAACAAACTCTCAATATCCCCATAAAGTTCTAACTGCTTTTTCACATTTCCATACTAAAGCAATCTCACACTCAAGCAGGCACATACTAAAGCAGACACATACTAAAGCAGACAAGCGGTGGCTAGGCTTAGGAAGATGAAGAAACCACAAATATCTGTAAGGGTTGTTAAGATCACGCCAGAGGCTACGGCAGGATCGATTTTCAAGGCGTTTAGAACTATGGGAACAACATAGCCCAAAGTACCAGCAATGAATAAGTTCGCCAACATGGCAGATCCTAAAACGATAGAAACTCCGAGATTATGGTATAAAATATATGAGCCTATGCTTGCTAAAAATCCAAAGATTACGCCGTTAACTACTCCTACGCTAAATTCCTTAATAAAGGCGGATTTCCTGTTGGCAGGTGTTAGCTCGTTGGTGGCTATGGATCTGATCAAGACCGTTAACCCTTGCGTTCCAGAACTTCCGCATAAAGATGTAATGATCGGCATTAGGCTTGCTAAAATCACAATATGAGCCACGGTATTACTAAATAATGTAATGATCCCTGCCGATAAAAATGTGGCGAATAAGTTAATGGCTAACCACATGAATCTCTTTAACACGGTTTGAGTTAGATTCTTATGGAAATCGGAATCAGATAAACCACCCATGTGCATTAGATCTTGTTCATTTTCTTCTTGGATAACGTCGACCACATCATCAATGGTAATACTACCAATGATCGAGCCATTAGAGTCGATAACCGCTGCCGAAACAAAATTTCTAGCCGAGAATAAGGCCGCAACATCTTCTTGATCCATATCAGCAGGAATAGGGACATAATTGGGATTCATAATCTTCTTCAATTTAAGCTTAGGGCTAGATCTTACTAAGGTAGATATGGGAATGTATCCTAAAGGTTTATTATCTAGATCAACGATGAAATAATCATAAAACAACATGGGTAAGCTTTTGCGATTCTCTCTTGTGAATTTCAAAGCGTCGGCCACTGTCCAGTTCTCATTTAATGAAACGTAATTCCATTCCATCATACGTCCAGCGGTATCATCTTCATAGACGGCAAAAACATGCTCTAAGAGATCACGCTGTTCTTGGGGTAAAAGATTAATTATCTCATGCTGTTCGGTTTCGCTAAGATCTTCTAAAACCATAACCGCATCATCAATATCCAATTCCGCCAGTAATAAGGAGAATCTTTTTAGCCCCACATTTTTTAGAATAGCATCTCGAATGCCTGATGTGGTTTCCGCTAAAGTATGAGCAGGAAAATCTTCCCCTAAAATACTCACAACAAGCATTGATTTATGCAAAGGCAAACCACCAATTAACGTACTTAGATCCGCAAAATGTAAAAGAGATAATTGCTCGATAATCTCTGCCTTAACATCATAATTTTTATCTTCGCTGGGATCTTGGTCAATATTATCATAGGTAAAATATGGATCATCATTTAAGATATCTAGCACATCTACATCTATTTCATCGAGCTTATCAGATATGGACATGGTAAGAAAATCCATTTCATCCATGCGATTTAATTCAATAACCATCAAAACCTCCCTTAATTTATTATCTATTACTTATTTATAACCTAGTCTTATACATCCATTTTTCTTATTTTGTACTTATTTTATAGTACCTTACATTAAATCTTAGAATAGATTCAATTTTAATCTTTAAAAAAAAGTTATTTTATACTACAATATTTATAACATAAATGCAAGTATATAACGCTTAAAAATTTGAATTAAAAATTCTCAAGATTGAAATGATAAAATAGAAATGAAAAAAATATCCAGCAAAAACCATATTGATTGGTTTATATTCGAAGAACCACAAGAATATAGCTCAACAATCAAACGCATGAATGACTACGTTGAGCAGATCATATCAGGTAAAGTTAATCAAGCCGTATGGCTTTTAGAACATCAAGAAGTTTATACCGCTGGCACAAGTGCCAATGATCACGATCTACTAGATAAAAACAAACTTCCCGTAATTAAAAGCAAACGAGGCGGACAATATACCTACCACGGAAAAGGTCAACGTATCGCCTATGTTATGCTAGATCTCCATAAATATGGTAAGGATGTAAGTAAGTTTGTTCATAATCTGGAAAGCTGGATCATTCGCACATTGGATGATCAGAACATCAAAGCCTTTACGGTTGCCGATAGAGTCGGCGTTTGGGTAAAAGATGAAAGTAAAATCAGCGAGAATAAAATATGTGCCTTAGGGGTGCATGTTAAACGCTGGATAACAAGCCACGGAATCGCCCTAAATATCAATACTGATCTAGAACATTATTCAGGAATCGTCCCCTGTGGAATCTCTGCTTATGGTGTAACCTCAATCAAGCAAGAAAATAACAAAAATAACTCGCATATAAATATTGATATGAATGAAGTAGATACACAATTATATAACAATTTCTACGAAATTTTTAAGGAAATTTAAACGAATCTCTTGTAAATGGATTATATATACAGTATAATCTATATTTCATAAATATGTTTGATTAATGAATATATTTACTGATACAACAAATTTATCTTGGCAACCGCTTACTTGATCTTCAATTAATTTTTTATTACAGGATTTTAAATGACTTCTAACGATAATGGTCAGAACAACGAAAATGTTATTGCACAAAACTCTCAAAAGAAAACTGACATTGTTAAAACTTTAGAAGTACTACATAAAGAGCGTGGCTATGTAACCGTTGATGAGTTGAACGACTTTCTACCACAAGAAATGTTCTCTACCGATCAAATGGAAGACACTATCTCTTCATTAACAGAAGCAGGAATCACCGTAAAAAGTAAAGCGGTAGAAATATCATCCGACGATGAAGAGATCACAGCGTCCGAAGAAAACCCCTTCGGCAAACCTGGATACGACGACAAAAAAGAATTTAAAGATCTTGCCCAACTTACAGGTAACCTAAAAGATTCAGACGCTATCCATACGGACGACACCGTAAGAATGTATCTACGTGAAATGGGCAATATGCTATTGCTTTCACGTGAGGGGGAAATCGCCATTGCCAAACGTGTAGAAATTGGTAATCAAGCACTAATCGAAGGCCTATGGAGTTCGCCAATTACCCTTAAGGCGATTGTCGGTTGGTATGAACAAATCCAACAAGAGGGTATGGATCTAAGCGGAATTATCGATCTTGAAGCCACATGGCAACAAAGTGATCTTGAAGTGCGTGAAGAAGATCTTAAACCAGAAAGCGATATCAATGTCTCATTAAAAGAATTGGACATAGAAATCGAAGAACCTAGAAACGAAGAAGACGAAGACGAAGACGACGATAAAGACGAAATTCTTAATGCTCGCAAAAAAGGAGACAAAAAAGAAGAAAAAGAAGAGTTTAAAGATAAAGAAAATGAAACAAATGAGAACATAGATCCTATCTTAAAAATAAGATCCGATGAGTATAGAGATATTGAAGTGGATGAAAATGGCAACATTGAGACTCATCTAATGCTCGAACATTCCCTACGAGAATATGTATTTGAAAGATTCGACAAAATCGAATACATTCACAACGAAGTAAACAAGCTCTTAAAAATTCGCCTAAAACGCTTAAGATCTGGACGCTCTACCGAAACCAAAGAAGAAGAACGCTATCTTCCATTATTGGCAAAAGTCCAAGAAATTGTTTCTGATATCTCTTTAAAATCCCAACGTATTGAAGATCTTACAAAGTATTTATATGATCTAAATAAGGCGATTATCAATTCGGAGGGAAGTATTATGCGTTTGGCCTTGTCATGTAAAATCAAACGTGATGACTTCCTATTCGCTTGGCGTGGTTCGGAGCTGGATGAAAACTGGTTAAATAAATTAACTATGGTTGATGAGAAATGGCGTCTCTTAAAAGAAAAACATTTCGATGAGATAGAAAAATATCGTAAGAAAATCGAAGAAGTAGTAGAAAAATCTGGTTTACCTGTGGCCGATTTCAAAGTGGCCGTTGCTAAAATCCAAAAGGGCGAACGTGTGGCCATGCGTGCCAAGCAAGAAATGGTTGAAGCCAACTTGCGTCTTGTGATTTCCATTGCTAAAAAATATACAAATCGTGGCTTACAATTCCTTGATCTCATTCAAGAGGGAAATATCGGCTTAATGAAAGCGGTAGATAAGTTTGAATATCGCCGTGGTTATAAATTCTCAACCTACGCCACATGGTGGATACGCCAAGCAATTACTCGCTCAATTGCCGATCAAGCCCGTACAATTCGTATTCCTGTCCACATGATCGAAACCATTAATAAAATGATGCGTGCAGGTAGACAGATCTTTAACGAAATGGGACGAGAAGCCTATCCGTCAGAATTGGCGGCGACCCTTTCCATTGGTGAAGATAAAGTCCGTAAAGTTCAAAAGATCATTAAAGAACCAATCGCCCTAGAAACCCCAATCGGCGATGAAAAGGATTCAACTCTAGGCGATTTCATCGAAGACAAAAACGCCGTTATGCCACTTGATGCAGCGATTCAAGGTAAATTAATCGATACCACATCAAGAGTCCTATCATCACTAACTCCACGAGAAGAGCGTGTTTTACGTATGCGTTTTGGTATCGGCACATCAACCGATCACACACTCGAAGAAGTTGGACAGCAATTCCGAGTAACACGTGAACGCATAAGACAAATCGAAGCCAAAGCCCTACGCAAACTAAAACACCCTAGCAGATCAAGAAAACTACGAAGTTTCTTAGATTACTAAACTCTTACTTATTTTCTAAGAGAAAAGTAACAAGCTCGTATTATGTTCTGTTCTATTATATTCTGTTATATTCTACCTTACGCTATCCCACTCTTTTAGCTTTTTATTATTTAAATACTAGACATACATACATACATATGATATAGTTTACTCAAATAAGGATAATCTATAAACATATAATTAATATAAAGGTCTAAGAATTATGATAGAAAGCACACATGATTTTATTCAAGGTACAGAAGAGCAAAAAGATAAAGCCATAAAGTTATATGAAAAAAATATGGCTTGGATAAAACTAAACCCACAGCTTAATGATATTGTCCAAACCATTGAAAAAATTGATCACGCACAGCTACCCACATTGGTGTTTGATGAACATGGTCATGGTAATATTATACAAGATAATACCCAGTTATATGACGACAATAACAAAGGATCAGAAGAATATTACGAAAATCTTACAGATCGTGAAATGGGCATTCAACACCCACCATATGCTCATTTTTATTTTAATAATAAACTAATAACCAATAAATATACTGAAGCTAATCTACATGTTGCAGCACGTGTCCATTGCCGTCGCCTTAAATTTAATCTTCATAAGGAAATAAATGAAAAAGATCTCCTAAATCCAGCTTTTAACCCCAACGATCTTTTCAAAGATAGTTATTTAGGAGTTATTGCGAGTATCTCATTAGGTTATCATTTTAAGGAATTTATCAAACGCCGAAACCCTGCAACCGTAACAATTTTTGATAGTAATATCATATATTTATTTCTGTCGTTCCATTGTGTAGATTATGAAGATATATTCTCCCATATTCCCACTGGTAATTTTAGTATTACCATTTCATCGACCATATCAGATCTATACGCTATGTTTTACCGTACAGTTAGTTATTATTCTATGTTATCTCTTCGTAGAGCGTCATTTTCTTTTTTTCAACCTGATAATATCATACAACAATTCATAGTAAAAATAAATGACAGTATGAGCAATATACTTACAAACGGCTTTTTTCAAGATGAATTAGGCATGCAGTTTAATACGCTCTTTAATTTAAAACACGGTGCGAGACTTTTATCAAAAGGTCATCCAATCATCGATGATGTACCAGTGTTTATTGTCGGCAGTGGGCCTTCGTTAAAAAATGATATTGAAGTTATCAAAAAAAACAAGGACAAAGCCATATTGATAGCCTGCGGAAGTAGCTTACAAGCTTTCATAGCCAATGATCTCCAACCTGATATGTATGTATGGCTAGAAAAGGATCAAACATGGTATGAACGCTTTAGAAACACAAGTTACGATCTAAAGAACACCGTATTCCTTACTCCCATAACCACCCCACCCTATAAGGGGATTGGTAGAATATCAGCTCCTTTTTACATTAAAAATACACGATTAGCCCGTACGGTATTTGCAGGGCAGTTTAAAGATAATATTTCATTTATGCGTTCTACTGTTGCGGGTATATGGGATCCACAAGAACAATATACCATGCCGTCGGAAGCTCCTACCGTAACAAATACCGCTTATGGCTTTGTTAATCGCATAGGTTTTACAGAAACATATTTATTCGGAACAGATCTAGGAACAAAAACAAAAGACCGCCATTCTGATTTCCTTACCTTTGATAAAAAAGAATATGATCCCAAACTTGCTAGCAGAGAATCGATAGTTCCTGCCAACTTTGGGGGACAAGTAACAACCATGTTCCCCTATGATATCGCTCTTAGTACCTTTAAAATCACAACTGACTTTTTAAAACAAAGCAAACCATACTTAAAATTATATAACTGTTCGGACGGTGCATTTATTATCGGTGCTACCCCTTTATTATCGTCGGAAATTGATTTGCCCGAACTAAAAAGATCCAAAAGCGAAATCCTTGATGATATTATAAACTTTTATCAGACTATCCCAACAAATAACGTTCTAGGCTATTGGGATACATTATATAACAAAGAAATACTTGCAAAATATAAGAAAAAACTCATAGACTTTTTAGAAGACGATGATCTAGATTGGCACGCTCGCTCTTTATATGGAGCTTTCAATGACATCACAAGCACCAAGGCCATATTATTCAAATATTTATTTTCTGGTACTTTAACAGATCTCATCTTGCTCGCTCAAGACGCTTACGAAAAAATTAAAGAAGAACACCAAGCGGAAACCTTAAGATTCATCAGAAAGATCCTTTTAGAAGAAGTA
Source organism: Rhodospirillaceae bacterium MC! (assembly GCA_002632265.1). Lineage (GTDB taxonomy): Bacteria > Pseudomonadota > Alphaproteobacteria > MC1 > MC1 > MC1. The sequence goes on from NQOV01000014.1 coordinate 45,018, forward strand.
AATACATTATTTGACAAAGCCGAATTAATGCTTGAAACATATAACGCTTATATGATCCCCAATTCCCTAATCCATAAGAGCATATACAAAAAGATCCTAATGTATCGCAATTATGTTAGTGGCTTTAATTTCGATCAAAGTGGCTTGGAAATTCCACCCTATTCGGAACACAACAAACTTTTCTCCCATGCTGCCTTACTCGATGAGATAATGATTGAAGTAAATACCAAAGTTACACCGAAATTAATGTCTTCAACCTACAAGCAATATACTGGAATTAGCACAGCTTTAAATATTTTAAAGAATCCTTTTAGAGTGGAATATATTCGCATTGAAGATAAAGCCAAATTATTGGAAATTTTCAATAAATGGTTAGAATCAACAGAAGATCAAGATCTTATCGCTAAGGTTAAGGAAATCCAACAACAAACCACCTTACCGACAAAACCCTTATATGGCGATATTCTTTTTGCCAATAAGATTTTCGATCATATCGTAGAAAAAAGTGAGCGTGATGAAGAGTTCGACCGCCATATATATGCTAAAATGAGATTAAGCCTAGATTATGAAAGACGTTTCGAATTAGAAAACGTAGATATTATCTACGATACATCCAAACATAAAGAACGCAAAGAATTCATGCAATATGTAGTAAATAGCATGGGCAATAAAGATGATATTGATATCTTTCAGAATCTGGATTACTATTTCAAAAAGGAAATTGTAACCTATAATATGGGAGAATATCGCCAACCAATCGAATCAGAACATTACATCTATGACCAAATGGCACAAAAAATCACACCGCTATTAATTGATTATATGCTAAAAGAAGATAAGCCTGCTAATAATGAAATTAACCTTTTAGATGAATATTACAATCTCCTAGCCGAGCATATGAAAGATGAATCCATTTCCATATATGATCGCAGTACATTACTGGCCTTAGATTTAATAATCTGCCCAGTGGTAGAAGAAAAAGTACTCAATAAGGAGCTGCATGAAGATATTTTAGATGATGATTTCACTACAGCTTTAAACCTAACCAACGAAGTATTAGAAGCGTCAGTAGCCGTACATAAATTTGCAAACATTCTTAACAACCCTATCGTAAACATTGATTTCACCAAAGTAAAAGATAGAGTACTAGAAACAATCAAATACCATAAGAAAATCATGAAAAATTGGCAAACCGCAGAAAAAAAAGCCAACAAACTCAAAGAAGAACTTGCCCAAAAAGCCACAGAAGAACAGGAAAAAGCACAAGACGAAAACAAAGACGAAAAGAATTAATCCTTTATTACTTACTTAAGCTTGTATATTTTTTAGCCAAGGTTGGATTGGGTTGAGATGTAGTGTACATTTTTGCAAGAGATTGATATCCTTGTTTATACCCTGCGTTTGCTACATTAAGATAGTACTTTTTAGCAACGTCATACTTATGATAAACATTTTCATACATTTGACCTAAATTATAGTTAGCAGAAGCTCCTATCTTGTCTTGTCTTTTGGCGGCCTGAGAGTAGTATTTTTTGGCTAGGTCATACTTTTTTAATGTGTGGTCATACATATATGCTAGGTTATAATAGGCGTCAGTACCACCCATTTTACCTGCTAAAAGATAATACTTTTCAGCTTGATCATATTGATGTAACGTTTCATCATACATCATAGCTAGGTTGTAATAAGCTCCACTTTTACCTGCTTTTGCTGATAGGATATAATATTTTTTAGCTTGATCATATTGATGTAACGTTTCATCATACATCATAGCTAGGTTATAGTAGGCGTCAGTACCACCCATTTTACCTGCTAAAAGATAATATTTTCCAGCTTGATCATATTTATGTAGCGTTTCATCATACATATATGCTAAATTATAATACGCTCCTGTATTACCTGCTTTTGCTGATAAAATATAATATTTTTTAGCTTGATCATAATCTTTTAAGGAATGCTCGTAGGTAAGTGCAAGATTAAAGTAGCCGTATATACTACCTGCCTTATGGGCTAGGGTATAATATTTTTTTGCCGAACTGTAATCATGATCATCGGCGTATTTGCCTGCGATAGTTGTTAATGATTGGGGGTAACAATCTGTATGCTTTTTTGAGTATGCTTCTACTCCAGCCATACCTTTTGCATTGTATATGGGTTGAATGGTTTTTATACATTGTTGTGCGTGTGCCATGGTTTCCATTGGTGTATGGTTTTCTGTGGCTTGGCTTTCATCTTTATTTGTATTGCAACAGGTTAATAAGAAAGATAATATTATTATGCTTATATATTTCTTCATGATGTTAGTTCTTTAAATAGTTTTTATGTTGGTATCTAATATATTTATTTATAGCGAGTATAAATAAAAAAGTTACTTTAAAATTTAAAGTAACTTTTTGTAGTGTGATTAGAATAGTGAAAATCAAAATTACCAATGTGTGCTTTTAAATGGTGGTATGTATAGTATAAGATACACATACACAACCATCACTTAAAAGTGCATATTAGATAATTTTATTTTCATAATCTTTGTGTATCAAAAAAATATTTGATTATTTATTTACCGCATCTTTTAAAGCTTTACCTGCTTTAAATTTAGGTTGGTTAGAGGCTGGGATTTGGATTGGTTCGCCAGTACGTGGGTTACGGCCTGTTTTAGCTTGACGTTCTGAAATTGCGAATGTACCAAAGCCAACAAATCTAACATCATTGCCTTCTGCTAGTACTTCTGTAACACCTTCTAGAAAAGCATCAACCGCTTTACCTGCGTCTGTTTTTGTTAGTTCTGATTTCTCTGCTACTAAAGATATAAAATCATTTTTATTCATTTTTGAATTCCTTCTGAATAATACATATTACTACAGTAAGATAATAATTTAATCTTACAACTATCCTAATGTTACATTGAATAGAAAAAAATATCAAGTTTTTTTTCTCATATCTTAAAACTTTCTTTACTATCGTTAAACTAGCTAATACAAATAAGTAAATTATTTCATATAGATAGGGTTAAGTTTTTGATAATACACGAAAGTAAATAAAAATGCTATTCTGGCTCAATTCCCATCATTTTCATACTTTCTTCGAGATCGGAAAAGCTCTCATCCATTGATTTTAGGGGTGTTTGATTCGCACTCTCGCCCATATTTTCATTGGCAACGCCTGTATTTTCTTGCGAAATTTCACCCATATCCATACCGCCACCGTCAGACATTGGCGGAGCTAGATCTTCGCTCGGAAGATCATCAGGCATTGGCGGAGCTAAATCGTCGCTCGGAAGATCGTCAGACATTGGCGGAGCTAAATCTTCACTCGGAAGATCGTCAGGCATTGGCGGAGCTAAATCTTCGCTCGGAAGATCGTCAGGCATTGGCGGAGCTAGATCGTCGCTTGGCGGAGATGTGGGATTCTCATTGCCAGGGATGTTATAATCTGTAGGATTATCGCTTAGGATTGAGCTTGTATCTTTTTTCTTTTCCAAAGCTTCAGGATCTTTAATACCAAGATCACAATCCCACAGGCTTTTCTCGATTACCCCTGCCAAAGTATTATTGATTCTCGATAAAATAACCAACGGATCACGAATCGCAGAACCTTCGCCCCAATCGATCTGAACATTAGTTTGCCCCATATTTTCATCAGCTCGCACAACCAAACGCCCTTCAAAGGCATGGGAATGGGCGATGGCGATGATTTGCTCTTCCAGTTCCTGCTTATGCTCTTCGGAAACACGCACGATCAAACGTGGTTGAGTTGCTGCCACTTCCACCGCTTGCTCAATTACGCTTAAGATTTCGTTGGTATTATATTTAAATGCCAAACTTGGGAATAATTTTTTCACTATACCCATGGCCACGTTCGACGCCAACTCTAAATACTCGGATTCGCTTTGTTCGATTTGGATTTTTAATTCTACAAAGCGTTGAGATATCATCTCAAGCATGCTTTTTTTCTCGATATCGGCCTCGGTTAGTGCTTGCTCTCTCCCTGCCTCGAATCCTATTGATTGCCCTTCTGCTAGAGCTTTAGAGATTGCGTCGTTGTATTCATCTTCCGTATAAATAGCTTGAGGTTCAGGTTCTTCTTCCTCCTCTTCTTCTTCTTCCTCTTCTTCTTCCTGATATTCTTGAAGTTCTTCACGTTCTGCATCTGTAATATGATCTAACTCTTCAAGTTCTTCATCCCATATTACAATACCGTCATACACGGTTTCTTCTTTAATTTCATCGCTTTCTAGCTGACGATAATCAATATAAGGAACAAACTCTAAGCCATGTTCCCCTGCTGATTCGTCCCCGCCATCTTCTGCTGACTGATCTTCTTCATCGTCATCATGTTGATTCGATAAAAAACCCGTATTAGTGCTTATACCAGTCTCAAAACCTAAGATATCTTCTACAATATCCTTAGGAACACTACTGGCGTTTAAGCTTGAATTTTCATTATCGTCATATTCGCTCATGTTATGGTTCTACTTCAATCTTTTTATTTTTATTATCCCATTTTATAATTTATGAAATACTAACCAATCATTTCATCTTCATCAGTACCAGACGAGATAGTAATTTCGCCCGAATCTGCTAAGGCTTTAGCTTGGTTTACGATCTCATTTTGGGCTTCATCCACATCACGAATACGAATAGGGCCCATTGCTTCCATATCATCTTTCATCATCTTACCAGCACGTTCAGACATATTATTAAAGAATAATTTAACGATATCTTCACCACCACCCTTAAGGGAAATAAGTAATTTATCTTTTGGTACATTACGTAAAATGATTTGAATTCCTGCGTTATCAACACGTACCAGATCATCAAATGTGAACATTAATGATTTAATTTTTTCTGCTGATTCTCTGTTACGTTCTTCTAAGGCAGCAAGGAAACGACTCTCGGTGTTTCTATCTAAGTTATTGAATATCTCGGCGATAAGTTCATGATTATCACGACGTCTTGTATTGGCTAAGTTAGCCATGAACTCGGTTCTTAATGTACGTTCCACATTGTCCAGAATTTCCTTTTGCACAGGTTCCATACGTAACATACGCATTACCACTTCCATCGCATAGTTTTCAGGCATTAGGGCGATAACTTTAGCCGCATGATCGGCTTTAATTTTAGAGAGAATCACCGCCACAGTTTGCGGATACTCATTTTTTAGATAGTTAGCAAGTACGGCCTCATGCACATTGCCGAGCTTATCCCACATGTTACGACCTGCAGGGCCTCGTATGTCATCCATAAGAGCGTTCACACGATCGTTAGATAAAGCACCTTTTAGGAGTTTTTCTGTAGCGTCGTGCGTACCCACAAGAGAACCACTATTTGAGATATTATCCACAAAATCCAAAAAGAGACGTTCCACAACCGAAGAGGGTACATTACCCAAAGCCGACATATTTTGAGTTATTTCACGTAATTCTTCATCATCAAACTGCTCAATAACAGGTGCAGACGCTTCTTCACCCAATGCTAACAAGAATATAGACGCTTTATCCATACCACTTAGACCACGAAAGTCTTCACGATTACCACCAGCCATATTTCGTACCTCTTCAATAATTTATTATTTAAAACTTAGGTCAAATTTATTTTTTCCCTATTAATTTTAAACATACACATATTCATATATATATAACATATAAGAACTTTAAAGTAAAAGCTTTTTTTTCACATTTAAATATGTTATCATAGATAAGGTAAAAAAAATATTAATATTCAAGGATTAATTCAGGTTGACCCCATGATAAAAAATTTTATAAATAAAACAAATAAACTTTCTACTTTTGCAATCAATTCAAAAAAAGCTACTTTTCGGATTTTTTTCAACGATGTTTACAACTTCATCGAACGTAAAAAGGATTATGCCAATAGTAATAAAGAGAATCCTTTAATTATTAGCGGTTTGTCTCGCATAGGTAAAACTACGATTATCAAGCAATATATCCATAAAAAAATAGCTAGCGGAAGTTTTGAGCATGATTTTTTATACATTCCACTCAATAAGATATTACTAAAAGATCATTCACTAATAGAGATCGTTTCTGCTCTTGAAACCCTAGAAAAACAACCAAAATACATCTTTTTAGATAGCATTCACACTCGCAGAAATTGGATAGATGAATTGATGAATCTACAAAAGTTATATCCTGCTTATACATTTGTTGCTATTAGTAACATTAATCCGGGGATGTTTGATGATTCCTTTAAATCGAGCAAGAATCACATTATTATCCCGCCGATAACTTTCAATGAATTTATCCACTTAAGAAAAAAAGAAAGTCTACTATTTACCACAGATGAAAACAAGAATCTTTACATCGATACCAACGACATTACGGAAATTAATAAGGAATTTTACGAATATCTAAGAAATGGTTGCTTTATCGATAGTATAAATGTGAAAAGTATCGAGGCGAAAAATAAAAATAATGCGATAATATGTGATCAAAATATGCAACATGTGATGAATAATATTTTTTCTTGTTCTTCATATTATGGGGTTAAAGATAATCATATCTTAAATAAAATCTTTAATTATCTGATACTTAATAATAGCAAGAGTCATTCATTTGAAGATATATCCATTGATCTCGATATTGCTAAAAATACCGTAAAGAAATATATTCATTTTCTTGAGGCGTCCTATTTAATTACGAGATCTTTGAAACTTACAAGTAACGCAAAATTGTTACAACGTCAGACCAGATTCAAGATTCTCTTTCCCCATTCGTGTTTTATCTTTCATAATCAAGATATTAATCAAATATCAGATTATAAAAATATCGTACAAAATGCCATATGTATTAAGTTCTTTTTTAGTAACTTTAATATGGGATATCTCGATAAAAAGAATCCTATCGAATTCCTACTGCCTGCTCCAAACTTCCGCTATGCCATAAATACTAACTGGATACAAGAAGACATGAAAAATCAAAAGCATAGCGAAACAAAACAAAAGCACATAACAACTTTCATTCATAATAATAATCTCAACAAAAACACTACTGCCATAATTCTCAATCACGGAATAAAAGCCAGTATTAATAAACTGATTCTCAACGAAAATCAACAAACAACATTCATGAATCTCCCTATTAGCATATGGGCATTTTGCCAATACGCCAACAAAATCAATAGCTTTTACAATCCTAACATCAATCCCCAAGGCACAATAAAACTCACCACAGTTTATTTATAACTCCCCCACACATCCAAATCCCTAGGATTGGGAGAAATGTCGTGCGATGTGCCTTAATTTAGGGCGACATATACTCACGTCTACATTAGCCCTACCTCAAAATCCGCCATGACTTATTGAACACTACCCCCTAGGATTGGGAGAAATGGGATAAGGTGTGCCTTAACTTAGGGCGACGTGTACTCACATCTACATTAGCCCTACTTCAAAATCCGCCATGACTTATTGAACACTACCCCCTAGGATTGGGAGAAATGGGATAAGGTGTGCTTGTAAGCGGTACGCCGTGTACTTAATGCTTACACTAGTACCGCTTCCAAGTGCAGGTTAGCCCATTTATCACGATCCTATAGGATTGGGAGAAATGGGATAAGATGTGCCTTAACTTAGGGCGACGTGTACTCACGTCTACATAAGCCCTAAGGTAAGGTGCAGATTAGCCCATTTATCACAATCCTAGTGAGATTTCGTTTTTATGCGTCTACCATATTCGGCGTGTTTAACACGTAGAACGTATACGTTTAGGATTGTTATGGCGAAAGCGGCTAGGATGGGGCCTACGAATAAGCCGACTACGCCGAAACATACGACTCCGCCCATTGATGAGAGTATTACTATTAGGGTGTTTGATATGGGGTTGAATTCGTCTTTATCTTGTCCACCGCCGAATAGTTTGTATACTTTTCTTATTATTATTGGTCTCATGAAACTATCTATAAATAGGCCGTTGATTATACTTCCCCAGCATACTACCCAGATGGCACTATTAACTTTTCCGTGTGCGTATAGATATATGGCTAGGGGCAACCATATTATTAGAGATCCTACTACTGGTATAAAGGCTGATATGGTTACTGCTAAGCCGATAAATAGCCAATTTTGTCCTATGATTGCGGATAGCAAGCCGAATGATAAGCCTTGCAATATGGCTACTGTGGCTACGCTTACGGTTAATACGGCTGATATATAAGCTATTTGAGTCATTAGTAGGGCGTCGTAATAGTTATTTAGTGGGGTTATGATTTTGATACTTGTGATTAAGAATCTTGCGTCTTTGTATATGAAAAACATAATGAATAGACATATACCAAAGAATACAAAGAAGTCTAATATATTATTCACGGCTGACCCCATAAATGATAAGGCATATTTTTTCGATGTCTCGAACATGGGCGACGCTAAGGAATGGAGCTTGCTGGTAATAAAACTTGTGTGTTCTGATGAGAGATGTAGATGAATAATCAGACGATCCATATAATGATTGATTTCCACTGGCGTAATACTGGATATTTCTTCATGATGTAAATTATAAAAATGATTTAACGTACCGCCAATTTCTTCTATTATGTATACGGTCGGCAAACCGATACAAATTAACACAATTAAGATAGAACAAAAGGCAGAAATATTTTTATTGTCTGTTTTTTGGAGAATCCATTTGTACATGGGATAAGTGGCACATGTTAAAATAATAGAGAAAACCATTTCCATAAGGAACATATGGAACAAGTACAACAATGCCACAAGTGCAAAGATAACTAAAATGATTAAAAAACCACGTTCGTTAGATTGCCATGGCAGGATTCTTTTAACTGGCAGATCTTGTTTTTCTTGAACTTTTTGTTTTTTTCTTTTTATCATTTGAATTTACTAAACCTCATAATTAATCTAATATATTGTATTAATACGTATTAATACATACTTAAGTATATCATACATTTTATAATATCAATATAGCATACTTTAATGAAATTTAAAATCTTTTTTATATTTTTAATGAAATATTTTTTTTATCTTGTCTTTTTTCATGTAAGATATTACTATTATATATGAGTTTATATGTACTTTACATATCTAGATTATTTAACTTAGATCATTTTTTTTATAAAGAAGTCTTGACAAACTAATTAAAAGATATATAATTATATATGAGCAATAATTTGCGGTTAAGCAGTTATTACTAATTAAAAATATTTTAAATCGGAGATAAAAAATGTTAACTCATGTTCCTTTCGTAACTTTTAAAACCCGTGTTCGTGATGAATCAATCGGTGGCGATAACCCATTTAAATGGGAAGATAAAACAACTGATGACATCTTTAAGGGTAAGAAAATTGCTTTATTTTCACTTCCTGGTGCTTTTACACCAACATGTTCATCAACTCACCTTCCAGGGTACGAAGCTAAATTTGAAGAATTAAAAGGCTTAGGTATCGACGAAGTTTATTGTTTATCGGTAAATGATGCGTTTGTAATGTACCAATGGGGTCTTAAATTAGGCGTAAAAAATGTGAAACTTCTTCCTGATGGTAACGGAGATTTCACTCGCTTAATGGGTATGTTAGTGGCTAAAAACAATCTAGGTTTCGGTGATCGCTCATGGAGATATTCAATGGTTGTTGATAATGGCCGCATTGAAAAAGCATTCATCGAGGCAGGCCGTGAAGATAACCATGGCGAAGATCCTTTCAAAGTTTCTGACGCTGGTACAATGGTAGATTATTTAAAATCAGCTAAATAATTTTCTCTTTTCTTTGTAAATATCCTTACAAACGAAAAAAGCCATAAAAAAAGAACTTAAGACATTATCTGTTTTAAGTTCTTTTTTTTATGCTTTTTAACATCTCAAAAAAGAAATACAATAAAAGCAAGCCCAAGGATTGGGAGAAATGAGCTAAGATGTATCTTACGACGTGTACTCACGTCTACATTAGCTCTAAGATAAGGTACAGATTAGCTCATTTATCACGATCAACAAGCCAAGGATTGGGAGAAAGATCGTGCGATGTATCTTAACTTAGAGCGACGTGTAATCACGTCTACATTAGCCTTAAGATAAGGTACAGATTAGCCCATTTATCACGATAAGCAAGCCCAAGGATTGGGATCAACAAGCCAAGGATTGGGAGAAATGAGATAAGATGTGCCTTAACTTAGAGCGACGTGTACTCACGTCTACATAAGCTCTAATATAAGGTACAGATTAGCTCATTTATCACGATCCTTATTTATCACGATCCTTTATATTGCTACTTTGTAGATGGCTTTCTTAACATGTGAATTATTACCGTCTTTTACGCATGGCATATGAGGTTCTTTTGCGAAGAACATTATATAATCGCCTGTTGTTTGAGCTAGTAAGTTTTCTGCTTTGCCGTCGAAGAAGCTACAATCTTTAGTTGAGTCGTATTCTTCTGTAACTTTTAGATTACTAGTATCTAAGCAAAAGCCGAATTTTTCATTGCCTTCGATTACGATTTGAATATCGATGTACTTATTGTGTGTTTCAAAGCGACAATCATCAAGATCTTTTGTTTCAAGCTCGGCGATAAGATAAAATACGCTATCTCCATCGACAGAGTTTTTACCTACGCTACCCTTTAGATAGTCTTGATTTATAATACTTTGAATTGCGGTATCTAAGTTTTTAGATATGCCTTTATATGTACTGATGTCTTTAAGTTTTCCTACAATCATAATAGTTATCCTTTTCATTATGTGTTATTAGTTATATATTATTGGTTAATATAGTTTCATTAAGTGTGGATACACTGTACCGAAGTAAGTATAAAGTACTATTACGCCAATTGTTGCTAATGAAACAATTACATATGGCAAAATAGCTTTTGATATTTTTTCTATCGATACCCCTGAAACTCCTGATAATACAAATAATACCATGCCTACGGGCGGAGTAACTAGACCAGCTAATAAATTAAGAACCATAATAATACCGAACATTACGGGATCTATCCCTAGATGTTTTATGAATGGTAATAACACAGGTGTCATAATTACGATCGCTGGAGTGATATCCATGAACAAACCAATGAATAATAATAACACACTAACCAATACTAATGCAACTAAAGGATTACTTGTGAATGCAATTAATTTCTCGCCGACCATTTGTGGAATTTGAGAAAAGGTTAAAATATAAGAAAATAAAGTTGCTGCTGCAATAATAAATAGAACACCGATTGTTACATTTAATGTTTCTTTTATCACTCCTGGAATGTCTTTCACTGTGATACTTTTATATAAGAAAGCTAAGAACATACCGTATACAACTGCCACAATAGCAGCCTCGGTTGGAGTGAATACCCCATACATGATCCCACCACGGATGATTACAGGAAGTAATAAAGCTAGAAAAGCCCATCTAAAACAAGATAATGTTTCCTTTAAGGTAGCTCTTACTCTTAGAGGATAAGCTTTTTTTCTACAAATGAAGTAATTTAATAAAAGCATTGAAATGGATAATAAAACCCCTGGAACAATACCAGCATTAAATAGATCGCCCACAGAAACCGACGCCGTTACACCAAAGATAATTAATGGCACACTTGGGGGAATCACAGGTCCAATTAAGGAAGACGCACCAGTTACCGCAAGAGAGAAATCATCATCGTATCCGCCTTTTTTCATAGCTTCAAGTTCGATAGCTCCTAGTCCACCAGTATCGGCAATAGCACTTCCGCTCATTCCTGAAAAGATAACACTAGCTAGTACATTTGAATGAGCTAGACCACCAGTTAAATGCCCCACTAAATGATCGGCAAAACCGAAGATTCTATGTGTTACACCGCCACGGTTCATTACGTTTCCTGCTAAAACGAAGAAACCAACTGCAAGTAATGAGAACGAATCCACACCGCCCGCTAATTTTTGTGGTATCATCATAAATGATAAATCATAATAGCTAATATAAACTACGGAACTGATGAACATACTCATGGCAATAGATGAACCCATGATTAGAAATAGAAAGAAAATTCCAAATAAAATTAACATGCTTGTTCTCCTTTATTTTTATTATTCATAAAGTTACCAATTAACAAAAATGTACCAGCAACTGTATATGTAATATAAATTACCGAACCAATGGGAATCGATACATATACATATACCATTGGTATTTTTAATGCTGTTGATAACATATGTTGATGTCCTAAAAATTCATATGAACCTTTAATTAAAATGATAAAAACCACAATAGACGCTATATTGATAATAATATCGCATACAAGTTTCAATAATGCTGGCATTCTCTCTTTGATTAATGTCATGCCGATATGAGAACCTTTTCTTAGACCGTAGCCAACTCCGAAAAATGTGATCCAAATTTGTAAATATCGAGCTAGCTCTTCCACCCATTCCAATGGATGAGAAAAACCGAATCTCATGATGATTTGAAGAGTTAAAATAATGCCCATGACTGCCATACACACTACTAAAACTGTTTCTTCTATTAAGAATAAAAATTTTATAAATTTCATTACAATAATACCTTTCGTACTAAAGTTATTTTTAAATATATTTTAAAATGAGATATTGTGCTTATTTGTGTATATTATGTTTGACATTACAAATATTTACATTATTATATAATAAATAATAGCCTTACAATATATCGAATTAAAAAAATACTAAGCTATATTTCAAAATTAAGAGCATTACAAACGGTTATCCATTTACATGAGTGTATAATTTACATTCTTGTACAATAAATAATTGTGTTACAATTTAAGGAATTTTGAAATTATTGTGGGGGATATTAAAAATAGATGTATTATGATAAGGATTTATTATGAATTTAATATTATTGTTATTATTATTATTATTATTATTTTTCATACATAATTCAATCACAGTACAATAATACATCTATGAGAATATCGATTGTTAGTTATTAGTTACTTAATTATTACTTATTGAGTTTTTTCTTAAGTAACTAATATGTTAATTATTATTTAACTGCACGAATTGCTTTTACTAACTTAGGATCATAATCCTTATAAATCTTCTGTGTAGCTTTCATAAATGGAGCTTTGTTTGTGATTTTAATAAGTTTCATGCCTCGTTTTTGCAGTTCTGCTAAGAATTTATCTTCTTGTGCAAAAGCTTTTTTGTCGATCCAATGAGCGGTTTCTAAACCTGCTTGTTTAATTTTAGCAACATAAGCTTTAGGTAGTTTTTTCATAGTACTTGTACTCATATAAATGGCGTTAGCACCGATAATATGTTGAGTTTGAATAAGATACTTTTGAACTTGGTCAAATTTATTATTAGCAATAGTAGCTAATGGATTTTCTTGACCTTGAATTACACCTTGTTGTAATGCTAAGAACACTTCACCAAATGACATTGGAGTCGCTCTCGCACCCATTGCTGTTAGTGTATCAATGTAAAGTTTTTGATCTGGTACACGGATATTTAAGCCTTTCATATCCTTAGGAGATCTTACAATTTTATTTTTTGTTGTAAGATATCTTGCACCATAGTAGAATCCGCCAATTGCTTGAGCGCCCATATGTTTAGGCATGTTTGTAAATATGTCTTGAATAACTTTACTATTTAGAACTCTTACAAGTTGAGCTCTATCTTTTGCCAAGAATGGAGCGTCCAAAATAGAGATATCTTTTTCTCTTTTGCCTGGTTCACCATAACCAAGAATAGTGAAATCTAGCGAACCCATTTCAACTTGATCGAATTGTTCTTTTTCATTACCCAATTGAGATGAAGGGAAAACACTTACTGTTACGTGGCCGCCTGTTTTTTGTTTCACAAGATTCGCAAAGTGTACTGCACCTAAACCATTTGGATGGTCTGTTGGCATAATAGTTCCCAATTTAAGCTTGTAATTTTTTGCCACAGCGTTACCACTGAAAGCTACTAAAGAACAGCCCATTGCTAGTCCCATTGCTATACTGAATTTTTTAAACATTTCTGTCTCCTGATTTTAAATTTAAGTTTAAGTTTATTTTATTCATAAATGGATGGCCAACATGTTTAGCCAAAAAATTTATGATATAAAGTTGTTACACTTTATATATTTAATCCCAACCCCCAATTAAGGTAACAATCTACCGCTTAAAATCAATGTTTAACAATATTGATTAATGATATATAAGTATAATATGATAAGATATTAAGCTAGAAATTGGGATTAATGAAAAGTGTAGGTAATTATAAGTGTATTTACATCATAATATATCAGTCGTAAAAGGCCGTATTTAGAAAGGCTTTACTTAAGATTATATCATTATGAAAATACTAGATATTAAGTATATAAATTATAATAAGTCATACAATTAATACTATATATCTATACTAAAGTTTAACATAAAAAGTATAAGGAGTCAAGTGTAAACTTAACTAATACTTAATTAATATCCAATTATATAATAATTAAACTGGGTTAAATAAAGCTAAATCATAATTACACTAAAAATGGTGCTAATTTATCCCAATCGAAATTCACACCTACGCCGATTTCTTTTGAAGTAGCCACATAGCCATCAACAACCTGTATCGGGTTGATAGTATATTCATAGATTGGGAAACTATGGAATTCAAGATAAGCTCTATTTTCCAAAGCACCTAGAATATTAACGTGTAATTCTTGCATTCCGTGAGTACTAACTCGTAAAGAATACTTTTCTGCCACTTTAGCAGTTCTAAAACAACCTGTAATTCCGCATAGATTAGAAGCGTCAACAATAGGTTCTTTCACTCTACCGATTTCCATACCTAATGTATGTTCATATACAGAGTGTAAATTCTCACCCATAGAAATAGGGATAGTTGTAGCTTGACCGATTCTTGCATAACCGTCATAATCATCGGGATTAGTAGGTTCTTCTAGCCATGTAATATTGTATTGTTCCATAGCTTTAGCCATACGTATGGCTTGTTCTACACTCCACACCATATTAGCATCCACCAAGAACATAGCGTCAGGGCCGATAAGTTCTCTAATAGCTTTTACACGTGCAAGATCTTCTTTTTCATCAGCTTTACCAAGTTTAATTTTAATGGCTGTATGACCATTTTTGATTTGCTTTTGAACATTAGCTTTAAGTTCGTCTAAAGTAAATAATAAATCGATACCACCGTAGTAAGTTCTAACCTTATCCGCACCTTTGCCGAAAACATTAGCTAATGGTTTTTTATCAATACGCAAAATCACATCCCATAGGGCAATATCGATTGTAGAAATGGCAAATGAAGCGATTCCCCCACGAGCCACATAATGGATTTTTGTATTCATAAAATCCGTAAGCTCTTCGGCAGAATTTAATTCTTTACCGATCAATGCAGGTACAAGATCATCCTTTAACAGACTTGTAATTGAAGAGCCACCTGACCCGCCTGTATAAGTGTAACCTGTACCAGTTTGCCCATTATCCATGGTTACAGTTGCAGTTACCAATTCAAAATGATCGTGAAGACCATGTAAAGCATCACCCATATTCGCTTCAAGTGGAAGTTTGAAGTGTTGGATATCAATTGCTTTTATTTTTCCGTAAGACATTATAAATTTTTCCTTTTTATTATCGTTATTATTATTATTATTATTGTTGTTGTTATGTTATCAAAGGGGTGGGGAAAATGAGCTAGTATTAGTTCATTTTACACGCCCCCTATCTATCTCTATCGACCTAGTATGCCACCGTCAACAACCAAAGTATGACCATTAACGTAATCTGACGCTTTTGAGGCTAGATATACTGCCGTCCCTGCTAGATCTTCTGGTTCACCCCAACGACCTGCGGGGGTTCGTTCTAGTATCTTTGGGTTATGAATGAAATCAGCACTCATTTCCGTGTTAAAATTACCTGGAGCGATACAATTAACATTCACACCTTTAGAAGCCCATTCGTTTGATAATGATTTTGAAAACTGCATTACTGCACCCTTAGAGGCTGCATAAGAAGGAACTGTCGTACCCCCTTGAAATGACAATAAAGACGCCATATTAATAATTTTACCATATCCCTTTTCAATCATGATCTTACCAACGGTTTGACACATGTAAAATACGGCAGTTGCATTAATATCCATAACGAAATCCCAATCATTTTTAGGATATTCTACGGCTGGATGAGATTTCTTTACTCCTGCATTATTCACTAAAATATCGATAGAACCTTGATCCTTTAAGATTTTAGCAACTAAGCTTGAATATTCATCAAAATGGGTAAGATTAAAATCATATCCAGTGGCTTTTAAGCCTTCCTTTTCAAAATCTGCTAATGTTTCATTACTCACTTTTATATCGACAAGGGCAATTGTAGCCCCAGATCTTGCAAGCTCTAAGGCCATAGCTTTTCCTAGACCTCTGTTACCACCTGTTACAATAGCAACTTTTCCTTTTAAATCAAATAAACTCATTATTTTTTCCTTTTTTAAATCAATTTTAAACAAGTCGTGATTATTTGTGATAGCCTATGATAGTTTTAAAAATAGATTAAAACTATCATAGATTAGGTTTGTTAAGAGTATAAATTATCTACCTAACCACCCACCATCAACGGCAATCACATGACCGTTAATATAATCAGAAGCTTTCGACGCTAAGAACACCGCAGCACCTGCTAAATCTTCAGGAGTACCCCAACGACCAGCTGGGATTCTTTCAAGAATTTGTCTACTTCTTGTTTTATCCGCAACTAAAGCTGTATTCATTTCTGTATCCATATAGCCCGGAGCGATACAATTGATTGTAATACCTTTTGACGCCCATTCGTTTGATAATGATTTCGAGAACTGCATTACCGCACCTTTAGAAGCTGCATAAGCTGGTACTGTTAAACCACCTTGGAAAGATAGTAAAGACGCTAGGTTAATGATTTTACCATAGCCTTTTTCTATCATCACTTTACCAACTTCTTGACACATATAGAATACTGCATTTGCGTTAATGTCCATTACAAAATCCCAATCTTTTTTCGGGAAATCTTCAGCTGGATGTCTTTTTTGTACCCCTGCGTTATTTAGTAAGATATCAATAGAACCTTGTTCTTTTAAGATCTTAGCTACTAAGCTTGGATATTTATCAAAATCTGCTAGGTTGAAATCGTATCCAGTTGCTTGCAAGCCTTCTTTTTCAAAGTCTGCGATAGTTTCCGCACTTACTTTTAAATCGATAATAGCCACTTTAGCCCCACATCTTGCAAGTTCTAAAGCCATACCTTTACCTAAACCTTGGTTAGCTCCTGTTACGATTGCTACTTTGCCTTTTAAATCAAATAAACTCATGATTGTTTTCCTTATATGTATGAATTATTATTCATATTGTTAATGTTATTATTATTAATTATTGTTGTTAATTATAGTTATAGTTAAAATTATTTGTCTAGATTATACAGTACTTTAACAGCGTCTGTATTTGATGTTAGTAAATCAAAGCCTTTTTGATACTCATCAACACTTAATATATGAGTAATGATTTCTTTGAAATCAGAACAATTATATGTAAGATCTAAAGCAATACCATATTCTTCTAAAGTGTATACTCTTACGAATTGGATTTTAGATTCACGGAACATACCTTGACCAAGATTAACTTCTGCATTATGTTTATAAGCAGCCACAAGAACGATAGTACCGCCAACTCTTGGGGTTTCTGTTAAAATAGAAGATACGCTAGGATGACCAGCACAATCGAACACAACATCAGGACCGATATTATTATTGATTTTATGTGCTTCTGCTACAACATCATCTTTTAGAGCATTTACCACTTTAAAGCCCATAGATTGTGCTTTTTTGATACGTAATTCATTAGCTTCTACCAATGTGATATCTGTAGTACCATAATGTCTTAACGCAATAGCAATACATAAGCCGATTGTACCACAACCGAAGATTAAAGCACTATCACCTGGTTTGTATCCGCCTTTTCTGATAGCATGAACTGCTACCGCTACAGGTTCTACAACCGAGCCTAGATCCATTGGCATATCTTCAGGCATTGGTAAGATAACGCTATTTTCTGCTGTTGCATATTCTGCCATACCACCATCTTGATCGATACCTAATAAGCCTAAATGCTCACATATGTAAGTTCTACCTGATTTACAAGTTGGACACTCGCCACAAGATAATAGTGGATATACTGTAACTTTAGCACCTTCTTTAATTGTTGGATGATCTTTTGAGGCCATATAACCCGAAAATTCATGCCCCAATGTTAAGCCGATTTCTGCTCTTGGATGTACACCAGCATAGATATTTAAATCACTACCGCAGATCCCTGCATGTGAAGATTTGATCAGAGACCAACCTTTTTTAGGGGTTGGGATTTCTTTATCTTCTAACTGTAGAGTATTTTTACCTCTATAAACTATTGCTTTCATTTCTTTAATCCTTTCTATTCTTGATTAAATTTTGCTTATTTGTTGTTGTTAATATAAAGTTAATTAAACTAGATTCCAATTTAAAGCTTCGCCTTTTAGGAAGCGTACACTTTCTTCGGCAACTTTTCTTTTTAATTCTAAAGCTGATTCTTCCGAATACCAACCCATATGTGGAGTACATACGAATTTATTAGTGGCGTATAATTTATCCTTATTAGACACTGGTTCTGTTTCTGTTGTATCAAGACCAGCACCGGCGATTTCATCATTTTCTAAGGCATGTAATAACGCTTTTTCGTTAATGATACCACCACGAGCTGTATTTACAATGAAAACTGTATTTTTCATTTGTTTGAATTCTGCTGTAGAAATTAAATCTATGTTATTATCCGCAGGACAATGGATAGATATAAGATCTGAAGTCTTTAGTAATTCATCTTTGCTTACCAGTTTAATGTAATTAGCTCTATCGTCTTTTAGTTCTTTAACTTGTGGATCATAAGCCACAACTTCCAAACCAAAGCCCGATGCACGTTTTGCCATTTCTGTACCAATACGACCGATACCAAAAATACCAATACGCTTACCTGAAATTCTGTAAATTGGAATCGCTTTTTGATAATCCCATACTCCAGATTTCACAAGTGCTGACATTTTCGATGTTTGTCTAACCAACTCTAGCATTAACGCCATAGCTTGATCAGCCACTTCATTCATACCATAATCTGGTACGTTACAAACGGCAACGCCATGATCTTTAGCAGCTACAAGGTCAACATTATTAACGCCTACCCCATATCTTACCACTAGTTTAAGATTAGGTAAATTTTCCATTACTTTTCTTGTTACAGGAGCATACTGATTAATAAATACTTTTGCTTCTTTGCAATTATTTATTAAATCATCTTCTGTTTTACATTGCATTAACTCAAAATTGACATTGGCTTTTTTTAAAATATTAGTTTCAATTTCAATATCTGTGTGATCGCAATCCGTTATTATTAATTCTAAGCTCATAAAGCCTCCTTAACTTTGTATTTGCCTTTAGACGTATATACGAATAATGTTTGTATATCCGCCTTAATTATTATAATATACCATAAACACTACTTTGTCAAGCGTTTTTTTATGGATAAGTGAAAATAATAGTTAAAATTCCCTTAAGAACTTGTAAAATATATGTTTATTTCCTAATAAGAAATTTTTTATTTCATTTTTTATATTTTATATTAGACTTAAGCAAAGCATATATGCTAGTATTATAGATCTCGATATCTAAAACTTTTTCATTTAACTTTTAATTTAACTTTTTAATTTATTTAACAGAGAGATACAAGAAGAATAATCATGAATAAAACCATGGAAAGTATACACAAACCAACTCAAAGAGTAATAGAAGTATTAAAACTCATTGCAGATCATCCCAACGAGATGATTCTTTCAAACATTTCCAAAGAAATATCTGTACCTAAAAGCACCCTTTCGCCGATCATTAAAACTTTAGTTGATTCGAAATTTATTGTACAGAATAAAGCAACTCTTACTTATGATATTGGAATAGCTAGTTTTACCATTGGCTCTAAATATCTAACTAGTATGTCTTGGATAGATATCACAAAAAATTATATGAAAGTCATAGTTAATGAATGTCATGAAATTTGTCAATTGGGGGTTTTAGATAATGATCAAGTTTCCTATATTGCCAAAGTGAATTCCGAACAGGATGTGCAGTTAATGTCAACCATTGGCAAGACTTTACCTTTATACTGTACGGCTTTAGGTCGGATCTTCCTATCTTACAAAAAGGATGAAGAAATCAGAACACTTTATAAGGACGGTCTTAAATCTTACAATGAAAATACCACAACCGATATAGATGAACTGATCAAAATTGTTAATGATGTAAGAGCTAACGGATTCGCCACAGAGTACGGCGAAACAAGTGCCGATGTGCAATGTATTTCCGTTCCCCTATTCTTTGACGATAACGTCATTGCCGCCATAAGTGTAAGCCTACCCATATTCCGTGCCACCGACAAAAAACTAGAAAACATCCTCCAAACCCTACAAAAATACTCAAAAGAAATATCTAAAAACCTAAAAAATTACCAATAGGATAGGATAGGATAGGATAGGATAGGATATAACATAATAGAATAAAATGCTATCCATATAAGGTATTATAAATAAAAATACTTGTGTTGTATAATCTTCATTTGTTTTATATTTGCTGGCCTAAACAATTCTATTTTAGATATATTTATTAATACTTAAAGTATGTATTAGTAAATTAGCAGAAAAAACAAGAATATAAATCATCTTTAATTTATATTTATATATGATTTAGTTTAGGCCAGTGAATATATATCCAAGGAATAAAAAAAGTAAAGGGATGTGAAAAAAAATAACCATAGATATATGAGATATATCTATGGTTATCAATGCTATGAGTATACTATTTAAGTATGCTACTATGAAAGCTTACAGGCTGTAATACATTTCAAACTCAATTGGATGAGGCCCAGATCTATATTTAGCGTCTTCGCCTTTTTTAAGATCGATGTAAGCGTCGATGAATTCATCGGTAAATACGCCTGTAGATGTTAAGAAACTACGATCGGCATTTAGTTCTTCTAAAGCAACAAATAAGCTAGGTGCTACTGTTGGAAGTTCTTCGCCTGATTGGTAAGCGTTATCTTCTGTAGCTTTACCAGGATCGATTTTGTTTTTAATACCGTCCAAGCCAGCAAGTAACATCGCAGTCATACCCAAGTAAGAACAAGATGTAGGATCAGGGAAACGGGCTTCGATACGGCGACCATTTTCACTATCCACATGTGGAATACGAATAGATACAGAACGGTTTTTCGCTGCATATGCAAGAACTACAGGAGCTTCATAACCTGGTACTAAACGTTTGTAACTGTTAGTTCCTGGGTTTGTGAAAGCATTAATGGCACGACCATGTTTAATGATCCCGCCAATATACCATAGAGCTTCTTGTGAAAGATGTTCATATACATCTCCTGCGAAAGTATTTTTGCCTGCTTTCCATACTGATTGGTGGCAGTGCATACCAGAACCGTTATCGCCTGCTAAAGGTTTTGGCATGAATGTTGCGGTTTGTCCGAATTCTTGAGCGGTATTTCTCACAACATATTTAAACTTCTGTACATTATCCGCAGTACCTACTAAAGTATCGAATTTAATGCCGATTTCGTGTTGTGCTGACGCTACTTCGTGATGATGTCTTTCAACTTCCATGCCCACTTGTTTTAAAGTTCTAACCATTTGGTTACGCTGTTCGATTGTATGATCAACAGGAGCTACTGGTACGTATCCGCCTTTTAAGTATGGACGGTGGCCACTGTTTCCGCCGTCTTGATCTTGATCACCGAAATTAGGAAGTTCCGAACAACCTAATTTATAACCTGCTTCGCCACTTGTGTTTTTAACTTTAACATCATCAAATACGAAAAATTCAGGTTCTGCCCCGAAATAACAAGTGTCGCCAATGCCTGTACCTGCTAAGAACTCAATGGCTTTTTTAGCGATAGAACGTGGGCAACGTGTGTATGCTGTTGATGAAGTAGGTTCATAAACATCACAAATTAAGATCAATGTTGGAGTTTCAATAAACGGATCAACAAAAGCTGTTTCAAGATCGGGTTTCATAAGCATATCCGAATTATTAATAGAACGCCATCCGCTTATAGAAGATCCATCAAATGCCACACCATTATCTAGTACATCATCGATTAAATCCACATGTACAGTCATATGATGCCATATGCCTAACATATCTGTAAAGCGTGTTGAAATAAATTCAACTGCGTTATCTTTTACAATTTTCTTAATATCGTCTTTTGAATAGCTCATTATATAACCTCGTTTATTTTAAATATAGCTTAATCATAAAAAACTGTGTAGCGAAATATCTCACATCAGTTTCCATTACATTTTACATATTACAATACTTTTTTACTAAAGTCAAGCATTAAAAAAATATTTATTTATTTCTTGATATTTTCCTTTATAATAGCTTTTCATACGGTTTTATCATAAAATTCAGATGTCATAAGAGTTTTTATTCGATGTTTACATCACTTTATGATTGTGAAACCCCACTCATGGATACATTTATAGATACATTTAAAATTCCTAAAATTATGACTATAAATAAGCTAAGAATAAGATATAGGAAAAATGATCCTTGATTCTTACATCTAAATTGTATATACTAATAATCACATAGTTACACAATTAAATAAGTTACACAATGAAATAATTCATATTTCTCATATACAAATGGCAAACACATGCAACATTTTATCTCTTTCTTTTCCCATACCAGCCATATAATGCTAAGCCTATCGGCGATACTTTCTTATCTTTTTGGCAGTATTCCCTTTGGATTAGTCATAACTCGTATGGCTGGTTTGGGCGATATTAGAACCATGGGAAGTGGCAATATTGGTACAACAAACGTTCTACGTACAGGAAGAAAAGATCTTGCTTTCCTTACTGTGGTTGGCGATATCGGCAAAGGTGCTTTTGCTGTTTACATATGTAGTTTAATCGGCGGAATGCCACTAGCTACGATAGCTTGTTTATTTTCTGTTTTGGGTCATAACTATCCCATATGGTTGAAGTTTAAAGGCGGTAAAGGTGTGGCTACGACTTTTGGCGTATGGCTTGTTTTTGCCTTTCCTGTGGGGATTTGCGGATTACTTACATGGTTAGCAATCGCCATTATTTTCCGCTATTCTAGTCTTTCGGCTTTGATATCCATGTTGATGATTCCTGTATATGCCTATTTATTTCATTATCCTTTGCCTATTGTGATTGTTGGAGTAATTTTAACATTAAGTTCCTATTGGAAACATCGAGGCAATATCCAACGTCTAGTTAAGGGAGAAGAAGATAAAATCGGCAAAAAGAAAAAAAACAAAAATACGCAAGATGAAAACACAAACGAAAATACAAACGAAAACCAAGATAAGCATAAAGAATCATAAAAATGTATCGCCATCAATTAACTAAAGAAGAGCGTTTAAACTGGTTACGCTTAATTCGCACATCTGGAATAGGCATTAAGATATTCTATCGTCTAGTGGGCGAGTTAGGTACGGCAACCCATGCCATAAACGCCCTAGCCGATATCATGAACAATTCACGACGCAAGAAACCCATAAGAGCCTTAGCTAAAAGTAAAGTATTGGAAGAAATGGAAAAGGTTGAAAACTTTGGAGCGAGAATTGTAACCATTCATGATGATGAGTATCCACCCCTATTAAGATCCATTGATGACGCTCCGCCAGTCTTAACAATTAAGGGTAATCCGAACTTGTGTTCTAAAAGCGGAGTAGGTATTGTAGGGAGTCGCAAGTGTTCTGCTTATGGTACACAATTGGCGGAGCATTGGGCGAGAGAAATGGGTAAGGCTCGTATGTTGGTTGTTTCAGGTTTGGCAAAAGGTATCGATCGCCATGCTCATTTAGGATCTTTGGAAAAAGGCACGGTTGGGGTTATTGCAGGCGGTATAAATTCGGTTTATCCGCAAGATAACGCCGATCTATATGAGATCATGAGCAATCGAGGGGCGATAATATCAGAAATGCCCTTTGACACTCCACCCCAAGCGACATTCTTCCCACGTAGAAATAGAATCATATCAGGTATGACTCGTGCGTTAATTGTGATAGAGGCAAGAGCGAAATCAGGATCTTTAATCACTGCTAGAATGTCTTTAGAATATAATAGAGATCTTTTTGTTGTCAATCACAAGGATCTTAACGGTGGGATTCTTAAAATGGTAGATCAAGGGGCGTATTTAGTTGATCATCCCATTGAGGCCATTAAGATAATCAAGAAGTATCAAGATCCTAAAGCTCATACAAACATCATTCCCATAGTCGATAATAAAAGACAAATAACCACCACTCCCAAAATCAAACCCAAACATGAGGCCGTAGATTTACAAGATCACATTCTCGCACTACTAAAAGAAAACGCACGTGATATGAGCGTAAGCGAAATTATCATCCTTTTAAAAGTCGATTCCAGTGATGTCAATATGGCCTTGATAGAACTAGAATTAAATGACAGTATCATACGTGGTGTCGATAATACCATATGTATCAAGTTATAAATTATAAGTTATAAGTTATAAGTTATTAAAAAGAAAGCAATAACTCATGAATGAATACACACTAATCAAGACTCCCCCAAGCCTTAAGGATTATCTTAATATAAGAAAGCACACATTGGGCGAAAAAACGCAGGCCGCTGGCGAAATGGCGATAAAAAATTCGTGGTTTGGCGTTCATGTAACCCATAAGGAAAATACCGTAGGCATGGGTAGATTCATCGGCGATGGCGGATGTTCGTTCGCTGTTACAGATATCGCAGTTTTACCCGCATACCAAGGCCAAGGAATTGGCAAAATGATTATGCAAGGATTAATGGATCACTATCAAGAATTCGGCCCTAAAGACGCCTTTGTTACTCTCATAGCTGACGGCAACGCAAAATTCCTATACGAAAAATTCGGCTTTACTGCCACCGCTCCAAAATCTATCGGCATGATTTACAAGAATTAAGAAATTAGGCTTTTTTTGAATTTCTTATATAAAATATAGGAATAAATGGCCAGTAATACCCCTACTATGGCGTAGCCTAAGCCCATACCCCACATTAGGCCCATGAGTTTCATTTTCCATGTGAAAGTAAATAGATAACATAAACCTACCACACATACAGGATAAAAGGTTACTTGAATTATTGTTGTGATTTTCTTATCGTTTAAAGCTCGGCAGATACTACCGAAGAAGACTTGCAAGCTATCGCCCACCAACAACACCCACGATATAGCCAACAAAGGGGCTGATTTTTCAATCAGATCAACTTTGGATGTGTAAATATGCAAGATGAAATTATCACAATATATGAGAAGAACTGCAAATAAGATATTAAACAGGATAAAATAAAACATCCCTATATTATGCACAACCACCACCAAAGGCGAGTTTGAAGCTCCGTACGCATTGCCGATTCTAATACCTGTAGCAATTCCAATAGTTAAAAGAACAGTAAAAAGCAAGTATGCCACATCAAAGGATAAACCAAATATGGAAGCTGATTCTGTTCCTAAATATCCCACCATAAATATGGGAATGGAAAAAGCTAAACCATCAGCAACCGCCGAAAGACCCATGAAAAAGCCCATAACTCTGATATCATGTGATTTTTTCCACCAGTTTTTTAATTTTAAATGAATATCAAACTTCTTACGATCATTCATAAAAAAGAATATATAACTCACATAATTTACAAAAATAAAACATTTAACCAATGTTGTAGCCAGAGCCACCCCTATACTTCCCCATGTGGGGAAAAATATTCCACTTACAAAAACGAAATCCAATAAAATATTTAAGCATAGGGCAATTGTTATAACTTTAGTAACTACCCCAGCTTTATTTCTAGCTTCAAGCCATGAGGCAAAAGTATAATTAAAAACAAAAGGAAAGAATCCCCAACCATATATTTTTAATAAAATATCTGTACCATTAATGAGATCTGTTTTATATCCCATGGCCTCCATATATGGCTTACCAAATTGACACAAAACCACGGAAAAAATAGCTAAAATAAAAGCATATGGTAATATGGATATTAAACAATTACCAGCTTTAGCATAGTTCTTTTCTCCCATGGCATGCGATGTCTTGATGGCTACTCCTGAAAGCAAACCAATGGACGCCAACCACATGGGAACTTGCACCGCTCCTGCTTGGGAAACGTAAGCAATATCTCCCACAGTACCATAATGACCTAGGAAAATAGTATCAATAGTACTCATTAACTTAAAACTTAAACGAGATAAAGCCATAGGTAATATTAATAAAAGTAACTTACGTGATTCCGATAAATATGTAGTTTGTAAAATACCCAATTTCATATTAATATTCCTTTTTTGATATTAATTTTCTCGCATTTTTTCGCAATATCTTTTACGCAATTTTGTATTACGCAATTTTGCAAAAGGTGGGAAAAATTAGTTAAGATGTGCCTTAAATTAGGGTGTACATGTACTTTAGTTTACCTTAGCCCTAATTTAAGGTGCATATTAGCTAATTTTTCACGCTCCTAATTTACTCCCAATAGCCGTCAGTGAGCGGATATCTTCGAGAAACAATAAACGGACGTGCGGTCAAAACTACTCCAGGGGCGGACTGATAGCGTTTGTATTGTGCTAGCTTGAATAATCGGCGGACGTGCTTGACTGTTTCCAATTCGTATCCTGCATTAACGCATTCAGCTATATTGTAATCATTTTCTACTAATAATTCTAGAATACCGTCTAGAATTTCGTATGGTGGCAAAGAATCTTCATCCTTTTGATCTGGACGCAATTCGGCAGACGGCGGTTTACTGATTACACTATCTGGCATGGCTTTTGGATTGTTACTTAGTGAATTTTTCGGTATATGCTGATTTCTCCATTTACATACGTTAAATACTTTAGTTTTGTAAAGATCTGTTAAAACCGAATAACCGCCACACATATCGCCATACAGGGTGGCGTATCCTACGGCCACTTCTGATTTATTTCCTGTGGTTAATAACATTTTACCTGTGGCATTGGATACGCCCATTAACAGTAATCCACGTGAACGAGATTGAATATTCTCGGCGGTAATTCCTTGCACTTCGCTTTCTAAAGCGTCGCCGATCATGGAATTAAAAGCGGTCATGGCTGGTTCTATGGAAATGGATTTGAAACTTACTCCTAAATTATCTACACATCCTTGAGCGTCATCTAAACTAGCTTGCGATGTGTAAGGGGACGGCATTAAAATACAATGAACATTTTCCTTACCTAAAGCGTCCACCGCCACGGCGGCGGTTATGGCACTATCGATTCCCCCTGATAGCCCTAAAACAACGCCATTTTTAAAGCCGTTTTTATTATAGTAGCTTGATAATCCGCACATCATCGCTTGATAATATTCCCCTTCTATACTATTGTTGGGATCTGTTTTATCTTGAATTACGCTCTTTTTCTCATCGGTTGAAAGTAAGATATTATTTTCTAATTTCCAGTTGGTTAAAATTATATCTGATTCCCATGATTTAGCTTGAGAGATCATTGAGCCTTTATGATCTAGCACGAATGAACGACCGTCAAAAACCAAACTGTCTTGACCGCCTACTCTGTTGATATAGATAATCGGCAGATCATTTTCTTGAACTCGTTTAGTAATGGTTTGAAAACGACGCTCAACTTTTTTATCATCCCACGGGCTTGCATTAATGTTGAGTAAAATATTCGCACCCTGCTTTTTAAGATCGGCAGACACATAATCGTTCCAAGCGTCTTCACAGATTAAAATACCGATGTTAACACCTTTGATGTTAATCACGCTATTACTTTCGCTTACTTTATATCGGCGTTTATCGTCAAACACGCCATAATTGGGAAGATCTTGCTTGTGAACTAAATGTTGTAGTTTCCCGCCTGCAATAACTAAAGCACTGTTATACGGTAATTTATCTTGTGGACTTCCTAAAAATAGCGAGCCTACAATTAGGGTAGTGCTATAGTTAACGCTTTCAAGAATCATCTCATTAATATAATCATGGACTTTTTTCATATAAGCGGGTTTATAAGCAAGATCGCCACAAGGATATCCATGTAAGACCCCTTCAGGCAAGCATAAAACATCGGCATTCATCTTGCTTGCTTGTTGCCATGCTTGTTTTATATTGTTATAATTCTGCTCGACCGCTCCTGCGGTGAAGTCAATTTGTGCGTATGCTATTGAGATATCCATATTCTTGTTCTTCCTAAAAATCTGTAGCAATTAAAATCTATTTATTACTATTGTGTATCTTTTATATTTTATATCATAACTCATATATTATCAAAAGTCTACAATTATTCTATTCTTTTTTAGCCTTTCCAAGCGGTAAAAATTAGCAATCTAATGGATGCTAGAATACGCCCTTGTTCTATGCTGTAGTTTTTCTTGTATATTTTATCTGTTTCGGCGAGAATCTCCTTAGTTAGTGGAGTGCGTTTTTCTTTCACTGGTAAGGTTAGCCCACTGGCTTTTAGATCATTTAACAATTGATATACATCCCTATAGCCAACATCTATGGGATCAAGATCAGCCATGGGCATATGAAATTTAGCACGTAATAATAAATCTCCTGCGGTTTGTGTGGGAATCACTGGGGCGAAACGTTGTTCTGCTCCACCACGGATGTTTATTTCTGCATTGGTTAAGGATGTTTTTAGCTCATTAATTACTCCTTGCCCCCACAATGTAGCGAAAAATACTCCTTTTGGTTTTAATGCTCGATTAATTTGCACGAGCTGACCCACTAAATCATTGGCCCAATTCATGGCTAGATTACAGATAATAAGATCATAGGAATTTTCTTTTAAGTGTAAGTTGTCATTTTCTTGATCGGCGAATCCCATGCTCTCCCAAGATGTTACCTTATGGCGTAAGCTATCTTGTAAATAGCTATTGATTCCACAACCTATTTCCAAAGCCTTAGGGAAATTTTTACATTGGAGATCTTCCACACGCTCACACACACGATCCACAGATAAATTATATATATAATGTTCCTGTTGTTTGTGTGCATAGGCATAATTTTCTTTTAGCTTGTTGTAGTCATATTCCATTTTTCACACTTCTTAATTTAACACACCCCTTATTTTTTTAACTTAGAAGTTTTTTGATTGCTTCTTCAAAACTTGCATGCTCTTTCGGATCGGTAAATTGTTCGTTGTTTTGGGTTACATAAATCACATTTACCAATCTTTCGCCGTAGATCATAGATCTTGCCGAAAGAATATTCAAGTTAAGATTCTGCATTAAGCTACTTACAAGATACAAGAATCCTTTACGATTTCTGCCCACAACTTCGATACGTGTACTTGTGCTACTTGCTTGATTATCGATCGATACTTTAGTCGGCACTTTGAACATGGTATGAAAACTTTTAACAGAAGACGGAGTAACGCTCGGTAATGGTTCTTTATTAATGGCTTTTAAGATGATCTCAACAACATGGTTTTGCCACTTTTTACTTTTGGTTTGCGTAGTTAACGGAATGTAAAACTCGTGCCAACCAATGGACTTAACACCATGTAAGGATACGGAAGTGATATCCGTATCGCACAGTGATAAAGCGTAACAACCATCAGAAAATAGACCCACACGATCCTTACTGATAACCGAAACAACTAAGGTATCATCATGTTTATTTTCTCGTACGGTAACTTGTGGTTTATAGTCATTTTCCAGCAATTCCTTTAGAAGACAAGCATGAGAGTAACAGGTATCTAGAGATTTATCGGTTAGATATTCATTATCGAAAAGATCATCAATGCTAGATATTACCGCCGAATCCCAATTGTCATTTTTAAGTTTATCTAGTAATTTAGATTTTAAACCATTAATATTAGTTGAAATTTCGCCACCATTTAATAGCACCATTACGCTTTTATATAAGGTTGCCATAAGTCGTGATTTTCTATTTGACCAAGCCTCGGGACCAGTGGAAATAAGATTGGAAATTGTCATGGCCATAAGTAACTTAAACTGTTCAGGCATTTGTACTAACTTGGCAATTTTAGCCACAACTTTCGGATCACTAAGATCCGAATGGAAAGCCGTATCTTTAAGTTCTTTTTGCTTGCTTACAAGCCATGCAGCCGTATCGATATCTTCAGGGGAAACCTGTAATTTTCGCCCGATTTTACGAGTGAGTTTTTCCGCATCTGCTCCTGCTTTGCCTGCTTCTTTGTTGAGATCGTGGCAAAATAGAGCAAATATCAAGGGTTTTAGATCAACAATTGAGGGGATAACCTTATCTAAATGTTCTTCAACGCTTAAAGTTCCATTATTCCATTGGGAAATGAAATTCAAACACTGTAATGTATGTTCGCTTGTGGTATAAGCATGATATGAGCTAAATTTCAAATATGCTAAAACCTTACCCCATTGTGGAATGAATTTACTTAACAAACCGCTATTACTCATGGCACGCAGATACGGAGCAGAATTGTGTTTGTTAAATAATAGGCTTAAGAATGTTCTTGAATTAATGGGATTCGCTCTAAATACGATATTTACAAGTTTTAAGTTGTTGGAAATCAGCTCAAGCAACATGGGATGTAACATTAGATCGTTCTGACAAGCGATATTAAAGACTTCTATAATACGTGTGGGATCATCGGTAAAGATATTTTTATCGTTATTTAACAGATATTCTCCTTGTTTTGACAGCCATGTATAATCTTCAAGCAGTTCAGGAGCTGGAACATCGTCAATATTTTCTTTTACAGAAATAAAGAACTTACTGGCAATGAGTGAAACATCAGTAACAGTCAAGAAGAAATGACGCATTAAGCGTTCGTTGGAAATGGATACACGACTATCCTTATAGCCCATAGATTTCGCTACTTTTTCTTGTACGGATAATTTGATCTGATTGTTATTTTCATTGTAAATCAAGTGTAAATGTGTACGGATATCCCATAGGAATGTTAAGGCATCATTTAAAGTTCGCACATCTTTTTTAGATAGATAGCCGTTATTTTCAAGAGAATTGTTAATGTCTTCATTAAATAGGATCGATGAAACCCAACGCAAGCCACGAATATCATATAATCCACCAGGCCCTAGTAAAAGATTCGGTTCATGGAAATAAGGGTTATATTCATTTTTCTCATGACGATAACGCCAGTTTTGCATTTGCTCTAATAAAAATTGAGTTACATCTTCATTAATAACACCTTTAATACTGGCCTTTAACTCTTCATATAACTCTTCATTACCTGCTAGGAAACGCATTTCAAGGAAATAACGCATGTATCTTTTAGCATAATCGATGATCGTGGTTCTCGTGCTAAATAGGGGCGTTACTTCGATCCCTGCCTTAGTAACTAGATCTAAGACAGCTTGAATTTTTTCCACATGGTCTTTATTTTCTTCTGGTAATAACACAACAACATCAAGATCAGAATTGGGAGCAATTTCCAATCGTCCGTAACCTTTAATCGCAATAAAAGAGACATCGATAATAGTACCACTACCATTTTCATGTTCATAAATTGCCGAAAGCATATCATCACAGATTATAGATTTATAACGAGCGATTTCCAATGAGCTTTCTTCACCTTCGATAAAGTTTTTATATTTTACATCTAAAATCTTTTGGATATTAGATACAATCTTATTAATGGCTACTTCTAAGGAGTCTTCTGACTGTAAAATTTTAATGAATTCCGTTCTCATTTTCTTTTCTTTTCTAACTTGTTTTTGTTATTTGTGTTAACCACAGTTCTTTAATAATATTATAATATATTGCTTAAGGAAATATCTAGCCTGATTCTATTTCGCCACAAAGAATGTTCGTGTATAAGAATACATTTGCCCACCACTCCTTAAAGAACAATACACACGTACAGGATATTTGATTCTTAATTTTTTAGCGAATCTTAATTCCACACGTCCGCCATCCATAACGTGCTTGATTAGATCGGCAGAATTCGGCGAGAAACAGCTCACTTTAGAGGCTTTTAACGCCAGCTTACCTGTTACAGTAAAGCCATATTCTGGCGGATTATCCGAACGTTTGCTAATATACGAACTAATTGGCAAAACATCCACAATTGGAATTGGGCGAACTGTAGAATTTAGTTTTAATCTTGCAAGTGAGATATTACTTCTTATAACGAATCTGCGATTTAAGAGTGTGTTATACTTAGATAAAACCCCTTGAGTTTTACCTATGGGAGTTATTTGTAATGATTCTAACACCGAATCCATATCAGGAAAAGGAGTTGAAATACTCATATATATGTTATCCTTTTTAGGATAGAATAATAATGAGTTAAGTTTTTCCCTATACTCTCTTAGATTCTTTTTAATTGCCAATCTAGTTTTATACTTATAAAAGAATCTATGATTGGGTACGATACCAATGGTAATATTTTTTTCCGTTGCTAATTTGTTTAAATTATCGGCAGTAATATGGTCTTTACTTTCCACATTAAAGGGATTAATTAATAACAACGCAGGATAGTTATATCTTTTTAACAGCGGTTCAACATCACTATAAAAGGTATTGTTTCCCCCTTCAAATACCAAAGATACAGTATTTGATGACTGATTAGCATAAACTTCTTTTAGACTCTCATCCAGTGATACAACTTTGATATGGCGATCTTTAAACCATTGTAAATGAGTTTCCAAAGTTTTCAAGCCCACATCTGTTGAACTGGAGGTTTTTGATATGGTGGAATAGCTTAAGATATTGTTTGCATTGGCATTTAAGCCAAAAATTGCTACTACACTTGCTATTGTGAAAGACATCAATAAAGTAATAATTCTGTTATTCATTTTTAACGTAAGCCTCAATTTTATAGTAATTTGTTAATCATTTACGGCTTTTTGCATGTACCGAATTATATAACTAACAATTATCTAATAGTTTCAAACTAAATAACACATCATAAAAATATCAAGCAAAACTTTCAAAATATCTTTATTAATTCATAACAAATTTTATAATATACGATAAAAAAGTAATTCCACCATATTTTACTAGAATGATAATCATTTGATTTGTTCATTAGTTCATTAATACTTACTATAATAACAAAAATAATAGCATAAAGCAATTTTTTTTTAGAAAAACTTCATAAAAAAAGAGCATAGGAATTTCATATGCTCTCTAAAAAATAAAATATTTAATTTTTATAATATGTTAATCAGACTAATTAACAGATTCTTCAGAACCATCTTCTGTAGCTTCTAAACGTTGTTGATAGAATCCAGCAAAATCAAATGGAGCTAAGACAACAGGTGGGAAACCACTTTCGGAAGTAATACTTGAAATGATCGAACGTACATATGGGAATAACATTCTTGCACATTCTATCATTAAAACAGGTTCTTCTGCTTCTTCAGGCACATTTAAAGCAAACACACCAGCATAAGAAATTTCTAAAATGAAAGCTTTTTGATCTACTAATTCACTAGCGATATGAAAATCTAAAGTAACTTCGAATACTTTAGCATCTTCCCTCATTTTTGTAGCGTTAACATTTACAGAAATATCAAGAGTTGGAGCGTCCTCGGTTTCAGTTTCGAAAATAGACGGAGCGTTCGGTATTTCAAATGATAAATCCTTGATATACTGCCCAACTATCATCACTGGGGGATATTGCATTTCTTCTTCTTCAGAATTTTCTGGAGTTTGAGCGTCTTCAGACATTTTAACTTCTCTCTTTTGTTTGTCATACATTATGTTACTTAAATTATATCCTATTAAATAATAAAGTATTCAGATGTATGATATTTTAAATATCTTAGATTCTCCATATGTTTATTATACATTATCATATGCTATCCTAAATATTGCAAATCATAAATATATTATAAATACATAAGAATCTAAACTTACTTATATAATAATATTAGAAATGAACTATAAAATCAATACTAAATTCTAAAAAATACATACTAAATTCTAAAAGATTACACAAAATGGCTAATTATATAGCTAATTATAGAGTATTAAGCTTATATTTTTCTAAATATTTTTACAGATCCAAGCTCTTTTTAAGTAAATTAAGAGCATTTGTTCGATGAGAAGTTTTATTTTTCTCTTCAATAGATAATTGGCCATAGGTTTGCTCATAACCATCAGGGACAAAAATGGGATCATAGCCAAATCCGTCTTTGCCACAAGGAGGAAACACCACTTGACCATTACTATAACCTTCCCATACGTAATCTTGATCATCTTGTGGAATGGATAAAGCTAAGGCACATACAAACCTTGCACTATTTTCATTGGGGGTTTCGCTTTTTGCTATTTCTTGTTGGATACGCTCAAAGGCAGGAGCAAAATCATCGCCTTTATCATTTTTTTTGGCCCAACGAGCAGAATATATCCCAGGATCGCCATTAATGGCTAAGACTTCTAACCCAGAATCATCAGATAATGCAGGTAATCCTGTACTAAAGCATACGAATTTCGCCTTTAAGATAGCGTTTTCCTTAAAAGTTTTGCCTGTTTCATCGGGAGATTCCAAACCGAATTCGCTCGCACTTAATATTTCCAAGTTAGGAATTTCCACAGTAAGAAAGGACAATAACTCACGAAATTCTCTAACTTTCCCTTGATTGTGCGACGCTATCACAATTTTTTGAGCTTTTTTTAAACTAGTTAACATGTTTCTTTCCCTTATCTTGTTAAGTGATTCTCAAATACAGACATTATTATATATTACTATACAACCTTTATAATTTTTTTGCAATCAAATATTATGATTAAAAAATATTTATTTTTGAATAGTATAATATTATTTTGCCTGTAAAACATCATCAATTATATATATATTTCATAGCAATAATAATTATCTTAACAAAGTACTTGATTTTTGTTGTATTTTTTTAGATAATAGTAGCTAACTATAGATATCAGATCTGACCACTTAGTATTTTATATGTAAATTATATGTAAAACTTACGGATGTGATTACGGCTAAAATTTTAATTCTTATGATAAAAAATACAGATATTAATACTTGAAACAATAAAAGGAAATGGAAATTGTCTTTATTCAATAAATCTTTTATTTCAATTATATTTGATAAGATATCCTTATTAATAGATAGACTTGCACGCAAGATATTTCGCTTTAAATATCACAGCGAATCTACAACAAAAAAATATTTACTTGATACGAAGATACTAGAACAAAAAATTGTTAAAAAAATTGACCGTACATTTTACAGTTTGCTTTTAGTCATATTAGGAGCTTGTATCATAGCTATCTATTCGGATGTGAAATATCAAAAGGCACAATATACTCACGAGCAAAAATCCTATTTAAATCAATTAAGTAGCGATTTAAATGACATATCTACAGAATTATATGATACTTTTTATAACTATAATAATATAATCACAAATTCTAAAAATAGCATAATGCTTGCGGAAAACAATATCTTAAGCACGCATACCATAGATAATTCATCCTTTTATGGCGTATCGCAAGATAAAAAAATCGCCGTATATGGTAATGGCACTAATCCCATACCAAGCAACGGCAAAGCAAAAAGAGTCGATATTTTAAATAATTTTGATGATTTCTACTATCTTTATAAAACCCTAAATTGGTTGGACGGTATTTCCTATATATCTAAGGATTATTTTACTGTAAGTACTCCGAGTACACTCTTAAAGCCCTATAGCAAGAAAATATTTTCCACTTCGGCTTTGGAATTTCCCAACAAGTTTTTCAACTACGCCATAAAATCTTCAGCAGAAGAAAAGGGCGAACGCTGGCTTAATGAAAGTATTCTCTCTTCTGATACTTCTGCCAATAATAGTGATAAAAATCAAAAAGATAGCAAAGAAAAAAAATATAAAAATCATTTGGGATATTTGTATCCTATTTCCATTAAAAAGGATAATATTATCGACGGTGTAGCCCTAGCAGATGTTAACATCGAAAAGATCTTCACTGATAACACTAAGAATCTTGATTACTCAAAAGTTATCAGTAAAACCAACGCTTATATTATGGATTCCTCTGGGAAAATTCTCGCTGGATACGATATAAAACAACAACGCATGATTCCCGATAAGGAATTATACATGGATTCCAAGCGAATCTTAGATAATGATATTTTATCGCCTAAATATCTCACAACTAAAATTTCAACAATAGAAAATTCGCAATATACCACATTTATAAAGCACAGTTATTACTCTGGTTTAACTCTGGTTTATTCCATTCCTGAAACTCATCTTATTTTAAAATATTTAGAGATGTCTAACTATTTGATATATATAATTTTATTTGCCATAGCTATCTTGTTAATGCTAGTGTGTTATCATACCATAAGAAACATAGCAGTTAAACCTATCGGTAAAATTATCTATTATATTAATGCTTTAAATAATGATAGATATCAATCAGATATCGATACATCTGATGTGATATCCTTTTGGCAAGGGCGTTTACGCTTAATTTTCTCCATGCTAAAAAATAAGTATAATGAAATTGGCGATCTTTCCATTCAAGCATCCATTGATCATGAAACCCAATTGCCGAAAAAAGATAAATTCATAACCATGGTGGAAGACGCCTTAAGCCAATCATATCGTAAAGAGCAAGAAAAGAATAAGAATTTAGATCCAAATATTGTCTTACATATAGACCCCAATGAGAATGAAAACTACAATGGAGACGATCTGCCTGAAAGCCCATTGTCGGATCTAGCTGGCGAAGATGCTGACGCTAAAAATTCCGTAGTGATTGTTTTTAATATTGAAAATTTCTCTCATTTAAGTACTCTGTATTCTGCAGAAGTAATGGACACTCTTATAAAACAGTTCGCCTCTTCCTTATTGCTATTTAGTA
This sequence comes from Rhodospirillaceae bacterium MC!, assembly GCA_002632265.1. GTDB lineage: Bacteria > Pseudomonadota > Alphaproteobacteria > MC1 > MC1 > MC1. The sequence goes on from NQOV01000014.1 coordinate 81,830, forward strand.
ACGCTTATGAAAATACCTTAAACAATCAGCATTATATATTCTCACGCCTTACCGCTACTAAGTTTTGTGCATTCATTCAAGTTAATGGATCTGTAGATATAGAAAGTGTAGTAAATCAGCTAGCCACATCCCTATCCGCTCCAATTATTATCCCCAATGGCGATACTTTGATCATGAAAATATATATAGGTGCTTCTATTATTTTAGGCACAGATATATTCCATCCGAAAAAAGTTAAAAGCATATTAAATAACAACATAAAAAAGGCAGATATCGCCCTATCCTACGCTGCCGAATATGATGACCCTGTAAAATATGCTAACGAAGATATTTTAGCAGTCGAATCCTACAACAACGAGCAGAAACAACGCCTACTTGACGCCATAAAATCTAAAACATTTGATATGGTATTCCAACCATATTTTGATATTGAAAGCAAATCAATAAAAGGAATAGAGGCTCTGATTCGTTGGGATCAAAATGACATCATGCCCATTTCCACATCGCAAATCATCGAACAAGCAAAACGTAACAACCTAGTTACCGAGATCGACAAAATACTATTTGAAAAAATAGAAGAATCAGCTCCAATTCTAAATTCGATCCCCATGGCGGAAAATCCTTACATGCTTTCGTTAAATGTATCTGTAGCATATTTCTTCTCTCCTGAATTTAGTGCTTTTATTAGTCGCTTACACAAGAATCTCGACGCAACTAAATGGCTCATCGCCATTGAGATCCATGAAGATCTAATGTATGATAACATCGCAAATATTAACTCGCAAATTGCACGCCTGAAACAACAAAATATTAATATATCCATTGATAATTTCGGTGCTGGACGTGCATCTCTCGAAGCTTTAACCAAAGTCCATATTGATACAATCAAGCTTTCGCCAACCATTACCAGTAATTTAAATACTGATAGCCATTATAAACAAATTGTTTCTCTCTTAAAACATTTAAAAGAGCTGACAAATATTAATATTGTCGCCGTTGGTTTAAATAATGCTCTAACATTAGAGCAACTTCAAGATCTGGGGATCGACATTATCCAATCATATAAAATTGGTAAAATAACCGATCTCCAAGAAACCATGGCGATTATTTCCAATAGCGAAGAGATTGACGCATATTTCCACAACGAAGCTCTAAGCCACGAAGGGCAAGAATAACAAATATACATATTTACATATTACCTATAAAAACATATAAGGATAAACATTCATGAATAAAAAAGCTATAATATTATTATCAGGCGGTTTAGATTCTATCACTTGTGTCGCCATTGCTCAATCGCAAGGTTACGCCGTCCACGCCCTATCATTTGATTATGGGCAGAAACACAATGTAGAGCTAGAATGTGCAAAAAAAATCGCAAAAACCATGAACGTAAGCGAACATCGTATTGCTAAAATCGATCTCGGATCGCTCTTCGGTGGATCAGCTTTAACCGATGATAATTTCAATGTGCCAGAACCGAAGAATGTGGACGAAATCGGAAAAACAGGCGTTCCCATAACTTATGTACCAGCACGTAATACCATATTTTTATCTTACGCTTTAGCCTATGCAGAAGTGATAAATGCTTGCGATATTTTTATCGGTGTCAATGCTTTAGATTATTCTGGTTATCCCGATTGTCGCCCTGAATACATCAGATCTTTTGAAACCATGGCCAATCTTGCCACCAAAATCGGTATTGAGGGCGGACGAATTAACATTCAATCGCCCTTGGAAAAACTCACAAAGGCCGAAATTATAAAATTAGGTACTAAATTGGGCGTAGATTATTCCCTAACATCCACATGCTACAACGCTGACTCCCATGGGACAGCTTGCGGTAAATGTGATGCTTGTCTTTTACGTCTTGAAGGATTCAAACAAGCAGGCTTGCAAGATCCCATACAATATCAACCTAAAGTATAACCTAGAGTATAAACCTAAAATATCAACCTAAAGTATCAACCAGAAGTATAAAAATAAGATATATTCATGAATATAATTGTAATAGGCGGGCCAACAGCATCAGGAAAATCAGCATTGGGGATCGATATAGCTAAGGAATTCAATGGCTTGATCATTAATGCCGATAGTCAACAAGTGTATCACAACTTACAAATCCTAACCGCACGCCCCAACGCCTACGAACTATCTCAAGCCGAACATGTGCTATATGGTCATAAAGACGCACAAGAATCCTATTCTGTTGGTACATGGGCCAAGGAAGTGGTAAGAGAAATTGAAAAGGCAAAAGAAAACAATCAAATGCCGATCATCTTAGGTGGTACGGGTTTTTATCTCAAAACTTTCATCAAAGGAATCTCAAAAATGCCCGAGATTCCTAGCAATGTCCGTAATGAGATACTCACTTACATAAAAAATGTAGGCAATGAACAAGCTCATACCCTATTGAAATCTCTAGACCCACAAGCGAGCGAGCGAATCGCCATAAATGATAGCCAACGCTTGGGCCGAGCTTTAGAAATACATCAATTCACAGGAAAAACTATGAGCGAATGGTGGCAAGAAAATCCACCAATTCCCTATCTAGAAAATGCTAACTTCATAGATTATACCCTACTTCCACCACGTGAACAACTGTACGAATCTTGTAACCAACGCTTTACTAAAATGTTACAAGCCAACGCCATAGAAGAAGTAAAATCCCTACTATCGAAAAACATAGAGAGATCCAAAACAATCATGAAAACCTTAGGAGTGCCTGAACTCATCGACTATTTAGAAGAAAAAACCTCTCTTGAACAAGCCACAATCCTCGCTCAACAATCCACAAGAAAATTCGCCAAACGCCAAATAACTTTTTTTAAAAACCAGCTAAAAGACGCCACCCAACTCAAATCCCTATACACAAAAGACTTAGCCCAATCCACAATTCACGATATTAAAACAAAACTCTTATAAACATCTTACGAAACTCTTACGAAATATCAACCACTACATTAACATCCAAAAAAATGAAAGATAGAACATCATGGAACAGAATTGGCACACATTAAAAATCATTACTCAACTTAAACATTCTGATGTTTTTGAACAGGCCTTAGAACCCTTTTGCCATTCGGTCAACACAAGCTATACCCCCACTTCCACCCCGAATGATGATATTGAAATCCTTGGCTATAGTGATAACGAATTCCCAGAAGATAACATACATCAGGCTATCAAATTTTTTGCCGATGAATTTAACATCAACATGCCTAAAATCTCCTATGCCATTCAAGAAAATAAAAATTGGGTAGAAGAAAACTTACAACAATTCCCCCCCTTAAAGACATCGGGATTTTATATTTACGGTAGTCATATAGCTCATGATTCCGCTCACAAAAAAGAACTTGAAAGTTTAAGCGATCATATCAAACTCCAAATAGACGCCTCAATCGCTTTCGGCACAGGCGAACACCCCACAACAAAAGGTTGCTTGCAAGCCTTAAGATATCTAGAAGAAAATAATTTCAGCAAAAATAATTCTGCTCCAAAAAACATCCTAGATATGGGCTGTGGCTCGGCAATTCTAAGCATGGCCGCCGCAAAAATATATGAAAACGCCCAAATTATCGGCATTGACATCGATTCCGAAGCCATAGAAGTCGCAAAATACAACTTACAAATCAACAACCTACCCCACATCAACCTATACAGTGGCAACGGCTACCAAACAAAAGAACTACAAGACAATCAAAGCAAGACTCATAAAACCTTTGATCTAATCTTCGCCAACATCCTAGCCAATCCCTTAATCGCCATGAGCCAAGACTTATCCCAACATCTAAAACCCAACGGATACGCCATAATATCAGGTTTCATCCTAGACGACTCCCCCACCGTCCAAACCGCCCACCATAACCACAACCTAAAAACCATAAAAGAATTCACAAACAATGACCAATGGTGTAGCGTCATCCTACAAAAAACATAACTATTTTAAATATGATTTAATAAGGCAAGTATTTTTATATATACCATTCATCTAGTATATCATATTTAAAGCGGTACGCCGTGTACTTAATGCTTACACTAGTACCGCTGGCAAGTGCATATTAGCCCACTTACCGCAATCCGTAGGATTGGGAGAAATGGGATAAGATGTGCTTGTAAGCGGTACGCCGTGTACTTAATGCCTACACTAGTACCGCTTCCAAGTGCATATTAGCTCATTTATCACGATCCGCAGGATTGGGAGAAATGGGATAAGATGTGCCTTAACTTAGAGCGACGTGTACTTAATGCCTACATTAGCTCTAAGGTAAGGTGCATATTAGCCCATTTCTCCCAATCCTAAGCTTTTTATGCGGAGTTTTTTAGTTATAACTTTATTATTTAATAGGGTAACTTCCACGTTGATATCGCCTTTTTCTTGGGTGTTTTGAACCCAGAAAGCTATATCTCCGCCCATTAGTGCTACTGTTTCATCGCCTATTACAGAACCTGGGCCTGATACTTTAATGTTTACTACTCCGTTAAAGAACATTAATTTATTCTTATTCTTATCAACGGCTTTGACTGTGATTCGAGTTGCGTCGAAATCGCCTGCTGTTAGTTCTAAATCGTCGGCTTGCACTTCGATATCTTGTAAGAAACAACTAGCACTAAATTTTTTCGTGATCACTTCTTTACCGTTAACGAATCCTTTAAAGAGAGAATCAGGCCACTCAAAGCCCCAATCTTCATAGGTTGAAATGCCAGTAATTTTAACAGGTGGATATTTTAAACCTTTAAAATCATCTTTATTTGGGAAATACTTTCCGAAGAGCTTGCCTCCTAGATAAAATTCAACATAATCACAGTTGGTCATAACATTTAAAGTTTCAATACTAGCTCCGTCCTTTTCGCCCTTTCCCCATACGGTTAAGGGTTCTAGTACTGGCTCTATGCTCGGATCTTTTTGACTCCTATAACCATATACAGCCCATTTGGGTAAGCGATACATATCGAATACGCCATGATGACAGATTTTATCGCCTGATCCGAAGTCTTGATGAGTATTATAATCAAATGCACACCAACCAACTACGCCTGATACATCATTATCTATTCGGCTAGCGTCTACCACTCTCAAATGACGTAAAGCATGCTCATTTTGACGTTCTTCAGTTGCGTATTTCTTAGTAGGATACATGTGGCCGCAATATTCTGTTACCACATAAGGAACTTTTTCCGCCAATCCTGTAATACGATGTTGGCCACGCAATGCCGATCTTGTACCATCATGATGAAAGTCATTCATTGTGAATACATCTTCTAAGAATTCACTATTTTCACGACTGCGAACTCCGCCTGTTGGTCTAGATTTATCCAATGCGTGAGCTATGGCGTTTGTTTTAATATAAAAATCATGATTATCAAGGGATTCATTAATGCGAACGCCCCACAGCATAATTGACGGATGATTATAATCATGATTTATCATGCTTGTTAGATGTTCACAAGATACTTCTTGCCAATCTTCATCCCCCATGTGTTGCCAACCTGGAATTTCAGGATATACCATTAGACCGATCTCATCACAACGATCCAAAAAGTGTCTTGATTGTGGATAGTGCGAGCCACGAACTAAATTTAAGCCGTATTCTTTTAAGATATCCGCATCTTTTTTCTGCACTCTTGCGGGCATG
>NQOV01000005.1 GCA_002632265.1 Rhodospirillaceae bacterium MC!
AGCCAGGATCAAACTCTCAAGTTTATCCTGTTATGCTTAAATTCATAACTCAAAAACGCTAAGCTTAAACCTTATTAAATAATCTCTAATAAGTTAATTTTTCGCGTTCGTTTTTTAATTAACGGGTACTTCTGCGATACTTATCTCATAGGAATTTATCTTGCGATAAATTATCTAAAACGACAAGTTACTTTAGGTACAACATTAATCGTTGCTTCCCCTTTTTCACCTGTGTATCACTTCNNACTAAATATGTTATTCTTTGTCAACTACTTTTTATTTTTTCTTTTCTCTTTATATGTAAGTGATTGTTTTAGTGTGTATTAATCTTTTTAAATTACAGATTTTCAATGAAAAGATCTAACATTTTTGCTTCTTCTTCAAAGGAGTTAACTTTTAAGGTTAAATCTTCATCTTCGCCCCATTTTTCTTCTTGATAGCGTTCGGATAATGTTACGCATTTTATATAGGTCTCAATAGTAATATATCTGTGCATTAGGGCAAATCCTAGCATTACCGAGCCTGCCAACTGTACAGCGAAAATAAATGCGGTTAATTCCAAGGTTGAAAGGGATTTTGTGTATGTTTCAAGCTTAGTAAAGGATTCTTTTGGTTGTTCGATGAACATTAGACCATCGGTTACATAAAATTTAATGCCGTGTTCTTGTTCTGCCCAATCGAGAATCGGTTGCCAGTTTTCCATTTCTATCTTATTTAAGGCTGGAATTTCCGCTCTGTATACTAACAAATCGGTTTCGGCATAGGTAAGAATGGTTTGCAAGATTTCATCTTTTTTATCGTCTATTTTATCGATAGAAGTGGAAAGATATTGCATAATGTGCATGCTTGTTGGCTCGATGAATTCCTTTTGCTCTTGCCATTCTTTAACCACATATTCCGCCAATGTTTTGTTGGGAATCATTAAAGGATTCTTTAGGGGGGTTTTTAATTCTCTACCGTCAAGTAAAATAGAGAAATTACCGTCTTTTTCTCTATATTCTACCTTTTTGTAGAACTTTTTAATACCTGGAATCTTTGTAATTTTTGTTCCGTCAACCAAGCGTTGAGCTTCTTCTTCATTTTTTATTGTTGGATCTACCATATTATATATCTTCGTGTGTAAGTTATTGATTTAAAAGAACATGAAAAGATATTTTTCACATTCTTTTATTTAACTTTTATTTAACTAAAGAATTAATTACATTAACTAATTCCATACTATCATCTACGGTTTTAGTAGCTCCTAATTCGAGTAATTTTTCTTTAGTTGATCCGCCCCATGTTACGCCGATTGAGGCGATTCCTGCATTTTCGGCTAATTTAATATCGAACATAGTATCGCCGACCATAACAGCGTTGGCGAATTTACATTCGTAAGTTCTTAAAGCGTCGACAATCATTTCAGGATTCGGCTTTGAAGGGAATTCTGTGGCGTTGTGATAGAATTCAAAAAGATCTGTTATCTTGTAAGATTCTAAGCCGTCCATTAAGCCTTGTTTTGACGCTCCTGTAGCGATTCCCAAGGTCCAGCCTTGAGATTTTAGCGTTTTTAAGGCGTCTTCTATGCCGTCAAACATGGGAACGCCCCCAGCGTTGGCGTTTTGCTTGTAGATATCGGCTTCAACTATGCTGATATCTTCGGTTACTTGTGTTAGGACCTTGTTATCGATATTAGGGCTTAAGGCTCTAATGATTTCAACGGCAGATAATCCGCCTGTTTGGAAAAAATCATCATAGGTAATTGTGCCAAGATCATGCTTAATGAATAATTCTCTGTATATGTGAAAAAGTGTTCTTGAGCTATCTCTTATTGTGCCGTCGTAATCAAAAAAAGCTATTTTCATAATTGTGTATCCTTATCTAAAATTCAAAACTAAAAAGTTTAAAATGAAATGTGTATAATATTTTTTTAGATTATATATTATATGGAAAATTATTTCAACTTATTTTTAATTTAATTCATAAATTAATTCATAATAAGATCTGTGAACAATGACTTAAATATATTTTTATCCGCCAAAACCAATAGAGTGGAAAAAAATCACTCTAATTTAGTTATTCATTACTAAGGTGCATACATTTGCGGTATTTAAGGTTTTTTGCAATAGGCTATTGGCAAGGATAGAGCCTCCAAAGGTAAACCATGCCACTGTACCTTTTGCTCCAATTTCTATGATATCAACTAGAGATTTCCCAAATTGGATATTATTATAAGGGCCTTTTATATCGTAACCACCTGTTATATTGGTAAGGCTTAAGCCTAAGCCTTCTCGAGAGTAGATTATTAGGCGAGATCTTAGATATTCTTTAGCGATGTCTGTTGTACCACTTAGGGTGATATCGATACCTTTTGTTTTTAGAGCTAACAATGGTGCTCCACTAATTTTACCATTTTTGATCTTTAAATTCACTGCTCCGCATAATAACTTCCTATATTTGGGACTTCCTTGGATAAGGGTTAGGGGGCTGGAAATTATATCCATACTCGCAAAGTTTAGCAGAGTCGAGACAATTTCCCCACTACCTACCGTACCTTGAACTATCCCGTTAATATTTGACGCCATTTCATAGCTAGATTTACCAAAAGTAAATAGATTTATCTGGCTTTTCATAACTCCGCCATGGATTAAGCCGTTGACTCCTGCCATTTTAGCCACTTCTTCCAAGGCCATATCGTTAATATTTAACTTGAGTCTTAATTGTGGATAGGCTGTTTGAGTATTTAAGCGTAATAAAGCGTCGGCAAAACCGCTATTAATATAGAGTTTACCTTTGGCGGTAATGATTCCTGACTTGGAAGTAATATACATATTTGCGTTGGTAACTTTTAACAATCCTGTTTGGAGATTATTAAGATGTACGTTACCTTTCACATGCCATTTTTTGATTCCACCTAAATCAAATTTCTCTTTTGAGAAGAGTTTGCTTTTAACTTTTTGCTTTTTCTTATCGACAACTTTGGACTTAAAATCGTTTAGATTGATATTTTGAGATGTTAGATCCACCAAAACATCAGGCACATCGGTTTCTTTAAGAACTTTTGAGCCATCGAATATGACATCGCCCTTAAGATCAGAGTTGCCGATCTGCATATTGATTTTTTTCACAAAGAGACTTTTACCATGTTTGGGATTCCAAAAGATATTACCTTTAATATTCCATTTATCATCGAGATTAACACTGTCGACAAAGGAAAGAATATTACGTAAGCTCGTACCCTTACCATGGATATAAGCAATAATGGATTCATGGGAATCTCGTATGACTTTAGCGTAAAAGTTATTATCCCCTGATGTGATTTTCACGTTGGAATCTGTGGTGAGATTTTTCAAGTGGATTTTAGTATCAGATAATGTTTCTAAATTAAATCCTGTTGTGGTTTTAATGTGAGTTTTCATGTTATCTAGTAATAAAGTACCATTTTGCCAATCGTAAGGTAATGTTATATTCCCAGAAGTTGACCATGATTTAGTTTTAAATTTCAAATCTCCTAGCTTGTAGATTCTATTCAGATCCCTACCCTTAGCGGAAAAGGTTAGGATATTTTTGTTATCTACATTATCAATTCCCAAGTTAATGGGGACATCGTTAAAGTTCAAGCGAACATTACCAATAAGATGTTGACTTTTATAATTAAGTTCGGCTATACCACGAGTTTTAAAATCCATGTCCTTATTGAAATGAATATGGGTATCCATTTGATTGATCATGATACTAGTTTGCTTGTTATTTATGGGGATTGAGAGATCAATATTGCTTTCCCACGCTTGGCTCGTTAGATTAAGGTTAAAGATCTTTGTTAGATCTTTAACATTTCTACCACTACCGTGAATTTTAACGTGGAAATCCCCTTTATCTTTGTTACTTACGATTATACTTGCTTTGGATTTACCTGATTTTATATTAAGATTGGAAAGATGAAACTTCCTATGAAAGTTTTGTAAGATCTGACCGTCGATAAAAACGCTTTTATGATATAGGGTAGATTTTAACCATATGGGTGAGATCATTATATCATGATTAGTGATTTTTACTTTAGTTTTTAAATTCCACTTGTTAAGAGTATTAAATAGGGGAATGTTACCGACTTTCATAATATCCGAAAAGGTTTGCCCATGTCCTTGGGTTTCGAAAATGATAGGATCATAGAACTTCTTAATGTAAATCTTAGCGGTGGCTACATTTTGTTTGTTATGGACTATGGCGTCGGAATATAGTTCTCCTAAATCCCAACCGTAGAAGAAGTTACCTGTTAAGTGTCCTAACTCGTCGGATGTGGAAGTAATATCAGATGTGATATGATCCACATAAACCCCAGCATTACGATTTAAAGGATATTTTAAAATTACTCGTGCTTTCACGTTTACTTTCTTCGAATGATAGGGATAGCCCACAACTCCAAGAACTTCATTAATATCATTACCATGGATAGTAGCATTAATGACCATCGGCATATGCAAGCCTCCGCCTTTGAGCATTTCCGCATGGGCTGTACCGCCTTTGTATCCTTTTAGATAGGCGGTTGCGTGGGTGGTTCTTCCTGATAGATCGTAGGTAACATCCTTTAAAACTCCTGTGGCTTTAAAGCCTTGTCTTGAAGTATAATAAGCGTGGATTGCTTTGGATTTGAATATGACATTGGTTATGATTGTTTGGTCGTCGTCGTCGTCGTCCTCTTCATCATCGGTATTATCTTTATTGAGAGAGTTGATTGTATTAGTGTCTGTTATTGTGTCATCCAAAGAATCTATATTGACGTTATTATCGTCGTTGGTGTTATTATCTTCAACTACTGGGCTTACTTCGGCTTTAACGTTATCTAGAAATTTAAAGATATCGCTTTCATGTAGATCTCGTTCTCGCTGGTATCCTGATTTAGCGATGTTAACTTTATTGGGTTCTTTTATGGCGATTGCACGTAAATCTCTTGTAACATTGCGGATCTCATCATATACATCCTCTTGATAAGCTAGGCGGAAGTCCACATTAATATCGCCCTTAAGCCCCCATGCTTGAGTATGATAGCCAAAGCCCCATAGATGTACAAGATCATAGAGATCTTTAGAGTTAAAATCGAAATAGCCTTGTAATGGTTCGCCAATGGAATATTTATCTATACGGAATTTAAGATCCATATTTTTAAAATTCAAATGGATATTACCACGGATATCTTGTGGGGATAAGCTTTTGAATTTTGCTTGGAAGAGAATTTTTTCGTTTTGAGATTTACCGTTGGTAACAATCTTAAAATTACCGTGATCGTTGGTAATAAGTAAGGGCTTGAAATTTAAGTGATACTTATTATAACCCACATCAAATTTAGAGGCTGATATTTTATCGACTCTAAAATCTGTACGCAACATTTTACTAATGGGCATTACTAAATTTAGATCTTTCGATGAATAATAAAAGCCTGTTCTATTTTGAATACGGTTGTGCCATTTCTCGAACTTGCTTTGTTTAAAGTTTTTCTTGTGTCGATTGATCCATTTACTATCGGAAATGTTTTTTGGTTTTTGCTTAATGGTTAGATCTTGAATGTAGAGATGAAATTTAGGAACAATCTGCATTTTAATTTTGCCATCAATATGAAAAATAAGATTGGTGTGCTTTGCCATATATTCGTTAATGTATGAATCTAAAAAGGATAAATTAAACAAAGGTAAAGCAACAATAAATAAGGAAATAAGCAAGGAAAAAGATATGGAACACAAAGCAATAAAACGTAGTACCTTACGTAAAGTACTATCATACCATGCAGTAAGCAAGGAATCTTTCACTTGCTTAGCTTTATTATTGGGTTCTTTTTCGTTGATATTATTGTTGTTCATTCTTTTATTATACTATTGTTTATTTATTTTATATTATATAATTAGCGTTAAGTTTTATCTTTTAAGGGCATTACATCGAGATAATTTATAAGAACTCCTTTTTTTCTATCGGGAATTAGGAATTCGCCTTGGGTTGGGTTGAAGTCTTCCAGTTCGTACATATCCCACGTTTCTTTCATGTGTCCAGAAAGGGGAGCTTTTATTACGGTTTGTTTTTTCGTTCTCGGATGTGGGAACTCAATGGCCACCGCATGAAGATGTAATTTTCTTGGCATACCCTCGATGATACTATCTTCGCCACCATATTTATAATCGCCAATGATACAGCAATCCAATTGAGTAACATGGACTCTTAATTGATGGGTGCGTCCAGTTAAGGGACTAAGTGAAAGCCAACTTATCTGCCCAATGCGTTGATTTATGTTATATAAGGATCTCGCATCTTTTCCGCTTTTATCAACGACCATTTGCTCGCCGATAGAACCGTCAACCTTTAATAAGGGAGCGGTAATTTTACCCGATTGCACACGTGGAACGCCAGTACACAAGGCCCAGTATAATTTTTTCACATCTCGAGAACTAAAGGAAGCAGAAAGCTTGGAAGCTATCCCTGGAGTTTTTGCTAGCACCATAACTCCAGATGTATCCTTATCCAATCTGTGAACCAAATAAGCACGCTCTTTAGTTTGAGCTTTATAGGCATTAAGTAAGCCATCCACATGCTTGGTGGTTTTACTCCCACCTTGGGACGCAAGACCCGATGGCTTGTTGATAACTATGATATCTTTATCTTCAAACATGATCATATTTTTCACTAATTTCTCATCATCTTTCGAGATCTTAGAGTATTCATGTTCTGGCTTAATGTAGACCTTATCTGTAGTATTATCTTGATCAACTTCTTCTTCCACCTGTGGCGGTAGGCGAATGGTTTGACCTTGCAAGATTCTATCGCCTGATTTTTTGATTTTTTTACCGTCTAACTTGATTTGACCAGTACGCAAGAGTTTTTCCAATAATCCACGATTTAAATACGGATAATGACGCTTGAACCATTTATCAATACGGATATCGTTATCATCTTCTGATACAATAACAAACCTTACACCACCGCTCGTCTTTTTCTCTTCATGATCATTCTCATTCTCATTTATATTCTCATTCATCTTATTATCATTCCTTTAGCTCTCATTTTTTTTGATTTCTCATTCATTTTATTATCATTTTGTTATGTATGTTTATAACAAACGCATTCCGAAAAAAAATGCTGTGAGTGATAGTAACACATTTAAGAGTATATTTACAAAGCCTTTTATTTTACTTCGCTCCAAAAGATAATATGTATCCAAAGAAAAGCTTGAAAAGGTGGTGAAAGATCCACAAAAACCAGTCATTAACATATTCCTAATTAAGGGATTAACATCATAGGTTTTAATAAGTAAGATACTGAAAATACCCAAGATGTAAGATCCGATAATATTCACTAATAATGTCCCTAGAGGAAATCTTGTTGTTATTTTTAGAGCTATTTTTCCGATGATATAACGTCCATTTGCTCCAAAAAATCCGCCGATTCCGATTAAAAGTATATTTAAATATATCATTATTCTTTGCTACCTTCCCTATACGATGTTAGGATTCTAAATATCTTGTAAGATAGGAAAAAACATAACAAACTCAAACTCACATTTGCAATCACATTTAACACTCCTAGAGCTATCATTTTGTAATCACTAGATAAAAGCAGAGACAAGCTATTACTTGAGAATGTGGAAAAAGTGGTTAGACCACCACATAAACCAGTCATCCACAATAAACGCATGTGTCTTAAGATCCTAACTCTCCTATGGGAAAGAAAGACAAAAAATCCCGCTAAAATACCTGCAATAAAAGAACCTAACATGTTGGCAAATAAAGTATCAAAATGAAAAGGATAATGAGATAAAGGTGTCATTTTCACATACAAACCGATAGCATAACGCAAATTAGCACCAATAAAGGCCCCAATTCCCACATATACATAATTAGATGTTAAAAATTTTTTAATCATGAGAAACCTCACATACGTGTTATATATTACTATTATTATAATATGAATCCTGCAATAAGTAAAGAGTAAAATAATACAAAAATAATATTACTCTATTCAAGGGCTGGGAAAAGTGCTTATTTATTAGATTTCAAATTCTGCCAGAATTCTAATCTTTTAATGATATTTTTTTCGAATCCACGATCATTGGGATGATAAAAGGTAAGATTTCTATAAACATCAGGCATGAAATTTTGCCCACTATAGGCATTTTCACAATCATGATCATATTTATAGCCACTGCCATAATTAAGATTTTTCATGAGAGTTGTCGGAGCGTTTAAAATATCCTTAGGTGGGGGCGGATTATCATTATCTCGCACAAACTGACGAGCCTTATTTAAAGCCACATAGGAAGAATTCGACTTGGGAGCAGTAGCCAAATAGGTTACTAACTGGGCAATGGCTATTTCCCCTTGGGGCGATCCCACTCTCTCGTAAACATTGGCGGTAGCGTCAGCCTGTAGTAAAGCGTTGGGATCAGCCATGCCGATATCTTCACAAGCAATGATCTGTAAACGACGCAAAATAAATTTCGGATCTTCCCCCGCCTCTAACATTCTTGCAGTATAATATATGGCCGCCTGCACATCCGATCCTCGAATGGATTTTTGCAAGGCAGACGCTAGATTATAATGGGCGTCGGCACTTTTATCATGATGTATTATCTTATTGCCTAAAACATCTGTAAGATCTTCCACATCTAATTCTTTAGTATCGCTCACTACGGAAAATATACTCTCGCAGATACTTAAAATCTTCCTACCGTCGCCCTGTGCCATATGCAACAAAGCATTCCGAGCTTGAGCGGTAACAGGAAGATCTCGCTTATAGCTATCTTCTGCCTTAACTATCAACTTAAGTAAGGCCGCTTCATCCAGCGGATTAAGCTCCAATACCGACGCACGAGAAAGCAAAGCATTATTCAAACTAAAGGACGGATTCTCCGTGGTAGCACCGATGAGCGTAATTGTTCCGTCTTCCATATAGGGCAAGAATACATCCTGTTGGGTTTTATTAAAACGATGTATTTCATCCACAAACAATATTGTTTGCTCGCCCATGAATGATCGTTGCTTGATCTCGTCAAAAATCCGCTTAAGATCGGCTACTCCTGTAAATATCGCCGAGACACTCTCGAAATATACATTCTCAACCTGATTGGCTAAGGATCTCGCTATGGTTGTCTTACCACATCCAGCAGGCCCCCACAAGATGAACGACGGCAAACGACCGCCGTTATTTATAAAGCGTTTTAACTCACTATTTTTCCATATGTGATCCTGTCCTACTACATCAAGATATGTCTTAGGACGCAAACGCTCCGCCAACGGACGAGCCGAATCAGAGACCGCAAATAAACCATTATTTTCAGTATTTTTATTCATAAGCTAAACTATCTACAAACAACTATTATCTAAATAGAGTTGGCAATAGCCAAAATCAAATGAGCATGCTGTTCCGATACTTCGCTTGCGAACTTCTCAAATACTACGCTAGAACTTTCATCATCGTCATCACTAATGGAACGGAATATAACGTAAGGGATATCAAGGTGCATACAGGTTTTAGCCACGGCAAAGCCTTCCATTTCCACTATGTTCGCCTTAGGGAAATGTTTTCTAATCTCATCACGTTGAGCGTGGGATTGAATGAAAGAATCCTGCGTGCAGATAACAGCGTCTAAAAGATCAACATTATTCTTTTTAGCGATTTCTCGTGATTTATTGTACAGATCCTTAGATGTTTCCAAGTAAACTTCTTCACCGTCGTTAATTCCTTTAGGTAGTCCGAATGGGGTAATGTCGAAATCCCCTTGACAGGTATGAGTAGCGATAGTTAACGCACCGATAGGAATATCTTTTCCACTTAAAGATCCCGCAACTCCTGAAAATAAGACCTTAGTTACTCCGTAAACATTCACAAGTAACGATGTTGTAATACTCGCCTCTATCTTGCCAACGCCTGAACGAGTAATGATCACATCTTCGCCATTTTCTAACTTGGCAAAATGAAAATCTCGATTGGCTTTTGTCTTTACTTTCACATCTTTAAAATGCTTTAAAATGGCGTCTACTTCTTGAGTAATGGCACATAAAATGGCGGTTGTCATATGTTGTGTTCCTTATGTTTGTTATTTTAATCAATCTTAAAAAATATTTAAACTAAATTTTAGTATATAATATCATATAATGTTATAAAGGTAAAGTTGTTTATGCACTTTGATATAACTTTTATCTACAACTTTGATTTCACAATCCAACTTTTATTTCATAGCCTAAAAAAATAACTAATTAACTTGCAATATAATTTATTTTATGATAGCATATGATACATGAAACAAATAGCATATATTTTATAACACGAGCATTACAAAACTCATAGAATATATATTTTTTACAAATAATGAGAATCTATAATGTTAATAATTCATAAATACGGTGGTACATCTTTAGCTGATTCAACTCGCATAAAGGAAGTAGCGAAACGCATTAAAAAGGAATCACAAAAGGGGGACGATCTGGTTATTGTCGTATCTGCACCATCAGGTATGACCAATCAATTACTAGAGCAAGCAAGCGAAATTTGCACGACTCCATCCCTAAGAGAAGTAGATATGATGTTAACCACAGGCGAACAGCTTTCTGCTTCATTATTAAGCTTAGCCTTGCAAGATATCGGTGTGGATGCCATATCTTTTAACTCTTTTCAAATTAACATGAAAACCACCAACACGTACGGCAGTGCCAAACTGCGAGAAATAAAATCCGATCGTATCTTTACAGAGATCGCCAAGAAAAAAGTTGTGGTCATAACGGGATTCCAAGGAATAAACGAACATAACGACTTCACAACCCTAGGACGTGGGGGATCGGATACCACAGCGGTGGCTATCGGTGTTTGCCTTAATGCTGATATGGTGGAAATCTTTACCGATGTGGACGGTTTCCATACAGCCGATCCTCGCTTAGTTAAAAACGCCATTCAAGTTCCCTATCTATCCCATAGCGAGGCTTTGGAAATGGCGTCATTGGGTGCGAAGATCATGCACGATCGATCAGTGGCCTTGGCAATGAAATACGGAATTAATCTTCATGTGAGAAATTCATATAACGACAATAAAGGAACAATAATAGGAGAAGCTAAAATGGAAGAAATTAAACTAAACGGAGTGGCACATTCCAACAAAAACGCACTCATTAATATAATGGGTCAGAATATATCTTCAGCAACAATCGGCAAGATATTTACTCGCATTAAGGATCTTAACATCAATATTAGTAACATCTCAAAAACTCAAGACGCAGACAATTACCAACAAATATCTATGCTACTTGAAAGCGATGAAAACATCGAACGTTTCATCAAATACAAAGATGAGATCATTCAAAATAAAGACAATGAAATCAACGCCATTGAAATCAATCAAGATGTGGCTAAGGTTTCCGTAGTCGGTTTTGCCGTGCGTACGAGTGGGGTATTCGCTCAAATCTGGCAAGAACTAACAAGTAATAATATCGATATCCTAATGGTTTCAACTTCTGATCTTTCTATCTCATCAGTGGTAAAATTAGCGGATATGGAAAAAGCAGTGCAAATTTTACACAAGAAATTCTTTGAAACCGCAAACAGTATTTAACCATAAAAATCCTAACTATAATAACTATAATAACTTATCACACTAAAAGGAATTAATCCATGAACAATCAGCCATTCAAAAAAAATCTTGCTATCGTTGGAGCTACTGGAGCGGTAGGTACTGCCTTTATAGAACTACTTGAAGAAGACGATTTCTTTAAAGATTGCACGCTATCCCTATTTGCCTCATCAAGATCCGCAGGAAAAAAAATCCCCTATCGTGGTAAGGAATTAACTATCATCGAGCTTACTCCTGATTATCATAAGGATATTGATATCGCTTTCTTTAGTGCTGGCTCAAATATATCCAAAGAATATGCCCATTATGGGGCAGAAAATGGCACTGTCATTATTGATAATAGTAGTTATTTCCGTTTATTCGACGAAGTTCCGTTAATCGTACCAGAAGTTAACCCCGAAGATGTGAAAAAGCATAAAAACATCATCGCTAACCCCAATTGTTCCACAATTCAAATGTGCGTTGCTCTTAAACCGTTACACGACGCATATAATATAAAGCGTGTGATAGCGTCCACCTATCAAGCCACATCAGGGGCTGGCAACGAGGGTATGGAAGAACTTATGTCGCAAGTGGAAGAATACGGCAAAACTAAAAAGGATACTTTCGAATTCTCTAAATTTAGCCGTGAGATCCTATTTAATGTAATCCCGCAAATCGATGTATTTGAAGAAAATAACTACACAAAAGAAGAAATGAAAATGAATCTTGAAACTAAAAAGATTATGCACATTCCAGATCTTCTAATCTCTTCCACTTGTGTAAGAGTCCCAACAATGCGATCTCACGGCGAGGCTATTACCATAGAGTTCACAAATGACATAGAAAATGACATGACCGCCATAAAAGATCTCTTGGAAAAATCAGCAGGAATCAAAGTCCATAGGGAAAATAAAGATTTCCCAACTCCTAAAGACTGTGCAAAAACCCACTTTACTCACATCGGCAGAATAAGAAAAGATACCGCTTTTGAACATGGTTTAAGTATCTGGATAGTGGCAGATCAAATATACAAAGGTGCGAGCCTAAACGCCATTCAGATCGCCAAACTTTTATAAGGAGCATGAAAAAGATATTGACTAAACATTTTTACTTTTTACTTTTTCTCATCTTATCACCCTTTTTAATACCCATTAAAATCATAATTGAAAGCCCTATGAATGAGTAACTTAAAATATTATAGATTTAGCATTATAATAACCATATTAGGTGCTATCTGTGCTTATTTAGTTGGTAAACAAAATGGCTTATTTGTAGTTTGTGTATTATCTATCTTAGAAGTTTCTTTGTCCTTTGATAACACTATAGTTAACGCTATTATCTTAAAGGATATGGAAGAAAAATGGCGAAATCGTTTTCTCACATGGGGAATGATCATTGCAGTATTTGGTATGCGAATCCTATTTCCCATACTTATAGTATGTGTAGTAGCGAGAATTGATCCGCTTTCTGCCATACATATGGCCCTATTCTCGCCTACAGAATACGTTAAAAATATGGAACAAGCTCACGTACCTTTAATGGGTTTTGGCGGTGCATTCCTGATGATGGTTGGCTTAACATTTTTCATCGATAAAGAAAAAGATCATCATTGGTTAAAACCAGTCGAAATACTACTAAAATATCTTGGCAAGATAAAAATTGCGAGCATATCCATTACTTTAATTTCTCTATTTTCAACGGCCTTTTATTGTGTGAATGTAAATGAGCGTCAATCCTATGTTATCGCAGGAGTATTGGGCGTGGCTATTTTTATTCTCATTCAAAAGTTTGGCGACTTCATGAAAGAACGTGAAAAAAAATCAAAACAAAGCATAAATCCAAACATCAAACAAGATCTCACTACATCCGTAGCTAAAGGCGGTTTATCGACATTCATATATATTGAGGTTCTAGATTCATCCTTTAGTTTTGACGGTGTAATCGGAGCATTTGCCATTACTAATCAGTTGATACTAATCGCCATAGGTTTGGGCGTAGGGGCGATGTTTGTGAGATCTATGACAATTATGTTAGTGGAAAAAGGAACGCTATCTAAACTTGACTATTTAGAACATGGGGCGTTCTATGCCATTTTGGCCTTAGCAATCATCATGCTATTAAAAAGCTTTATGGAAGTAAATGAAATTATCACTGGGTGCATAGGGGCATTCTTTATTGGGATATCTTTCATACATTCACTATTTTTAAACGGACAAAAAGATAAAAATTAAATCTGTTGCAAAAAAAAATTAGTTATACTATAATATAAGTATTGATAATTCAATTAAATTAGTTAGGAGAATGGAATGCTTAACAATAAATCAAATTTATATCATATAACAAAAAAATATGAGAACAAAATCATCACATGGCGAAGACACATTCATCAAAATCCCGAACTAGGATTCGAAGAGTTTGAGACAACTAAATACATAGTAGAGCAACTAAAAGAAATCGGCATAAGTGATATTAAAGTCGGTACTAATAATATAGCGGTGGGCGTTATTGCCAATCTTAAAGTAAAAAATGCTAAAAAAACCATAGCTTTACGTGCTGATATGGACGCTTTACCAATCACAGAAAATAATACTTGCGAATATGCGTCAACTAAAAAGGGCTTAATGCACGCTTGCGGTCATGATAGCCATGTGGCAATGTTGTTGGGAGCTTGTGCCGTACTTAAGGAAATGGCGGAAAATAATCAGCTTGAAAACAACGTCCGCTTTATCTTCCAACCTGCCGAAGAAACCACAGGCGGAGCGGAAATAATGATCAAAGAAGGAGCTATGGAAAATGTGGATAAAGTCTACGCTCTGCATATTTCATCAGGTCTAGACAGTGGAGTTATAGGCTATAAGGCAGGGCCGATCACCGCCGCTCCTGATAAGTTTGTCATTAAAATTCACGGTAAAGGTGGGCATGGTGCTTGCCCTAACTGCACAAAAGATCCGATAATTGTTGCAGGAGCGATCATAACATCAGCACAAAGTATCATTAGCCGTGAAGTTGATCCCTTTGAGCCTGTAGTCTTAAGTATTACCTATGTAAAAGCAGGCACAGCCTATAATATCATCCCAAATTCCGCCGAATTAATGGGAACAGTCAGAACAATAACCAATGAACGCCGTGATTATATGGAAAAACGCTTTCCCCAAATGATCCAAAACCTAGCCGAGGCCCATAACTGTAGCGTAGAAGTGGAATATACAAAACACTTTCCCCCAACAATCAACGATCCCCAAACTACCGCCACCGCCGTCGAAATCCTAAAGAATGAATTCGGCGATAATGAATATCTAACAGAAATCCAACCGTCTATGGGTGGCGAAGACTTCAGCTACTTCACCCAAACCACCAAAGGATCATTCATCCGCCTAGGCTCAAAAAGCCCCGACCCAACAACCCACTTCCCCCACCACCACCCCAATTTTAATATCGACGAAACCGCCCTAATAAAAGGCACAATCGCCCTATCCCTACTGGCTTTAAATTAGATATGTGAGTTATTTTGCCTGTTACTTGTTCTCGGCTCTGACATGTGTCTTAACAGACAGTTGCCCTATTCTGGCGGAAGTCTTACCAGACGGGTCGAACATAGCGATGTTGCACATAACGATATTACACATAACGATGTTGCACAAAAATTTGTTCGATCACAAGTTAAGCTAGAAGATAGCTCATACATTAAAGAGATATGAATTATTTTATAGGAACTGGGATTTTATATGTACTTTTTGAGAGATTTAAGGTTGTATATATTCTAATGTTTATCATTGCAGGCCTAAATATTAGGCCTGCAATGATAAACATTAGAATATAAAACCACGAAGAGATATAATAAATCTTCATGGTTTCACGGCTCTTAATATTGTTTGTTTTTTAGGATTGATGCTTGTTGGCGTTTCCAGTCTCTTTCTTTTATGTCGTGGCGTTTGTCGTGGTTTTTCTTGCCTTCGCCGATGGCGATTTTGATTTTGGCTTTACCTTTACCGTTAAAATATAATGAGAGCGGTATGATAGTTATGCCACGTCTTTCTAGAGCGGTAATATATTTAACAATTTCTTTTTTGTGGAGTAATAATTTTCTTTTTTGTCTTGGGGTATGATTAAAGAAAGTACCGCCTTCTTTATATTCAGGAATGTAAGAATTAATTAACCACAGTTCGCCATTTTCTTCGGCGATATAGCTTTCTTTAATATTGGCGGTATTGTGTCTTAAGCTTTTTACTTCAGAACCTGTTAACTTTAGCCCTGCCTCTAACTCATCGGACAAGCTATAATCAAAGCGTGCTTTTCTATTGTTTGCTACTGTAAAGCTATTTGATCCGCTTGTTTTACCTTTAGCAGTTGCTTTTTTGTTAGATTTTGCCATTTTAAACTATATATCCTTTAATAAATACACTCAAGATAATACTTAAAATAGCAAAATAATACTAACATTTTAGCTTAAAGATTAACATTTATAATATTAATTTTTATGGTATTATGCTTCTGCTTCTGTATCCATTTGAGTTTCTATTGTAGTATTTTCGACTGTTGTATCTTCTGCTGTTGTCTCTTCTATTTTATTTTCTTTAGCACTTAATTTTTGTTTGTAGCTAATCATTCTAACCGCTTCTTTAGTAGGAATCACTGTTAAATCTTCTAAATTTAATTCCATAGTTCTCCCAGAATATTTAGCTCCACTTTCTATGGAAATAGTATCCTTATACAAATCTCCCACAACATTACTTGTTTTCATTAAAGAAACAAATTTAGCGTATATTTCGCCGTTTACTTTACCGTATACGGTCAAATCGTTAGCAATTACCTTACCTTCAATGGAAGAATTAGAGCCTAATATTACATTATCAGCAATAATATTTCCCCTTAATACACCGTCATATCTGATTACACCTTCGCTTTTAATATCCCCAATAATTTCAGCATTACCAGAAATCATAGAGGGTACTGTAGAAGAGCCAGTTGAAATCTTATCATTCTTTTTAAACATATTTTTACTTTCTTTAATTATATAACCATATTATACTTTATTATTGGCACGCATAAACAATACTTCACTATTCAATAAAGCAAGGTTCATATTTACCAATAAATAATTTTAAACAACAATGTATAGAGTATAATATATTCTTTTTCAAAATACAAGAAGAAATTAATAAAATATTTTATTAATTTCTTCTTGCGTACGTAAATCTTCAGGATCTAATTTATTTCTTCTTGTGTAAACAATACTTTATTTGCGATCCTAATGATTCGCCTAAAGCATAACAAGGATCAATCTTTTCTCTATTTACTAAAAGTTCGAAATGTAAGTGCGGTCCTGTAGAACGCCCAGTACTACCAACTAAAGCAATAACATCGCCCTTTTTAACCGACTGACCCCTTTTAACTAGAACCTTACTTAAATGACCGTATCTTGAAGAGATGTGATATAGTTGACTGTGATTTAACTCTACTAGATTTCCATATCCGCTAAATTTCCCTGCTAAAGTAACCACGCCATCCAAAGGAGCATGAACTTTTACCCCTGTCATCGCCGCTAGATCTATACCAGAATGGAAATGCTTTTTTTGTGTAAATGGATCTGTTCTATAGCCGAATTTACTTGAAATTCTATACTTAGAAGACGCTAACGGAGCAACATGTGGAATATGATCATTAATATCTTTTAAAGTGTTATAGTAGGCGTTTTTGTTCTTTAAATCGATAACTCGTTTTTCTACTGCTTGAACAATATCTCTTACAGGTAATGTAGTGTTATTGGGTCCACCCATAGAAGTACTTGCTATTTTATCGTTTATGATCTTTTTTGCCATTTTCAGAAATACTGGCGATCTATATTTCGCTAATTTTTCTTCGACGGCGATTTTTTGCTTTAATAATTTTTCATTAGTCTTAATGGAAAAATCAGATTGTTCTTTTAACTTCTTAAGAGTATTTTCCAAGACTGCATTATCTGCTTTTAGAGTATCTTCTTGGACTGTGGCATTATTATGACCAACAAAATTAATTTTACTATTCACAACACTATACTTAATAGTATTACTTTCATTAATTACCTTTGCCACATCAGCATATAGATTTCTCTCTTGGGTTCTTACGTTATTTAAGAAAGAAACATAAATCTGCTTATTGCTATCTTTATTTTTAGCATTGGCGATTTTTGTTGCATATTCTTCTTCTTGCTTTGATAGAGCTTTTAAATTACCTAGACGTGTTTTGATGTTCGAAGTTAAAAATACTTGCTTATTTTCCAATTCGGCGATCTGTCTATTCTTATAATCTATGATGTTCTTGTTAATAAAGTACGACGCTATGGTATATGATAAAAATAACACGCACGTAATACTTAGGATAACAAGCAAAACTTGCTTTATTACCCCAAAATTGTAATTATTAACTTGATCTGATTCATAAATTACTACCTGTTTAGGAGTAAAAGAATCTCTTATATACTTTTTTATTTTCATTATTTGACAAACAATCTTTACTAGTGTATTATGTGAATTACGATTAACCTTTATCATAATACTTTTTGGAGTCATATGCAAGATATTTTTTTAAAAATGTTAGTAACATGGTTCGGCAGTGGACTTCTAAAACCAGCGTCAGGTACGTGGGGAAGCCTTGCTTCCTTGCCTTTTGCCTATCTTATCTTAAAATATAGCGATAGAAATATCCTACTTTTAGCGAGTGTCATTATATTTGTTCTTGGAGTGATTCTCTCGAATCTATATATAAAGGGAGATAAGACAAAAGATCCTTCAGAAGTGGTTATAGATGAGGTTGCTGGGCAATGGTTTACGCTGTTTTTCATATCGTCAATATGCTTAAGCGAATTTATAATAGGCTTTATCCTATTCCGAATCTTTGATGCTCTCAAACCATTTCCCATTTCTTGGTGTGATAAGAATCTAAAAGGTGGATTCGGTATCATGTTTGATGATATGGTAGCGGGATTATTTGCAGGGATATTATTGTATCTCTACAACAGATTCATAGGATACACTCCCTTTTAACACATATTAATAGAATTAATAGGAATAAATAAAATGATACAATCAATTGATTCGCAAATTCATGAACTAGCACAAAATATAGTTCTATCATGCACGCAAAATAATTTATTAGTTACCACTGTCGAATCATGCACTGGGGGAATGGTGGCACAGGAAATTACTGGGATTGCGGGATCTTCTGCTATCTTTGAGTTTGGATTCGTAACCTATTGTGCTAAGGCCAAGCAAGAATTGGTAAATGTTCTGCCCTTAACTATCAAAAGTTTTGGCGAGGTGAGTGAAAATACTTGCTTTGAAATGGCAGAGGGTGGCTTGGAAAAAGCCAGTGCCGATATTTGTGTGTCGGTAAGCGGTATTGCGGGCCCGGGTGGTGGTACTGATGAAAAACCAGTGGGAACAGTGTGCTTTGCTCTCGCTACTCAAGATGATATCCTTACTAATACCCAACACTTTAATGGATCTCGTGATGATGTGAGAAAGCAAGCTACGCTCCACGCTCTATCAATGATCTTTGCTCAATCTAACAATATGAAAAGATAGCTACTCCTATGAATAAATTGTCAAATTGTGATTGCTGTCCTAGATTGCGTAAATTTATTTTAGAGAATCGTAAGAAGTATCCTGATTTCTTTAATGATCCTGTGCCGTCCTTTGGTGATAAGGATTCGCAATTGCTGATTGTAGGATTAGCTCCAGGATTAAAGGGAGCTAACCGCACAGGAAGGCCTTTCACTGGGGATTATGCAGGCGATTTATTATATGCTACTCTCAAGAAATTCGGATACACTCGTGGCACTTACGATACTAACAATAATGATGATTTAACCTTAGTTAACTGTCTTATTACCAATGCGGTAAAATGTGTGCCACCGCAAAATAAACCCACAACTGAAGAAACAAGAACTTGCTTAAATCAACATTTTACCAGTGAATTAAAAGAATACAAAAATGTCAAAATCTTTCTTGCTTTAGGCTCAATTGCTCATACAACTCTCTTGAAGTTCTTTGATTTAAAACCTTTGTCCCAATATAAATTCGCTCACGGAGCTATCCATAATTTAGCTAACGGTATAACCATAATCGATAGTTACCACTGTTCTCGCTATAATACCAACACCAACCGCCTAACCCCCCAAATGTTCGATCAAATTTTCCACACAATATCCACCATCCTATAACCCCTACTTTACATTATATTACTTAACATAGTATTCTTATTTAGGCCTGCAATAAAACAAAACACACCCCACCACCGCAAGCCAAGGATTGAGAGAAATTGGCTAAGATGTGCCTTAACTTAAGGCGACATGTACAACATGTTTACCTTAGCCCTAATTAAAGGTGCATATTAGCCCATTTATCACAATCCTTATTGTTGGTATTTGTTCATGGTGGTATGCCTTAGATATTTTAACATCATGCCCCATAGAGAGCCTGATACTATCCAGAAGACGAATAGGGGAATCCAGAGTATTAGGTAGTAGGTTAGCATGTTTGAGGTTGGGGGGATTTTTGTGCCTTGGGATGTTCCGCCTATTATTATTGGTAGGAGCATTAGGAAGATTCCGAATACTCTGGCGAAACCTGATAGGGCTTGGGATAGGAGGTAGACTCCTGTTGTACTCATTATCATGCTTCCGAACCACCAGAATATAAAGGCGTGTTCTAGGTAGGATGGTAGGGTGTTTGGTAGTACTACTGCTATGCGGGCGTTTGTTGCTACGCAGAAGATGTAGAAGCAGGTTGCTCCCATTATACAGCCTACTTTGAAGCTTGCTAGTCTGTCGAAGATTAGGAGTGTGAAGATACTTAGAACTATCATCATTAGATAACTAAATAGTAGGCAACCTATTAGGAGCGGTATTAGATTTGGCACATGTTTTATGGGGTTGTATCCTGAGTCTTCTAGGAGTTGGGATATTATTACCCTGCCCCATAATAGTTGTGGTAAGAATATTATTATACCGCCTATCGTACCTGAAAATAATATACTTATTATGATACTTTTAAAAGAATATTGTATATCGTTCATTTTAATTCTTTGTTCCTATTTTTTATTATAAACACTGTTAAAAACCAGAAAAATCATCCGACCCCCTAAGATAAGATACAGATTAGCCCACTCATCCACCACCGCAAGCCCTAGGATTGTGATAAATGGGCTAAGATGTACCTTTAATTAGGGCGACGTGTACTCACGTCTACATAAGCCCTAATTAAAGGTGCAGATTAGCCCATTTATCACAATCCTAGCTAGAGTGGTGGGAGCATGAAGATTATACGTAAGTAGGCAATCATGGTTGTTAGGAATGAGGGCAAGGTATTTACGAATAATAATGTTATTATAACCACTATTATAAAAATAATTAGTAATCTTTTTATTAATTGATTTTTTGTCTCAAGAGCCATTTTTATTTTTGATCCTTAAATACTTCATATTCTAGATAGGTAATTACAAA
This sequence comes from Rhodospirillaceae bacterium MC!, assembly GCA_002632265.1. Taxonomy (GTDB): domain Bacteria; phylum Pseudomonadota; class Alphaproteobacteria; order MC1; family MC1; genus MC1. The sequence continues at coordinate 21,042 of NQOV01000005.1, forward strand.
GTTTGACATGCCTAGGGATATGGATATGGCTAGTACGAACCAGGTTTCCCACATGCCCCATGCTGTATTTTGTATGGCTGTAATGATTATAAAACTCATCATTAGAAGTAGTCTAGCATATTTTGGCAGGTTTTGGGAAAATATTTTCTTTAGAAGAGTTGCTAGGAATAAACAATAGGCTATTATGCCGAATAAACCGTATTCTATCCATATTTGCAAGGCTAGATTATGGGGATGATGTGTGAAATGTGTCATTACGCCTTTTACTACTCCGGGGCGAATCAATTTATTACTCATTATTGCTGTTATGTATCTTGTGCTATGAGAGCCATGACCGAATAACCACGCTTTATTTATGAGCATGTGTGAATATTCCCATATTACGTATCTATCTAATAAAGATCCTGTGGAATAGCTTTTGATTTTTTCCATTAGGGACGAGTCGTATAGCATACCGAAAAAGCTAGGGAAAAATAGATAGTATAGGGAGATTGTTATTACAAAAAACCAGAGTGCTAATTTGCGTGGAAGTATTAGCATGATTATCATGGCAAATACGGCCATTATTATGCCTGCGTATCCTGTATAGAAATAGTTTGTTATAATGGACGCTAAGGAAATGAATATCAGAGCGAATACCAATTTAAACTTTCTTTGTTTGTACAGAATTATGGCTACACTCCCTAGTAAGCCTGATTTTAGAGTCTGCACTCCTTCGAGCCAAAATTGATTTTTGTAGTTTGTCTTCTTGTGAAATAGGATCTCGCTTATTTTACCTGCTAATAAGCTATCTAGTATCATTAATACACTCACTAGTATTATGATGTAAGCTATATAATCACAGCCTTTTTCTCCGTATTTATTAAGGAATGTATGGAGGCGGACTAGCTTAAATTTATGGGGGCTTTTCTTGTGTTCTTGTGTTTGGCTTTCTATTTTTGGGCTATATTTTGAAAGCCAATATAATGCTTGAAATCCTAGAATAAATAGTAACAGATTAACACTAATTGATACGCCCTTAAGGGGTCTTACTGCCCAAGATGACGCAATGAAAGACCATAGAACTATTAATAAAAGTATGGCTATACTTCTATTAAGAACGAGTTTACAGCGATGGATTAACATATATATTAAAGTAAATATCACAAAGGGAGAGTAAATAACTACTATGGCGTGTTTATTTATATAGGTAAACAAAACCGCAAGAAAAATCATCAACATAAATGTATAATTTCTTATTGCTAAATTATTCATGGGGTTTTTCTCCTGTTGTTAAGATTGTTGTGGGTTCTTTCACGCCTGATGATGATGGTTGTTGTTGTTGCTCTTTATCTTTGGGTTTATTATCCACTAAAATGGTATTGTCTACATTTTGGTTGTTTTGATCTGTTTTAGCTATCTCATCCACATGTTCTTCTTTGGTTGGTTCGAGATTTTCTTGATCTGTATCATCGTTGATCTCTTCGTCCTCTTGGGTTTGTAAGGCTTTAAGTTCTTGCTCCCGTTCTTCTTTGGTTTTAAGATCAATTACATCGATTGTAACTTCATTATCAAGTAAATTATCGATGTCGATATGAGTATCTTCAGCAATGGGATTGAGATCTTTTTTTGCATAATCATCGAGTAACTTCTTCACGTTAATATACTTTTTGGCTTTTTCCACTACTCGATTAATTATGATATTATTTTGCTCATACAATACTTTATCTTGAAAGTTCTCAAGCTCTGATGTTTGCATATACTGTAATGTGGGCAAGCATGATTTAAAGGAAAATACGTCAATTTCATCGATAATACTAGCGAGATTTTTAATGTTATCATCATCGGTAATATGTAAAGATCCGCATACGGAAATGCCTTTGGTAGTTTCTTCTTTAAGATGTTGAATTTCTTTAATTACTTGATCATCAATGACAGATTTTACAAGACTTGTAGGATTATCATTATTAACCACTAGCACATTTTTATAAATCATAGATATATTATTGGCTGGATTGTTAAGGGCTAGTATGTGATTTTCATTGTGCTTTTTACCAAGGGAACAAGTGAACTCTACCTTATTTCGGCGTAAATAGGGAGAAATCTCGTAAAGTTTTGCCATGGGAAGATTTTGGATGTTAAGAACATTAATCCCACTTAAATGACATTTTTTGATGAATTTAGCAAGCCCATAATTAAAAACAGACGAAAAATAAGAACGTAAAATAATAGGAATTCTACAACCTCGTTGACGAACTAAAGAAACTAAATCAAAACAATCAGATAAGTAAAAGTTATTGGATAAGGCGTGATCCATGGCTTTTTTAATGCTTGTATCTTCGAGAAAGGCGTCTTGAGTGGGGACAAATAATTCTATCATTTTTGCCCCATTGCTTTCCAGTTGAACAATCATTTCCGCACAGGCTGGAACGTTGGGTAATCCTGCCACTAACATGGGTAAAAAGAACGCACCTGCATTTTCTTTTTTGATGTATTCCACGTATTCATATAAGGTATCAAAACCTAATTGTTCTTTTTTTATTACTCCTTCAATAAACATTTTCTTACAAACGTCCTTTAATATATTTAGATAGGGCTATCCTATCGTTTTCCGTGGGAGCATTTACACTTAATAAAATGGTTTTAGATTTGTGCATTTCCTTTGCTCTTTCAAAAGCATATGCTAAAGAGTATCCTGTAAATACCGAGCTAATAATTCCCTCATTACGTGCAAGAGATAAACAAGCCTCTAAAGCTTGAGTATAAGTTACTGATGTTGTTATAATCTTTTTTTGATCATAAAGATGAGCCACTTCAGGAGCGATTACAGGATATACTAAATTTTCTATTTTTGTTTTATAACTGGTGATTGTGTTATGTTGGTTATGTAAATAGCGAGTTTTTAGCCCACAGGTAACCCCTACTTTTGTGTGTTCTAGTACGCCGTCAAAGGCTTGATCTTCAGGAAGACCAGCTTCAGATTTCGGCTCAACGGCTACGAATTCGAGATCAGGCTTATCGCAAAAGGAAGAATATAGCGATATAATATGCGAACCTTGAGAAAGGGGCGAGACAATTACATCAGGCAATTTATTATATTCTTCAAGGATCTGCTCACGGGCCTCGTTACCGATAATTTTTAAAATATCGTGAAAAATTCTAGAATAAGGTTGAGGCGACGCTGGCGAATAAGGGATGTAAAAATATTTATCAATGTTCTCATACCACATGTTTAATGTTTCGGATGTGGTGGTTAGTAATTCCGAGTTATGATTTTCTGTAGTTACGATCTTCGCACCTAATAAACGCATGGCGTACATGTTTGATTTACGTAAGGAATTCGACTTATTGGCTTCGATGTCCGCATTCATAACCGTACATTTTAAGCCTAAAGTAGCACAAGCCGAGGCCACTGCTACCCCGTTTGATCCTGCCAATGTTTCCGAAAGAATATGAGTTTCCCCAATCATTTTAGCAAACAAGGCCATGCCTAAGGATGTAACAAGATTCCCGTAAGCCGTATGTGTTTGATCTTCACGCTTTAAAAGGATCTTGGCACATTCGCCCTCATTTGATAGATTAGTGTTACGTGCTTCGGTTAATTTTGTTGGTCTTAAACCATAATGAGATAATAAGAATTTTAATTCGTCAATATATTCTTGGGATTCTCTTATCTCATCCCACTTATTAGCAATGTAATCCAAACGGCCGGCTAATGTTTCAGGCACATACGCATCGCCATACTCACCACAAATTCCATTCATAATTGTCATAACTCTATTTAATTTAATAACAAACCATAAAATACATTAATATGTATAAACATGCTTACTTACGATATATTTCTCAATATCGTTAAGATTATACCTAATAACAAACATAAATACAACACAATTCTACACCACCCCCTAAATTTATAACAAAATCCCACTTATATCCTAGGATTTTCTCTATGTTAGAGAATGGATAAGTTAGCCACTATGCACTTCTTAAAGGTGCATAGTGGCTATCCATAAAAGCTTATAAAAGCTCGGAAAATTAGTCAATATGTGCCTTTAAGAAGTACGACGTGTATAACCTTAATACATTAGTACTTCTTAAAGGTGCATAGTGGCTATCCGTACAAGCTTATAAAAGCTCGGAAAATTAGTCAATATGTGCCTTTAAGAAGTACGACGTGTATAATCAACTACATTAGTACTTCTTAAAGGTGCATAGTGGCTATCCATAAAAGCTTATAAAAGCTCGGAAAATTAGTCAATATGTACCTTTAAGAAGTACGACGTGTATAACCAACTACATTAGTACTTCTTAAAGGTGCATAGTGGCTAATTTTCCGAGCTTTTATTTGTTGTCGATTGTTTTGGATGGAGATACCAAGCTATCTCTTAGGGTGAACCAGTGTTGACTAGATCCTTTTGTTACTAGGCCGTTGGCTTGGATTTGGCTTTTTTCTAGGTTTACTATTCCGTCTAGTGTGCCTTTTACTAGGGAGTTGGAGATTGTGCCGTTGGAGAATTTTAATAGTCCTGTGTTTATGTCGAAAGGCGAGCTAAAACTGTATGGGGATTGCTTGTTGTTTATTAGTGTTAGGATATCGTAGATACTTCCTAGTGGTGCTAGGGTTGTTGGTTTTTTGCGTCCTAGATATTGGATGTTGGAAAATGAGACATTACCATTACCGTTTATGTTGTCGAATATTTGTTGGATATTGTAGCCGTAACCTTTTATGTTACCTTTTGATGTAAACTGTCCTTGAATGCCGACTTTTGGCAAAATTGTTTCTATGTCGATGTTATCGGTTGTCCATGTTAGTGATGATGTGGGCATGGCGGTATTTGTATCCCATGTGAATTGAATGCTTGCGGTGGGTTTTATTAGGCTATCTGTTGTATTATCTTCATAGCTGGCGAAATTTAGCTCGGTATTATCTAGGCTAAAAATACCACTTACTGCATTTGCTTTTAGAGATACATTTTCTATGTATGTTTTGTTGATGTAGAATTTCTTAACATTTAGCTTAAGATCCATGTTGAGATTTTGCATTAACTTAATTAACGGCGGTTGATAATCGTTCACATTTATAACCGTGTTATCATTGCTATTTGCTGTTACGGTATTTATAGCTGTGGGATTGGCTGGTGCAGAATTTAAAGCTTGATCTGTGGTGGGAGCATTCGCTATAGTATTAGGATCTGTATTAGGATCTGTAGAATTATTGCTTGTGGCTTGATCTGTGGTGGTGGGCGTATCTGTTGGATTGGCGATGTTTAAATTATCCACATTCTCATTATCTTGAATTTTGAGCGTATCTGTTTGCACATTATTATCGACGTGTTTAACTACGGAATAATTAACAACCGCTTGCGGTTTTTTCGTATAAATATTTTTTAAGATATCATAGGAAAATTCTTCCGTATTAAGATTCATGGCTAGATTGGGGATCTCTTTCGTTGTATCCAAGGTAATATTGCCGTCGATATCGCTCTTGCCGATAGTAGCGTCCAACTCTGAAAGATTATAAACGCCGTCCAACTGTGATCTTTTAATTACCGCCGATAGGGCAAGCTCTTTGCTTGGGGTATTGGGCTTAATATTAGTATATCCTAAAGTATTAAGTAGATTATTGACGTTATCATCGGATAAATTCAAGACCATGGGATACATAACGCCAGTTTGCCAAGATCCGCCCGTGCGTATGCGTCCTTTCATGGTGCTATATGAGAATATCATGTCGGCATTGGTGTTTTTTACTCCGCCGTCAATGGTAATTACTGCATTAGCTGGAATATTACTTGGTAAGATGTTACTATCGAGAGCATTGGCACTATCTTTTAAGTTTGCTTTAATAATCACATTGTTAAAGTTGGGATCGCTAAAGATCTCATCGATCTGCCCTTGAACAGAGATAGAACCGTCGCCAATGGGCATGGCTTTAAAGTGGTTGATCTTTAAATCTCCTTGATCAATGGATAAATCAAGATTAACATCCTTTAAGGCAATACCTGATAAGGTCGCATCTGTGGAAATCAACTTAATGGAAGTCGGCGAATCAAAAGCCTCTTGACTAAAGACCTTAGAGAGTCCTCCTGTAAAAGAATTGTTTTCTACAGAAGATATAGTTTGAATAATATAAGGCACCCAATCATCAAACGGGATAGTGCTAAAACTACCAGCCATATGCAATTCTTGATCGTTAGTAAAGCTTTTAGTAAGAGATCCTTTAAAGTTTAAAGATCCCATGTTAAAAACTAAGCTTTTAAGTTGTAATTTATGGCTATCCATTAGGACGTTAGTTCTAAAGGACGCATTTAATTCATTATTAGTGGTGGTTTTCGCTTGAATTCCCAACCACTTCAAGGTATTTGTAGGATTGTTACTATTAAACAAGATAGTACCGTCAAGCATGGGTTCGCCCTTGCTGGAATGAATGAATCCGAACAGCTTAAAAGACGCATCCCCTGGAAAACTTGCCGACGCTTCCTTAATTAGAATTTCGTTAGATTGAACTTTTGCCTTAAGGATGAAATCCTTAGCGGTGGCGTTTAAGATGTTAATGGTGCTTGCTTTGTTTTCGATGTTAATATCTAAATGCTTAGGAAGTACCCAACTGACCTTGTATTTAGTCTTCTTAACTACTGGATTTTTCATATTATTAACTAAAGCTGATCGGCTACTTATGGGAGTTATTGCCGATATCCTATGAATAAGCACATCCTTTCCCAAGTTCGGATTGTTATCTTCAGGATGAATAGTGTTAATGTACGATATTAAAGAATTAATATCAAAATTTTTACTGGTAGTTTGAATATTTATTTGGGCGTCTGATACTTCTTCTTTTAGTGGCACATAAGAAATCTTACCATTGGTTACTTGCGATAAACTATTAATAGTAAATTTAGAGCTAGCCCAAGATTTATCATTGCTTTCTTTTAATTCAAGATTAATATCTAAAGGGATATCTAAAGCCACTGGCGGACTACTTAAATTTAATTCTGATAGTAATTTATCGGTAGAGTTAACTTTAATGTGTGCTTTTATGCTATTGGCTTTAAATAAAGCATCACTAATGCGAGAATCAAGTCGACCAGTTAAAGCACCGTTTAATAAGTTGAAATCAACCAAGGTATAAATGGAACTTTTCGAGCCTGTGCGATACATATTGCCATGTAAGGCGATATCTAAGCCTTTCCAATTGAGCGTAATAAGACCATTTAAAGAATCCTTTTTTAAGCCTAGGTTGGTATTAATCCCATTTATGCTATTTTCTGATTTTGAAATATAATTGGAAATAACTAAAGTTCCATTGGTAATGTTTAAATGGGTAAAGCCTAATTTAGAAATGGAGAATAAAGTATCGGTTAAGTTGGCAAGTGGCGATTCTCCTTTTTCTGTATCGTTGGTTATGTAGATCTTAGGATTGTATAGGGATATATTATCAATGGAATAAATATTTCCACGCAATATTTGGGAAATACTAACGCCCACATGAACTTTAGGGATAATAGCTAAATTTGAGTTATAACTTCCCATAGGCGAAAGCACTCGCACATCGGTTATGGTTATGCCCACATGGGGAAATAAGGAAACTGTAGTCTTGCCTGTAATTTGTACCGTTCTGCCAATGGTTTTAGATATGGTATTAATTACCTGATCTTTAGATAAATGCCACTTGATACCTGCAGGTAAAACACCGAATAATAAAATTGCCACTATCACAATTAGGGCGATAAATGTAAGCATATATTTTACAGGGGTGCTAAATTTACTAAACATTATAGTTACTCATTTGGGTTTATAGATATTTTTTTTAAAAAATAGTTTTTAATAGAATCCTATCGCAATTTAAGAGTGATTAAGCCAAGAATAGCAAAAATAATGGCTAAGATCCAAAATCTTACAACAACCTTAGTTTCTGCCCAGCCTAGCTGTTCGAAGTGATGATGAATGGGGGCCATTTTAAAGATTCTCTTTTTGCGTAATTTATAACTTCCAACTTGCAAGATCACAGATACAGTCTCCATAACAAACACACCGCCAACAACCGCCCATACGATTTCATGCTTGGTAATGAGTGCTAACGATCCTAAAACACCACCGATTGCAAGGCTACCAGTATCGCCCATGAATATTTCAGCAGGTTTGGCATTGTACCATAAAAAACCCATGGTAGCCCCAATTAGTGATCCGCAGAACACCGCTACTTCGGCAATGTTCGGAATGTATGTGAATTGTAAATAATGGGCATAATCGAGATGTCCGATAGCGTAAGCAATGATGATAAATACTGATGTCGCAATAATAATCGGCACTGCCGCCAAGCCGTCCAAACCGTCTGTAAGGTTTACCGCATTGGATGAGCCAACAATGATAAATAATCCCACAATAGGGAAAAAGCTCCCAAAGTTTATAAATACTTTCTTAAAAAATGGTATCTCTAAAGTGTGCGATATGTTGCTAGGTTGAAAATACATGATTAAAAATACAGTGATCACACCGAAGACAAACTGTCCTAGTAATTTTAATTTACCGCTTAAACCGTCGCTCGTTTTTTTCATAACCTTAAGATAATCATCTAAGAATCCTAAGAATCCGTAAGCTATCATGATAAATAAAAGAATCCATACGAAACAATTGGCATAGTTTATCCACATTAAAGAGCTGATTGTAGTTGATATTAAGATCATAAATCCGCCCATGGTCGGCGTGCCTGCTTTAGCTAAATGAGTTTGTGGTCCATCTAAGCGAATGGGCTGTCCCTTGCCTTGTTTGATTCTTAACCAATTAATTAATTTAGGCGAAATAAGAAACATAATAATTAACGATGTTAACACCGCCCCAGCCAGACGAAAAGTCGTATAGTGAAATATGTTTAATATATTTAACATATTAGTGTAATGTTCGGCTAGAAAATAAAACATAAATTGTTCCTTATTATATATGGTATTTTTGTACTTCTGTTATATTAGCATATATAATGACATAGAAAGGTTAAAAAAAAGTTATTAAAATAAAAACCTAATTTTTAACCTTGCATATTTTCTCTAATCGTCCATTCTCTTAAGCGTAATACGCTCCTATTTTGCGGTTGGAGAGCAGTCTATTCCGTGAGTCTTAAGCTTTGCACAAAATTGTTTAGCTTGAGTACGGGTTTTGAAATTTCCTGTGCGTAATCTTATGTATGATTTTTTGTTGACTACTACTGTTTTGTATACTGGGTTGGTTTTTAAGATTCCTGCTGATTTTTTTACTGCTTGTTGCCAAAACTTCATTGCTAATGGTTTTGAAACTGTAGCTACCAACTGTACTTCCCATTTGTAATTTGGCTGTGGTGCTTGTGCCACTGGAGTTACTGGAGCTACTGTCTTAACGGCGTTGGCTGTATCTGACTTGGTTGGGTTTGCGGTTGCTGTAGGCATAGCAGTTGGTTTCGCTGTCGATGTTGGATTTGCGGTTGCTGTAGGCGTAGCAGTTGGTTTCGCTGTCGCTGTTGGATTTGCGGTTGCTGTAGGGTTTGCCGTAGGTGTTGCTGTTGGGTTTGCGGTTGCGGTTGGAGTTCGTGTCGCTGTGGTGGTTGTGGTTGGCTTAACTGGAGTTGTAGAATTATCTTTAGTTGCTAATACTGGCTTGTTGGTTGTTGGTCTACTTTCAAGATTATTAGTCGGTTGTGTTTGCACTACATTTGAAGTATTACCCTTAGTTGCAAGCACTGGTTTAGCTGAAGCAGATTTATTATCAACTGATTTGCTTGGAACGGTTTGTGGTGCGGTTTGCGGAACTGTTTGTGTGGTGTTTTTAGTGGCTAACACTGGCTTATCTGTAGGCGTGCTAGTTGGGTTAGTAGTGGTATTTGTACTAACTTGCTTACTTGGGGTTGTTGTTGACTGAACTGGAGTTACTGGAGCTACCTTTTTTGGTGCGATGTTTTGAGCATTCGCCATAAGTTCTTGAGTCGTAGCTTGGTTGATATCTTCTCTATTTTTATTGGCATTATTTAACGCTTCATTTTCGAATCCGTGGGAATCCTTAATGTGAGAGTTGATCCCCTCGGTATCTGGAGCGTTTTCTTGGGTAAGTTTTCCCTTATTCTTTTTCATTTCTTCTAAAGAAAGAGGTTGCTCTGGTAAAGCTAAAATATGCTCTACCTTATTGGGCATGACTTTCCCTTCGCCATCTGCATATATATGGGCAGATTTCTGTAAGGTTTGATCTTCTACAGGTTTGGGCTTTTCTCGATATTGCTCTTGTGTGGGAGTAATTAACGGCGGTAAATTATTCTCTTTTTTAGTTAGAGCCATACCCACACCAAAGATAATAATTAAGGATGCCACAATAACAAAAAAAATCGCTATTATTTTAATTAATTTAGAATTATCTTTTTTAGCTTTTTTTCTTGTGTTATTGTTTTTGTTGGGATTCTTATTCTTATTCTTTTTATTAGTATGAGCTTTAGGATTAGCGTATTCTTCTTCTAATTTATCGGAAGTTTTATATTTACTTGCTTCTCTGATGTGTCTTAAAAGTTTTTGCTTGTTTTGTTCTTTAATTTCGTCTGGCATTTGTGGAGAATATGTATTTGCCTTAGAATCGAGAGTCCTCGCCCCCTTTTCGCCCTCAATTGATGTTGACGGTTCTGGAAGAGCGTCAATATGCGATTGAAAACTTCTACCTGAATTAAAATCCCTAGAATCATAATCCGACGAATCAGCATTCACGGGAGGAGCTTGTGTGCTATCCCCTGGAATTGACGGAATTTCCACGTAAGAACCATCTTCTGTATGGTGTCCAACCGTTGGAAGTGGCGGAGTACTTTTATCTCTAGGCATCTTTTATTCTCCTCGATGTTGCAGTAATTGTATAAGGGATGGGAAAAGGAATTAAAGTGCATATTACAATCTTTTTCACGCCCCTTTATAGCTCATATGGTTATATTTCTCATATATTACAAACTATATTAATATTCTATTTTACAATAAAATAAGAATAACAAAGAAAGGTTACAAAGAAGTTAATTTACACATAAACACAGGATTCTCACACTAAACCCAAGCGAATCCACCCCCTCACCCCCAAGAATCACTCACAAGAATCCCATAAGACAATTCTAATTTTTTCTCTATAAACACAATAAACCCCAACTCACACTTATTCTTTTATCTGTAACTTTATTGCGTTTATGATTTATGGCTTGTGGCTTGTGGCTTGTGGCTTATGGCTTGTGATTTATGGGTTACAGGTTGCGGGTTACAGGTTGCGGGTTACAGGTTATAGGTTATAGGTTATAGGTTATAGGTTATGATTTTTGTTGTTGCTGGCCTATTATTTAGGCCAGCAACAACAAAAATCATACATGGAATGCCCCTAAGGATCGGAGAAAAACACTCAATAGGTGTCTTTAGGCGGTTCGTACATGTATATGTACTACCTTAGAACTGTCTAAAGGCACATAGTGAGTGTTTTTTACCCCTAAGGATCGGAGAAAAACGCTCAATAGGTGTCTTTAGGCGGTTCGTACATGTATATGTACTACCTTAGAACTGTCTAAAGGCACATAGTGGGTGTTTTTTACCCCTAAGGATCGGAGAAAAACACTCAATAGGTGTCTTTAGGCAGTTCGTACATGTATATGTACTACCTTAGAACTGTCTAAAGGCACATAGTGGGTGTTTTTATCCGATCCTATTCTAGGATGGTGTTGGATTTTAGTTCGTTTATAGCCTTTACGCCCATGACATCTAGAGAAGATTTCAATACATTCTTAGTTGCTAATACTAAACTTAAGCGTGCTTTTGTTAATTCGGGTTCGCCGTCGATTATGAATCTTAGTTTTGAGTCGGAAGATCCTGTATTCCATAGGCTATGGAATACAGACGCAAGCTCGACAACATAATAATGAATTCGTTGAGTTTCTCTTGAGATCCCTGCTTGTTCGAGAATTCTAGGTAATTCTGATAACTTTTTAATTAAAGCCAATTCTGATTCTGCGGTTAATAGTGAAAGATCGCTCCCACTTAGTAGGCTTTCACTTGCTATCCCCTGCTCGCTTGCCAATGACAATACGGAATGACAACGAGCGTGTGAATACTGCACATAAAATACAGGATTGTCTTTGGATTGTTCGATGACTTTATCGATATCAAAATCAAGCATAGCGTCGCTTTTTCTCGATAACATCATGAAACGGAAAGCCCCTGTACCAACTTGATTAATAACATGTTCTAGAGTAATGAAATTCCCCGAACGCTTAGACATCTTATAAATTTCGCCCCCTTTTAAAAGCTTAACCATTTGGCACAAACGTACATCGCAATGGGCTTGATCCTTACTTAAGGCGGTTACTACGGCCTTGATACGCTTTACATATCCGCCATGATCTGCCCCTAGTATATCGATAATATGTTTAAAACCACGATTGTATTTATCGTAATGATAGGCGATATCAGGAGCGAAATATGTCCATGTACCATCGGATTTTTTCACTGCTCGATCCACATCATCGCCGTATTCTGTAGATTTAAATAAAGTTTGCGGTCTAGCCTCCCAATCATCAAGCTTTTTACCCTTAGGTGGTTCTAAAACGCCCTCATAAATTAAGCCTTGATTTTCAAGATCCAATAGAGCTTTTTCCACTAAATTTCGCCCTACAATAGAACGCTCCGATGTGAAAACATCATGCTTGATCCCTGCTAGTGCAAGATCTGATTTAATAAGATCCAACATACTATCAATACCAAACTCGCGTAAAATTGGCATATACTCTTCTTCAGATTTATTAAGTAATGAATCCCCTTGTTGCTCGTGAAGTTTCTTAGCTACATCAATCATATATTCCCCAGGATACAACCCTTCAGGAATCTCAACTTTTTCCCCTGTGGCCACTTCCTTATAACGTAAAAACAAAGTCTTAGCTAAAACATCGATTTGTCCACCTGCGTCATTTACGTAATATTCTTTAGTAACATCATAACCTACTTTAGTTAAGATATTTGCGAGAACATCCCCTATCACCGCCCCACGTCCATGAGCCACATGCAAGGGCCCTGTAGGATTAGCTGATACATATTCCACATTCACTTTTTCCCCCTTACCTAAATCAGATGCGCCCCATTTCAAGCCACTATCTAAGATAATATCTAGGGTTCTATGCCAAAATGACAGGGATAATCTTAAATTAATAAATCCTGGTCCTGCTATTTCTGCACTTTGTATATCATCCACTTCGTTTAATTTCTTTACTAATTTTTCAGCAATATCACGAGGTTTAGTTTTTAAGGGCTTGGTTAAAATCATACTGGCGTTGGTGGCCATATCCCCATGAGCTGGATCTCTTGGCGATTCGGCGGTAATGCGTTCTAGCAAGCTCTTATCCAAGTCCACATCTGGGAAAGTTTCTTTTATTATCTCAATAATGATGTTTTGAAAGTGATTGAATATGTTCATGTTCATTAATATCCTAAAGGTTTCATAAATTTAAAGTATCTTAACACAAAAGATATATTTTAGCAAGTTTATTATTAAAAGCTGTGAAAAAGCACTCATTCAATGCTTTTAAGTCATGCTAAGGTAGACAAGAGTACATATACGCATAACTTAAAAACAAACACTCAAGCACTTTTCCCACCCCTTTATTAAATTTTTGTTATTGCATTTTCCAGATAATAATACTATCATATTAATATAAGAAAAATAGTAAATTACAAGGATAGGTAACAATTATGATCAATATTAATCTTTCAGAAAATGCTATCAAGCGAGTTAAATCAATTATGGATAAGAAAAACAATCCTAATCTTAATTTTAGAGTACAAGTCAATAGTGGCGGATGTTCAGGCTTTGAATATAAATTCGCCCTTGATGAAAATAAAAATGACGATGATCTCGAATACAACTTTGCGGACGGAGTTACCATGATAGTCGACGAAACATCCGCCGAATTCCTAGAAAATGCCACTATCGATTTCTCATTCGAAATGGTAAGCTCTGCTTTTAAAGTGATCAATGAAAATGTAAGTAATAGTTGTGGTTGTGGAAATAGTTTTTCTATCTAAAAGCTAGGAAAAACTACTTGACTATTTAACATATATATGATATGGTCGTTAATACAATCAAAAATTAATGCAATAGAGTTCCATAATATTCATGAGTATAACGATCAAAAAATATGAAGAAAGCTACAAAAATCAATGGAATGACTTCATAATAAATTCTAAAACTAATCATTTTATGTTTAATAGAAATTATATGGATTATCATTCCCATAGATTTGAAGATCATTCATTGATGATCTTCAAAAAAAATAAGCTAATTGCCTGCATGCCTGCCAATCTTGAGAATAATATTCTTTATTCTCATAAGGGTTTATCTTTTGGTGGGATTATCTCTACAAACAAAATTAAAATTCAAGATTTTCTTGTCATATTTGATGCTCTAAAAGAATATTGCAAAACTAATAATATAAAGAAAGTTATATATAAACAAACTCCAGCCATTTACGACTCAAACCGTAGCGATGAAATAGCTTACGCCTTATTTTACAATAATGCTACTATCTTAAAATGTGAACCAAACTCTATCATAGATCTACAGGAAAAAATTTCCTATAGTCGACCTATCGTATATGGTATCAATAAATCAAAAAAACTTGATATAACTATCAAAAGAAATGATAATAATTATCAGGAATTTTATGAAAATCTAAAGATAAACCTATCTAAATTTAATAAAACTCCAGTTCATACTTTAGATGAATTCATCTTGCTAGCTAACAGATTTCCCCAGAATATCGAATTAATATCTGCTTATTATGAAAATACTATGACATCAAGCACATGGATCTTTAAAACCAATCAGGTTATCCACACACAAAATATAGTTTCCACACCACACGGACGAAAAATCGTCAGTGGTGCATTATTGTTCGATCATATAATTCAAGATTCTAAAGATAAATTTAAATTTTTTAGCTTTGGTATATCTTCAGAAGATAACGGTAGATATTTAAATATCCCCTTAATTTCCAATAAAGGATACTATGGATCTCGCATTCAAAATATTTATACTTATGAGCTTATAATATAGACTTTTCTATATAGCCCATCTGTTTTTTCTATTTTATTTTATGATTTGTAAATACTTTTATCTGTAATATGGGATGCCATCCGCCTTGATCGTAAATTTCTTCATAACCATATTCTAATAAAGGTTCAGGATGTAAAGGGTTAACATATATAATCATTACCTTTTTATCTGTTAACTGTTCTAGCATTTTTCGTATTACTGGTTCGCCAAAAGGGTTAAACATATAAATAATAAGATTCTCATTCATACTCTCAACCGACGATAAATTACAAACATCTTGAACAGAGAAATCACCTTCTTTATTAAACATCTTTCTATGGTTATTTTTAGCTATTTCGATAAGTGTTGGGTTTAAATCGATTCCTGATAAACTAATGTTTCTTTTATGTTTTTGTATCAGCTGTTCCCATATTAATAGAACTCTACCCTTGCCACATCCCATATCAATAAAAGAATAATTATCCATATTAGATCCTAAAAACTGATCTGCAAGGCTATAAGTTTTCTTTATGATATTAGACCACGAACCAAGATAATAGCGATTATGATCATCATAACGGTTATTTTCATCATATAAAGTATCAACAGGAATCCATAAATGAGTATCTACACGGTTTTTTATGTCGAAAAAATGGGAATAGAAAAAGTAAGCATAAATTAGCTTAAATCCATATTTTTTATACATATTATAATAATTTCTAAGCATGTTTTTTCCTATTATCTCTTTTTAGTAGTATTTTGAAATGTCATACTAACATATGGCATATGGATGTTACAAAATCAAGTGAGTTTATAAAGTAAATAATCACAATAAAAAAAATCATATAATAAATTTACATGATCTTTTTTATTTAAATTAAATTGTTAGTTTAGTTTATACTTAAGCATATAATCTAAATTAAGCTACATTCTTTTTAGCTTTTACTTTAAGAATGCGACGTTTAACAACTAAGCAATCATTGGTAAGTTTAGAATTAGGAGTGCTTAAAAGGTAAGCGTCTAAACCGCCATTGTGTTCTACTGTACGAATACCATGTACTGACGCACGGAAACGAATAGAAGTTTTTAGAATTTCACTAGCCAAGCTAATGTTCTGTAAATTAGGTATGTAACGACGGCGAGTTCTATTTTTCGCGTGGCTTACATTATTACCAGTTAATACACCTTTACCTGTGATCATACAACGACGAGCCATGATTATGTTTCCTTTTTCTTTAAAAAATAATTGTTTGCAATAGTATGTATACTAAAAATCGAATAACTTGTCAAGTAGAATTTTTTATTTTTCCATAAATTATTTGAAGAACCCTTACAGTTAGCCCCATACAGCATAAGAAATCTTCATACTTATTTTACTATTACTATTTCTTAAAATACTATTTCTTAAAAGCACATAGGGGATATTTTTATCTGCCCTAACTAAACCGCTTGGGAATGTTTGGCTTTACTTTTGCTTAAATATGAATCAAATTCCGAGGCTATAACTCTAGAAAATAAGATATATTCTGGCTTTATGATTATGATATTATTATCTTTTATGCTTATGATCTCATCTTTTACATACTTTTCTAAGGATTGAAGTTCCTTAGCAAAATAGTTTGGATCTTCATTAAATGCAGATAATTTCTCGTGAAGATTAACTTGATTAAAGCACATGATATCATCAATCACAGATTTTCTTAATTTATCATCGCCCTTAAATGGTAGGATTCGCTCTACAGGTAAGATATTATTATTGATACTTTCCTTATACTGATTAATTGCCTTAATATTCGCCACATATCCGTTATCATTATAGCCGATAGATGACGCACCCAAGCCGATTAAAACGCTAGAATCATCGGTTGTATATCCTTGAAAGTTACGCTTTAGAGTTTTATTTTGTAACGCTTTGTACATATTATCTTCAGGCAAGGCGAAATGATCGAATCCTATTTCTTTAAAACCGAATTCCAAGAGTTTATTGCGTCCTGCAAGATTCTGTAAGAGACGTTCTTTTGAATTCGGCAAACTATCTTCAGGAATGAGCTTTTGATGAGTTTTCATCCACGGCACATGAGCATAGCCAAAAAATGCAATGCGAGACGGATGTAAGGAATGAACTTTTGTAATCATATCCTCTACTTTAGCGATGGTCTGCCCTGGTAATCCGTATAAAAGATCCATATTAATGCCTGTAATACCCGCTTGATTAAGCCAATCTACCGCTTGTTTAGTGATCTCAAAGGATTGATTGCGATTGATTATCTGTTGCACTTCAGGATCAAAATCTTGAATGCCGATAGACGCACGATTAATTCCCGCTTGAGCCAATCCTTTCACGTATTCTTCTGTGGCGGTACGTGGATCGAGTTCCACATTAAGGCGAGCGTCGTGAGTTATGGTGAATTTATTACGCACATGGTTTACGATTCTTTCGAATTCATTATCTCGTAACATGGTAGGACTTCCCCCACCCCAATGAATATGATTCACCGCTACGGATTTCGGCAAAAGATTCGCCAATAAATCGATTTCCTTAAGCAGATACTCAATATATTCTTGTATGGGTTCGTGCTTAGCTACTATTTTTGTATAACATCCGCAGAAATTACACATACTAGCACAAAAGGGGATATGTATATACAAAGATACTTCTGATTTTTCCTTAATATTAGTAATCCAATTGGCGTATATATTTGGAGCTTGTTCATCGGCTACAAAGTGCGGAGCGGTGGGATAGCTTGTGTATCGTGGAACATTTCCCTTATATTTGTTGAGAATTTTTATTAGATTCTGTTCATTATGTTTCATTTTGTCATGCTTTTATCTTGAGGTTAAATATGATATTATTTTAAAGAGCATAACATATATTTTACGAATTGTCGATATTTATAAAAATTTATTTTCATTAAATATGGATTTTGCTATTGATTTTTGTCAATATATATATTATCATATATAGTATAACAAACTTTTCACAGGATACATATAACTATAATGGAAAATATTGAATATATATTATTCGGCATAATCGCCGTATTCTTCATTTTACAACTACTTAGAGTATTAGGCAAAAGATCAGACGCCGACGAAGAGCAGATTCTCAAAAAAGACGCTATGTTCCAAGAACTAGAGGCACATAGAAATAGCAAAAAATTACAAGCGAATCAAACTGCTCTTAAAGAAGATAACAATCATGAAAACGTTGTTACTGAACTTGATATCAATAATCCTAAGTATCTCCAAGATACCTACGGCGAGCAAATAGCTAAAAATATTCAAGCTATTATGGAACAGAATAAAAGCTTTACCTTAGATAAATTCATGAATAATTCTAAAATCGCTTTTACCATGATCCAAGAAGCTTTTTCTGCAGGCGATAAAGATACTTTAAAGCTAGTTTTAAATGATAAAATGTACAACATGTACGCTAAAACAATCGATTCCCATCAGGAAAACAGTATTACTGTACATGTGGAAATTGTAAAGATCAAATCTGCCATACTTAAAACCGTACTAATTCACGGCGATACCGCATTAATTACCGTAGAATTCACTTCCGAACAAACTAACCATGTAACCGATAGCAACGAAAACATAATCAGCGGCCACGATAACCAAATCATTAACGCTAAAGAATTATGGACATTCGAAAAAAACCTAAAAGACAACTCCAATAAATGGCACTTATCTAAAACTAAAAACCTAGTATAAGTTTATGGCTATAGGATAATAGAAACCCTAGCACTTTTTCATAGGTGCTAGGGTTTTACTTTTATTAGTTTTATTGCTTTTATTAATTGACAATCAAGCATAAAACACGTATAATACTAATATATAATACATACAAACTTTAGGAGATTCCACAATGGCAAATACACAAGCTATAAAACATGAGCATGTAAAAGCTATTACCAACACTGGAAATATCATTGCCATGCTTAACAAAGCAGGTATCGAAAACGACAAGGCTACCGAAATCGCTAGAGAAATAGACATTCAACTTAACGCCGTATTAGATGAAAAACTCACCCATGAAGACGTAACAAAAATACTAGATGAACATCTTGACGATGTAGCCACTAAAGAATTTGTTCGTGCTGAAATTATGGCCACTAAAGAGTTTGTTCGTGCTGAAATTATGGCCACTAAAGAGTTTGTTCGTGCTGAAATTCAAACAGTCAGAACCGAAATTCAAGAAGTTAGAACAGATATGCAGACTATGGAAACTAAAATTAGAACAGATATGCAGACACTTGAAGTCAAAATGGAAAAAGGATTACGTCAAAATTTCATTGGTATTGCAGGAATTGTATCGGTTATTTTGGGTGTTTTCTATTTTGCACTAACTCATAATTTCCATTCTTAATTAAAATTGCTTATGGGAAGAAAACATATAAAAAAATAGATTTACCTAAATTAAAAAATAACTTACTAGATATAGCGAAATAGTCTTAAGATATCGCCTATTGTAAAGAATACCAAACTACCCTAGCACTTAAAAAGTACTAGGGTTATTTTTAGGACAGTTAGGAAATTAATGCTAAATTAAGGGGGAGAAAAAGTGCTTAGTCAAGGTTCTTAAGGCATGCGGGGTGTATCCCCATATCGTAAATGACTTAAGGGCATTGAATGAGTGCTTTTTCGCACTCCTTAGATTACTTCTTTTACTGTTTTTAATAGGTTATCGGTTGTAATGCCGAAGTGTTCGAATAGTTGACCTGCAGGGGCTGACGCACCAAAGCCTGCCATGCCGATGAATTTACCGTTGTAGCCGATGTATTTATCCCAGCCGTAGCGGATAGCGGCCTCAATGGCAATGCGTGGTTTTAAGTTATCGCCAAGAACAGAATTTTTATAAGAATCTGCTTGTGAATCAAAAAGGCTAGTACAAGGCATTGAAACGACAACCGCCTTTATACCGTCTTTTGTAAGTTTATCAAAGGCCTCGACAGCTAGGGAAACTTCTGAACCTGTGGCTAGAATTGTAACTTGGCGATCTTGTGCGTGTTCTTGCCCACGTAAGATATAGCCACCCTTTGCCGATAAGTTCTCATCCGTATGAGTTGTACGAACCAACGGCAACGCCTGACGAGAAAGGGCTAAGGCTGACGGTGTTTTCTTACTTTCCACTGCAAGAGACCAACATTCCGCAGTTTCGATAATATCAGCAGGACGGAAAATGTGGAAATTTGGCATAGAACGCATAGATACAAGGGTCTCTACTGGTTGATGTGTAGGTCCATCTTCGCCAACGCCGATACTATCATGAGTTAAAACATAAATGGGAGCAATCTCCATAAGAGACGCCAAACGCTGTGCAGGACGGGCATAATCTGCAAATACCATAAAGGCCCCAGCATAAGGAATACCAACTCCACTAAGTACTAGACCATTCATCATCGCTCCCATTAAATGCTCACGGATACCATAATCAATATAAGTACCTTTATAGCCGTCTTCTGGGAATGTGTAATCTTGGTTCTTGGTTTTAGTCAGATTCGACGGTGTAAGATCTGCCGATCCGCCGATCATAAATGGTAAGCTTGTGTTTATCACTTCTAAAATCATGTTAGAAGCTTGACGACTGGCAACCTTAGTATTATCTGCTGTATGCTGTTTCTTAAATGCTTGTACATCTGCGGAAAAACTTGCAGGGATATTGCGTTCGGCGGTATCCTTAAGTAATTGTTGGACATCTTTTGCTTGTTTTGAGAAATTAGCATTCCACTTCTCGCAAGAATCCTTACCACGGCTAGAAGTTGCACGCCATAAATTTAAAGTATCATTTGGAATGGTAAAGGGTTTTTCTTTCCAGTTCAAAGCGTCTTTCATGCCTTGTAGTTCCACTTCTCCCAGTGGAGATCCGTGAACCTTTGATGATCCTGATTTCGTTGGTGCACCCTTTCCTATAATGGTTTTACATGCGATCATTGTTGGCTTAGTAGCCGATTGTACTTTGCTTAAGGCGTTTTTGATTTCATCATAATTATGGCCATCAATTTCGATAACATCCCATTGGCAAGCTTTGAATCTAGCCACTTGATCAATGGAAGAGGCCATGCCCACTTCGCCCTCAATGGTAATATTATTATTATCCCATAGGACAACCAGATTAGAAAGTTTTTGACGTCCTGCGAAGTCGATAGCCTCTTCGGAAATTCCTTCCATTAAACAACCGTCGCCCACTAGAGTATAGGTTTTGTTGTTGATGATATCATCCCCAAACTTCGCATTTAAAATACGCTCACCCAAAGCCATACCTGTAGCGGTGGCGATACCTTGACCTAATGGCCCTGTGGTAGTTTCTATCCCTGTAATATGGCCATATTCTGGATGACCTGCGGTTTTTGATTGAAATTGACGGAAATTTTTCATATCTTCCATATTGATATCGTCGTATCCTGATAGAAATAACAAGGCATACAACATCGCCGAACCATGACCAGCCGATAGGACAAATCTATCACGATTCAACCATTTATGATTCTGTGGATCGAAATTTAAGAAATCGCTCCAAAGAACTGTCATTACATCTGCCATACCTAAGGGTAAACCTGGATGGCCGGAGTTTGCTTTGTCGATAGTTTCTGCTGAAAGAACTCGTAAGGCCGTAGCCATTTCGCTATATTTAGACATTGTTGAATGTACCTTTCATCTAAATAAATTGATTGTTATGACAATAATAAGACATTTTCCCATTATTGTCAATTCATTTTATATGTTTTGTTATACTAAGAGCTGGGAAAAAGTGCTTGAGAGAGCGTTATTAAGCGAGACGCCGTGTACTTACACACTTACATAAGTCTCGTTTAAGGACGCTGGATGAGTGCTTTTTCACGGCCCTATAGTTTTGAGTTTACTATATCTTGTAAAGTCCCAAGATCTTTAGCAAATCCACGAATACCCTCTCCTAGCTTATCCACGGCCATGGGATCTTGATTGTGTAACCAGCGGAATTTTTGCTCATCCATGATGATTTCTTCTATATCTTGCTTGTTGGCGTTTTCTACAGATAATTTTACAGGCATATCTTTTTCATCATTTGCTAACTCTTCCAATAACTTAGGGGCGATAGTTAGACGATCGATTCCATTAAGTTCTTCGATCTCGCCAATACTACGAAAGCTTGCTCCCATAACAATGGTATTGTGCTTGAACTTCTTGTAATAGTTGTAAATATCCTTTACTGACAGCACACCAGGATCTTGATCTTGCGGATATTCTTTATTGTGATTTTTCTTGTACCAATCTAAAATACGCCCAACAAAAGGCGAAACTAAAAATACATTAGCTTGTGCACAGGCGATCGCTTGAGCTTTGGAAAATAACAAAGTAAGGTTACAATTGATTTTTTCCTTTTCCAACTCACGAGATGCACAAATCCCTTCCCATGTGGCAGCTATTTTAATGAGAATACGCTCTCTTTTTATTCCCATATCTTCTAAAATACCAATGAGACGGCGTGCGGTTTCTTTCGTGCGTTCCGTGTCGTATGAGGCTGTAACGTTAACTTCAATTGAGACACGCCCTGGAACTAATTTCACTAATTCGGAAACAAAATTGGTAGCGATTTTTTCACAAGCTAAATCCACAACAGAAACATTTTTATATGCGGAAATATTTTCCTTAGCCCACGAGATTCCTCCGTCCACCAAATGGGCATACTCTGCCTTTTTCGATGCTTGAAGAATTAGCGAGGGATTAGTAGTGCAATCTTGGGGCTTGAATTTTGCAATGCTGTTGATATCGCCACTATCTGCCACTACTACGGTATTTTCTTTTAATCTATCTAACTTATTCATGATTTTTTCCTTGTATATTTTTAGATTTAAGTTGAAGTTAAAGTTTTTATTTGTTAACTCTCAATCATTATACTAACTTATTTTTTTCTCTTTGTCAATAAAAATTTTCGTTTTCACAAATTTTCTTTTTACTAGACTAAATTTTAAGCGATGATAATATTAACTCCCATATGTTTAAATGCTTGGATATCTTCACTTTTAATTCCTTGATCAACGATTATCGCTTCGACCTTTTGCCATTCAATGGGAAGATTAAATAAAACAGAACGCCCTATTTTAGACGAATCCGCCAAGATGTATACCTTTTCCGCACATTCCATCATTGCCTTTTTCACCGAGAGATCTCTTTCTGAATGTTGGGTAATTCCCACTGTTGGCGACAAAGCCCCAACCGCTAAAAATAACTTATTTGCCGAGATATTACTAAAGAAATTACAGGCTTTTTCCCCTGATGTCGAAAGGCTTGTCTTAGTGAAAAATCCACCTGATATCATCACATTATTAGTAGCATTATCGCCGATGATTGTGGCAATGTTAATGCTATTGGTAATAATATTCAAATCATTCATATGACTAATATTGTTCGCCAATTGGGTTATGGTTGAACCTGAATCTAAAATTGTCAACTCATTGGCACGAACGAACTCGGCGGCCTTTTTTCCTATTAAGGATTTATTGGCTGGATGTTCGTTGGATTTTCTTAACTTAAGATCATCCTTATTGTTGGCAATAACATACGCTCCACCGTGATATCTTTTTAACTTCCCCTCCTTTTCCAATTGGATGAGATCTGTTCTTGCGGTAGCCTCTGTAACTTGAAAAGCCTTTGATATTTCCGATATTTTTATATTAGCATTTTCATTTAAAATATCCATAATATTATTTAAGCGGTTTTGTTTTTTCATAATTTTCCTTTAAATAGGTACTTTCTTTTAAGTATATTATACGAAATAATCAAAGGTTTGTCAACAAATTAAAAACAAAACACAAATATAATTTTTGTTTTTACAAATTTCTTTATGTTAAGATTATTTTTGGGAAGTTTTCTTTTTATCCTGCTTATGCCAATATATTGCGAAGACACTCACAAGCAATATCAACGCTACACTTATGGCAATTGCCGAGACGGTTTGAAAGTTCGTAGATGAGGCCATACGAGATGCGGTATAGCTACCAATAACACCACCTAAAGCACCGAGTAATCCTGATAAAGCTCCTGCACTTCCTTTGAAATTCTTACTCATTGAGAGTAAAAATTGATTCATTGGGGCGTTTTGTAAGCCCCTAACAAATAGGCATAGACCCATGGGTATGACCAATCCTAAAGGATAACTACCAAAGAAATACACCCCAATCATAAACAATATGGAACAAAAAGGCATGATTAGAATAATGATATTAACTGTTTTACTCACACCGAAACGATGAGACATATATATAGCTCCGTTATTACCTGCTATCAATCCTATAAACACGGGCATTTGCCATAGGGAATACTGTTCTGGAGTTTGCCCTAGGTTCATCAATAATACAGGAGCACCCGTGATCCATATCATAAAGCCAAAACTGGCGATACACCCAACCATTGCATAAGCCATAAAGGTTTTATTTTTTGAAAGCATGATCATCCCACGGAACTTAGATAGTAAAGATGTACCCTTATGACTATAGGGATTTTTTTCCAACTCTGCTTGTTCTTCTACGCTTAATTTATCATATAACTTAGGATTTTTATAGTATTTACGTGCTAACACATCCTTATTGGTTTCTGGCATATATAAAATAATTAGCAACAGAGCAAATAACATTAGAATATTATCATAATAAAAGATATTTCGCCAACTTCCTGTAAATTTTAAGATATACGCTCCAATTACTGGTCCAAATAAAGGGGCAAGTAAGGAAACATTCGCAGTATATGACATGGCTTTTACTGCTTCTTTATCTTCATAGAATTCATTGATGGCACTAAAACCAGACGCACCAATTACCGCCATTGTTGAGCCTGAAAATATACGAGCAATTAAGAGACCTTTCAAATTACTTGTGAATCCGCAATAAAAATTTGCGATTAGAAACACTATACCGCATATGATAATGGTTATTTTTCTTCCATATTTATCCGATAAAGGGCCAAGAAAAAGTTGACATCCTAACAAACCTACTAAGAACATGGTAACCGCCAGTTCTACCGCTCCTTTATCCGTGTTCATATCACGTGCTATATGGCCCATGGCAGGTAAGAAAGCATCGTTACTTAAGAATACAGTTCCTGCAAATAAAGCTATGAGCCAATAAAATTTGTCATGTAAAAATTTCTTCATAATTCATACCTTATCTTGTATAAATGGTTTATTTAAATATATTATATGCAATTCTCTTGAGTTTGTCAACAGATTAAAGAAGAATCGCAAATATAATTTTTGCTTTCGCAAATTTTTTTATGGGTGGGGAGAGTGGATATATTAAGGGTTCATATTACGATCTCTTTCATAGTCTTTACGATGCCAATATCTTGCAAGAATCCCAACAAACAAAACCAAAGCCACACTAATCGCAACTACTGATATGGTTTGAAAGTTCGTAGCTGACGCCATGCGAGATGCGGTAAAACTACCAAGAACGCTACCTAAACCGCCGAATAATCCTGATAAAGCTCCAGCACTTCCTTTGAAGTTCTTACTCATTGAGAGTAAGAATTGATTCATGGGGGCATTTTGTAAGCCACTAAAGAGTAAATATATTGTCATGGGTACAACCATTCCTAAAGGATAACTACCATAAAACCATGCTCCAATCATAAACAATATGGAACAAAAAGGCATGATTAAGGTAATGATATTAACGGTTTTACCAACGCCAAAACGTTGAGCCATATACATAGCTCCGTTGTTGCCGACCATAACTCCTATAAAAACAGGGAATTGCCATAGGGAATATTCTTCTGGCGTTTGCCCTAAATTCATCAATAAAACAGGCGATCCTGTGATCCATATGAGCCAGCCAAAACTAATAATACAACCGATCATTGAATAAGCCATAAAAGTCCTGTTCTTTGATAACATAACCATGCCACGGAATTTCATCAGTAAAGATTCGCCCTTATGGGGATTTTTTTCTAACTCTGATTGTTCTTCTGTGCTTAATTTATCATATAACTTAGGATTTTTCTGATATTTACGTGCTAACACATCCCTATTGGTTTCTGGCATATATAATAGAATTAATAACATAACAACCAACATCAAAATATTATCATAATAAAAGATATTTCGCCAATTTCCTGTAAACTTCAAGATATAAGCTCCAATGGCAGGACCAAATAAGGGAGCGAGTAAGGAAATGTTGGCGGTGTATGACATGGCTTTTACCGCTTCTTTTTCTTCGTAAAATTCATTTATGGCACTATAGCCAGAGGCCCCAATTACCGCCATTGTTGAACCTGAAAAGATACGAGCAATTAGTAAGCCTGTTAAACTGCTTGTATATCCACAATAAAAATTCGAAACTAAAAACATTAAACCACATGCTAAAATGGTGGTTTTTCTTCCGTATTTATCTGATAGGGGTCCCATAAAAAGCTGAAAAATTAACGCACCTGCTTCAAACATAGTAACCGCCAATTCTACAGATCCTTTATAAATGCCCATATCACGTGCTATAGTATCCATAGCAGGCAAAAAAGTATCGTTACTTAAAAATACAGTCCCTGCAAAAAAAGCTATTAAAAGATAAAATTTATTATGTAAAAAATTCTTCATAATTTAACTCCCACACATTTTTTCTTAGGATGATATTTATTATTCAAGCCCCCACTTAAAACCGCCGAATGAGTGCTTTTTCCTGCTCCACAACCCAAGGGGTGGGAAAAAGTGCTTAGTCAGTGTCCTTAAGTGGGGCGACGTGTACTTACACGCCTACATAAGCCCCGCTTAAGAACGCTGAATGAGTGCTTTTTCCTGCTCCACAACCCAAGGGGTGGGAAAAAGTGCTTAGTCAGCGTTCTTAAGTGGGGCGACGTGTACTTACACGCCTACATAAGCCCCGCTTAAGGACGCTGAATGAGTGCTTTTTCACATCCCGCCCCTTTTAGGATTCTGTTTGGGAGTTAAGCTGTTGCTCATTATCTTTGCGACGCCAATATCTTGCTAAGATACCAACGAATAAGATTAAGGCTACACTAATGGAAATTGCTGATACTGTTTGCAAATTCGTAGATGAGGCCATTAGAGATGCGGTATAACTTCCGATTACGCTACCTAAACCTGCGATCAATCCTGATAAAGCTCCTGCACTTCCTTTGAAATTATTGCTCATTGAGAGTAGGAATTGATTAATTGGAGCATTTTGTAAGCCTCTGAATATTAGATATATGGTCATGGGTATTACTAAGCCTAAGGGACTGTTACTGAAGAAATATACTCCTATCATAAACAATATGGAACAAAAAGGCACGGTTAGAGTTATGAAATTCACTGTTTTATCTACACCGAAACGTTGGGACATATATATCGCTCCGTTATTTCCTGCGATCAAGCCGATAAACACGGGAAATTGCCATAGGGAATATTGCTCTGGTGTTTGCCCTAGATTCATTAATAGCACTGGCGATCCTGTGATCCATATCATAAAGCCAAAGCTGGCGATACAACCAACCATTGAATACGCCATAAAGGTCCTATTTTTTGATAACATAATCATACCACGAAACTTGGCTAGTAAAGATGTACCATGATTGGAATTATTTTCCAACTCTGCTCGCTCTTCGATAGTTAATTTATTATATAATTTAGGATTTTTCTGATATTTACGCATTATCACATCCTTATTAGTTTCTGGCATGTATAAAATAATTAGTAACATGACAAATAACATTGCAATATTATCGTAATAGAAGATATTTCGCCAATTTCCTGTAAATTTCAAGATGTATGCTCCAATTACTGGCCCGAATAAGGGAGCAAGTAAGGAAATGTTTGCAGCGTATGACATGGCTTTTACTGCTTCTTTATCTTCATAGAATTCATTTATGGCACTAAAACCAGACGCACCAATTACCGCCATTGTTGAGCCTGAAAATACACGAGCTATTAGTAAACCTGTTAAATTGCTTGTGTATCCACAGTAAAAATTCGAAATTAAAAACACTACGCCACATGCTATAATGGTTGTTTTTCTTCCGTATTTATCTGATAAGGGACCCATAAAAAGCTGAAGTACTAAAGATCCTGTTACAAATAAGGTTACTGCCAATTCTATCGAGCCTTTATCTGTGTGCATATCAGTTGCTATAATATCCATAGCGGGTAAAAAAGCATCATTACTTAGAAATACAGTTCCTGCAAATATGGCTATTAGCCAATAAAAATTATTATGTAAAAACTTTTTCATGATATACCTCTCCGTTAATAAACTCTTAATTTATATAATGAACTTTTTTTACGACATTGTCAACAATAAAATTCATTATTTTATATCATAAAACAAATCTAAAAAAAATTTATATTGATATATTCAAATTCTATGTTATTATGAGAATATAATACAAATTTTTACAGACATAAGCTCATGGATTCCCAATGGTACAAAAAACAAATTTTAGCGGTAGAAGTAAACACATAAAAGTAAAAACCGCAAAAGGGAGAAGATTATCTTCCACAAGATGGCTACAACGTCAATTAAATGACCCTTACGTACAAGAGGCTAAAAGAATGGGCTATCGCTCTCGTGCTGCCTTTAAGTTGACAGAGTTGGACGATAGATTTAAACTCTTTAAAAAAGGTCAAGTGGTGGTTGATCTTGGTTGTGCTCCTGGTGGTTGGACGCAAATTGTTGTTGATAGAATCCAACCCTTAAAGTTTGACGGTTACGCCGTCGGCATCGATCTTCAAGAAATGGAAGATCTCGCAGGAGCTACGCTCATTACATCGGATTTCACATCCGATGACGGCTTGCGATTGTTAAGCGAGGCCATAAATGGACGTGAAGTTGATGTAGTAATCTCCGATATGGCCCCTAAAAATAGCGGCCATCCCCCTACAGATCATTTACGCATTATGGGATTAGCAGAAATGGCTTACTATTTCGCCAAAGATGTCTTAAAACCTGGTGGGCATTTTTTAGCAAAAGTCCTACAAGGGGGAACAGAAAGCGACCTCTTAACGGAACTTAAAACCAACTTCACAGTAGTAAAACACGCCAAACCAGAGGCCAGCCGTAAAGATTCTAAAGAAATGTATGTGCTAGCCATGAACTTCAAAGGTAAAGAACGTGAAAAATAAACTAATAATTTTTATGCAATAATTTTGATTCTATCAAGTGCCAGCTCAAAGATGATAATATTAAAATTAACCCTGTTGAAATTAGTAGGCCGACCATATAATTTTGAAAGAAACCCAGCATTACCAACATTTGCATTAAAGGAAAATGTATAACATAAATTCCATATGACGGGTCGCCAATTCGTTTATGAATACTAACATGTTTAAGTTGAAAAGCCACTATATAGATGAAAGCTCCCACAACAAATGGGTAGATAAAATATACATGTGATGTATAATACAACAAAGGAAGTATTAAAATTAAATATACTGGCTTTAAAAAGTTAAATTTATAAAAATTAAAGAATGCTCCAACCATAAAAAATACTAATGTTTGTGGTAATTGAACGAGATAATGGGAATTTAAAGCGTAATGAGTTATTAAATACTTAGTAAGATAATAGCATAATATGGACGCCACCATTAACAGAATCGTTAAATATTTCTTATTGATATATCGGGCAAAGATACCATAAATTATCGGCACAGATATATAAAACATAACTTCTACTTTAATTGTCCATAACGCTCCATTAACCGACGGTATGACACCATGAATAAATAATTGCGGTAAAGATGGCTGTAACCAGTTTAAAAATATCAAATTATAAAATAAATATTTTCCTGCTCCTGCTTGTATATAGCTAACAAAACCGTCCGAATAATGAATATAGCCAACTACAAACATCAAGACAATGATCATAAAATATAAGGGATATATCCTTAAAAATCTAGATTTTGCATAGATTCGTAAGCTCTTAGGTTTCAGATAACTTTTAACAATTAAATAGCCACTAATAACAAAGAATCCCCTCACTGCAAACTCACCAGGAAAATAATTCCAAAAGGGCATATTACCGCCTAAATACCCCATATGATAATAAAATACAGAAAGAGCTAAGATTATTCTCAATAGATTAAAGTTATTTTTTACCATAAAAGCTTATATCCTCCCAATTATTTTTCTAAGGTTCTTTATTTTAAGATTCTATAGTAAAATTATTTCTTTTTAGCTTTCTTTTCCTTTGGCTGTTCTGCTAACTGCTCATCCATTAGATCGCCTGTTGTTTCGTCAGATTTGGCTGATGTGGATTTGCTCGCAGTTTTCTCGCTCTTCTCACTCTTTTCGCCTTTCTCACCTTTCTCATTCTTATCACTTTTCTCGCTCTTGTCAGCTAACTTCTTATCGGCTGATTTCTTATCGGCGATTTTCTGCTCGGCGATTGCCTTATCTTCGGCTAAAGCTTTAGTGCCTTTGGTTTTGCCGTTGGTGGGAATGCCAGAGTTTTCTCGAATGATATTTTCGATCTCTTCGGCGATGTCAGGATGTTCTACCAAGTATTGCTTGGAATTTTCTCGCCCTTGTCCTATGCGAGTATCCTTATATGAATACCAACTGCCTGATTTTTCCACAACGCCAGCGGCCTCGCCTAAATCTAGCAACTCGCCAGTTTTCGAGATTCCCTCGTTATACATGATATCGAATTTAACTTCCTTAAATGGTGGAGCTACCTTATTTTTAACTACCTTAACTTTAGTACTATTTCCCACCACATCATCACGATCTTTAACCGCACCAATACGGCGGATATCCAAACGGACAGAAGAATAGAACTTTAAAGAGTTACCGCCTGTAGTAGTTTCAGGATTCCCAAACATCACACCAATTTTCATGCGAATCTGATTAATAAAGATCACTAAACAATTGGATCTTGAAACCGATGAAGTAAGTTTTCGCAAAGCCTGACTCATTAAGCGAGCTTGCAAGCCCATTTTAAGCTCGCCCATTTCCCCTTCTAGTTCGTCCTTAGGCACTAAAGCGGCCACCGAATCGACCACAAGAACATCGATAGCACCAGAACGCACTAAAGTATCAGTTATCTCTAAAGCCTGCTCGCCATGATCAGGTTGAGAAACTAGCAGATCATCAATATTTACCCCAATTTTTGAGGCATAACTAGGATCTAACGCATGCTCCATATCAACAAAGGCACATGTTCCGCCTGTTTTCTGTGCTTCGGCTATCACATGTAGGGTTAAGGTGGTTTTACCCGAGCTTTCTGGCCCGTAGATTTCAACCACACGTCCTTTAGGTAATCCGCCGATTCCCAAGCCGATATCCAAAGATAAAGAGCCAGTAGATACAACATCTATACCATCAATGGCAATCTTGTTTTCGCCAAGTTTTTTAACCGTTCCCTTACCGAAATTACGATCAATTTGTGCCATTGCCGCATCTAGTGCTTTTGATTTATCCATTTTGATGTTCTCTTTCTCTCTTAATAATTCGTATTGCATTATGTTGAATACTCAAATCTTACCACTAATTTTAAGGCTAATTTACATTATAATGTAAAAATAATGTAAAAAATCTCATATTAATTTTTTGATTTAAGCCCTTTCATTATCTATGTATATTAAAACAAAATTAATAATTTTTTGCAACAACTTTTTTTTTTATGTTTACAAAGCTATAAATATTAACTATAATATTCTTTAAATCGATATACTCTTACAAGTATGAAATAAATGTTTGTTCGATTTATGTTCTTATAATATTCTAAAATAGAACATAATGCAAGCTTTATTTTAACAAATTTAGTAAAAATTAACTTGTGGCGTGTATAATATGTAGAATTTTAAACATAAAATATTGTTTTAATTGAATATAGTTTAACTAGTAACTTAAGAGACATAGCTCATGAATAAGAAAACTAATCCTTTAGACCTTGAAAAAACAGATCCTAAGCTCGATAAGGCAGATGACACGCCTAAAAAAGCAGATCCCAACGCTAAACAAATAGGAGCAGTATTCAAAGAGAAACGCCTAGAAATGGGATTGAATTATTTAGATATTTACAATTCATTAAAGATCCGTAGTAACGTGGTTGATGACATTGAAAATAGCTCTTGGGATTATCTAGAAAAGCATATCCATTTGGCTAACTTTGCCAAACAATACGCCAAATTCCTAAAGATCACAGATGAAGAATTTATCCAACGAATCAACGGATATACAAGAGTTAACCATAATATTCACGAATTTTCGCCCATTGATACCTTTAAAAATACTGGTAAGGAATTAAATAACTTATCCGATAGCGGAAATAACACCTTTAGCATGAAGAAAAAATCTTCAAATGCTAGTAAAAGCATAGTGATTTCCGTAACTATCATTATTCTTATTGCTATCATTGGTGGGATTTTTGCCTATAAACAAGGACTATTTTCAAGTACTAAATCCTTAGTTAAAGGCTATAAAACTTCAACTCCATCCGCTCAAGATAAAAATATCAAACCTGCAAACAACACTAGCGAATCCGAGCAGGATAAGGCCAAAAACGGCTTTGGTAAAGAGAAAATCAAAATTATCAAGCTAACAACCGATGATAAAACTAAAACGATTCTTGAAGAAACCCCAACCGATACCCCAACAACAACCGATACTCCACAAGATAACACCAATCAAGATACTCCAACCTCGGAGAATCAGCCAACCCCTAATACGGATACTACAACACCAGATAATAACGAGACTGCATTATCCGAACTAACTCAAGGCAATACCAATCTCACACTAATCGCAATGAAAGATGTATGGGTATATGTGAAAGACAAAAAAACCGACACCGTACTTACGGGCAAAATTCTCAAAAAAGATGAAGAATTCAAGATCCCTACTGGAGATAACTTATATTTATCAGTAAGTTCCCCTTACAATGTTAAAGGTACATTTGGCGATAAAGCATTCCAACATTTAGGCAAGAAAAATAAAGTTATCAATCTCCTAAAGATCAGCGAAAACAACTTAAAAACGCTATTTAAATAGATTCTTTAACTTAGGATTCTCTGTTAGGATTCTCTCAAGATACAACACAAGAAAAACGCTACAGTTCATATAACTTGTAGCGTTTTTCTTATTTTCGCTTTTGCTTTTGTTTTCGCTTTCCCTCTGCGATATCCATAGCAGATTCTAACTATAAATATGGCTTTTCATGATTCTTTGTTTATGTGAAGATCGCTTAGAAGGGCAAACTAGGTCATGTTAATTGTCTTGTAAAACGTAATAAATATATTTATCTTTACAGGCAAGACACATAGAAAAGAGAAAAAAACATCTTAATATTTTCATTAACAAAACGTCAAGAAAACTTAATAAGTCAGATCAATAACCTATTATAACAATAACATATAAATACTTATCATAATCGTAACAAAAATATAATAATTGAGATTTATTTTGATCTTTAGCTTGGGGATTTTCTCTAAAATTATTTATTGCTTGCTATGTTAAAAAAATTCTGTTATACTGTGGTACGTAATAAATGATAATATTATGATATATATTTAGCGAGGTCAAAATGTCAATAATAAAATATAATTTTTCTGCTGGATTTGCAAACACGGTAGATGATACTTATGAATTAATTTTTAAAGCTAGTGAGGGGTTAGTTTTTGATGGTATAATCCTAAAAGAAACCGCCGAACACTTTGCCAATACTAAGCCCGCAAGTTTGGAAATAATAAATGAAGTAGTATTTCTTGAACTTGATGAATTGGACAATATGTCAGATGAAACAGGCGTTTCATGTTGGATTCTTCCAAAAACTACAACCATAAACGAAAAAACCGTCAAAGCCCTTTGCGTTCATATTAAAGGACAAAAACCAGGTTTATCTTTAGACGCCATCAAAAATAGTTCTGCTTTTCAAGAAGTACTATGTAAAGCCGATTCGGAAGCTGAAGTTAAAAAATATATCAATCACAATATTGATACTTTCATTGTTGACGGTGTTGTCTCTGATAATACAGGAATCGAAGAAACTACAGTGGACGGCTTTAGCTATGCAGCCTTTACAGTAGTGGGCGATCCTAACGGTTTACACGCACGTCCAGCGGCGGCCTTAACTAAGGTGGCTCACGAATTTTCATGCGATTTAACATTGGTGGTAAATAGTACACAGTTCGACGCCGCAAGCGTTGGGGCATTAATGGGGAGTGGCGTATCAGGTGGCACTAAAGTTATTCTAGCTGCTAAAGGCGATTCTGCCGAAGAAGCTGTAAAAAAAGCAGTTGAGATCGTAGCCAAAACTCCTGAAAGCGTTAAGAAAGCTAAAAAATCTAACATAGCATTGCCAACTTTTAAACCGTCTGTAAATGCCTTAGAAGG
The DNA here is from genome assembly GCA_002632265.1 of Rhodospirillaceae bacterium MC!. Classification (GTDB taxonomy): domain Bacteria; phylum Pseudomonadota; class Alphaproteobacteria; order MC1; family MC1; genus MC1. The sequence continues at coordinate 55,376 of NQOV01000005.1, forward strand.
TGTTCCTGCCTCTCCTGGTGTGGGGATAGCTCCTGCTTATATTATCGAGAAAGAACAAGATCTTACATTTAGTCCAGATAAATCTAAACTACCACCTGCCGAAGAAGCTCAAAGAATCGTTGACGCTCTAGCTAAAGTTACTAAAGCCTTAGAAGAAACCGTTGCTCATCAAAAAGCAGAAGGCAACTCTGCTGCGGTTGATGTGTTCTCGGCACACATTACCTTGGTTAATGATACAGAATTAGTAGATCAGCTAAAATCTGCCACATCTCAAGGGGATACAGCAGAAAACATCGTCTTAACAGTCTTTAAAAATAAAGCTGATACCATGGCAAAAATGGATAATCAGTACATGGCAGAAAGAGCCGCCGATTATCATGATTTGCGTACTAAAGTCTTTAAAACCCTAATCGGCGAAGAGGCTACCGCATCAGGCTGGCCGGACGGTAATTTCATCATTGTTACCGATGATTTAACTCCAACCCAAACCGCATCTTTACCTAAAGGGCGTGTTTCTGGGATCATCACATCGGACGGCGGACCCACTGCTCACTCGGCTATTTTAGCCCGTGCTTTGGGGATTCCTGCGATCGTTGGTGTGGGTAAACATTTAAGCGTTATTAAAAATAATGATGAAGTTGTAGTCAACGGAATCAGCGGATTTGCCGAATATCAATTGACTCCAGAAATCAGAAAAGAAGTTACTAGCGTTCAAGAGAAAATTCAAAAGATCGCAGAAAAACAAGATCAAGCGAAATTTGAAGAGGCCGTAACCATTGACGGTCATAAGATCGAAATTGGAGCAAATGCGGCCACTCTTGATGATGTAGTCCAATCCGTAAACAACGGAGCGGAAAGCATTGGCTTGTTGCGTACCGAATTAGTATTCCAAAATCATCAAGAATTACCTACCGAAGATGAGCAAGTGCGTGTATTTACAGAAATCGCTGGCCCATTAAAAGGCAAACCTGCCATTGTTCGTATGTTTGATATTGGTGCTGATAAACCTGTGCCATTCTTGGATCAAGCAGAAGAAGAGAATCCTTTCTTAGGTGTGCGTGGTGTTCGTTTGGTTGCAGAGTATCCAGAATTGATTAGAACTCAAGCAGCATCTATTTTACGTACAGTAAAAGAAACAGGCATGCAAGCTAAGATCATGATTCCTATGGTTTCACGCATTGAAGAAATCGAAACTCTAAAAGACATAATCGAAGAAGAACGTGTTCGCCTAGACGCTCCTAAAGTTCCAGTAGGTATCATGGTAGAAGTACCAGCCGCTGCAGTAATGATCGATATCATCGCTCCGTTTGTGGATTTCTTCTCTATTGGTACAAACGATTTAACTCAATATACCATGGCCGTAGATCGCCAACATCCAGTACTCGCAAAAACTGCCGACGCTTTAGACCCTGCCGTATTACGTATGATCGATATTACCGTAAAAGGTGCTCATCGTTATAAAAAATGGGTTGGCGTTTGCGGTAACATGGCCGCCGATCCTTTAAACGCCAAAGTATTAACCGCCTTAGGTGTTGACGAATTATCAATGGGTGCAGCGAGTATCCCTGCCATTAAAGCCGCAATTCGCACATTCAGCTTTAAAGAACTTCGTGTCCTAGGACAAAAAGCCATCAAATGCCGTAACCCCGAAGAAGTAAGAAAATTATTCCAATAATCTAATTTCCCCACAAGGCAAAACAAAGCTTGTACATAAATTTATGTACAAGCTTTAGTTTTTTCCTGCCCCATAGCCCCAAGGAGTGGGAAAAAGTGCTTAGTCAACGTTTTTAAGCGGGGCGTGGTGTATTATACACCACTACATAAGCCTCGCTTAAGGGCGTTGAATGAGTGCTTTTTTCCTGCCCCATAGCCCTAAGGAGTGGGAAAAAGTGCTTAGTCAACGTTCTTAAGCGGGGCGTGGTGTATATACCACTACATAAGCCTCGCTTAAAGACGCATAATGAATGCTTTTTCCTGCTCCATAACCCAAGGAGTGGGAAAAAGTGCTTAGTCAACGTTCTTAAGTGGGGCGTGGTGTATATACCACTACATAAGCCTCGCTTAAAGACGCATAATGAATGCTTTTTCCTGCTCCACAGCCCAAGGAGTGGGAAAAAGTGCTTAGTCAACGTTCTTAAGTGAGGCGTGGTGTATACACCACTACATAAGCCTCGCTTAAGGGCGTTGAATGAGTGCTTTTTCCCGCTCCTTTAGTGTAAAAAGGCACGAATGCGAGTTAGTAACATGTTGCAGTTGTATTCGTTGGCTTTTTCGATTACTTCGGGGTCTCGGATTGATCCGCCGGGTTGGATGAAGGATGTTACGCCTTCTTTGGCTAGGACTTCTAAGCCATCAGCGAAAGGGAAGAAGGCGTCGGATGCACATACGGAGTCTGTGGTGTCGAAGCCTGATTCTTTGGCTTTGTTTATGGCGATTTTTGCACTGTCTAATCGGCTCATTTGCCCCGCTCCTACGCCGATAACTTGTTGGTTTTTCACTAAGACAATGGCGTTAGATTTCACTACAGAGCAGACTTTCCACGCAAATTTTAAATCTGCCAATTGTTTTTGATTGGGCGAGGCTTTTGTGGCTTGTTCGAGATTATCGTCATCTAAGATGTGTGATTCTTTTTCTTGGATTAAGTATCCGCCGTTTACTGATTTAATATCTATTCTATTTTTATTATGAGAAGAATCATCTGTTGCCCATTCCAATAGACGGAGATTCTTTTTAGTTGTTAAGATCTCTAGCACTTCATCGCTAAATTTTGGAGCGATGATCACTTCAACAAACTTGCTTTTTAAGAATTTCGCACATTCCAAATCTAGCGTATTATTAAAGGCGATAATACTACCAAAAGCCGAGACGCTATCCCCTGCCCACGCTTTTTCTAACGCTTGGAAACTATTATCAGCTGTGGCCACACCGCACGGATTCGCATGCTTGATGATTACACAACTATGATCTTCTAACTTGCTTACTAATCCGTGGGCCGAGTTGGCGTCGGCGATGTTATTGTATGAAAGTTTCTTGCCGTTTAACTGCTTAGCAAGGGCGATTCCTGTGAGATCTTTACGGTCTTCCACATAAAAACCAGCTTTTTGATGTGGATTCTCGCCATAATTCATATCTTGATGGGCAAATAGCTTTAAAGAAATGCTATCAACGATGATTTTTTCTGGACCTTGTTCATGATTAGCTCCTAACTGCTCACTAAACCACTTAGTGATAAGAGCGTCATAGGCTGATACGTGCTTAAAAGCCTCATAAGCTAGAAATTGCCTAAATTCGAAAGTGGTAGATCCGTCATTTTCATCCATTTCATTGATCAACTCTTGATAATCGTCAGGATCGGTTAGAACTGTGGAAAACTTGTGATTTTTCGCCGTAGCTCTGATCATGGTTGGACCGCCGATGTCAATATTTTCGATACATGTGGCGTAGTCGTCTGTTTTAGCGATGGTTTCAGCAAATGGATAAAGATTACAAACCACTAAATTAATAGGATTAATTCCATTTTTTTCTAGATCTTGCATATCTTGATCATTATCCAAGCGAGCAAGAATCCCCCCTTGGATTTTAGGATGAAGAGTTTTAACTCGTCCAGCAAGAAATTCCGCCATTTTTGTATAATCAGATACATAAATAACAGGGAAACCAGCGTCTTCTATGAATTTTGCTGTGCCACCTGTGGAAATTATAGCTACTTTGTTCTTATTCAGAACTTCAACTAGCTCAAGCAAGCCTGTTTTATCGGATACTGATATTAAAGCAGTTGTTATTTTCTCTAACATTTTAGAACTCCTATTTAAGAGAATTTATTAAATATATTTTATGATATTAGTCTATAATATAAACAAAAAATAATCAATAAAAAAATATTTTTTTACTTGACAAAGGTCTAGAAATCCACTAGGATATAACAGTATTCTATATATGTTTGTAATATGGTCAAGCGTTTCTACTACTATCCGTAAATTAGTAACTATAGATGTAAAAATTTATATGAAAATGATATATTAATTTTCTGTATGTTTTTAGTCTTTTGTGATTCGCAAGAACTTAAATGAACATGTACGTACTTAAGATACTATATGTTATTTTTTTGGCATATATACTCCGAATGTTTACTCATACTTAAACATGATTTTTTATTTTAATCACAAAGAGTTATTATATGTTTATTAGATTGTTTGTAGAAAAAAAAGACAATTTTAACGTTAAAGCAATTCAGTTGCAAACGGAATTTAAAAACTACTTAAATCTAGATATTAAAAATCTAAGAATCATAAATTGCTATGAAATATATTTGGAAAATTTCAAATTATCCAAGGATTTAATATACAACATATTCGCAGATATCCAACAGGATGATTACTTTTTCGATCTTCATACTAGCATAGATCAAAACACGCAAAGCATTATAGCAAGCCAGTATCTGGACGGTCAGTTCGATCAGCAATCAGCCTCGGCCATTGAGTTATGGAATCTCCAAGATGAAATTGATGAGAAGTACAAGAATCCTCTAATTAAATTTTCTTCTATCATCGTATTTGATAAGCAAGAACAAAAAACAATTGATAAAATCAAAAATTACTACATTAATGAAGTAGAAAGTAAAGAAAAAATCTTTAGTGATGTTATTGAAACACCTGCAAATCAGATAAAAGAAAATCTTGCCATAGGCGGATTCATTGATCTTGATCATGGGAAACTAACAGAATTATTAAACACTTACTCCCTAGCTATGGATATCAAAGATCTTGAAATTATTCAAGAATACTTCAAAAACGAACAAAAACGAGATCCCTTTGAAGTCGAATTAAAAATGCTTGATACCTACTGGTCTGATCATTGCCGACACACAACTTTTAGTACTATCATCAATAATGTAAGCTTTCCCAAAAATCAAGATACATATGGGAAATACTGGGATTATTACCTAGATATCAGAAACAAATTAAAGCAAAATCACAAACCAATTACCCTAATGAATATGGCTACCATTGGCTCTAAATACGTTAAAAGCAAAGGCGGATTAAAAAATTGGTTTGTAACTAACGAGATCAACGCTTGTACCATAAAAACCAAGATAAAAATCAAAGGTCAAAGCAAGGCGAAAGATTGGCTAATTGCTTTCAAAAATGAAACTCACAATCATCCTACAGAAATCGAACCATTTGGCGGAGCAGGTACTTGCTTAGGCGGAGCGATTCGTGATATCCTTTCAAGCCGTGCTTTTACCTATCAAGCTGTGAGATTATCAGGTGCGAGTGCTGATCTAAGCCCTGTAATTGAAAGCAAACTCTTACAACATCAGATCATTTATAAATCGGCGTTGGGATACTCTTCATATGGTAATCAGATCGGTCTATCCACATCTCAAGTTCATGAATTTTATCATAGTGGATATGTGGCGAAAAGAATGGAATTAGGTGCGGTATTGGGGAGCTGTCCCCTTGATAGTTTGAATTTCCAAGAACCAGACAAGGGCGATCTTGTGATTCTCATTGGTGGCGACACAGGAAGAGACGGAATCGGCGGTGCTACAGGCTCATCAAAAAATCACGATCATAAATCAGTTGAAACAAGTAGTGCCGAAGTGCAAAAGGGTAATCCCACAGAAGAAAGAAAAATCCAACGTTTATTTAAGAATCCTGATTTCATTAAGCTAATCAAAAAATGTAACGATATGGGAGCTGGCGGTATTAGTGTAGCCATTGGCGAAATTAGTAACGGTGTCGATATCCATTTGGAACGTGTGCCATTAAAATATAAGAATCTTAGCGGTATGGAGATCGCTCTTTCGGAATCTCAAGAACGTATGGCCATAGTAATCAACAAGCAAGATTTAAATGCAGTCATAGAATTCGCTCATGATGAGAATCTTAAGGCGACAAATGTGGCTACGATCACAAATAATGGCTTTTTAAATATGTTCTATCATCAAGAGCAAATTGTAAATTTATCTTACGATTTCATCAATACCAACGGGGCTACCTTTAATACTGATATCGAATTCGTAGCACATAAACCATGTGAAGATAATCAAGCAATTACTAAGATCCAAGATATCTTAACAAACCCCAAATATACCGCCAAAAATCCCACAGATATCCAAGCAACTTGGCAACAGATAATGAGTGATATCAACGTATCTTCACAAATCCCCTTAATGGAAATGTTCGATAGTATGGTCGGTGCAAATACTCTTTTAATCCCCCATGGCGGAAAGTATCAGCTAAGCGAAGAAGATGCGAGTATTCATAAAATCAATGTCCCAGAATGTGAAAATGCCAGTGCCATAGCTTGGGGATTTAATCCTTATTTAGCCGAAAGCTCGCCCTTACATGGTAGTCAATTCGCCTTAGTGGATTCCATTTTGAAACTCGTTTCCAGTGGCGTTAAAAGAGATGATATTTATCTCTCTTTACAAGAATATTTTGCGAAAACATCCATAAGTAATCCGCAAAGCTGGTCCCAACCAACCTTAAGTATGTTGGGTGCTTTATACGTCCAAGCGGAATTAAACATTGGGGCTATCGGCGGTAAGGATTCCATGAGTGGTACATTCAACAATATCAATGTACCGCCCACATTGGTTTCATTTGCCTTTGCCTCTATGGAAAATAAAGATGTGCTTTCATCTACCATAAATAAGCCGAAAAATCAAGACTTTGAGTATATTTATTTACTAAAAACCCCCTTAAATGCCGATCTTACTCCTAATTTAGATGAAGTTAGCAAGAATATGGATCTTGTAAGTAATTTAATACAAAAACAATCTCTTAGTGCGTCAAAAGTAGTTGGCACATTCGGAATTGCCGAAACCATCGCCAAAATGTCTTTCGGTAACTTGGTGGGATCGCAACTGGACATTAGTCATAAGGAATTATTTGAACCTAACCAATCTTCAATGATTTTAGTAGCTAAAAGCAATCTAGCTGATATCACATCATCAGATAACTTAAAACTTATCGGCAAAACCACCAATGATTCTACCATTCAGATAGAAAATCAAAGCATAAATATCCTAGATCTTGTAACCAGCTGGCAAGCGGGATCAGTGGTCAAAAGTGAAGATACTACCCAAATAATTGGCGAAGAACAAACAAAAAAACTAACTCATATGCTAGCAGATAAGAAAAATAATCAGCAAGCAAATTCTAACTCTAACTCTAACCAGAATAACAAGAGTAATATGAAGTCTCTTAATATCTTAGAAAGTAAACCTAAGGTGTTACTGCCCATATTTGTAGGGACAAACTGCGAATATGAAAGCTCGTATGCCTTTGAAAAACATGGAGCAAATGTCAATTCATTTATTTTCAAAACCCAAACACAAGCCGATATTACTCAATCCTTAGAATACTTTGCCAAAGAGTTAGAAACAGCAAACATCCTAATGTTATCGGGCGGATTCTCGTATTCTGATGAACCAAACGGTGCAGGCAGATACATGGCGAATGTGCTTTCCAACAAAATGGTGGCTAAAAAAATAGATGACTTTCTAGCTAAAGATAATCTTATCTTAGGCATATGTAACGGTTTCCAAGCTCTGATAAAAGCAGGACTTTTAGGACACACTCAAGAAAATACTAACTTTTCTAGAACGAGCGGACAAGCTACACTTTGTTATAATACCAACAATCGCCACATTGCCAAAATCACTAAAACGCAAATCATTTCAAATACTTCCCCATGGCTTAGCAATATGGAAATCGGCGACGAACATTATATTCCCATATCCCACGGCGAAGGGCGTTTGGTTGCCAGTGATGAGCTAGTGGAAGATCTCTACAAGAATAATCAGATTGTAGCTTGTTATTCCTCTTCAGATGAGAGCCATATCTCACAGGCTAAAAATACCGCCCATGCACATATGCAAGCCTTTAATAATCCCAACGGATCAAGCTATAATATCGAAGCATTATCAAGTAAAGATGGAAAAATTCTAGGTAAAATGGCTCATAGTGAGCGAGTCGGAGATAGTTTATACAAGAATTTCCCCAATTCTGTAGAACAAAACATTTTCATTAATGGTATTAATTATTTCAAATAATCTCAAAGGAGAACACATATGCAAGTTGCTATAATTGTTGGTAGTCATTCGGATAAAGATAAAATTACCCCTGCAATCAACACTCTAAAAAAATTCAATGTGGATTATGAATGTTATGTAATTTCCGCTCATAGAGCGTTGAACTTACTAACATCAACCATTCACGAACTAGAAGAAAAAAATTGTCAAGTGATCATTGCTGGAGCTGGTCTAGCGGCTCATTTACCTGGTGTTATCGCTAGTCATACGATTATCCCTGTGGTTGGCGTGCCTGTAAATGTTAATCTTATGGGTCTGGACGCTTTACTTTCAATCGTCCAAATGCCTAAGGATATCCCAGTGGCTACCGTAGGTATAGATAACGCAAGCAACGGAGCATTACTCGCTTTACAGATCATCGCTTTAAATGACAAGGAATTATCAAGCAAACTAAAAGAATTTAGAAAGAATCTACCTGCAGATAAAAATTATCAAAAAGTAGATTGGTAATCTCTTTCCCCAACTATAACATTTAATTTACTTAACTATAAAGACCATAAGGAATCATAATCATGACAACTCCAACAAAAGCACAACAATTATACGAAGGCAAAGCCAAAACCGTATTCGCAACTAGCAATGACGATAATGTAATTATCTACTATAAGGATGACGCTACCGCAGGCAACGGAGCGAAACACAGTGTTATCGATGAAAAAGGAATCCTAAATAATGATATCACAACCATTATCTTCCAAAAACTTCACGAACACAAAATTAAAACTCACTTCATCGAAAAACTAAACGAACGTGAACAACTTTGTGAAAAAGTTGAGATCATTCCGCTAGAAGTGATCATTCGTAATACTATCGCTGGCTCAATGGCTAAAAGATTAGGCATTACAGAAGGAACAGACGCAAAAACAACAATTATTGAAATTTGCTACAAAAATGATGATTTTGGCGATCCACTAATCAACGAATATCATGCAGTAGCTTTGGATTTATGCTCTTTCGAAGATTACGAATTCATCAAAAAAACCACATTTGAGATCAATAAGATTTTAGTAAATATGTTTGATGAGCTAGGTATTAAGCTTATCGATTTCAAAATCGAATTCGGTAGAAATAGCAAAGGCGAAATTCTCCTAGCTGATGAGATCACCCCTGATACTTGCAGATTATGGGACAAAGAAACCAACAAAAAACTAGATAAAGATCAATTTAGACTTAATATCGGTAGCTTAACAGACGCCTATAAAGAAGTGCTAAATCGCTTTAAAAAGTAGTAATAAAACACTTGCTAAATCATCATGATTAATGTACAATTTGTACATTAATCATAATACTATTATTCTTCAAAAAGGTTAAATAATAAGTGAACTCTACTAGTAATTCTAACATTAATGTCTATCATGAAAATGAAAATACAAATGTCAATACAAATATACATACAAATGTACATATGAATGACAACATTAATATTAATGACAAACCTCAAGATGAATGCGGAATTGTAGGATTTTATTCAACTAACTCCGAACAATCATTACAAAAACATATCTCTTTTAGTCTCTTTTCTTTGCAACATAGAGGGCAAGAAAGTAGTGGAATTTCCTATGTGGATTCCACAGGCGATATTATCACTAAAAAAGCGATGGGAAAAGTCTCACGCCTAATAAAAGAGCATGAAAGCCTAGCAACAGAAACCGCAAACAGTGCAATTTCTCATGTGCGATATTCCACCGCTGGTCATAGTAGCATAAAAAATGCCATGCCCTTTACTTATAGAGATGAAAACAAGCAAAAAAAGAATAACTTTTCCGTAGCTCACAATGGGAATATCGTTAATTTTAAAGAATTATCAGAACTCTTAAATTTCAATGCCGACACTTCACAAGATAACACAGAAGAGATTTATGTATCAGATAGCCAAGTGATTTTAAACATCATTGCCAGCAAAATCCATAAGGGTATCATTACCGCCATAAGAGAAACAATGAGTCTTATTAAAGGCTCTTACGCTCTGGTGATTCTAACTCAAGATCAATTGATCGCCGTAAGAGATCCCAATGGAATCAAGCCCTTATGCCTAGGGCTTGCAAAGGATGGTACTTATGTTGTAGCTTCCGAAAGTTGTGCCTTAGATATGGTCAATGCCGAATTAATTCGAGATGTCCAAGCAGGGGAAATCCTAACTATCGATAAAAAAGGCTTAACATCTTCATACTTTTTAGAAGACACAATAGGCTCGCCCTGTTCTTTTGAATATATATATTTTGCTCGTCCTGATAGCATTATGAACAAAATCAACGTATATCAATCACGCTTTAACGCAGGTCAACAACTGGCAATTCAAGATAAAACAAAACACAAAGATCTAGAAATCGATTATGTTATCGGCGTGCCAGATTCAGGAATCGCCTCGGCCTTAGGATACGCCAAACAAAGCGGAATCCCATATATTGAAGGATTCGTAAAAAGTAAATATATTGGCAGAAGTTTCATAAATCCCAATAAGGACGACCGCAAAGACATAATACGAGCAAAACTCAATCCGATCATTCACAATATTAAAGATAAAAATTTAATCATGCTCGATGATTCCCTAGTGCGTGGCACAACATCCAAGCTAATTATCGAACTCTTACGAGAGGCAGGAGCAAAGGAAATTCATTTCCGCTTGGCGTCCCCTGCGGTGAAACATCCGTGTTATTTCGGTATGGATATTAAATCACGTGAAGAACTCATCGCAAGTAATAAATCCCTAGCCGAAATTAACGCTCACATTAATTCCGATACTCTAGAATATCTAGATCTCGACGGTTTGGCATTATCCTTATGTGCGGAAAAGAAATCAGAATTCTGCTCGGGTTGTTTCAGTGGAATTTATCCCATTCAAAGCCCTATTAATAACAACTTGTAATATAATCTACAACTCACTCATTCAAGAAAGACTTTATTTATTATGACTAAAACTCAAGCAACCACTAAAATAAGCTATCAACAAGCAGGAGTAGACAAAGAAGAAGGCTATAAAGCCGTAAGTCTCATGAAAACAGCAGTAAAAGAGACCTTAAATGAGAACGTTCTAAATAATTTAGGTGGCTTTGGTGCTATGTATGAGTTACCGTCAGGCTATAAAAATCCTGTCTTAGTTTCGGGAGCTGACGGCGTCGGCACTAAGCTAGATATTGCCATTGCAGTAAAAGATTTTTCCACTGTTGGAATCGATTGCGTAGCCATGTGCGTAAATGACATCCTTTGCCACGGTGCTAAGCCTTTGTATTTTCTAGATTATATAGCTTGTTCTAAGCTCGATGCGAATATTGCGAGCCAACTGGTAGCATCCATGGCTAAGGGGATGAAGCAATCAAATGCCTCGCTAATTGGTGGCGAAACTGCGGAAATGCCGGGCTTTTATTTAGAAAATAAATATGACATTGCAGGATTCGCCGTAGGTATCGTTGAAAAATCGCAAATACTCGACAGCACGAAAACAAAAAACGGCGATATTCTAATCGGTTTAGAGTCATCTGGCTTACATTCCAACGGTTTTTCTCTAGTAAGACGCTTAATAACTGACTTTAACGCCGATTTTAACGGTCAACCGATCCATAAAACCCTATTAGCTCCCACTAAAATATATGTGGATTGTGTATTGCCACTAATTCAAGCGAATCTCCTAACAGGAATCGCTCACATCACAGGTGGCGGATTAATTGAAAACGTTCCAAGAATGTTAGGCGATAATTTACAAGCAAACATCAATAAATCTTCGCTCCCTAACGTGCCGATCATACAACATTTGCAATCTTTGGGAGCTGATGATGTCTACAACACCTTTAATATGGGGATTGGTATGGTGCTAGCGGTTGATCCAAGCAAGCTAGATCAAGTAACAAAAATTCTTAGCGAGCATAAACAAAAACACCATATTATTGGCGATGTTACAACAGGAAATCAAGAAATATGTTTAAAATAGCGATCCTAGTTTCTGGTACTGGTTCGAATATGCTTAATATTATCGAATCATTTCAGGGGAAATCGGCGGAAATCCTCACAGTGTTCGCCGATCGCCCTTGTAAAGCCTTAGAAAAAGCCCAAGATATCTACAATATACCGACAAAACTCCTTAATAAAAAAGATCTCTCGAATCTTGAAATTGCCAACAAAGTACATGAAGAATGTGTAAAACTCAAGGTAGATCTCATTGTTTTAGCTGGTTTTTTATCGATAATTGGCGGTAAAATATTGGAAGATTTTGAAAATAAAATTATCAATATTCATCCGTCCTTACTGCCCAAATATGGCGGGCCTGGTATGTATGGTATGAATGTTCATAATCAGGTTATTAAAAACCAAGAAAATACAAGCGGTTGCACTGTCCATTTTGTAACAAAAGATGTAGATCAAGGCAAGATCATTTTACAAAAACAAGTTAAAGTTGAAAAAAATGATACTGGCGAGACATTACAAAAAAGAATACTAATTCAAGAACATATTGCAATCATAGAAGCAATTAACATTTTAATCAAACAACACGAAGACGAAAGAGTATAAATTATGAAAGTTTTAATTATAGGATCAGGTGGAAGAGAACACGCAATTTGTAATAAATTACTAAGCGATGATAAAAAAACACAAATTTTTATCGCATCAAATAACAACGCCTTAGAAGATATAGCTACTGTTATAAATTTAGATAGCGTAACAGAATTAAGCCAGTTCGCACAGGATAACACAATTGATTTAACAATCGTCGGCTCGGAAGAATTGTTAGTCCACGGGATAGTTGATGAATTTAAAAAGCATAATTTAAAAATCATCGGTGCAGATAAACAATCGGCACAGTTGGAAGGCTCTAAGGATTTTGCCAAGAAATTCATGAACAAATACAACATAAGAACGGCCGACTATCAAACATTCGAAAATGAAAACCAAGCGATAACATACGTAAAAGAACAAAATAAGTTCCCTATAGTGATAAAATTCGATGGTTTAGCCTTAGGTAAAGGGGTTAAAATACCAAATAACTTAGATGAAGCCACCTTGGCATTGAATGAGTGCTTTAAAAATCACGATAAGGTAGTAATCGAAGAGTTTTTAACAGGATTCGAAATCTCAATTCTCTCTTTATATGACGGAAAAAATATCATTCCTTTAATTTCATCTAAAGATCACAAAAAGGCCTTAAATGACGACAAAGGCGAAAATACTGGCGGTATGGGATCAATCGCCCCCCACCCCTTATATGATGACAAATTAGAACAAGATTTCATGGAAAACATTCTAAATCCTACACTTACAGGACTAAAAGCAGAAAAATTACTCTTTGCAGGCATTATCTTTTTCGGCTTAATGGTGGCAAATGACAAAATATATTTACTGGAATATAACATCAGAATGGGCGATCCTGAAACCCAATCCATTTTGCCATTAATGAACAACAATCTAGTAGACACTTTAAATTCCTGCCTAGATCAAGAACTTGAAAACTTAAATATTTCATGGGCTGACGGTTATAGTTCTTGCGTTGTCTTAGCGTCCAACGGATATCCAGCAAGTTATAAAAAAGGCTTTAACATCACCATAGCAAAAAATTTAGATTCGCAAATTCTCTTAGCAGGCGTCAAACGAGAAAATAAACAACTCTTAACAAATGGCGGTAGAGTTCTCAACGTTGTCAACCAAAAACCCACCCTACAAGAAACCATGACTCAAATATATCAAGATATCGAAAACATAGATTTTTCCAACAAAACCTACCGCACCGACATCGGCAAATCTTAATAACCATCCATAAACTTTTCACACACCTTACCTCCCCCCCCCCACTATCTCAACAGACATTCGCACTCTTTAGGTGGAAATCTTGACAGACAATCGCCATACTCGATCAAATATCTTGCCAGACAATCGCCATACTCGATCGAATATCTTGCCAGACAATCGCCATACTCGATCGAATATCTTGACAGACTGTCGCCTTACTCTATCGGAAATCTTAACAGAAGATCGCCATACTCGGTCGAATATCTTGACAGACGACCGCCTTACTCTATCGGATATCTTGACAGACTGTCGCCATACTCTATCGAATATCTTGACGGAATGTCGCCTTACTAGGTCGAATATCTTGACAGACTGTCGCCATACTCGGTCGGATATCTTGACAGACTGTCGCCTTACTCTATCGAACATCTTGACAGACTGTCGCCTTACTCTATCGAATATCTTGACAGACTATCGCCTTACTCGGTCGGATATCTTGACAGACTGTCGCCTTACTCGGTCGGATATCTTGACAGACTGTCGCCTTACTCGATCGGATATCTTGACAGACAATCGCCATACTCTATCGGATATCTTGACAGACGATCGCCATACTCGGTCGGATATCTTGACAGACTGTCGCCTTACTCTATCGGATATCTTGACAGACTGTCGCCTTACTCGATCGAATATCTTGACAGACTGTCGCCATACTCGGTCGGATATCTGACAGACTGTCGCCGTACTCTATCGGATATCTTGACAGACGGTCCCAACATAGCATATTGTTATTCCATATTACATCTTCCCTACATATAAAAATGCTCATTATATATCATTTCTATTATTTGTATTTTCTGGCCTAATATAAGTATAATATAAATATATATAATACTACTTTAGATATATTATAATAAACTAATGACATATGGGAAATAGCTATTTTGCTAAACTATATTTAAAGTGGTATTATGTATATTTATTATATACTAAATATTAGGCCAGCAAATATAATAATAGTTGGGATGTAAAACAAGCGTTTGTATTTTTATGTTGTGGTATATCCTATCTAATCCTATCTAATCTAATCTAATCTAATCTAATCTAATCTAATCTAATCTAATCTAATCTAATCTAATCTGGCCTGGTCTAATATGATCCGACCTTAGCCTATTCTCTTATAATATATAATAAGAATAGATATAACCATATTAATGTAATTTACAAACTTTAGGAAGTTTTATTTTAGATGTGTCGCCGTTGCTTAGATCAATGCTCCAGACTTTGCCAAGGTTTTTAACTTTGGTGATGTTGTCTTTATGGGCTAAGACTTCGAGAGCTAATGAGGCTTGCATGGATGCGGTCATGCTTACAGCGGGGGTCCAAGTTCCGAGATCGCCAGCGGATGGGGCATTTTTAACTTTATCAAAGGGATGCAAGCAATTAATACAGCCTGTAATTTTATGATATATAAGGCTTGCGGTTGCGGTATATTTGGCAATTGAGCCATAAATTAGGGGTATATTGTTTTTGCTAGTGAAAGAATTTAAAAAATATTTTGTTTGAAAGTTATCACTGCAATCGATAATAAGATCTATCTCATGTAAATTCTTAATATTATCCCCTGTGAATTTTTCTTCATAAGCATGGATCTTGATATTATTATCCACAAGAGAAAGTTTTTCTTTAGTCATTAAGCTTTTTGATTTATTTAAATCAGTTTCATTAAAAGTAAATTGACGGGGTAAATTACTAAGTTCTACCACATCATGATCAAATATATGTAGCGTGCCGACTCCTGCTCCCACAAGATTTCTAATAACCGTTGATCCCAATCCGCCACAACCAACAACTATAACAGACGAATTTATAATATTCTCTTGCCCTGATTCTTGGATGTCTTTTATATTGATTTGACGGCTAAATCTATCTTTTTCCTGCTCTGTTAACATTTTTTGACTCCTTTATATGCCACATTTTATATTTGACTCTAAAATTAAATCACATCACAACAATATACTTATATTTACGCTTATTTTCATACTTATACTCATACTTATTTTCATATTTAATTCTTAACATTTATATTAAAATCCAATCTTAAACATATGAAAAACAACCATTTTAAAAGATCATCAAAATGTAAAACTTATAAAATACTTCTTATAACCAACACAGTGAAATAATCCCATTAAATATTCTTATTAAGTACACTTATTAAGCCATATTAAAATAAATCGGAAACTGATTCTTTATTATGAATGCGTTTAATTGCTTTAGCCAAGAAAGGAGCAATGGAAAGTTGCTCGATGTTTGCGATTTCTTTAGCTTCTTTAACTATTTGAATGGTATCAGATACCACTAATTTCTTCAAGCATGAATTTTTCACTCGTCCCAAAGCTGCACCACTTAGCACTCCATGAGTAATATAAGCCGATACAGATAAAGCACCATGTTCTAAAACCGCCGCAGCGGCATTGCATAAAGTTCCTGCAGTGTCGACGATATCATCACTAATAATACAGTGTTTACCTTCCACACTACCGATAATATTCATAACTTCGGAAACACCTGCACGTTCACGGCGTTTATCGATTATGGCAATATCCATATTTAAACGGCGAGCCAATTGGCGTGAGCGAGTTACCGCCCCCACATCAGGAGAGACGATGATGGAATTTTTTAGATCAAAATTGTCTTTTACATGTTGAGCATAAACTGGAGCAACATATAAATTATCCACGGGAATATTAAAGAATCCTTGCAACTGATTGGCGTGTAAATCAAGTGTAATCACTCGGTGAGCCCCTGCACTTTGGATCATATCAGCAACTAGTTTTGATGTGATCGGCGTTCTTGGAGCAGATTTTCTATCTTGGCGAGCATAACCAAAGTAAGGAATTACGGCGGTTATTTTATCGGCGTTGGCACGTCTTAAGGCGTCAATCATGATTAGTAGTTCCATTACGGAATTATTAGCAGGAAAGCTGGTTGGTTGGATAACATACACTTCACGACCACGAACGGGTTCATGAATTTCGGCAAATGTTTCGCCATCTGAAAAAGCACCGATTGTCGAAGATCCTAGCTCAACAGTTAATTCTTTTGCAATTTTTTCTGCCAAAGGGCGATTACTATTTCCTGATAATAATAACATGAATGAATATTCCTTAAATAAAAATTTCGATTGATTCGATTGATAAGTCAATGAAATTATTATACTAAAAAAATACACAAACTTCAATTAGCTTTTTCACCTAAATTAATCCATATCAACAAACTATTGATTTTGAATCATAATTACTCATTAAAACTTGGAATTACTAACTTTTTTCTTTTCACATTGCTATTATCTTGAGCGAAATTTTTCCCCTTGTTAGATTCGTTGTAGATATTTTCATTATGTCCATTAATAACATGACTATAAACGGTTTTTATACCGATTTTAGCAATTATATCCACAAGATTTTTCCATTGATCCTTAGCGAAATAGCCATCAAGTATTACATTTTCTTGGATAAATGAATATAAAAGCTCGTTATTTTCATCATTTATCAACCGCCAATTAATTCGCAATCTACTCTTAGGATGAAAGATATCAATATCATTAGTAATCTTTATGCGTGTGATATAAATTGCGAGACTAAGATCATGTGGAGAATCAGAAGAAACAACATTTATCTTTTTGCTTTTAAGTTGTTCGCTTATGCCTTGCTTGAAAGTTAGGGCGTTGGCAGGAGAAATATTCGAGTTGATATTTAAATACAGTTTATTTTCGTCTTTAGTTAAATCTACGATATCGAAATTTTTATTTAATTCTTGTTGAAAATGCTCAAAGGCGAGAACTGCCGAAAGGCGTATGGGTTGTGCGTCGCCAGTTTGCCATAATACATTACTGGCAGGCACGAACATTTCGTAAGTCTTTAGCTCCTTATGGCTTGATCGCAAGTTCCATATTAAGATGTTATCATGTTCGCTCTCATCTTTAGCATTTGCATACTTTTTCACTTTGATATCTAAAAATAGCAGTTTACTTTTAGGATTCCTCTGATTCTTCTCATTTTTCTTAAGAATTAGCAAGCCGACACCGAATGCTTGAAATTGCTCTCGGAGGATTTTGATGAATTTAGAGCGATTAGGCATATGCGAATCTACAGATGTCCATAACACTTGGGAAATAAATGGCAATGCTTGATTGTTAGTATTGTGGCTTATGAACTTCTCGGTGCTGATTTTTCCGCACGATGTGAGTAACATAATAAGTAAGATAAAAAGAGAGAAAATTTTCAATGATCTACCAATCATATTTATTTTAACATTATAGTTGAAAGCTGACGCCCGCCAACAGATATCCCCTTATGAGTGTCTAGACGATGGCTAAAGAAGCGAGTATCTGTATAGGTATCGGTTTGGCTTAAGCCGATATCTTTTATCCCCAGCAGTAGCAATTTATTTTCGATGAATTTAGGAAGATCGAAGAAATAATAGCCAGGTTTATCCTTATTAGATTGTGCTAAGTAGGTGGAATCCGTTTGTAGACGTTGTAAAGTATTGTAAAATTTTTCATCCACTTCATAGCTTTTTTGCCAAATACAAGGGGAAATGCAGGCGATGATATTTTCACGATTCGCCCCTAGGTTTTCCATTTCCGTTACGGTATTTTCTAGAACCTTAGCGAAAGCCCCACGCCATCCCGCATGGGCCCCAGCAATAACCTTAGCTATGGGATCATAAAACAAGACACATCCACAATCTGCGGTGGAAATTCCTAGAATGATGTTAGGAACTTTAGTAACCATGGCGTCAGCTTGTGGGGTATTTTCCCTTGTCCATGTGGTATCTTCATTGATGATTTGTACTTTATCTTCATGCACTTGGTGGGTTATATATAAAGTTGGGTCAGGGATGTCCTTATGATTTTCCAAAGTAAATTTCATGGATTTAGTAATTAGGATTCGATTTTGTTCCACATATTTATCCTTATCATTAACGCTATAGCTAATGTTAAGACTTTTCAAGCGATCTTCTGTAGAAACACCGCCATTTTTACCGAAGAATCCATGGGCTATTTCCTTTTCGTATTTGGCGAAAGTTTTGTGTTTCATGTAAGGTGGGAGCTGAATGGGCTTATGGCGGTTGATGTTATTGGGTTGTACGTGAGAATGATCGGACATACCATAACAATTATTATGAGCAATATCGATGATTGAATCATGAACGGTAAAGGCGGGCAAGCCTGCGTATTCTTTAGTGGAAAAGGCTAGGACTTTGAATAAAGCTCCCATTTTATCTATACTTATCAGGCGATCCAACTCACTTTCGACACTTTCGAAAAGAGTAGGATTTTCCACGCCGTCGCCTGCTAGGAGTTCTGCACGTTTGAGTATGCCTAAGGCCATAAGGAATGTTTGTTGTGATTGTAGGGATTCAACGTTGATATCTAAGGATTTCAAGTGGTCTGATATTACTTTAAAATTCACATGGGAAGTGATATCAGCCACGCCGTGATTTTCTAGAACGCTTGCATGTTTATGGTTTTTGATACTTTGGAGAGTTGAGTATAGTGGCGGTTTATCGTAGCCATAATCAATGAAAATGCCACAGCCTTTAGATTTATTTACGTGGCTTGCGATGTTATCTGCCATATTTATCATGGCTGGAGAGAATTCGTAAACGTCGCCTTGCATGGAATTATTTTTCACTTCGTCAGGAATCATAATTTCCACCTTATGATCAAGGACGGTAAGGACGTCGATTTCGTCATCTTGATTGAGTGTGATATAAATTTCGCCCCATCCTTTATTGGTAAAGATAAATTTACGAGAGGCTAAGCAGTCAAGTAATTCGTTGGCTATGAAGATAATGGGGATATCGGTCGTAATTTCTGTGATATCATTAAACCATTTGACTTTATTGCTATCATGAATAAGGTATTTATCGAGATTTTCCTTTTGTAGTTGGATTAGGGGATCAGAGACATCGATGATGTTATAGGAAAGAGCGTGGTATATTTCTGTGGAATTTTCTAAAGTTGTTAAGATATCATCTGCGAGAACGCCTGTTCCTGCACCGACTTCCACCAAATTAAATTTTTGCGGACATCCCATATGATTCCACACATGGGCGATCCAAAAGGCTAGCATTTCGCCGAACATTTGTGAGATTTCGGGCGATGTTATGAAGTCGCCTTTTTTACCGATGGGGTTAGATGTTTTATAATAGCCATATTGGGGATGATATAAGCAAATATTCACATACTCATCAATGCGGATCTTTCCGTCAGCTTTGATAAGTTTTTTGATTATATGGGTTAATGGATTTTGCATTATACATCTTTTCATTGATCGGCTTTCATTGGTTATGGCGAAAGTTTATTATATTATTATGTGTACAGTTTTATTATAAGATATTTTTTGTGGATTTAAAAGAGAAAAATATAAATATTATGCCAAAAAATATCAGCGGTAAACTTAGGAGTTGTCCCATTGTTGTACCCATGATCAAATATCCGACCTGGGCGTCAGGTTGGCGGAAAAATTCAACAAAGAATCTTGAAGAGCCGTACATGAGTAGGAATACGCCTGTAAGCATGCCGTGTCGTTGGCGGATAGCTTTAATGTGAATGAAAGAAAACAGAACAATAAATGTTAGGATTCCCTCTAAAAAAGCCTCATATAGTTGACTTGGGTGGCGTGGGGTGTTGCCACCAGTGGGGAAGATCATCGCCCATGGTACATTGGTTGGGCGTCCCCATAGTTCGCCATTTATAAAGTTGGCTATGCGACCAAAAAATAAGCCAAAGGGGGCTACAATGGCAAGTTTGTCAGTGAATTCGCAAAATGGAATCTGATGTTTTTTACAGAAGATATATGTGGAAATTATAACGCCACTAAGACCGCCATGGAATGACATTCCGCCATGCCATACTTTAAAGATAGCTACAGGATTATGAATGAAATATGAAAAATCATAAAATAGAACGTAACCCAGACGCCCACCAAGAATCACGCCTAGGGTTACCCATATGAAATAATCATCAAGATTCGCCGATTTTAGCTTTGAGTTGTATTTTTTATGGAGTCTTTTGAGAACTATCAAACCTAAAATCAAACCTGCAATATATGCAAGCGAGTACCAACGTATGGCTAAAGGTCCAATTTTAACAAGAACGGGATCTATATGTGGATATGCTATCATGTTTATATTGTATCTGCGTGTAAGGGGTGTGAAATAAGTTGTGAAATAATTATAATATAAAAGAATTTTTTTTACAATAGAATTTTACAGAATAAAAAGAGAGACCAGAAAATCTGATCTCTCTTTTTTTTGTAAAGCAAAGCTTAAATATGTTTACAATTAGATTATTAGCTAAGATTAGCCTTTTACTAGTTGTAGAATATTTTCGGTTTGTTTACCAGCAAATGTCAAAGAGTTATACCCAAGTGATTGTTGTACTTTAAGAGACATAAGGTTAGCACCCTCTTTCTCTGTATCAGCTAACACAAGATCATCCGCACCATTTTTTAGATCGTCCACATAGTCAGCAGTAAAGCTCTTACGTGATTCTAAAATACTCATTTTAGCTTGGAATTGTACCGCTAAAGAGTTTAAGTGAGATGAGGCAGTATCTAAAATGGTTTTAGACGCTTCTAGGGCGTTAATACCCGAGATACCAGATGCAACAGTATTAGCATCATACACACCACTACGAGAAACAGCCCAGTTAACGTATTTAGTATTTAGTAGTCCTAAAGCGTTAGCTGTACCTACTTCTTTTTTCATTTGATCGATCAAGCCACTACCTGCAAGAGCGTTATAAACAGAAACGTTACTGTGTTCACTGTTAATAAGTGCCATACCTGTGGTTGCTGATCTGATATCTGTACCATGTAACTCTAATCTACGTTCTGCGTTTGTTGAAAAACGAATAACAGATTTAGCAGATGTGTTATTTAGGTAACTAGCACCATTATATTTATCATCGGCAATGGTATCATTGAACTGTCTTGCAAATTCAATAAATGATTCGTGGAAAGCTGTGTATTCTTCTTTAGAATCTGCCCCTTGCATACCATTAACGTACGCTTTCATTTTTGCGATCATATCTCTAGATGCGTCAATACCAGTTTGAATTGATTTAACTGTATCGATACCCTGTTTAATATCGCCCGCACGGCTTTCAAAAGTTTCAGAGCGGTCGTATAATGATTTCGAGCGGAAATAAGCCACTGGATCATCGTTTGCATTTTGAACCTTTAAGCCTGTGTTAACACGGCTGTTGGTTAAATCGACGTTAGTTTGTGTACCTTTTAAAGACGCAAGGTTATCACGTACACGTTCCGTTAAGTGGATTGCTGTGTTTGCCATAGTAATTTCTCCTATACTATAATGTGTTTAAATAACATAAATTCTTCATGTTGATAAAGTTATAAATAAATCAGTCATAATCTAGAATTGAAGATTACAACTTAGAATTCTCATTATTGAAGATTCTAAGATCTATTTTCCTTCTATATTTATTATATTGATTCTCTATTATATTGTCAATATTTATTATTCTAATATATAACTTAACCCATATTTATAAATTTTTCGTTAAGATATAAAGATGTTAAGATCTTGTTTTAGATTATTTTTATTCTTTTATAAGCATTTTACTTGCAAAAAAATATTTTTACAAGTTCTGCAATTATGATTATTTGGTAGTAGATCAAGCACTTACACAAGGAAAACATCTATTAATTTTTCCTTAATTTTGCTCTAAAGCTGATAGAACCAAGAAGTATAGAAAATAAAAAAAAGAATCATAAATAGATCATTTAAGAATACTTGTTTAAGAATCAGCAAGCCATATAAAGAATCCTACAGGCAGAGAACTAACTCAATGGGAATCACATAACACTCATATACAGAATCCCCCACCTACTAGTAAATGTATTATTATGGTTATGGTTATGGTTATGGTTATGGTTATGGTTATGGTTATGGTTATGGTTATGGTTATTTTGTTTGCTGGCCTAAATATTAGGCCAGCAAACAAAATAACAGCAATAGCAATAGTAATAGTAATAAGTTAGAATCAAGATAAAAGTGAGAATGAGAATATAAATAAGAATGATTATCAAGTAGATATCAAATGTATATCAAATAGATGTTAAAGTGGATATCAAATAGATAGAAAGTAGATAGAAAGTGGATAGAAAGTGGATGTAAAATAGATGTGATAGAAAGAATCGCTGAACAATAAACGAATCCTAAAGCTAGGAATTAGCTTAAGAACTAACTCAATGGGTAATGTAATAAGGAATCACATAAGAATCCAGTGAGAATCAAAAAAAAAGAGAGAACGGAAAAAATATCCGATCTCTCTTTCTATAGGTCAAAATTAACCCAACTTATAAAAAGTTAATAACTAAGATTAGCTACGTACTAATTGTAAGATGTTTTCATTTTGTTTACCAGCAAATGTCAATGAGTTGTAACCAAGTGATTGTTGAACTTTAAGAGACATAAGGTTAGCACCCTCTTTCTCTGTATCAGCTAACACAAGATCATCAGCACCGTTAGAAAGGTTATCAACATAACTTTCTGTGAAACTCTTACGAGATTCTAGGATACTCATTTTAGCACTAAATGTAACAGATAGTGATTTAATGTGAGCAGAAGCAGCATCTAAAATGTTTTTAGAAGCTTCTAGTGCGTCAATACCACCGATAATAGTTTTACCAGCATTCATATTTTGAACACCACCAGCAGATGCGTTCCATTGAACGTATTTACTGTTAAGTAAACCTAAAGCGTTATTAGCGTGTGTTTCAGTGTCTAGTTTAGCTTGTAAAGCAGAACCTTTAATATTAGCCCAAGCTGAAACACCTGTTCCTTCACCATTAAGAATAGCCATATTTGTTCTAGCAGCCTCAATGTTCACACCTTTTAGAGTTAATTTGCGATCAGCGTTTGTTGAGAAACGGATTACAGATTTAGAAGCTGTGTTATTTAAGTAACTAGAACCACCGTATTTATCATCGGCGATAGTATCGTTAAACTGTTTAGCAAATTCTTTAAATGAATCATGGAAAGCTGTGTATTCTTCTTTAGAATCCGCACCTTGCATACCATTTACATAAGCTTTCATTTTTGTGATCATATCTGTAGCAGCATCTAAACCAGTTTGAACTGATTTAATTGTATCAATACCCTGCTTGATATCATCTTTACGTGTTTCAAAAGTTTCTGAACGGTCATAAAGAGACTTTGAACGGAAATAAGCAACAGGATCATCGTTTGCAGATTGAACCTTTAAACCAGTGTTAACACGGCTGTTTGTTGTATCAACGTTAGATTGAGTGTCTCTTAGAGACGATAAGTTATCACGTACGCGTTCTGTTAAGTGAATTGATGATGACATAGTAATTCTCCTATACTATAATTATTTTAAATAAAATTCTATACACGAATTCTTCGTGCAATAAAGTATCAAATTAACTTTATGTTCTTAGTATATGGATTCTTTTCACAATTGTCAATATGTTTTTTCATTTATTAAAAAACTTAAAGAACTATTAAAAAAAAACCTATGCTACACAAGGCGAATCCTATGTACTTATTGATTCTATATAGTAATTTTATATTGGAATTATTTTTTATCACTATCATAAATAATATATAGATAATCCATAAACTTATGCTCGAGATTAAGAATCCGCTTAGGAAAACACTATGATAAAATACTTGTTTTATATGGAGTATTTTAAAAATTGTGATAATTATAATTAACGTCGCTGGATTAAATAAAGATAATAGAAAAACCATAGCAATATTTTTTAGCGAATCTTTCGAATCTACTTTTTTATGGAGTTTTTTCTTGTAAACATTGTAGAGAATCTTACAACCAATCACAAATAAAACCACAGGAGTAAAAATTTTAAATAAAGATTCGTACTCTAATATGATATGACTTAGCATATTATAAAAGATAATGCCCACAAATACCAAAACCGCATCCCCCAATATTATGGCTAAAGCCAAGAGTGATCCGTGTTTATAGCCTTTTGTTAAACTCACACTTAAACAAAGCGTACCGATTCCCCCAAAGGGAATGGAAATAACCGCCCCTATTATCAAGCCATAAATTAATTCCCATAACATGATTCGTACCTATCCTACTTATATTAGTTTTAGTTGTTATATATTATATGTAAAATGTAAGTAGCTATTTAAATAGGCGAATCCAAGAGCTTTAGTTTTTTTAGCTCCACTTATGGGATTATGGGATCTGCTTGTTATGGCTCGAATCTATCGGTTAGTATATTTAATATGAATAGGCGAATCGCTGATGATAAGCCGATGTTTTCTCGGTTTTCGTCGATTCGCTCGATAATCTGTGAGATTTTAAGATTATTATTTTTAGCGAATCTTTGTAATTGCAGATAAAAAGCATGTTCTAAGGTATAACTTGTTTGGTGTCCGCTAATATTTACCGAGTGTTTTACTTGTTCTTGATTCGTAAATAGATTTATGGATATATTATCCAGTGGGGTTTTCTTTTCTGCGGTCATTATAATAGCTTAATCGATTCGCTCAACGATGAAATCTTCGCCTGACGCCTTGGGCGGACGGGATTTTTTTACAGCAAATGCTATGGCTAATATGCTCAATATATAAGGTAAAGCGGAAAATATCTCTGTGGGGAAGAATTTTAAGGCAGGTATTATCTGTAATTTATATTGTAAAGCGTTGATAAACCCGAATACCACAGAGGCGACTAATGCTCCAATGGGCGACCAACGTCCAGCAATTACCGCTGCTAGAGCTATGAATCCACGGCCTGAAGTCATATTTTCCGAGTAGGAACTTCCTGTCTCGATTGAAAGGTAAGATCCTGCCAAACCACAAAGCAAGCCAGAAAGTATTACTCCTAAATATCGCATTTTAAATACAGATATTCCTAGAGTCTCTAAGGCCATGGGGTGCTCGCCTGATACCTTTAAATGTAATCCTAATTTGGTACGATTTAAGAATATAGTAAAGATCACAACTGATATCATCATTATATAGACTATGGGTGTTTGATTGAAAAATATTTCGCCCACATAGGGAATACTGGAAAGTATGGGGATTGCGTATTTCATATCATGTAAGGAAAGGGGTACAGACGCCGTCTGCCCTGCGGTGTGATAGATTATCAATAGTAAATATTGGGTTAGTCCTGCCGATAAAATGTTGATAACCGCACCTGATACCACATGATCAAGATGTAAATGAATGGTTGCGAATCCGTGAATTAAGGAAAATATCATGCCTGCTATCACGCCTGATACTAATCCGATCCATGGATTGCCAGTGGCTATCGTTCCCACCACCGCAAAAAAAGCGGAAAAGTTCATGAATCCTTCGAGTCCGATATTCACAATCCCACCACGCTCACATAAAACCCCACCAATGGCCGCCAACACAATGGGAGTCGAGAAATCTATGGTAGTTGTAAATAATTGAGTATCAAATAATGATAAAATTTCATTCATGTTAGTTTTCCTTATACTTTATGATGGTGTGTGGTGTATGTATGCTTATGGTGTGTGAGAATGTGAAATATTCTTAAAGAGTTTCTTGGTAATGCCAAACTTGGTATTTATATATAAGTAAATGTAACGAGCTACCACAAAGAACAAGATTAAACCTTTCATGATCTCAACAATGGATTTATGAATATCGGTTACACGTTCCAAATATTGACCACCCGAATCGATCCCGCCCCATAAAAAAGCACTGAATATGATCCCAATAGGATTTCCTGACGCTAATAGGGCTACGGAAATACCGTCCCAACCGTAACTACTTGAAAGATCGTATGTCATTCTATGTTCTAAGCCTAGAACTTGGGTAACTCCTGACATTCCTGCTAAAGCTCCTGATATTAATAGAGTTACAAAGATGATCTTATTAACCTTAATTCCTTGAGCTTTTGCACCGTCTTTATTATGCCCTACTGCTCGAATCTTAAAGCCTAGAGTGGTTTTATAGAGAATGAAATAACAAACAAAAGCCGTAAGAATCGCAACGAGAATCCCCACATTAAGACGGTAATTAATATGATCCAACGGTACTAAATCTTTTAATTTCATTAGCCAAGCGTCGGTGGAAATTTTATCTGTTTTATATTTATGGACAGGATCTTCTCCACCCATGAGATTAACCCACCAACCAGAAAGAGACGACGCTATCTGGGCGAACATCATAGTTGTTATCACTTCATGTGCTCCAGTTTTGATCTTTAAATAAGCTGGGATAATATTATAAGACGCAGATAATAACATGGATACAACATAAGCTATCACTATCAAGATGATCGAAGGCATGGGCAAATAGATACCGATCGCCGTAGCTACTGCTGTTCCAACATAGTATTGCCCTTGAGCTCCGATGTTAAACAATCCTGCATTGAATGCGAATCCTATGGCTAAACCTGTAAAGATCAACGGTGTAGCATTCAAAACCGTACTATGCCAACTTTTAATGAATCCGCCATATATCAAGGTTTTTAAGGTCATGAGCGGATTGTAGCCAGTGGATATCAAAATGATCGACACAATAATTAAGGAAACAACCAAGCCAATAAAGGGAATAAATAAGGCCTTGCCCAATGACTTCAATGACTGGATCGCTTTCTTTTTATTGTTCTTATATTGGATAAGATAAATAAAGCCTATCCCCACAATTAACATTGGTAAGCCTATGAAATGGGAAGATAAATATAAAATTACCCCTAAGGTTATGATGATCGCACTTAAGAGATTTATAAGAAAAGTTGTTAGATTTTTCATGTTAATTACTTCCCCCTGTCATGTATAAGCCCACTTCGTTCTTATTTGTGAGATGTGCGGGTTTTTCTAGAACTATCTTGCCTTCGTACAATACTGCTATTTTATCCGACAATGTGAAGATCTCTTCTAGCTCTAATGATATGAGCAGAATGCAGACTCCGCAATCTCGCATGGCAAGAATTTGTTCGTGGATTCGCTCGATAGCTCCCACATCTACCCCCCATGTGGGTTGAACAATTAAGATAAATTCTGGCTTGCGTTCGATTTCTCGCCCTACTACAACCTTTTGTTGGTTACCACCTGATAAATATCCTGCAATAGCTGTATGATCGTTGGGGCGGATGTCGTACTTTTTGATTACTTCTTTGGCATTTTCTATCACGGCCTTTTTGTTGATGATCGATAAACCCCTAACTGGATTGTATTCTCCTAGGATGTTATCTAAAACATCAACTATTCTACGCCAAACAGGATTAGTTTTTTTTGTGTATTTCTTCTCATCTTGCTCGCCGATAATAAGATTGCTTGCCATATCATAGGCAGGAATCAAGCCGAATTTTAAGCGATCGGCAGGAATGTAACCCATATGATTTTGCATACGCTCCAGTGTGGTATATTTATTGATTACTTTTTCATTGAAGATAATTTCTCCGCTTTCTTCTTTAACCATACCACGTACAACTTCAGCTAGTTCCTTTTGTCCGTTACCGTCGACTCCTGCTATGCCGTATATTTCCCCTGCTTCGATTTCTAGATTAAGATTCTTAATGGCATATGTACCGTCCATTTTTTTGTAGCTAAGATCTTGTAATTTAAAGCTTTTGATCCCTGTTTCCTTGCGTGGTTTTTTATCTGTTTTAAAGATGATATCACGTCCCACCATCATGGTAGCGAGCATTTGCGAATCCACATCACAAGCATTACAACTATCCACCAATTCACCATTGCGTAAAATATATATACGATCGGAAATCTCCGAGGCCTCATCTAGCTTGTGGGTGATGATAATAACTGACATACCGTCAGCTCGTAATTTACGTACTACTTCAAAAAGATGGATAACTTCTTGCGGTGTTAAAACAGCGGTCGGTTCATCCATAATTAAGAGTTTGGTATCTCTAAATAAGGCCTTTAAAATTTCTACACGTTGTTGAACGCCCACCGCTATATCTTCTATTTTCGCATCGGGATCAATCTCAAGATTATACTTGTGAGAAAGAGCTATTACCTTTTCTCTTGCCTCTTTATAATTAATAAAACCCATTTTGTTGGGTTCTTGCCCTAAAATGATGTTTTCGGTTACGCTCATGTTATCCACTAACATAAAATGTTGATGAATCATGCTTAAGCCTGCGGATTTAGCGTCCTTAGGAGATGAGAACTTCACGGGTTTATCGTTGATCAACACTCGTCCAGATGTGGGCTTATATAAACCGAAGAGAACATTCATTAGGGTAGATTTACCTGCACCATTTTCCCCTAATAGCCCAATAATTTCGCCCTTTTTTACTTCTATAGTAACATCTTTGTTTGCTACTATTTTAGAAAATTTTTTCGTGATCTTTTCTAATTTTAAAAAAGTTGTCATGGAATTATATACCTGTTATTATATAAGAAATGTGAAAACTAGCCAAAGAGCGGGAAAAAACGAATTAAGAATGAGTTAAAACTTTTACCCCTAGGTGTTTATTTCATAAACTTACAAAGTTCATCAATCTTTGTATCCATACTTGCACGCAATTGTTGAATGGCATATTCCCCTTCCGATAATTTACCATTACGACTTTCTCTGATATCAGCATATATATTTCTAAAAGTACCGATCCAATCATTGTATTTCTTCAATTGATCCAGATGTTTAAGACCTGCTTGTATGGATTGTTCGAAAACATCGGCGTTAAGACTGGTCATGATATCCGCATATTCATTTAGCGCCTTTTTCACAATATTTACTGACGCTTTTTCCATATACATATAAGCAATGTGTTTCGGCATATTTTCCGCAAGATCCGAGATAACTTCCACTAAAAACTCTGCTTTATATTCAATTGACGCACAATACTGTTGTAGATCGTAAATATTAAAGGTAATAGTAGAGTAAAATAAAGCCAATAGGATAAACTCTTGTAAAATAGGTGATTTTAATTGCGAATCCATAACCGCATATTGGCGGGCGATTTTACCGTGTAAATCATCCGAATCATTTTGGATGATGATATCATGAAACTTGCGTAGAGTATCGTCAAAGGCGTCTTTGTCGCCAATGAGAGTATCGAAATGGGATGCGATATTTGTATAATTGAAGATTTCGCCATTATATACATATTCTAATTTTTGTGCTAATAGGGTATTTTGATGTGCTATCTTGCGAAAGTTCGGCGATGATGTGGGTACAAGCTCGGCTTTAATGGGAACTTTCTTCTTAGATACTACTTCTTTACCAAATAACTTACCTGCTAAACCTTTCTTTTTCTGTTTCTTTTTTACAAGATTAAATAATGGTTCTCGTTTAGCAATATCATTGTGGCATAACTGATCATAAGTTCCCAGTTCCTTTTCAACGACTCCCACAATGTTGGCTTTGTTGCGAGAAAAGGCCTCATAAGCTTCTTCTTTAGTAATTTCGCTTGTTAAACCTGCGTAGGCTTCTTTTGTTAGATAATTTCTGTATTCCATAACTATATAGCGAGTAAGTACTTTTAAATAACGTCTAAATTCATTGGAAAAGTAAAAGAATACCGAAGATACCATCTGATCAGACATGGGACGCTCAAGGGCTGTAGAGCAATCCAACATATCAAAAATAACCGAGTAATGATCATAAACAAATTCGGCACAAAAACGTTCAACGTTAATTAAAGAATACTTATCTGATTTTATTTCTGCTGACGCTAAAGTTATGATATCTTTAAGTTTTGCCGCACAAGCTACAGATTTATCTGTAACCATTTCATCATCATCCGTATGAAGTTGGGATAGAATCTCCAACACTGGAGCTATGCCCTCTATAACTGGCTTACTTAAAATGTCGTGATGAGTTATCGTTCCTGTTTCAAATGCAACGTATAATTTATCTGCTATTACATCCAACAAAAGAATCTTGCTTGGTACAGTTTGATGAGCTGAATCAAGACCTTTATGTTTTTGAATTTCATCTACAATAACACCTAATGCCTTAGATATTCTTTCTATTGTTACGTCATTTTGCACAGGAAAATCCTTATTTTCTACATAATCTATTTAATATAAATACTTCTTTTACCCTTAATTGTGTCTCTTTAGAAATTGATGAGATCTTAAAAATCCCAAGGCAATTACTAAAGATATCACAAATATTATATTATTTTAAAAATTATTCTAAAACAATATCTTACTTAATAGCTTCTTTTGCTTTTTCCACAATAGCAGTAAAAGCAGAAGCGTCAGCGATAGCGATCTCTGATAAAGATTTACGATCTAGCTCAATGTTAGCTAATTTCAAGCCGTGCATTAAACGAGAGTATGTTAAACCATTTAAACGAGCACCCGCATTGATACGTTGAATCCATAAACCACGGAAATCACGCTTTCTCGCACGACGATCTCTATAGGCATATTGTAACGCTTTTTCCACTTTCTCAAGAGAAACACGAAATACATTATTATTACGACCACGATAGCCCTTAGCCATCTTTAAGATCTTTTTACGACGAGCACGAGAGGCTACTTTTGGTGTTGAACGAGCCATGATATTTATCCTTTATTATTAATAAAAGTTGAAGTTAAATTTAGTATGTTAAAGCTTGCTTAAAAATATATTCAAACATCTCATAACAGACTATAAAAATTAGATTTTTAATTTTAAGCGTAGGGAATTAGTCTTTTAACGTTTTTAGCGTCGCATTCAGCTAAAACCATTGTTCCACGAGCTTTATTCTTCATATCTTGCGGGCGTTTACGTAAGTTATGACTTTTAAATGCAAAGCCACCTTTTACTTTACCATTAGCAGTAACCTTGAAACGTTTCTTTGCTGCTGCTTTAGTTTTTAATTTAGGCATTTTATCCTCTTTCTAACTATAAATGTTAATGAAATTATATACGTCATAACAAACCATTTTAAAAGTTTAACCTTAACAACTAAATCAAGATTAATAAGAATCATGTATAAACATGTTAATAGTATCTTTCACAATGATACCGCACATAAAGGCATGCCTAAAAAACTAGCCCATAATGTTAGGTGTACTAATATTCTTCTAAGTATCTAAATTAATGTGATAATACAATCACTTAACTACAAACACTCTTTTAACATTCATTATAACCATTTTATAATAACATACGTTTCAACAAAAAAGCAAGCATTTTTATTTACAATAAACTATTTAAATACTATTTTGCGAATCTCTTAGGAAAATTTACAAATCTAATGTAATCTAATACAATCCCATATTAAGAAACAAGGTGCATATTAGGATCTTTAGCATGATCCTTAAATTATTTAATGTTTTAGGAGTAAAATATAACCACAAGTGAATTTTAATCTTGCTTTTTGCTAATTTTTATGATAGCTTGTATTAGAATAAACATTATTTAACATAAAATATAGACAATTCAATCGAAAATATACTAGAATAAGGAATTTAACATGAATGTAGATCTGGAAATTTCATCAAAAGCTCACAAGCTCCACATTGAAAAGATAGCTGAAAAAATTGGCTTATCGAAGAATGAAATAAATACCTATGGCAACGATAAGGCTAAAATCTCTTGGAATGCCATAAACAGAGTGGAAAAGGAAAATAAAAAAGGGAATTTAGTTTTAGTTACTGCCATTAACCCCACTCCTGCAGGAGAAGGCAAAACTACCACCTTGGTAGGATTGGTTGACGCCCTAAACAAAATCGGCGAACAAGCAAGCGGTTGCTTAAGAGAGCCTTCTTTAGGTCCGTGCTTTGGAGTAAAAGGCGGAGCTGCAGGTGGCGGCCACGCTCAAGTTGTTCCCATGACGGATATCAACTTACATTTTACAGGCGACATCCACGCAATCGGATCAGCGAACAATTTAATGGCGGCCATGGCAGATAATCACATGTATCAAGACACAGAACCCACCGTTAAGCCTGAAAATCTAATTGCACGCCGTACCCTTGATATTAGTGATCGTACCTTACGCAAAACTCAAATCGGCATAGGCGGTAAGTTTAGCGGGATTCCTAGGGAGGCGGGTTTTGATATTACTGTAGCCTCGGAAGTAATGGCTGTGTTCTGTTTATCTAACAATCTTACAGAATTACAAGAAAGACTAGGCAAGATCATAGTTGGTTGGCAAGATGACGGCAAACCCCTAACTGCCAAAGATATCCACGCCAACGGCTCAATGGCCGTACTATTAAAGGACGCTCTACAACCTAATCTAGTACAGACCTTAGAAAATAATCCTGTATTCATCCATGGCGGGCCTTTTGCTAATATTGCCCATGGTTGTAATTCTGTGCTAGCCACAAAAACCAGTTTACATACTTCTAAATGGACAATTACCGAAGCAGGATTCGGAGCAGATCTCGGAGCGGTTAAATTCTTCGATATCAAAGCACGTAAGGCAGGATTAAGCCCTAATGCTGTTGTTTTAGTTGCCACAGTGCGAGCTTTAAAACATCACGGCGGAGCAGATAAGGATTCCCTAGCCACTGAAGATCTAGAAAGTTTAAAAAATGGTATTCCTAATCTCATTCGCCACATTGAGAATCTGCAAAAGTTTGGCGTACCGATTGTAGTAGCAGTCAACCAATTCGTAAGCGATACTAAAAACGAACTTGATTTAGTAATAGCCGAATGTAACAAGCTAGGAATCGAAGTTTCCCTATGTACCCATTGGTCAGACGGCGGAAAAGGTTGTGAAGATCTAGCTAAAAAAGTAATCTCAATGGCAAGCCATAAACCTTTCACCCCATTATATGATGAAAATCTTCCCTTATGGGATAAAATTGAAATCATATCTAAGGAAATCTTTAGAGCAAACGGCGTAATAGCAGAGGGCGAAGATCCTAGCAAACTTGATGAGATCAAAGCTCAATTAATAGAGTGGGAAAAATTAGGCTATAAAAATCTACCGATCTGTGTAGCTAAAACCCCTGCAAGTTTTAGTGATAGTCCGAAACTTTTATCTGCTCCTACAGATTTCAAGATTCACATAAGACAAGTATCATTAAGTGCAGCCGCTGGCTTTATCGTTGTCCAATGTGGGGCGGTTATGACCATGCCTGGATTGCCGAAAGTACCAGCAGGTAATAATATCAAATTGGATGAACACGGCAACATTCAAGGATTATTCTAAAGATACAATCTTAAGCTAGAATAAAATTAACACATGCTTTATATATAATCTGATCTTTATATATAAAGTGTGTGTTAGCAAATAATATCCATAAAAAACAAGTAAATGTATGCAACTAAAATAAAAGAGTTGTTTTTTTAATAAAAATTAGTTATATATATAAAAAACCCTATGTATCATATACAATGAAAGATGAAATATCAAAAGTTTAAGCTCTTTAACATAATAAACTAGAATAATAACAAAGGATTAAACCCATATTTTTAAACAGACATTGAATACTAAACATATTACACCCTAAAACATATTGAACTCTCAATTGGGACAATTAGGAAACTAAAAATTTAACAAGGTAGCATAATTCCATGAAATTAGTAATAGTAGAATCACCAGCAAAAGCGAAGACGATTAACAAATATTTAGGCAATGATTACAAAGTTCTAGCGAGTTTTGGTCATGTGAGAGATCTACCACCTAAAGACGGTTCTGTACTTCCTGATAACGATTTTGAAATGAAATGGGAAGTATCAACAAGATCAAAATCCCATATTAAAGCCATCAAAGACGCTGTAAAAGTCTGCGATTCTATTTATCTAGCGTCCGATCCCGACCGTGAGGGGGAGGCCATATCTTGGCACGTTATGGAAACCCTAGGCGGAGAAGAGAAACTTAAAAAGAAATACGATGTTAAACGTGTGGTATTCCACGAAATCACAAAAACCGCCATTTTAAAAGCCATGTCCGAGCCACGTGATTTAAATACGGATCTAGTGGACGCATATTTCGCTCGTCGTGCTTTAGATTATCTAGTGGGCTTTAATTTATCGCCCATATTGTGGCGTAAACTCCCAGGAGCGAAATCCGCAGGACGTGTCCAATCTGTGGCCTTGCGTTTGGTTACCGATAGAGAAAGTGAAATCGAGAAATTCAAACCGCAGGAATTCTGGTCAATCAGTGCCGAATTTAAAACACAAATGGGCGAGAAATTCAATGCCAATCTAATGGAAAGCGATCTTCAAAAGCTCGCTAAGTTCGATATAACTACAGAAGAGCAAGCTCAAAAAATTCTCGAAAAAACGCTAAATAAAGCCTATAATGTGAGTAATGTGGAAAAGAAACGCCAACGCCGTAATCCTTATCCGCCCTTTACCACATCAACCTTACAACAAGAGGCCTCAAGAAAGTTATATTTTTCATCAAAGCAAACCATGCAAGTGGCACAAGGCTTATATGAAAATGGATTCATAACATACATGCGTACCGATGCCGTGAGTTTAAGTAAGGAGGCCGTAACCTCTGCTCGTGCGGTGGTTGAGCAATTGTATTCCGAGAAATTCCTACCGTCATCGCCGAACGTCTTTAAAAATAAGACCAAAAATGCCCAAGAGGCTCATGAGGCCATTCGTCCTACTGATCTAACTAAACTTCCTGACACTCTAATTAATCAACTGGATAGAGATCAACAACGCTTATATGATCTTATTTGGAAAAGAACTATTGCATCACAAATGGCCCCAGCTCTAATTGATCAAACAATCGTAAGTATTTTAAGTGTTGATAAACAAGCAACATTCAAAGCTAACGGCTCTATGATCGCCTTTGCTGGTTTCTTGAAACTATACGAAGAAGGCAACGACAACGAAAGCGAAAGCGAATCAAATGAGAATGACGCAAGCAAAAAGAAAACTAAAAACACCGCTAAAAAAGAAGTACTATTGCCACCACTTGAAGAGCAACAGGCCTTAAATCTTGGTAAAGATCCTGAAAAGAATCAGCATTTTACCAAACCGCCTGCACGCTTTAACGATGCGTCTTTAGTTAAAGAGTTAGAGGCTAAGGGGATTGGTCGTCCGTCTACATATGCGTCTATTTTATCGATTCTTGAAACTCGTAACTACGTGGAGAAAGATAAATCACGCCGATACATCGCCACCATGAAAGGTCGCTTAGTTACAGAGTTCTTAAATAATTACTTTCATGATATCGTACAATATGACTTCACCGCCAATCTTGAAAATACCCTTGATGATATTTCCAATGGCGATGAACCATGGAAAAAAGTTCTTGCCAATTTCTGGACGCACTTCCACGCCAAAATCGAAGAGACAAACGATATAACCTTGCGTAATGTCTTAGATTATCTAAATGAACAGCTATCATATACTTTATTTGGTGCTGATAAGGATGATAAATGTCCTAAATGTGATGACGGTCATTTAAATCTAAAACTGGGGAAAATGGGGGCTTTTATTGGATGTTCCAACTATCCTGATTGTAATGTTACCCGTCAAATCGGCAAGCTTGATGAAGACGGCAAAGTCATCCTAGATGATACGGACGCCAACAATATCGAACTAGGTACAGATTCGGAAAGTGGTAACATTGTTTATCTAAAAAAAGGTCCTTATGGTCATTATATTCAATCTGGCGAATCAGGTACAGGCAAAAATAAACCGAAACGTGTGGGCTTACCTGAAGGGACAGATCTACAAACGGTAAATATTCAATTGGCTTTATCCTTATTAAGTTTACCTCGTGAAGTAAGTGTATATCCTGAAACTGGCGAAATGATCACCGCAGGAATTGGGCGTTACGGTCCATTCTTAAAACATAAAAGTAAGTTTGTCAGCCTACCGAAAGAAGATGACGTTTTAACCGTAGGGGCTAATCGTGCCATTTCTTTAGTGGCTACGGCCTTAGCGTCTTCTCCTGTTTCCGACGCTAAGGAATTAGGCGTACATCCCGATGATGAAAAACCAATCACAGTACAAAGCGGAAGATACGGCCCATATGTAAAACATGGTCGCACCAACGCCACCATTCCCAAAACCATGGAAATGGAAGACGTTACATTCGAAATAGCTCTTGATCTCATCAACAAAAAAGAAGAGCAAAAAGGCACTAAAACAAAAAAGAAAACCACCGCCAAAAAGACAACAGCGAAGAAAACCACAGCCAAGAAGACTACAGAGAAGAAGACTGCAGAGAAGAAAACTTCTACAGCTAAGAAGACTACAGCTAAGAAGACTACAGCTAAGAAAACAACCACAACCAAGAAAGCAACTACCACCACGAAAAAAGCCACCACCACGAAAAAAGCTCCTGCCAAGAAGACCACAACAGCCAAGAAATCAAGCGATTCCAAGATTGTATTAGATATGGATGTAACTTCTTCAGAAAAGAAATAATATTAACTTAAGTTATATTAGTTAGTATTATCCAATGAGTACAATTTTATGAAAGATAACAAGAAAAAAGATAACTATTCCAATCAACCAAAAGATCCCAAAAAGTTAAGCGAGCGTCATATATATAACCTAGCAACTTTCTATTTGAAACGCTTTTCGGCTACGTCTCATTCCTTAAGGGCGTATCTTGTGAGAAAATCTCTAACTAGCACAAAATTCCATGGGCAAAACATGGAAGACGCTCACACATGGATCGAAATAGCCATTGAAAAACTAACACAAGCAGGCGTATTAAATGATCAACGTTACACCAAAGCAAAAATCTCATATTTACTCCGTCATGGACACTCGCAAAAGAAAATAATCCTAAAACTAAAAGAAAAAGGCATTGACGAGAGCCTAACAAAACAAGCCTTAACAGAAATAATCCAAGAAGAGAATCTCCAAACAAGCAACATCGAGCTTATATCCGCTAGCAAATATGTAAAAAAACGAAAATTCGGTGCTTTCCGCACAGTAGAACTGGATGAAAAACGCAAAAACAAAGAACTATCAGCCCTAGCACGCCAAGGATTCTCTTTCGAAATCTCCCTACAAGCCCTAAACCTAACCTCCAGCGATCACGAAAAGCTAAACCTAGATCTATAAATTTAATTACCATAATACAACATCTTAGATCTATTAAAGGCGATTTGCTTTTCCATGGCTTTAACTTGTGTTGTAACTCGTTTTATGGCGTATTGATTGAGAGACTTTTGTAAGGATACTAAAATAGCACTCCCCTTATATCTGGAATTCTTTTTGCGGATTAGTTCCCACATGTAGGCTTTTTCATTATTGGCTCGTACGCCGACACCATAATATAACATGCGAGCAATTAATTCTTGCCCCTTATAGCTCCCTAACATCGCCGATCTATAGCCCCAATAGTAGGCTTGTTTATAGTTATAGTCTT
This sequence comes from Rhodospirillaceae bacterium MC!, assembly GCA_002632265.1. Classification (GTDB taxonomy): domain Bacteria; phylum Pseudomonadota; class Alphaproteobacteria; order MC1; family MC1; genus MC1. The sequence continues at coordinate 93,475 of NQOV01000005.1, forward strand.
GATTATTGATGTTATTTGGGCGATTGCTATGGCTATTTATTTGAGTTTTCTTATAATACATATAAGCAAGAACTTCTTGAGCCTTAAGATAATCCCCATTTGCCGATTGGATCAGCCAAGAAATGGCTTGTTTTATCTTGGCTTGCTTATATAAGTACAGACCTAAATAATATTGAGATTCTCCATTGCCTTGTTGTGCTGATAATTTGCGATATCTATGGGCAAGTTCTAAGTTATTTTCATTGGCATAAAGATAAAACAAAGCTTTCAATGCTTGAGAATTATTCCTTAATCTTTTCAAGCATGAAAGATTTTTCTTACAATTATCTACCGCTTTATTCTCTCTTATTAAGGTATCTCTAGTTAAATTAGCATAGGAAAATGTCGGATAAAATAACACAAGATTGAGCATAAAAAATAGGTTAACAATATGGATTCTTGATATTTTATTTCTCATTATTGTAACTTTTCATTAATTTAGATTAATTTTTTATTCTCGTAACAGTTATAAAATCAATAGCTAAGTTACGATAACACATAATATATTTATATATCTTATAGGATGAAAAAGTCAAACTTTTTATTTTTTAAAAATTGTTATTGATTTTTTAAGATCAATAAGATACAATCATATTAAATTAAACATATTACACTTAAAGGAGATTGTATAATGCCTTCTAATAAATCACTTGATGACATGACAGATTCTTTTGTTACTTTTGATGAAGACGATGTATTCGGCGATAGTGCTGAAAATGTTGCTCCTGGTAAAAAACACATACTAGAAGAATCTAAAAAAGATGTGGATTTATCTTTCATTACTATTGAAGACGCAGTTTCAAAAATGGTTAGCAAAGAAATAACTGTTATTAGCGATTATGCCGATAAAAAAATCGATAAAAAACAAATGAGTGAGATTCGCTACAACTTACCTAAGGAATCAGGTCTAGAAGATGCTCTATTTAAGCAACGTGCAGCGGTTCAACGCTTTTCACTGATCTATTCATTCATTAAAGTTGTTGATTCATACGATAGCATAGATCAGATATTTGATATTATCGTAAGTGTTTGTTTCCGTGATAAATCCGATGTGGAAGAACGTCCAGAACGTAAGGATATCATCAAAGGTCTTGCCCAAGCACTCCTTAACTATACAAAAAATGGTAAAACCGATAAACTAGATGACGAACTACAAATATGGTGGGATAAACTTCTAGCAGATCTACGATCATTAAATCGCAACATCTAATCTTAAGGGGTGGGAATAAAGGGTAGAATAGATACTCATTCAACGTCCTTAAGCCATGCTTATGTATGGGTGTTGTGTTGTATTATATTTCTTTATATATACTCATCTTAATAGAAAGATAACAACCCATGTCTAAATTAGAAGACAACATCAAGAAACGCAAAACCTTTGCCATTATCAGCCACCCTGACGCAGGTAAAACCACATTAACAGAAAAATTGTTATTATTTGGTGGTGCTATTTCCATGGCTGGAGCGGTTAAATCTAAGGGCGAAAAGCGTCGCACTACATCCGATTGGATGAAAGTAGAACAAGAACGTGGGATCTCTGTTGCCTCATCGGTTATGACGTTCATATATAACGGTATAAATTTCAATCTCTTAGATACTCCTGGGCATGAAGATTTCTCGGAAGATACTTACAGAGTACTAACCGCTGTAGATAGTTCTATCATGGTCATTGATAGTGCTAAGGGAATCGAGGCCCAAACAAAAAAGCTTTTTGAAGTTTGTCGCCTGCGTGATGTTCCAATCGCCACATTCATCAATAAACTTGATAGAAATGGGCGTGATCCTTTTGACTTACTCGATGAAATCGAACAAACCCTTGCTCTTGAAGTAACTCCTGCGAGCTGGCCCATTGGTATGGGTAAAGAGTTTCTTGGCTGTTATGATATTTTACATGATGAATTATTACTTCTACCTAAAGGTCAAAATAGTAATCTTGCCCAAGGTATAAAAGTCGACGGCTTAAACGATCCGCAACTTGATGAACTTCTCCCAGAACACGCCATAAAAAAGTTGCGTGAAGATGTGGAAATGGTACGAGAACTTTGTCCTAAATTTGATCTTGAAGCCTATGAAGCAGGCTACCAAACTCCCATATTTTTCGGTTCGGCTGTGAATAATTTCGGCGTACGTGAAATGTTAAATGGTCTCGTTGAATTCGCTCCCACCCCCATATCACGAGAAGCAAAAGAACGCACTGTTGAAGCCATTGAAGAAAAACCCACAGGATTCATTTTCAAAATTCAAGCCAATACCGATCCTAAGCACCGTGATCGCATAGCATTCATGCGTTTATGCTCGGGAAAATTCACAAAAGGACAAAAGCTATTACACATTCCTAGCAATAAAAGTATGAACATTCATAGTCCGATTATCTTCATGGCTCAAGAACGTGAAATTGTAGAAGAGGCATACAGTGGCGATATTATCGGCATTCCCAACCACGGCAATTTAAAGATCGGCGATTCCTTAACCAGTGGCGAGATCTTAAACTTTAAGGGCATTCCTGATTTTGCTCCCGAAATCATCCAAAAGGCACGCCCTAAAGATCCCTTAAAGGCTAAGCATTTAGGTAAAGCATTACAACAAATCGCCGAAGAAGGATCAGCTCGAGTATTTAAGCCACTCATGGGCAGTGATTGGATCGTTGGTGTTGTCGGCGTGTTACAATTCGAAGTATTAGCCGATCGCTTACGCACCGAATACAATGTGGACGCCATATTCGAACAAACATCCCTAAATACCACCCGCTGGCTTTTTGCCGAAAACAACCCCACCCTAAAAAACTTCATCGATACTAACCGCAGTGCCATAGCCTTCGACATCGACGAAACCCCCGTATTCCTAGCCCGCAACGCTTGGCACTTGGAAGACGCCGAACGAGACAACAAAGAAATAGAATTCGTAAAAGTGCGAGAACACCGCTAGATAAACTTCTTATCAAAGCAAGATATTATTGACATTCACAATCTTTCATGCTAAGATAAGAAATTATATATAAAACTAATTTTAAGGATCGTATCGTCGTGTCTATTCCGCATATTATCAAAACTCAATTCTTACAAAATAATTTAGATAGTCAAAAAGCGTCCAAGCGAACACAATTAAATATCATAGAAGTATCTAAGCATACGAAATTTAATGTTAAGAGAAATTATCTCATATCGAATTTTGACAATGGAGAGATTCGTGGTCATCATGCTCATAAAGAGTTACATCAATTATTAATGGCGGTATCAGGCTCATTTACCATAGAATTATCCAACGAGAACTTTAAGCAAGAATTCTTTTTAGATTCTCCCAATGACGCCCTATACATTCCCCCAGGATATTGGCGAAGATTATACGATTTTAGCGAAGACGCTGTCTGTTCCGTATTGTGTTCCCATGAGTTTTTTGAAAGTGATTATATCCGTGATCATGATGAATTCGTTCTATGGCAAAAAAATAATGAGATCATTCAGAGTGTGCCGTATAATAAATTTAAATCCTATTATAAAGAGTTAAAATTCGAGCTAGATACGGCCTATGAGAATGTAATGGATTCCGCAAATTACATTAATGGTAACTTTCTTAAAACCTTTGAAGAAGAATTCGCTAAAACTTGCGGAGTAAAACACTGTATCGGCGTAGGCAATGGCTTGGACGCCATAACCCTTTCTATGCAGGCATGGGGATTTACCAATAAAACTGATGAAGTAATCTGTGCTACTAATAGTTTTGTCGCTACCGCTTTGGGGATCACTAAGGCGGGGGCTACTCCTGTATTAGTTGAGGCCGACGCACGCACATATAATATTGATCCTAAAGAAATCAAAAAGCATATCACGAGTAAAACAAAAGCCATTGCCCTAACCCATTTATATGGCCAGCCTGCACAAATGGATGAAATTATAGCACTGGCAAAAGAGCATAATCTCAAAGTATTTGAAGATTCAGCACAAGCACATCTCGCAGAATATAAGGGCAAAAAGTGCGGAAACTTAGGCGACGCTAGTGGCTTTAGCTTTTATCCAACCAAAAATCTCGGAGCGTTTGGCGACGCTGGAGCTATCACAACCAACGATGACGCCCTAGCAAAAAAAATCAGATTGCTAAGAAATTATGGTTCTGATGTTAAGTATCATCATGAAGAGTTGGGAATGAATTCAAGATTGGATGAACTGCAAGCGGCCTTTCTAAGTGTTAAACTAAAACATCTAGATAAATGGACCGCCACTAAAGAAAAGCTAGCTCAAATTTATTTACGAGAATTAAAAGATCTTAAAACAATCGTACTTCCCTATGTACCTGATAATGTAAAACCCGTATGGCACGTGTTCGCCGTAAGGATCTTAAATGGCAAACGTGATGAATTTATTCAGCATTTACAAAAGCATAACATCGGATACAACATTCATTATCCTATCCCCATTCACATGCAGGATTGCTATAAGGATCTCGGATACACCGCCGAAAGTATGCCCATAGCTCAACAACAAGCTAAAGAACTTATTAGCTTACCACTGGATTACTTTCACAGTGAAGAAGAAATATTACACATTTCAAATATTATTAAAGAATTTAATTAAGATTTTAATTAAGATTTTAAAATATCCTTACAACTATAATCATTATTATAAATCAAGTTGTTGGATATTTTTTACCTAACTTTTCTTTATTTGTAAGACATTTAACATAAATAAAATATCTTACGATTTTTTTCTATTGACTTCATGATTATTATACTCTATACTACAAAATATATAATTAATATGTAAGATAAATTAATCCTAATACAGAGAAAAAAGAGAAGAAAATAATGAACGCTTTTGTAATTTTATGTATATTTGCATTTATTGGAACATTTCTTTCAAAATGTTTTAATATCCCCATACCTGGCTCCGTTTTAGGTAGTATGATATTTTTTATCTACGCCTTAGCAACACGTGGCTTTAAAATAAGATTCATAGAACAAACAAACCTTTTATTAACATATATAGCCCTGCTAATTTTACCTTTATGTATTAAATTAGTAGATAGCTATCAACAATTTTTACATAATGCCGTTGGGATAATAGTATCACTTGTTATTTCAACCATATGCGGTAGTATGGTAACAGGTATTATCTTTAACATCTTCCTAAGAAGAGAAAATAGAAAACACTTGCACAGAGTTTTATATCAAACAATACGAAAAAAGAAACGTAAAGTAATCAAACCTAAATCCTTATAAATTATAGCTTATAGCTTATCACTTGCAACTTACAATCAACTTAAAAGAAAGGCAATCCCCCCATGCTAGATAGAATTTTCACTTCATTCGCTACCTTTGATCATACTTCATTATTTTATATATTCCTAACAATTATAACGTATCTAGTAGCTCAATACTTATATTCAAAAACTCACAACTTTCCCCTATTTCACCCGATTGTTGGCAGTGGGGCAATGATCATTGTCTATCTAAAATTAACCCATACCGATGTTGCAGAATATACCTCTGGTGCTCATTTTATCTCTGATTTATTAGCTCCTGCGATTGTTGGCTTGGCTGTGCCTGTATATGGTCAATTACGTGTTATTCGTGGGCGTTTAATTCCCATTGTGGTTTCCATATTAGCGGGATCTGTTACTACTATTGTAGTTGGATTTGGGATCGGATACCTATTCGGCTTTGGTCCAGAACTCTTAAAACCAATGCTCGTAAAAGCCGCAACCACCCCTATAGCTATTGCGGCTGGCGATATGTATGATGCGTCAGCAATTGCGATTATTGTATATACTTTAGTATGTGGTATGTCAAGTATTTTCACAATATACCTGTTCCGCTTTTTCAGAATCAGAGATCATCGCTCTATGGGTCTAGCCCTTGGCACATGCTCCCATGCTTTCGGTACAGCCAATGCCTTTAGCATATCGCCCCAAGCTGGTGCATTCTCAAGCCTAGCACTCGCTACCAACGGTATAATGATCGCCATTGTCGTACCCCTAATAGCCAGCTTTATATTTTAAAATAACCTATTGTTATTCCATACCCTATCCTATTCTAATAGTATAGGGTATATGTATAGTATGGAATAGAAGATAAAAAATACTTGTGTTATACCCCACTGGTTACTACAGTTACAGGCCTAAATATTAGGCCTGTAACTGTAGACTAAAGTGGAGAATTAAAGCAACAAACTATAAATCAAAAGCAGAAAGTAAAAACAGAAAGTAAAAGCGAAAACTAAAAAGCAAAAGAGTATAAAACATAGAGATATTGCAGATCATATAAGTTTGTAGTTAGTATATATAAAAAATTTCTCGATGTTTACCATATAATAACTATTTTATTCTATAATATTCTTAATTATTTACTTTTTGCAGTAAAGAATTTTAAGGAATGTAGCTAAATGTTAAGCAAAAACAAGACATTAGAAATATTTAAGAAAATATTTTATAAAATTAAAAAACCCAACCGAACTACACTATATAACAATAGTGTAAAAGAAGTTAATAACCTTAAAAATAAAAATACTCATGTAAATAAAAGAAATCACCTTGTTATTTATTTTATTTCCATTGCCATAACCATACTGATAATTTTTTCCACTGGAGTCAATTCGGTATTGTGGCAGGATGTGAAAGATATCGCCTTAACCTTAACATCTCCCCTATTTAAAGTGAAAGATGTTCAAGTATTAGGACGAAAAGAGACAACCACATCGGAAATACTAACCGCCCTAGGTACAAGATGGGATACGCCATTTTTTAATGTATCTTTAAAACAAGCAAAGGCACGTTTAGAGCAATTACCATGGGTTAAATCTGTAAACATCGCCCGCAAACTTCCTGATACTATTATAGTAAACATCAAAGAAAAAATCCCAAGAGCCATTTGGCAACACGAAGGCAACTTCGATCTTGTGGATAGAGACGGCGATTTAATTATCGATCTTAAAGGGGATGTAAAAAAATATGGGGATCTACCATTGATAGTCGGCGAGGGAGCTCCAGAGCATATTGTATCTTTGTTAGATATCTTAAAAACCAACGCCAACATAAGTAAGCACATTTACGCCGCCGTTATGGTTCAAAGTCGCCGTTGGAACATTCTCACAAAAGAAGATACCGAAATTAAATTGCCAGAACTAAATATTATCGACGCCTACCACACCCTGGGAAATCTAGATAGAAAATATAATTTATTAAACAAGCATGTATCCATAATAGATTTAAGATTTAACGATAGAATTCTAGTTCGTTTAAACAAAAAATAACAAGTAGCAAGTAACAAGCAACAAGTAACAAGCAATAAACTACAAACTATAAGCAATAAGGAATTAAGCATATGTTTAACAGTTCAAAACCACGTGGAGACGATGATTACATCGCTGTGATAGATTTAGGTAGCGAAAAAGTTGTCTGTGCCATTGTCCCTTTAATGAATGACTATAACGCCATGCCAGAAATTTCAGGGCTTGGAATTGTCGACTCCCAAGGAATTGAAACAGGATACATATCCGATATGGTACTTGCCGAAGAGGCCATACGAGAGGCCATTGGCTTAGCCGAAAGAAATGCCAATCAGAAAATTAATTCTATCGTTTGTGCCATATCAGGATCGATAATTAAAAGTAAATATATGACCTTTGCCATTGAGCTAGGGGGAATGAATATCACAATCGCCGATATTAAAAATATCTATACAAAAGCATGGAGCGAAATAGAAAAAGAACTGGATAGCGAATGTTTACACGCCATTCCCACATCCTACAAGGTAGATGAAAATAACAACATTAAATCGCCCCTTAACATGTTCGGCGATACTTTAACTGTAGATCTTAATATGGTATCAGTGCAAAACAACACCATAAAAAATATTGAAAAGATTTTACTACAATCATATTTACACATCGAACATTATATAGTAGCCTCGTGGGCTTCAGGATACGGCGTCCTTTCTGCCAGCGAATTACAATTGGGATCTTTAGTTATCGACATGGGAGCAAAAACCACCACCGCAAGCGTATTTGAAAATGGAAGTTTAGTCTTTACAACTTCCGTACCCTTTGGCGGATACAACGTAACAAAAGATCTTGCACAAATTCTCACTCTAAATTTAGATGATAATCTAAGCAGTAATCAATATGGCGATCGTTACAACACCATACAAACCGCCAGTAAATCCTTAAAAATAAGCTTGGATGAAGCCGAGATGATAAAATGTAACTACGGTAGAGCCGTAGCCGAGGCCGCCGATGATTATACTCATGTACCCATTGATAACATCGGCGGAGAAAATGTTTCAACTACCATTTTAAAATCCATGATAACAGGAGTTATTCGCCCACGTATTGAAGAGATCTTCGAACATTTAAAAATCGAACTTAAAAAATCAGGATACGACCGTCCCCACACATTGGGAATTGTTCTCACAGGCGGAGCGAGTCGTCTTGGCAAGGTGGAAATGCTCGCAGAACAAGTATTTAAAAACAAAGTTCGCCTAGGTGCACCCATTCAAATTACCATGCCTAGCGAACATGAAAACCAACCCGAATTGTCGGTCATATCAGGATTAGCTAAAATGATAGTCAATAACGAAAATTTAAGAGAAAAGCCAAAATCCATTTCTACAAAGGGTTTTATAAATAAGTCTTTGAATTGGATCAAAGAAAATTTATAATAAATACCATTTCGGAATCTAAATGTAAAGACATTGTACTAATTAAATAAAATTCTAACTGGTCGCAAAAAATATTCGTAAAAATAATTTGCTATTTTCCATAACTCAAAAAAAAATCTATAAAAATATAAATAGTTTTATATATTTAAGGATTCTTAATAAATTTATGGTTTACTTATAAGACTAAATGTAGTAGTTTTAAAATTCGGAGGAATAAGAATTATGGGACTAAATTTAACATTGCCTGGAATGCAACACCCTGCAAATGTGATGCAAGACACCATGTTACAACATAACCAAGATCAGAGCTTCAATGAAACGCCTTTAGGTATGCCATTTAACACGCCTGACTCTATGGATCATATGGAACATGAATTAGAAGTTCAAACTTCTCCAGTTGATTATATAACACAAACTGTACAGAATGTTCAGAATGTGCAAAACATCCAACACACACAAAATATACATGATATGCACGATGTACACGGCACGCAAAACACACAAAACACGCAAAACGATCATCTAAAAAATATGAGAGGTCCACGTATAACCGTAATCGGTGTTGGTGGCGGTGGTGGTAATGCCGTGAAAAATATGATGGCTGCAGGGCTTACAGGCGTTAATTTCATCGTCGCAAATACCGACGCTCAAGCCCTAGCCGAAACAAACTGCGAAAACATAATTCAACTGGGATTAGAATTAACCGAAGGTCTAGGTGCAGGCTCTAAGCCACAAGTAGGCGAACAAGCTGCCGAAAGTTCTAAGGAAGAAATTTTAGCTGCCATTAGTGATTCAAATATGGTATTTGTAACCGCTGGTATGGGTGGCGGTACTGGTACTGGTGCTGCTCCTGTAGTGGCTAGGATCGCCAAGGAAAAGGGTATCTTGACTCTTGCAGTAGTAACTAAGCCTTTCGACTTTGAAGGACGCTTACGCATGAATATGGCAGAAGAAGGGGTGAAAAAACTTTCTCGCTATGTTGATACTATGATTGTTATTCCCAATCAAAATCTTCTACCATTAGCCGATGAAAATACAAAATTAACCGAGTCCCTAGCTAGATCTGATGATGTTCTATATCAAGGGGTATCAGGTATTACTGATCTGATGTTAGTTCCTGGCTATATCAATCTAGATTTCAATGATATCCGTACCGCCATGTTAGAAATGGGTACAGCAGTACTAGGTACAGGCGAGGCCGAAGGGTCAGATAGAGCCGAACGTGCGGCCACTGCAGCCATGGAAAATCCGCTACTGGATAATATTTCCATTAAGGGTGCTAAATCCTTACTGGTTAATATCACATCAAGCGATGATGTTGGTATTCTTGAAATTGAAAAGGCCGTAGGCTTGATCACTAAAGAAGTACATCCTGATGCTGCTATAATTTATGGTCAATCCTTACGTAGTGATATGGGTTCTAAATTGCGTATATCAATGGTGGCAGCGGGTATCGATCAAGAAGAAGAATATTATAATCCTTTACTTGCCGAACTTGAAACACAACATCAAACCAATATGCAAAATGCTGTTTTACAACAACGTGCTAATCCAAACACACAAGCAAAAACACAAATTACTTCAAATCCTCATGAAGTAAATAATAATGCTTTTGCCCATAATCCGAATGTGGCACAACAACAACAACAACAACAACAACAACAACAACAATCCCAATCTCAATCACAACAACCTTTAAGAAATCAGCTTAACACATCACAAAATGAATCTTTGCCACAAACTCGTAATTTTATGCAAAGTCCAACAATGGTACAACAAGCCAATAGACCAGAATTTTTTAATAATACTAATAATCAAAATGCCATGCACAGCATGTCAAACCCTAACAATAACAATAGTTTCCATAGTAGAATTGTTCAATCACAACAACAAGGGCAAGGACAACAAGGGCAACAACAAGGACAAATGCCATTGCCAAACCAAGCACAGAATCCGCAAGTGCCAATGCAACCGCAAATTCAAACCCAACCTATGCAACAACCACAACAACCGCAACAACAATCTTTCACTCAACAGATAGCCCAACAAATGGCACAACAACAAGCTATTCCGCAATCTCAAATGCAACCTCAAGCTATGCAACAACCACAACAACCTCAACAACCAATGACGCAACAACAACCGATGACACAACAAATGAATGAGAATCGTCCTTTTGCCTCGGCAAATAGTACTTTACAACCACAACAACCTCAAATCCAAGACACGAGAGAAACATTCAATCAAAGCTTGGGAATGGGCGAGCATAATATTTCGCAAGATAAAAAGCAAGAAATGGAAAGCTTGCTTGATAATAACATTAACTATCCACCGCAACCGCAAATGCACATGGTGGACAATAGTCAAAATGTCATGATCGAACCAAAAGAACCACAAAAGAAATCTACTTTATTTAGTAAGATTTGGGGTGGGAATAAATCCAATAATCAAGAGACAGTTCCACAACAACCGATTATTGCTCAACCCGCACAGAGCCAAACTCACAATCCACAACAACATCATGCGGGTAATACTGCCATGGTTAAGCAAGTTGAATCCGTATCAATGGCCTCTCCTAGTGATCCTAATTTAGATATTCCTGCGTTCTTAAGACGTCAAGCAAACTAAATATGTGTTACAATATCTTAGCAAGATTAAAATAACAGGAATAGACATGAAATATAACTAAATATTTCATGTCTATTTTATTTTTTGCTGATTTTTAATTACTAGACTAAAAACTAAACAAATGGAAAAAAGCTTAGATTTTATATTTTTTCCTTGAATTTTTAATAAATTATGTATATAATATAAGTATGTAACAAATATATAACAATTTAATTCAATAAGGATATATATATCATGTCAAAAAAATCAATTCTTACCATAGTAAATGGTAATACCGCCACTCAAGGGGCGATTCGTTTAAGTTTTTCCATATCAAAATCTCTAAAAGCACACAATAAAATCCTTTTCACAACAAATACACCACAACACACGTTACCAATTATTGGCGAAAACATCAGCCGTCCTGTAATGGATGATATCATAGACACAATTAAAGAAAAAACATCAGAAGCAACCGAAGCTACATTAAATGCCATTGATATTACATCAAAGGAATTCAACATTAATAAACAACAGGATGTTCCCATTCAAGAATTCCCTTCATATTCTTATCATAAGCATTTGGGTAATTTAACGGAAATCGTTGCTAATCATGGACGCATGACAGATTTCATCGTTGTTGGTCGTACTAATCTTAACGATGATGATAGCGATGCGAGTGAATTAATTGAAACTGCTATTTTCCAAACTGGTCATAGTGTTGTACTCGCTCCTAGTGATTACTCTGGCGAATATGAACCGAAAAAAATTGCATTCCTATGGCGTGGATCTCTAGAGGGAGCAAGAGCTTTAACAGGAGCTTTACCATTTATCGAGCAAGCTGATTCCGTATGCTTAATTGGGAATAAAAGAGAAATGCCCATTGATGAAATGAAACATTATTTCAGTTGTCATAGAATAGAAGTACAAGTTCAAGATCTTGATCTTGATAATACAAAAAATGTAGGCGAAGAAATTGCTCGCATTTGTGATGATAACGATATGGACATGCTAGTAATGGGTGCTTACGTTAAAGGACGTTTAAGAAATTGGATCTTTGGTGGTTTAACATCAAATGTTATCGAAGAAATTAAAATTCCAATTTTAATGCGTATCTAGATTTTTTCCTTAAAACAAGATATTATAAATAAAATCTCAAACATAACATAACATAACATAACATAACATAACATAACATAACATAACATAACATAACATATAATATAACAATAACATAACGTAATATAATAAAATGACAAATAAAACCAACAAGATTTCCTTTCAAGGAGAACTCGGTGCTTTCTCTCATCTAGCATGTAAGGAAAAATTTCCCCATATGGATGTTGTGCCATGTATTACATTCGATGATGCTATTAATGCGGTCAAGCAAGGTAAAACAGATCTCGCAATGATCCCCATTGATAACACCATAGCGGGCAGAGTTGCCGACGTTCACCGCTTGCTACCTAAATCTAAATTACATATTATTGGGGAATTTTTCTTGCCGATTAATCATTGTCTTTTAGTTAATAAAGGTAATAGCATTGAGAACTTAAAGGAAATCCATAGCCATGTTCATGCTATCAATCAATGCCGAAATTTTAGCGAAAAACATAAGCTAAAAAGCGTTATCGCAACAGATACGGCAGGATCAGCCAAAGAATTAGCAGAAAATCCCAATATGGAACATTCGTCCATAGCCTCCCAATTGGCAGGAGAAATCTATGGGCTTGATATTCTTCATCGTGGAATCCAAGATGAGAATGGGAATGTTACAAGATTCATTGTATTATCGCCAGAAAATACCCATATTGATTATGATCCTAAAAAATTATATGTTACAAGTTTGATGTTTAATACTAAAAATATTCCTGCAGCCTTATATAAGGTACTCGGTGGCTTTGCAACAAATGATATAAATCTAACTAAATTAGAGAGTTATTTCTTTGAAGGCTCATTAAGTGCCAACTGCTTTTATATGGAAACGGAATCTCATACGGATTCATCTCGCATGAAAAACGCTCTAAAGGAAATCAACTTTTTTGCTGATAACATTAATATACTAGGAACATATCAAGCTTCTTCATTTAGAAAAAGATAATAAATGCTGAAACTTATCTCAAACTAACCCTATAAGGATATAAAATTATGGAATACATCTCTATTGGATCAGGAAACGCCGTTAATTCATGTGGTCAAGCGAACGCCTGCCAACTTTTAAAGCTAAAAAATGAAACCATAGCTATCGACATGGGCCCTACTTCATTAATGCGTTTAAAACAAGAAAATATTGAACCAGCAGATATCAGCAAGATTTTTATAACTCATCTTCATGGCGATCATGCAGGTGGCTTGCTATATTTTCTACTGGATAAATATACTGCAAATCCAGAAAGTATCGTTACAATCATCGGTCCAGTTGGCACTAAAGAAAGCCTAGAGTTAACAACAACCGCAATGTATAACGGCTTAGAACAAGAATTACTTAATCCTAAAGTGGTAAAATTCGTTGAAGTGGAAATGGATCAAACTATCGAAATTGATAACATTCATCTAGAAACATTTAGAGCCGATCATTTCACAGGTAAATACCAAGCTCTAATGCTAAAATTAACAGTGGAAAACAAAAGCATATTCTTTAGTGGCGATACAGAATGGCGAGATGAGATAATAACTTACACCAATAACACAGATCTTACCGTTCTGGATGTTATGCTAATCAACGCTGTTTTGCCTAAACACATCGTAATAGACGATCTTAAAAGATCCTTAAACGATATTAATGCCAAAAATATTTTCATAAATCATAGTAATATGGGAATAATCAAAGACAACGCTCCTTTCATGCTCAACAACTCAAAAATCAAAATTACCCATGACGGTATGCGAGCTACGATATAACGTTAGATAAGGATTTAAAGACAAAATGAAACTCTCTGAATTAAATACAAATCTAAAAATTATAAATAATGATGTTGATTTCGAGTCTCTAGGTCTAGCTTTAGAACATTATAATGATAAGCCTTTTTTATCTTTTTTATATAATGAGTATTTTATGAAAAAGATACTATCTAACGACGCAATAACCGCAGTGGTTACCACTGAACAAGTGGCAGAACTCTTATTAAAAGAAAAACCGTCCTTAGGAATTTTAATTTCCAATGATCCTAAAAATGATTTTTATCATATCCATAACACTCTATACGAATCAGGATTTTACAAACAAAATACCATAAAATCCCACATATCCCCTACTGCGATTCTCCACCCTAGCGTAAATTTAATGGGCGAAAATATCACAATCGGCGAAAATACTATCATAGAACCCAATGTAGTAATTCATGATAATGTTAGCATAGGCAATAATTGCACTATAAAATCAGGTGCAGTTATCGGCGGAAGTTCTTGTATTACTTATGTTAATGAAGACAATAGAAACGCTATAGTTAAATCCTTAGGCTGTGTTGTCATAAAGAATAATGTGTATATAAATTCTAATAGCGTTATTGATAAAGGACGCTTTAACACCACATTAATCGAAAGCCATGTGATAATTGATAGTTTAGTTTACATTGCTCACGATGTAATAATTAAAGAAAACACTATCCTTTTAGGTGGGACTGTAGTATCAGGCTATACGGTTATCGAACAAGATAGCTACACAGGCCCCAACTCCACCATAAGCGACGCTTTACTAATCCAAAAAAATGCTAAAATATCCTTAGGTGCAGTTGTCATTAACAATGTAAAAAGCAATCAGACAATGTCTGGCAATTTCGCCATGGATCATACCACATGCTTAAAAATCCAACACTACACCAAGAAAAAAATCTCAAAACTTTAGATATACCTTAACTTAGAGAGACGTGTACTTAATGCCCTACACTAGCCCTAAGGTAAGGTACAATTAACCCACTTATCACGATCCGCAGGATTGGGAGAAATGGGCTAAGATGTGCCTTAACTTAGGGCGACGTGTACTTAATGCCCTACATAAGCCCTAAGGTAAGGTACATATTAGCCCATTTATCACGATCCTACCTCGAGTTCTTCGGCTTTTAGGGAAATATCGAGCCATTGTTCTTCGGCTTTTATTAGTTCGTCTTTTACTTCGGTTAGTTGGAATGAGAGGTTGTCGAACTTGGTTGGGTTGTTTAGGTATAGATTGGGATCGGACAGTTGTTGTTCTATGGTTTCGATGTCTTTGGCTAGGCGTTCCATTGTTTTGGGTAGGATGTCTAGGGCTCTTTTGTCGTTGTAGGTTAGTTTATTAAGAGCTTCTTTTTTTCGGCGTTCTTTTGCTAGGTTGGGATTTTTCTTTTCTTCTTTTTTCTCTTGAATTTCCTTATTGCTTTTTGATATTTGGTTGAGATAATCACTGTATCCGCCTGCGTATTCTGTAACTTTACCGTTACCACTCATTACTATGGTTGATGTGGCTAGTCTATCTATGAAATCACGATCGTGGCTGATTAAGATTAACGTGCCGTCATAGTCGCCTAGTACTTCTACTAGTAGGTCTAGGGTGTCCATATCTAGATCGTTTGTTGGCTCATCTAGTACCATTAAATTGGTCGGATATGCTAGGATTTTAGCGAGCATTAGTCTATTTTTCTCGCCACCTGATAGATTGCGGATGGGATCGAAAGCCTTTTTTGGATCAAAGAGAAAATCACGCAGATAACCAATGGCGTGGCGTGGCTTACCATTGACGGTAACATATTCGCCTCCATGATTGGTCAGATAGAAAATCATGTTATCATTTTCATCTAAGCTTTCACGCTTTTGATCAAAGGAAGATACGCTTAAACCTGTACCGAGTTTTACTGTACCTTTATCTGGAGATAGCTTTCCTATTAACATATTTAAGAATGTAGATTTACCGACGCCGTTAGGGCCTACGATCGCAATTTTCTCGCCCTTTTTTACGAGCATTTCAAAGCCATTAACAATCAGCTTTTCCCCTTGATCTTCTGTGATGAATGATTTATGTAAATTCTTAACTCGAATTACTGCTTTACCTTGGCCTTCTTCTACTTCCACTTGCATTTTAGCACGTCCACGGCGATGCAAATGGCTGGATTTAGTTTTGCGTAAACTTGCAAGTTTACCTACACGGCGTTGATTACGTTTTCGGCGTGCGGTAACTCCTCTTTGCATGTAGCGAAGTTCTTCGGCTATTTGGATATTTAGATTATTTAAATATTTTTCTTCTTCTTCGAAAACTTGTTCTTGCCATGTTTCAAAGTCCGTATATCCAATATGCGATGTACGAAGTTTTCCACGATCTAGCCAAAATGTGCGTTTAGATGTGGCATTTAAGAACTTCCTATCATGGCTAATTATCAAATAACTCCCCTTAAAGGATTTTACACGTTCTTCTAACCATAAAATAGCGTCGATATCTAGGTGGTTGGTGGGTTCATCGAGCATTAGGATATCAGGTTCGGCAGATAAGGCACGAGCAAGGGACGCCTTACGACTTTCTCCACCAGATAAAGAGGCGAAATCACGGTCAGGATCTAAATTCAATTCGGAACATATGGCGTTAACTTGATATGATCTATCTTGTAATTCATCATCTCTTAACTTGGGCAAACCCTCTTTTATGAATTCGAATACGGTTTTATTTACATCTTTTGGGATATCCTGTTCTAAGCGTGAAATTACTGTTCCTGGTTGGATGAATATTTCGCCGTCATCGGGTTCGATATCGCCTGAAAGAATTTTCATCAAAGTAGATTTACCACAACCATTATGACCAACCAAGCATATTTTTTCGTTCGGTAAAATACTAAATGAAATATTTTCCAACAACGGCTTTCCTCCGAATGTTACTTTCAAATCTTTCATGGTTACTAAGGGCGGTTGTGCGTTCGACATTTTCAAGCTTTCATCAATATATTATTTAATTATTGCCATTTTAATATATTTATGGTAAAATGGCAATATAAATATTAAAGAAAGTTAAACTAATAACTAAGAAGAGGAGTTTTAATCATGGATATATCGGCAATCATTTTAGGTGCAGGGCATGGAACAAGAATGAAATCATCCATCCCAAAAGTAGCCCATAAAATTGGCGGTAAGCCTATGATTTCCCACGTTATATCATCATTAGAACAAGCAGGATGTGAAAAGAATAACATCACTGTAGTTATAGGCGAAGAACAAACAATCTTGCATGATATCCTAAGTGAATATAAGATAGCCTATCAAAAGGAACGCCTAGGAACAGCACACGCTACTCTCTCGGCTCAAGATAGCATAAAAGAAAATGTAGGCGATATATTTATCTGCTTTGGCGATAATCCGTTAATTCCTGCTAGCATATATGAACAAATGTTAGAAAAACGCCGTAAGGGTAATCATGTGGTATCGGTGGGCTTTCAACATACAGGAACAAAAGCCTATGGACGCTTAATTACAGACGAAAATAAATTACTCGAAAACATCGAATTTAAGGACGCAACAAAACAACAACAACAAATTACCCTATGCAATGGCGGAATCATGTGTGTGGACGCTCAACATCTATTTGAACTGCTTAATATGGTGGAAAATAATAATGCTCAAAATGAGTATTATTTACCTGATATCATCAAAATAGCCAACAATAAAGGCTTAAGATGTTCTTGGGTTGAGGCTTTAGAAAGTGATATCTTGGGCGTTAATTCAAGAGTAGAACTCTCACAAGCTGAAGAGATTTTCCAATCTCGTAAACGTCTTGAGGCCATGAATAACGGTGCTACCTTGCTCGATAAAAATACAACCTATTTTAGCCATGATACAATCATCGGCAAAGATGTTATCATCGAACCGAATGTCTTCTTTGGCGTTGGCGTTAGTGTAGAAGATGAAGTTCACATTAAGGCAAATAGTCATTTTGAAAACTGTGTAATTAAAAAGCATGCCATAATCGGTCCCTTTGCTCGTATTCGTCCAGGGGCAATTATTGGCGAACAAGCACACATCGGCAATTTTGTTGAGATCAAAAACTCGCACATACATAAACAAGCTAAAGTAAATCATCTTACATACATTGGCGATAGTGATATCGGCGAGCGAACAAACATCGGAGCAGGAACTATCACATGTAACTACGATGGCTTTAATAAGGATAGAACTACAATCGGCAAAGATGTATTCATCGGCTCGAACACATGCTTAATCGCTCCTGTAACTGTGGAAGATAAAGCCATGACCGCCACTGGTACGGTAGTAACTAAAAATGTGAAATCTGAAGCTCTAGCAATTTCTCGAACTAAACAATTAAACAAAGAAAACTTTGCCACGCTTTTAAATAACAAAAATAAAAAGAGAAAAGAACAGAGTAAAAAATAATGTTATCAAAAGTAAGCACCGTGGGGTTTGACGGCATACTAACAAGAGAAGTAATTATCGAAACACAAATTACTAAAGGTTTGCCTAGCTTTTCCATTGTCGGCTTGCCTGATAAGACCGTAAGTGAGAGTCGCTCACGCATTAAAGGAGCGTTAAATTCGGCAGGTATTTCCATACCTGCAAAAAGTATAACCGTTAATCTTTCCCCTGCCGATATCCCAAAGGAAGGCAGTCATTTTGATTTAGCCATTGCCATATCTTTACTTATCGCCATGGATATCCTAAAGCAAAATCTTTTTGATGATTACATTATCATGGGCGAATTATCCCTAAGTGGGATGATAACATCCATAAAAGGTGTTCTTGGTGCGTCCATTTATGCCAATGATCAAAATAAGGATCTCATCTGCCCACATGATAACGATATGGAAGCAGCCTTAGGCAATGCACGTAGTATTCTTGCAACTAAAAGCTTATCGGATATCATTAACAAGTTTACCAATAGAGATCTCGAAAATATTCTCGAACCGCTAGATTATATGAGTTATAGAGAGAAAATCCACCAACTCGCCCAAGAAAGCAAAAACACAGAATACAACGAAATATCCCACGTAATCGGACAAGAAAACGCCAAACGTGCCTTAGAGATTTCCGCATCAGGTGGACACAATATGCTAATGATCGGCTCACCAGGATCGGGAAAATCCATGCTTGCCAGTTGTTTACCGAGCATTCTACCGCCATTAAGCGAAAAGGAAACCATAGAGACAACTCTAATCTATAATGTGGCAACAAAAGATTATAAAAAGCTCATATTTAATCGTCCTTTTATTGCTCCACATCATACGAGTTCCGCTCCTGCCATTGTTGGCGGAGGGCCCAACGCTACCGCAGGAGCTATCACCATGGCTCACAATGGCGTACTCTTTATGGATGAATTCCCAGAATTTAGAAGAGATGTACTCGAATCCCTACGCCAACCACTGGAAACAGGCACAACCACAATCGCCCGAGCAAAACAGACCAACAGCTATCCCGCACGCTTTCAACTGATAGGTGCTATGAATCCTTGTAGATGTGGCGATCTTAAAAATAATAATCCCAGTTGTAATCCTAAGGTTTGCAATCATAAATATATGAATAAAATATCCGGTCCGCTTATGGATAGAATGGATATCATTCTTGAGATATCCGCTTTAACATCGAGCGAATTGGAACTAAGTACTAAAAACAACAATCACGGCGAAAGCTCAAGCGTTATCGCTAAAAGAGTACAAAAAGCTCGCAATATCCAAGAACAACGCTATAAGGATCTGAATGTTAATTGCTACGTAAACGCCCACGCTCCGTCCAATATCTTACATGAAATATGTAATCTTGATGAAGATACTCAAAAGTTCTTAAAACAAGCATCGGAAAAATTTAAGCTCACCGCCAGATCATATTTTAGAACCTTAAAAGTTTCCCGCACCATCGCCGATCTCGCCGAATCCCAATTCGTACAAAAACACCACGTAGCCGAAGCATTGGCATATCGCTTGCGTAATTATTAGCAATATTGATATTTCATTCCCCCTTATTAAATAAGGCTTATTTAGGTTACATATACTGTAGAATGTTGCAAATGATTGTATTATATATTCTTTTTCTTTTCATTTATCATTTAGGTTTGTTGTTGCTGGCCTACTATTTAGGCCAGCAACAACAAACAACAAGCTATAAACAACAAATTATATGATATAAAAACAAGATCTTACTAAACATGAGTCTTTTTATTTAGAATTTACTCTAGTTATCCTTAAGTAAGAGTTATCCTTAAGCAAGCATTTTCCTTATAAATTGTCAGACCAATCAAACATTATGAACGCTAACGCCATGTATTTGACAGACAAGAATATTTATTATTTTTGATATTTATCAATTTCTTTACGCTCTTATAAACAAGTTACTTTTTGTAAAAAAAATTATAGCCAGGCAGGATTTAACAAAACTTAGTAAATACAAATAAATGAAGTTTTAACACATTTATATTGACATCTTAAAGATTTTTTGTTATATTTAAAATGATCGAACAATTATAAATGAATTGTAATAAATATCATAACGTAATTTTTAAATTCGTAAAGTAAACAAAATAAAAATATTAGGAGAATTATTTATGAAGTTTTTACCCTATAAAGAGAGTAAAGCACATTTAATAATCACACAGCATAAAGATGTTAAAGGTGGTTTAATAGTGGCTTTACGAGATTTAGCTGATACTTTTGGATATATTGCCCCGTCATTATTTGATTTTATCGCTGAAACCTTTAGTGTGTCAGCGGTGGAAGTTAAGGGCGTAGTAACCTATTATCATGATTTCAAAACAGAAAAAAGAGCCACTAATGTGGTACAAGTGTGCATGGCCGAGGCCTGTTATGCTCGTGGATCATCGGAAATGATAGAAGAACTTAAAAATGTTCTTAATATAGATATCGGCGAAAAAGATATTCATGAAACTTTCGAAATTGAGCCAGTATATTGCTTTGGTAACTGTGGCACAGGGCCAACAATACGAATCAATGAAAGAATCTTTAGTAACATTAATAAAGATAACGTACGAGCAATCTTAAGAAATTACCGCATGGAAGAAGAAGAAAATGAATAAAAAAACAGATAAAATTAAAGTATATGTCCCACTGGATACGACCGCCGTTTCTTTAGGAGCGGATATCGTAGCAAAAAAAATATCTAAGCTAGCAAAGGAAAATAACCAAGAAGTGGAAATTATCCGCAATGGTTCCTGGGGAATGTTTTGGCTAGAGCCACTTGTAGAAGTGGAAATTAATAATGAGCGTATAGCTTATGGTCCTGTAGCTCCTGAAGTTGTGGAACATCTATTTACATCGAAGTTTCTAGAGGGTGGCAATCATCCCTTACGCTTGGGCGATGTGCAGAAACTTCCTTTTTTACAAAAACAAACTCGCCTATGTTTCGAACGTGTGGGCAAGATCGATCCTGTAAATATCGAAGACTACAAAAAACATAACGGCTATACCGTACTAGAACAGACTTTTAATTCTTCGCCCCAACATATTATTGAAGAAGTAAAAGAGGGTCAACTCCGTGGGCGTGGTGGTGCTGCGTTTCCCACATGGATCAAACTTAATTCCACACTCGAGGCTCAAGGCGATGTTAAATATGTTGTTTGTAACGCCGATGAAGGGGATTCTGGCACATTCTCCGATAGAATGGTAGCCGAAGGCGATCCATTCTCGCTAATCGAGGCCATGACAATTATGGGAAAAACCACAGGAGCGAACGAGGGCTATATCTATCTGCGTTCCGAATATCCTGTGGCTAAAGTCTGCCTAACTAAAGCCATAGAAGAAGCGAGAAAACATAATTATCTCGGTAAAAACATCATGGGTACAGGTTTCGATTTTGATATTCATTTACGAATCGGAGCTGGTTCTTACGTATGTGGAGAAGAAACCGCTTTAATTAACAGTCTTGAGGGTAAACGTGGAATCGTACGTAAAAAACCGCCTTTACCTGTACACGAGGGATTATTCGGTAAGCCTACAATTCTATGTAACTTGATTACTATGGTTAGTTTATTACCTATCTTGAGAATGGGTGGTAAGGAATATGCAAAATTCGGTTATGAACGTTCTCGTGGCACAAATCCATTCCAATTAGCTGGGAATGTGCGATACAGTGGTATTGTTGAAGTGCCTTTCGGTATCACAGTTCAAGAATTAGTTACAGATTTCGGCGGTGGAACATTCACAGGTAAACCCATTAAAAACATCCAAATTGGTGGACCTTTGGGTTATCATATGTCCCCTAGTCTATTTGATATGCCCCTAGATTACGAAGCATTCCTAAAAATCGAAGGCCATATCGGACACGGTGGGGTTGTAGTAATGGATGACACCGCTCATCTGGATGATTTAGCACGCTATGCCTTTAGATTCTGCGAAATTGAATCCTGCGGTAAATGTACCCCTTGCCGTATTGGCTCGGTGCGTGGACGTGAAATCATGGATGAAATCATCGCAGGTAAAGACAGAGCTAAAAACCTAGCACTAATTGAAGAGCTATGCGAAACAATGGAGTTCGGTTCTATGTGTGCCATGGGTGGCATGACGCCCGTACCAGTTAGAAGTGCTTTGAAAAACTTTTCAGAAGAATTTTATCAATAATAATTTTACAAAATTTTCATATATTATTTTTCATATATTATATTACATTATAAATTATAGCCAAAAGAAAAAAAGAGAGTTACAATGATTACACAGTCAGAAAAAGAAAAAGATTTAGGCACACCTAGTCCTAACCCTTTAAATAGTACAGTTGAGACAGAAACAGTTACCTTAACAATCAACCACAAACAAGTAACCGCCCCCAAAGGTACTACAGTAATGAGAGCCGCCGCAGAAGCAGGGATCGACATTCCTAAACTCTGTGCCACAGATTGCCTAACTCCTTTAGGTGGTTGTCGTATGTGTTTGGTGGAAATCGAGGGACGTCGTGGTACTCCTGCCTCTTGTACTACTTTAGTAGAAGAAAACATGAAAGTTGAAACCGCCACCGATAAAATCGTAAAACTTCGTAAAAACATCATGGAGTTATACTTATCGGATCATGAATTCGCCTGTTTAACATGTTACGCCAATGGCTCGTGCGATCTGCAAAAAGTGGCGGGTGATTTGGGTATTATCAATGTAAAATGGGATACCAACGGCAAAAAAGATCATGCCATTGATAGATACGACAGATCTAATCCATACTTTGTCTTAAATAGAGCGAAATGTATTTCTTGTTATAAATGCGTACGAGCATGTACAGAAGTTCAAGGGCAATCAGCTTTAAGCATAGAAATGCGTGGCTTTGATTCTCGCATTACCACATCAACAAAATTATTCATAGATTCCAACTGTGTTTCCTGTGGTAAATGTGTGGAAGTTTGCCCTACTGCGTCCCTAATGGAAAAATCGGTAATAAAATACGGCCAGCCCAACAAGATCATAGATTCAACCTGTGCATATTGTGGCGTTGGTTGTGGTATTCAAGTTCATGTTAATGAAAATTCCAACCATATCATAAAAGTTACCCCATTAAAATCGACAAAATCCAACCGTGGTCATCAGTGCGTAAAAGGACGTTTTGCTTATGATTATAATGAAAGTAAAGATCGTATCTTAAAACCAATGATCAGAGAATCAATCAAAGACGAATGGCAAGAAGTTACCCATGAAGAGGCTGTAGCTTTCACTGCTAAGAAACTTCTAGCTATCCAAAAGAAACACGGATCTGAAGCCATTGGCGGAGTGTGTTCTTCACGCACAACCGCAGAAGAGATCTACCTTGTACAAAAAATGTTACGTACTGCTCTTAAAACAAATAATATCGATAACTGTGCCAGACGTTGCCACTCGCCTACAGGTTACGGCTTAAACCAAACCCTAGGCACATCCGCAGGCACGCAGGATTTCGATAGTATCGAAGATGTGGATACTTTCCTAATCTGTGGTGCGAATCCCACCGAGGCTCACCCTGTAGTAGGCTCTAAGATCAAGCAAAGAGTAAAAAAAGGTGCTAAACTTATTATAATCGATCCAAGAGAAATAGAACTTGTTCGCTCTCCAGAGATCCAAGCAGAAACCCACATTCAACTAGATCCAGGTACTAACGTTGCAGTCTTAAATTCCCTTGCTCATGTGATAGTTAAAGAAAATCTTCACAATAAGGAATACATGAAAGATAAGCTCGATAAAACATTCGTTAAAGATTATCTAGAATTCATTACAAAAGATGAACATTCCCCCGAAAATGTAGCTAAAATAGCTAATGTTTCGGCAGATGATCTCTATAAAGCAGGCAGATTATACGCCACATCAGAAAACAGCTCTATTTTCTACGGTCTTGGCGTTACCGAACATGAACATGGTAGCGATGGCGTTATGGCTCTTGCCAATCTTGCCATGCTGACAGGAAACTTAGGCAGATCTGGAGTTGGTATAAATCCGCTACGTGGTCAAAACAATGTACAAGGTGCATGTGATATGGGTGCTTATCCTGATACTACAGTGGGTTACCAAAAGGTTACAGATGAAAAAGTCAATAAAAAATTCGAAAAACTTTGGAACACTACCTTAGCGAAAAAAGAAGGCTTGAAATTACCTGAAATGCTAGATTCTGCTATAGACGGCAAATTTAAAGCCATGTTCATCCAAGGAGAAGATTTTGTCCAATCGGAGGCCAACGTCAATCACGTTATCAAAGCCTTAGAGAATATGGATTTTGTCTTATTACTTGATCAATTCATGAACGAAACCGCACCCTATGCCCATGTTGTCTTCCCTGCTACTACTTTCTTAGAAAAAGACGGCGTATTTATTAATGCAGAACGTCGCATTAATAGAGTCCGTCAAGCAGTCCATAGTAAAATCGAGAAACAAGAATGGCAAACTATTTCCGATATTTCAACCGCTTTAGGTTACGAAATGTCCTATGATCATCCGTCGGAAATATGGGATGAAATCGCCACTCTTTCCGATGATTTCTCTGGTGTAAGCTACGCTAAACTTGACGAAGTGGGGAGCGTACAATGGCCTTGTAATAAAGATAATCCCAATGGGACAAATATCATGCACGTAGAAAAAATCAATCGTAAAGGTGGCGGAGCGTTGCAACAAGTAAGCTACATCCCAAGTTCTACCATTACAGATAAAAACTTCCCTCTAGTTCTTATGACTGGGCGTGATCTTATGCACTATAATGTAGGTACTCACACACGCAGAACCCATAATATGCGTTGGCATGATAAGGATGTGCTACTAATCAACCCATTTGACGCAAAAAGATTGCAACTAATGGAAAAAGAACTTGTGAAAATTTCTAGTGAATTCGGTAATACTAATATTGAAGTCATGATCACTAGACGAATCAAGCCTGGTACTGTATTCACTACATTCCATCATCCTGAAGTTAACATCAACTTTGTAACAAGCGATAAGGCAGATAAAAACACTAAATGTCCTGACTTTAAGAATATCGCCGTTAACATCGAGAAAATACCTTCATAAAATCCAGAGCAGAAAAAATAGCTATTTATGTAATTTAAGCACAAGCCATAAGAGAAAATTAAAATAAAATTTCCCCTTAAGCCAACTTAAAACAACATATTAGCTATTTTTTCATATGCTCTTATAAATCAATAAATATACAATATGTAAACCTTAATCGTGGAATATTTAAACATGGAACATAATTACCATAGAAAAACCATTGTTAATCTAATGGATACACAAGAGAATCAAGATACCTTTTGGAAAATCGGCATAGAATATAATTGTAATATTTTTATCAATAAAGATCTATATCAAACCTATTCCATATCGCCCTACGAAGTGGAAAATTTTGCCTTAGGATATTGTTTAACAAGCGGAAAATTATCCAATAAAGATGATATCCTTAATGTTTCCCATGAGATAGATCATGAAAATGAAATAGTTAACGTTCACATTCAACTCAAAAATCATGTTTATGATAACTTTAAGAACAACAGCAAACCACAAGAATTTTTTTCTCCATTTGCCGATAACACAAAAATTTCCCATGCTAACTTCCATAAGGGAGCATTAAAATTCATGGAAATTTCCCAACAAGAAAAGGAAGATAATTACTCCCTACATATGGGATGTTGGTTTAACTCCCAAGGCGAATTACAATCAATGTGCTACGATCTAAGCCGACATGTGGCTCTAGATAAAACCCTAGGTAAAGCCTTTAATAAAAATATCCTAAATGACGATGATAATAATAATATCAACGGTTTTCTTGTAATGTCTTCTCGTGCTGCCTACGAACTGTTAAACAAAGCCATAAACGCAGGAGTAAAAAACATTATCTTCATGTCAGCCCCCACCACTTGGGCAATCAAAGTCTCAACCCAACACAACATTAATCTAATGGTTTTCTTCAAAAACAAACTCCACAAATTCACCCCATAAATAAATCTATAAATCTATAAAGATATAAATATATACAACACAAAAACAGAATCTTACATCTAAAATACGCATAAATGCTTTTATTTATGATGTGTGATTTTAGCTTATTTTTTATGTTTCTGAATTAATTTTAGTTCGTCTATTTGGATAATATTACTTTGATGATTCGGATCTTGGTTAGCTATTAAGCTACTGTCTTTATAGCAGGATTTATAAAAATATAGTCCTGATGATGGAGCAGTTACCCCTGCTTTAGCACGTTGTTTGGATTCGAGGATATTTTTCACATCATTTTTAGTATATTTTCCTGTGCCGACACCGTGGAGCGTGCCAATTATATTTCGCACTTGGTGGTATAAAAAGGATCTAGCACGGATGAACATACGTATTTCGTTGTGATATTCATAGAGATTAATTTCATCTATGGTGCGAATCGGCGAAGTAGCTTGACAACCTACCGCCCTAAAGCTCGAAAAATCATGAGTACCAAGTAAAACTTGCCCTGCGTCGTGCATTTTTGCCACATCTAGGGAGCTTGTTACCCACCAAACCCTATTTTCTTCCAAAGCAGGGGGCGAATCTCTCACTAAAATTCTGTACAAATATTGTCGCTCTATTGCGTCGAATCGTGCGTGAAAGTCTTTTGAGACTATTTGCACGTGAGTTATTTTCACAGGATACTTTTTCAAGTAATAATTCAAAGCGTTTTGAATTTCTTTACTTTTTAAAGATTTATGACAATCAAAATGTGCCATTTGTCCCATGGCATGAACCCCCGCATCAGTACGCCCACTAACGTACAATACAATGGGTTGTTGAGTTAAATTCTCTATGGCAGTTTCGATTACTTCTTGAACGGTTATTACATTATCTTGACGTTGCCAACCTGAAAAATTAGTACCGTCATATTCAACTTTTATAAGATATCTGGGCATGTTTTTTCCTAAAATTAATAAAAAATTAAAACTTTTTTAAAAAATGTCTTTATAATTTATTCATTTTATCTTATAATGTAATCAAATGCAAATATTAACAATACTAATAACACTAATGGAAGTTTACAGCAATGAATGATAAAGTTACTGATGCATCAGTTGATGGGTTAAGAAGAGCTCGTTTAGCAGAAAGAGAAGCCGAGATTCAAAAAGATCTTGATAATCTTGCAGTTCTGCCTTTAGCAATTATCCCTTTAAGAACCACCGCCCTATTAAGTGCTAAAATGGTTAAAAATGTTCGTTTAAAATCTGTTGTTGAAATTTTTTCAAATGCAGAAACAGGAAGCGGCCAGTTGGACGTGAGCGACATAGCCCAAGAATTCACCATGACTCCAGAAGTGGAAGCTTATGATATTCCAATTCTACGTACTCTTGCAGGAATTCCTAGCTATGATGTATATTCCCTACGTAAGGCCTTACGTGCGAATGATATCCCACTACAACCTGGCTCTAAATTAAATCTTTCCAAAGAAAAACAAAAAGAATTAAGTGCGTACATGACTAAATTTACAACGCCTTTAATTATGCAAGTGTACGGCGATGAACTGGAATTAAATTCCGTTGTTGATCCTGTGGAATTATTTAGAACTCCCGATCTAAAAAAAGCTCGTGAACGTTTGGATAAAATGTCAGCTAAATTGGGTATTGATATTATGGATGTGCCTAAATTCTTGGAGGATTATGGCGATACATTCATGTCATTATCATATTATAGAAACTGTTTAGATGATCTACAAGCACCTATGGAAGATTTAATCTCCTCTATGGATAACTTTAGTAAAAACTGGCAACTAAGCCGTGATAAAGGACTAATGAAAACTTGTAAAGAAGTACGTGAAAAATTATCAGAAACAATTACAATTGTATCAGGTATGTTCGAAAGCTTTGACGCTCAAACCGAAGATTTATGGACAGATATTAACGCTGTAAAATTCGCAAAAGTTAAAGAAATGGTAGAAGAACACCATACAGTAGTTGGAGCGGCTTTATGTTCGCTATCGGTTAAACTCTTCACATGGAGAAAGATCTTCCCTGATCCTGCAACAGGTGGTCCGGTTAAGCGTTCTGAATTTATTAGATCAGAATTAAAATCTGGTCTTGATTATATCGATATTGAAAAATATGCTGGCGGTAATAAATAGATTTTATCCTAAGAGGTAATATTATATTATAATTGCAAAAGGGCTGGAAAAAATGAAATAAGATATTTAACTAACTTTAAGGGGATGTTAAAATATCTTATTTTTATTTTTTTACTTCTAAATATTAAACTTATAAGTAATGAAAACTAATAATTATATGGAGCTTTTACCATGGCAATTAAATTAAAATATCTTATGGGAATTATTTTAACATTTATAACTACTGCATTTCTAAGTAGTTATGCGTTCGCTAAAAATACCAATAGCTATGAGAATGATCCCGATACCATTACAGTATATACACGCAATACCTTTCTAAAAGAAGATGGCCCATCCAAGTATCTAGAGGATTTATTTTACGATAAGTACAAGGGCAAAATTCAATGGATTAGTGTTGATAGTAGTGTCAATATAAATCAAGATTTTCCCAACTATTCCGGGGTTGATGTGGTTATGGGAATGTCGAGCTTGGAAATGAATGCCTTAGCAGGAAATGGGCAATTATTACGTATTGAGACCAACAATTATCCTAAAACTACAGTCGACCAAAAGCATTATAATTCAAAGTATTACATTCCTTTTGAAAGTTTTCAATTATCTTTTATTTATAATAAAGAAAAGATAAAAAATCCTCCAACTACCCTACTTGGATTAATAACTAATCCCAATTATACCCTAATAATTGAAGATCCCACCGCAAATACTTTAGGGCTTAATCTTTTATATTGGATCAATGATTTATATAAAAACAAAATTGTATCCCTAATAAATACCCTGTATAAACATGCACTTATAGAAACTAGCCAAACTTCTGCTTTCAATAAATTCTCTCTAGCTGGTGGCGATTTTGTCTTGGATTATTCCACCAAGCCTTCCATGGAAGAGTTAGTAAACCAAAACACAAAATATAAAGCTTTAATGTTTAAAAATGGTAACCTTGAAATTCATAATTATGTAGGAATCACTTCAAACACCATGAAAGAAAACCTTGCTCACGATTTTATCAGCATGCTCCTTTCACAAAATGGACAAAAAATAATAGCATACAAACATTACTCCTACCCAGCTTTAGAAAAAGACATCGACCTTTTAAACACTCTAACCAAATACAAAAACCAACCCATATACATCAACCCCGAAAAATTCGTCCGCAACACCCCTTTACTAAAACGCATATGGAACAGAAACCTAAAATAATATTAGGTTGGGTTGAGTTGAGTTATATTATATTAGAGTGGGTTATACTTGCATGATTTCTTGTTCTTTAGATGATAGTGTGTCATCTACTTTTTTTATAAAGGTATTTGTCCATTTTTGGACGTCGTCTTGGTAGCCTTTATGTTCGTCTTTGGAGATGTCGTTATCTTTTTCGCATTTTTTAAGTTTATCGTTGGCATCACGGCGGATGTTACGAATTGCTATGCGAGATTCTTCGGCGTATTTGCTGGCTACTTTGGTTAATTCTTTACGGCGTTCTTCATTTAGTGGCGGAATGGGAACACGAATTGATTGCCCTTCGGCTGATGGGTTTAAGCCTAGATTCGCTTCTCTGATAGCTTTTTCCACAGCTGGAGCTACCGCTTTGTCCCACACTTGAACGCTAATCATACGAGATTCTGGCACTGTAACGTTTGCCACTTGGTTTAGTGGAGTATCTGTGCCGTAGGCAGGAACCATAACAGAATCAAGTAATGACACAGATGCTCGCCCAGTTCTTAAACCTGCAAAATCGCTAGCTAGAGAATCTAGGCTTTTTTGCATGCGTGTTTCTGTGTTTTTTTGAAACTCTTTAAAATTAAATTCAGACATAATAAAATCCTTAAAATAAATTGTTGTTTATATTACTAAAATGAGAAAATAGATCCCCAATCTCGTAGGGGTGGAAAAAAATACTTAATCAACGTTCTTAAGCGGGGCGACGTGTACAACACGCCTATCATAACCCACTTAAGAGCGTTGAATGAGTGCTTTTTCACGCCCCTACCCTACACCGTAACTACTGTATACGTGCCTTTTGAGTTAACGACGTCATTTAATGTACCTTGTTTGTGCATATCGAATACCATAATAGGTAAACTGTTGTTTTTTGCCAAAGTAATAGCGGTTAAATCCATTACTTTCAAGTTCTTAGATAAGACTTCATCGTATGTTAAAGAATCATAGCGAGTGGCGTTTTTATCTGTTTTTGGATCGGCGGAATATATGCCGTCCACTTGGGTGGCTTTTAGCATGATATCGCAACCAGTTTCCACTGCTCTAAGAACCGAGCCTGTGTCAGTTGTAAAGAATGGGTTACCAGTACCGCCAACGCAAATCACGACTTTACCTGCTTTGAGATCACTTTCCGCACGATAATAACTAAAAGCATCGCAAACCGAATCGATCCCACGAGCTGATAATACAGAACATTCCATTCCCAAGCTTTCGAATACGCTCTTTAGGGCCAGACCATTCATGATAGTAGCAAGCATTCCCATATGATCGGCAGGATTACGATTAAAACCGATACCAGTTGCCACCAAGCCACGGAAAACATTCCCACCGCCACAAGTGATCACAACTTCCATACCGCTTTCAAGAAGAGGCTTAACTTCCAACGCTGTACGTTGAATGGTATCCATATCCCAACCAAAATCTTTTTTACCCATTAAGCCCTCGCCCGAAAGCTTAAGCAAAATTCTTTTATATTTTTTAGACATTCAAATCATCTCAATTTATGTACAATATATGTAAAGGGTAGGAAAAAGTGCTTTTTCACGCCCTTTTAAAATAATAACGGTAGATTAAAATGATCTACCGTTATTAATACAAAAAGGGATTAACCTTTTGCAGCTTTAGCAACTTCTTCAGCGAAATTATCTTCAGCTTTTTCGATTCCCTCGCCTAATCCGTAACGAACGAACTCTACAAGTTTAACTTCAGAACCTAACTCTTTCGCAAAATTAGCGATAGCAGTTTTTACTGGCGTTTTAGATTCAAGAACAAATTCTTGTTCCAATAAAGTTTGCTCCTTAAAGAACTTCGACATACGACCTTTAACCATACCAGCGATGATTTTATCGTCCTTGCCTGATTCACGAGCTTGTTCTTCAATAACTTTTTGTTCATGGGCAACAACTGTAGGATCAAGGCTATCTTTATCTAAAGCTAGGGGATTAACCGCAGCGATGTGCATAGCTAATTTCTTACCGAAATCGATTAATTTATCTTGGTCGCCGTCTGATTCTAAACCGACAAGAACGGCAATTTTTCCCATACCTTCGGCAGTAGCGTTATGGATGTAAGAGGCTACCGCACCTTTTGATACTTCCACACATTGCGAACGGCGATAATTCATATTTTCGCCGATTGTAGCGATAGTACTGATGATTTTTTGTTCATAAGTATCGCTTTCTCCTGGATAAGTAGCTTTTTTAATTGCCTCAAGATCGCCATTATTTTCGAATGCACCTTTGGCAACATTCGCAACAAAAGCTTGGAACTCTTCGTTACGAGCAACGAAATCAGTTTGCGAATTGATCTCAACAATCGCACCTTTATTACCTTTAGAAAGTACAGCAACTAAGCCTTCCGCAGCAATATTGCCAGATTTTTTAGCCGCAGTAGCTAAACCTTTTGTACGCAACCAATCGATTGCTTCTTCGATGTTTCCATCTGTTTCTGTAAGAGCTTTCTTACAATCCATCATACCAGCACCAGAGCGTTGGCGTAGGTCTTTTACTAAACCAGCAGTAACAGCCATATTTAAAATTCCTTTATTGAGAATAATTTAATTTTAATCTTACATAATAACTTTACATAAGATCATGAAATAAGATGTAAAAAGGTGGGAAAAAGTGCTTAGCCAGAGTTTTTAAGCCTTGCGTGGTGTATACACCACTATCGTAAAAGGCTTAAAAGCTCTGAATGAGTGCTTTTTCACGCCTTTTTCTAGATTTGTGGGGCGTCTTCTAATGCACCAAGATCAACGCCAGCTTGAGCCATTTCCACAGACATACCGCCTAGGAAACTATCTGTGTAAAGATCACAGTATAACTGAATTGCACGTACCGAATCATCATTTCCGATTACAGGATAATCAACGCCAGTTAGTGGGGCATTACTATCGATAATCGCAATAACAGGGATACCAAGTTTATTAGCTTCTTTGATTGCAGTTTCTTCGATTGTTGTATCAATCACGATCAAGATATCAGGTTGACCTTTCATATCTTTAATACCACCTAAAGCACGATCTAGTTTTTCACGTTCACGTGTACGTTTTAGGATTTCTTTTTTAGTTAAACCTTCTGTACCGTTTTCATCGTCTAATAATTCTTCTAAAGCTTTTAAGCGAGAAATGGAATTAGAAATGGTTTTCCAGTTAGTTAACATACCACCTAACCAACGATGATTAACATAGTATTGACCGCAACGCTTTGCAGTTTCTGCGATAATGTCGCTTGCTTGACGTTTTGTTCCCACAAATAAAGCACGTCCGCCATTTGCGGCTACATCGTGAACAATTTGCATTGATTCATGCAGTTGTGGAGCACTTTTTTGTAGATTGATAATGTGAATGTTGTTACGTACACCAAAAAGATAATCTTTTAGTGCAGGATTCCAACGGCGTTTATTGTGTCCAAAATGAACACCAGCTTCCATTAGCTGACGCATGGTAAATTTAGGTAAACTCATAATATATTTCCTTATTGTTTTTCCGGTTAAGCCGCCGCAAGCAATTGGTTAGTATTTCATAACACCGGAAGTGAATATAATTCCCTAAGTATTAATATAAAGTATTAATATATCCACTAACTTGCGTGTGATTTGTCTTAAGTTATTTTTAGGGTTGTTCTAATGTATCATTATATGAAACCATTTGCAAGTATTTTTTTATAAGATTTATTTTATAGCCTGCCTGCTTTAACCACCCGAGTGATAGAGTTGATAATATTTTTGGGCTAAGGCTTGGTTGTGGTAGTGATCTTTGTATAGATAGTATAAGCCCAGATACCCTTTATGAGTGCCACTTTGTACGGCTAATGAATAGTATTTTTTAGCAAGATCGTATTTTTTTAATGTGTGTTCACACATATAAGCAAGATTATAATAACCATCATTACCGCCTGCTTTACCTGCTAAGATATAATATTTTTTAGCAAGATCATATTTTTTTAATGTGTGTTCATACATAATAGCAAGATTAAAGTATCCTGCTTTATACCCTGCTTTACCTGCTAAGATATAATATTTTTTAGCAAGATCGTATTTTTTTAATGTGTGTTCATACATATAAGCAAGACTAAAGTATCCTGCTTTATACCCTGCTTTTTGTGCTAAGATGTAATATTTAATAGCAAGATCGTATTTTTTTAATGTGTGTTCACACATTAAAGCAAGATTATAATAACCATCATTCTTTCCTTGTTGACCTGCTAATATGTAATATTTTTTAGCAAGATCGTATTTTTTTAATGTGTATTCATACATAATAGCAAGATTAAAATAACCATCATTACCGCCCATTTTACCTGCTAAGATATAATATTTAATAGCAAGATCATAATTTTTTAATGTGTGTTCATACAACATGGCAAGATTGAAATAACCGTATTTACTACCATTTTGACTAGCTAAGATATAATATTTGATAGCAAGATCATAATTTTTTAAGGCTGTATGGTACATCTTACCAAGGTTAAAATAACCATTACTATAACCTGCCTTCCCTGCTAAGATATAATATTTTTTAGCGGTTTCGTAATCGTAATCGTTATAATAATATGTACCGATACTAGAAAGAGCATTGGCGTAGCATTTTGTATGTTGTTTAGAATAAGCTATTACACCATTTATTCCTTTAGTGTTTAGAATGTTTTTAGTTATTTTAAGGCATTCTTTTTCTTGTGGTGTGTATGGTGGTTGTTTGGCTTGGGTTTGGGTGGTAAATAGGAAAATTGATAATAGGGTTAAAATTAGATATTGCATGGTGTGATGTCCTATTTTTGTTTAGTCAAACTTTGAAATATAATTATATTATATTTTCTATGTATTTGTCAAGTTAAAAGGAACAAATAAAGAATATTTTAGAGCTAAATCATAATCATGAAATGTTTCATGGTATAAAATCCTGTTATTGTTATACGCTTATGATCAACTTAAGCGATCCTAAGATTTTAGGATCTTGAGAGTAAGGTAACACCGCTGTAGGCTTTCATGAGGGATAGTACTTCATGGCTGATGTGGTATTTATCTTCTAGGATTATTTTTGCATAGTCGGAAGTGCCGTCAATTTTCATGCGGAGGTTTACGGAAGTGCCTCCTGCTTGGAGAGATTTTATTTGTTTAACTATGTTTTGCGAGGCTTTTTCTGTGCGGATTTCCAAGGTAATTTCGTTAATGGATTTGGAGAATTTGGAATGTAAAGTTGAGATTACGTTACTTACCAAGCTCACTTGCTCGCTTTCTGGGTCCACTTCGGCCTTTGCTTCGATTACGATTTGGCTATTGGGTTCTAAGATATCTTCATATTTTTCAAGGCTATCTTTAAATATCAGCACGTCGTACGCACAACTTGGGTCGGAAAGTTTCATGATACCGTAGGGATTTCCTGCCTTTGATGTGCGAGTAAAGACTTCAGAAATTACGCCCATAATTTTTACTGGACCTTTTTTCTTGATGTCTTTTACCAAAGTACCACGCATAAGTTTAAAATCATCAACAAAATCATGTAAGGGATGTGAAGTTAGATAGAATCCCAATACTTTTAGCTCATTTTCCATTTTTTCCGACATTAACCAATCGGGAATATCGGGAATATTTAAGGTTTTATCGTCGGATGCGTCTTCTTCGACAGAACCGAATAAACTTTCTTGCCCGCTTTCTTCTTCTTCTTGGGTTAGACGTGCGTAACGGACTAGCGAATCCGTATTCTCAAAGAGTTTCTTACGGTTGTCATCTATGGAATCAAATGTGCCAGATTTGATCAAGTTTTCTATGGTTTTTCGGCTTAAGTGTTTGTAGTTTACACGAGTTAAGAAATCTGTAATGTTTTTGAATTCGCCATTTTCTTCTCGCTCGGATACGATGACATCCGTATTACCTTCGCCGACGCCTTTAATTCCTGCCAAGGCGTAGCGAATCCCTTTTGTGCCGTCATTTGAATTTTCCACTCTAAATGATGTATGGGATTTATTGATATCAGGCGGAAGAATTCTAATGCCTAACTCCTTAGCGTCATCGACGAAAATGGCTAGCTTATCGGTGTCCGATAAATCCAAGGACATAGATCCAGCTAGAAATTCTTCTGGATAATTGGCTTTTAAATAGGCGGTTTGGTAAGATATCAGAGCATAAGCAGCAGCATGGGATTTATTGAAGCCGTAAGAAGCGAATTTCTGCACTTTGTCAAATATTTCTTTTGCGTGCTTTTCAGGTACGTCATGATGTTCTTTAGCTCCTGCAATGAAGATACTTGCTTGCTTTTCCATTTCTTCTTCAATTTTCTTACCCATGGCACGGCGTAGGATATCCGCACGTCCAAGAGTATATCCGCCAAGTACTTGAGCCAGTTGCATAACTTGCTCTTGATAGATCATAATTCCGTAAGTTTCTTTTAGGATAGGTTCTAGGATATCAAGCCCTAAATAATCAGGCTTTTCTCTTCCATGCTTACGAGCGATATATGTGGGGATCTGATCCATAGGACCAGGGCGATACAAGGCCACAATAGCGATGAGATCTTCCAATTCTGTAGGTTTTAGCTCACGAATCATTTTTCGCATGCCGTCGGATTCCAGTTGGAATATGCCGATTGTATGCCCTTCGGTTAGCATTTCGTAGGTTTTAGCGTCATAAAGATCGATTTCCGCCATATCCACATCGATACCAAGGGTTTCTTTAATAAGCTTGAGAGTTTCGGAAATTACGGTCAGGGTTTTTAATCCTAGAAAGTCGAACTTTACCAAGCTAACATCTTCCACATATTTCATGTTAAATTGGGTTACTGGCATGGTGGATTTGGGATCTTTGTACACGGCTACGATCTCTTCAATTGGTCTGTTACCAATTACCACTCCAGCGGCGTGCGTTCCTGCATTTCTATATAATCCCTCGAGCTGTTGAGCGATGTTAATGAGCTTATGAACAGAAGATTCAGCATTCATTTCTTGGCGAAGTTTCGGCTCTTCCTTTAGGGATTCCGCAATGGATAAAGGAGCTATCCCCCCAGGTATCAGCTTGGATATGCGATCCACTTGACCGTAAGGCATGCTTAAAACTCGCCCCACATCTTTTATGGCGTTTTTGGCTTTCATTTTACCAAATGTAACAATTTGGGCTACTTTATCCACCCCATATTTACGTTGGACATATTGAATCACTTCTTCTCGGCGTGTTTGACAGAAATCAATATCAAAATCGGGCATGGATACACGGTCAGGATTCAAAAAACGCTCAAATAGTAACTTAAATCTTAAGGGATCAAGATCAGTAATCTTTAAAGACCACGCAACAATCGAACCCGCACCAGATCCACGCCCTGGACCTACTGGGATATCTTGAGCTTTAGCATATTTAATGAAATCGGATACTATTAGGAAATATCCGGGGAATTTCATACTGATAATTACATCTAGTTCGTAATCTAAACGATCGTAATATACTTTGAAATCTTCTTCGGTGAAATCGTTGAAGTAGCTATGTTTTAAGCGTTCCTTTAAGCCCTCGAAAGATTGAAAGCGGAGTTCTTCTTCTTCGGTGCGGTTTTCTGCGGTTTCGAATGTAGGAAGTTCGGCAGGTAAAGGCTTGATCATGAATCCGCAACGTTGGGCGATCTTGACGGTGTTTTCTATGGCTTCAGGTAAATGGCTAAATTCTTCTATCATGCTTGTAGCAGATTTGAAATAATGCTCACGCCCCATGTGTCGGCGATCTTTTTCCACAACGTAGGTTGAAGTTGATATACATGTTAAAGCGTCATGTGCTTCGTGCATATCTTGATCCAGATAGTAACAATCATTTGTAGCAACTAAAGGGATGTTATGCTTAAAGGCGAAATCTAAAAAAGCGGGTTCGGTATATACTTCTACGTTGGGATTGGTTTTCATGATCTCTACATATAGGCGATCGGCAAAAATATCTTTTAACTGCAAGCCAACATCTTCCATTACATCCAACTTGTTCGATTGAGCAAGCAAACCTAATATACCGAAATTTCCCCCAGTCAGACATATTAATCCCTCGGCATGATTGGCTAAGGTTGGGATATCTATACAACGATTATCTTCTCGTTTACTGTGCATATAAGCATGGGTAAAAAGTTGGCAAAGATTTTTATAACCAATTTCATTTTGCACTAACAAAACTATAGAGGGATAGGATAAAGAATTGCGTTTAGTATCATAATATTTATCGGTTTCCGTTATGTATATGCCCAACTGCGTCCCTATAATTGGTTGGATTCCTTCGGCTTTCATGAGTTTTGAGAATTCAAAAGCACCGAATACATTATTAGTATCAGTCATGGCCACCGCAGGAATGTTATTTTCCTTACAATGCTTTGCCAGATCATTAATACGTATGGCCCCCTCGGCCATGGAATAGGCTGTATGATTATGTAAATGTATGAATTGATGTTCACTTGTCATTTTGCACGCTCCTTAGAAAGTCATTGTATTTAGTATGTCTTTACTTAGCTCTGTGATTTTTTTGTCTTTGAGTTGGAGAATGCGATCGGCGTATCCTGCGAGTTTGATATTATGAGTTACAAAAAATGTAGTTTGCTGTGTTCCACGAACGATATTTTTTAGGATAGTGAAAACATTTTCCGATGTGGCTGGATCTAAATTCCCTGTGGGTTCATCGGCAAGTAAGATTTTGGGCGAATTCGCCAAAGCTCGAGCAATGGCCACTCGTTGACGCTCGCCCCCTGATAATTCCCCAGGTTTATGTTTTAAGCGATCTTTTAAGCCTAACTTGCTTAAGATATCAATGGCTTTTTTTTGTAGATCTGGATCATGGGGATCTTTTAACATCATGGGAATGGTTACATTTTCCAAAGCGTTGAAATCTCCCAATAAATTATGATGTTGATAAACAAAACCCAAACTGTTTAAGCGGGTTTTTGTGCGTTCTTTATCCTTAGCATGGGAAAGATCTTGCCCATCAATGACGATCTCGCCCTTTTCGATTACATCAAGTAAGCCGATAGAATGTAAAATGGTAGATTTTCCACTCCCTGATTCTCCTATCAAGGCCACAACTTCCCCTTGATAAAGATTAAAGGATACATCTTCAAAAACTAGCAAATCATCAAAGGATCTTTTAAGATTTTTAACCTGTAGAATTATTTTCTTATCAGAAATTTTATTCATAACGTAAAGCCTCCACAGGTTCAAGCTTAGTAGCTTTCCATGCAGGATAGATCGTCGCTAAAAAGGATAAGGCAAGGGACATAACAACAATAAACACAACTTCACTCACATTTAAGTTGGACGGTAACCCATGCAATGAGTAAACATCTTCCGAAAATAGCTTAGTATGAAAGGAATTTTCAATAAATATACGAATGCGATCAACATTTAAGGCAATTATCACTCCTAAGATAGTTCCTAACGCTGTCCCTACAATACCGATCAT
The DNA here is from genome assembly GCA_002632265.1 of Rhodospirillaceae bacterium MC!. Classification (GTDB taxonomy): domain Bacteria; phylum Pseudomonadota; class Alphaproteobacteria; order MC1; family MC1; genus MC1. The sequence goes on from NQOV01000005.1 coordinate 132,869, forward strand.
TGCTCCTATAAGGAAGAAGATTTTCATTACGGATCTTCGACTAATGCCAATGGTTCGTAGAATGGCCACATCGGCAGTTTTATCTCTCACCAGCATTATCAAGCCTGATATCACATTAAAAGAGGCCACAATAATAATCAACATCAATATGATAAACATTACATTGCGTTCCACTTTAATGGCACTAAAAAACGCCGAATTCTTTTTCGCCCACTCATAGGAATAAGCTGTGTATTTTGAAACTAATCCCTTGAGATATTTACTATAATCATCGGTAGAGTTACGATCTTTTAAAAAGAGAGATAGGAATGTTAAACGTCCATTTGTATTAAAATAATTGTGAGCGTTTTTTGTATTCATAAAGATATAAGCACTGTCATATTGGATCATCCCCACAGTAAAAACACCAGCGATAGGATAAGATCGAACTTTCGGCATAGTCCCAAAAGGAGTAAAAGATCCCTTAGGGGAAATTATGGTAATGTTTCCGCCTTTATATACTCTCAACTTGCGTGCTAAATCACTACCGATGAAGACTCCGCCCTTATCGAAACTTGCAAGATCTTTCTTGTGTATGGTTTTGTTGGCATTCGGTAATGCAATAAAATTTGCCGAATCCATACCTCTAATGATAACACCAGAATTTATCCCACTCTTCGAACTGGCCATAGCCTGCCCCTCAACTGTTGGCACAACTAATTTAATTCTATGATCTTTCTTTAAGGTTTTAATTAAGCCTTGCCATTTCTGCGGACCGCCTGCATATGATTGGATGTTAATATCGCCATTCATACCTAAAATCTTATTCATAAGATCATCATGAAAGCCATTCATTACCGACATAACAATAATCAAAGTAGCCACACCCAACATAATACCGATAATGGAAAACCACGTAATAACAGAAATAAAACGCTCGCTTCTTCTTGCTAACATATATCTAAACGCTATTTTTAATTCTGTTCTTGTAAACATCTTGAGCCTTATTGTTTGGTTTGGTTTGTTTGGTTATTGTTGTTATTAATCTTAATCTTATTAAATAGAATCTACAAACTTTTGTAAACTATCTTCTGATTTAGCTTTTATGATTCTTTCTTGAACTTCTTCAACACTTAAGTTTATAGAATTACCAGATTTTCGGCTTACAAGTTTCACATGCCCATCTAGCAGACCACGAGGACCAACAACTAAAAGCAAAGGAATACCGATCAAATCCATATCGGCAAACTTACTGCCCACACGGTCGTTACGATCATCAATGGCTACATCTAATTTATGATTTTTAAGATTCTTATATATATCATTTGCGACTTTTGACGATTCTTCATCCTTAGGTTTAACGTCTAAAACTACCATTTCAAAGGGAGCTACAGCAACCGGCCATATGATCCCCTTATCGTCATGACTGGCCTCAATGATACCAGCAACACAACGAGAAACGCCAATGCCGTATGATCCCATATGCACAGGAATTTCCTTACCTTCTTTATTCATAACAACCGCATGTAATGGCTCGGAATACTTCGTGCCAAAATTAAACACATGCCCCACTTCGATCCCACGGGTTTTTATGATATCATCGCCGAATTTTTTAGCGTCTTCTTCCACGTACATTTCATCAGTGGCCGCATATTTACTTGTCCATTCTTGGAAATATTTTGAAAGATCACCGTCATAATCCACATTATCAGGGATATCCATTTCTAAGAAATCCTTATGGCAATAGACTTCAGATTCCCCAGTTTCGGCAAGTAAAAGAAATTCATGGCTTAAATTACCGCCAATTGGCCCTGTATCGGCTTTCATGGGAATGGCACGAATCCCCATTTTATTAAATATTCTCAAATAAGAAACGAACATACGATAATAGGATTTTACAGAATTTTCTTCATCTATATCAAATGAATAAGCGTCTTTCATGGTAAACTCTCGCCCACGCATTAAGCCAAACCTTGGACGGATCTCATCACGGAATTTTAATTGGATTTGATACAATAATGTGGGAAGTTGTTTCCAAGATTTAACCTCTTTACGGAAAAGATCTGTAATTACTTCTTCATTGGTTGGACCATATAACAATTCACGTCCGTGGCGATCGTTAATTCTTAACATTTCATCGCCATAATCTTCATATCTTCCGCTTTCTTTCCATAAATCAGCGGTTTGAATGGTCGACATACGAACTTCGCTAGCTCCTGCGAGTTCTTGCTCTTCACGTATGATGTTTTCGATTTTAGTTAGAACCCTTAAACCCAAAGGCAACCATGTATAAATACCCGATACACTTTGGCGAATCATACCTGCACGCAACATAAAACGATGCGATACTATGGCCGCTTCACTGGGATTTTCCTTGATGGTTGGTACAAAATAACGAGATAGACGCATTTTCATTTTCCTTATATAAAATTATCATTGTCCATTTTAACAAACATTTGACAAATATTGTTCTACTGAAGTGATTATTTTTCACAACCCTTATTGATATAAGTATTTTAACAAAAAAATGCAAAAAGTCAAAGATCTTTTTTAATTAATATTTTTTCTTAAATACGAAATTCATATATATCAATTGAAGTATGGAAATAACATACTGCTGTTGTGTTATAATATATTCATATAATATATATAATATTACCGCTTTAACACTAAATAATCGATGTTTACATAGTAAAAATAATAAAATTGTTGCAAAAAATATAATATTAATGTACAATAAAGCATTAAGTATTGTAAATGACTTCATAGGAGTATTTATCTTGAAAAAAATAGGAATAACAGAAGTTGTCTTAAGGGACGGTCAACAATCACTATTGGCAACTAGGTTGAAAATAGATGATATGCTTCCCATCGCCCATACACTTGATCAAGCAGGATACTGGTCAATCGAAAGTTGGGGCGGGGCTACTTTTGATTCGTGTATTAGATTCTTACATGAAGATCCGTGGGATAGAATCCGAGAATTTAAAAAAGCTATGCCCAACACTCCACAACAAATGTTGTTACGAGGACAGAATCTTCTCGGATATCGTAATTATGCCGATGATGTTGTCGATACATTCGTACAACGTGCTACTAAAAATGGGATCGATGTCTTTAGAATCTTTGATGCCTTAAACGATCCGAGAAATATGGCACAAGCGATAAAATCTGCTAAAAATAATAATGCCCACGCACAAGCTACAATTGCCTATACCATAAGCGAGTATCACAATTTAAGAACATGGGTTGATCTTGCAAAGCAAATCGAAGATCTTGGAGCGGATTCCGTTTGTCTTAAAGATATGGCTGGCTTGCTTACTCCTAAAGACGCTTCTAATTTAATCGAGCGAATCAAAAGTGAAACCGATCTTCTGGTGCATTTACATACGCATGCCACCACAGGTCTTTCAAGCCCTACTATCTTAAAGGCCATAAAAGCAGGGGTCGATAATGTGGATACTGCCATATCTACCATGTCAGGCACATCAGGACACACCGCAACCGAGACCGTAGTCTCAATGCTTGAAAGCTATGATGAGTATACAACAGGACTAAACGGCGACCATTTACAAACAATCGCTTTATATTTCAAAGAGATTCGCAAGAAATATGCCGAATTCGAAGGGGAATTAAAGGGCGTAGATAGTCGTATCCTTGATTATCAGATCCCTGGTGGAATGATAACCAACTTTGAAAATCAACTAAAAAAACAAAACGCCATCGATAAACTTGATGACGTTTTAGCCGAAGTACCAAGAGTTAGGGCAGATATGGGATACATCCCACTAGTTACTCCCACATCGCAGATCGTCGGTTCTCAAGCTGTGTTAAATATCATATCGAAAAACAGATACGATCATATCTCCGAACAAGCAAGAAGCCTGATAAAAGGCGAATATGGGCAAACTCCTGCCCCCATTAATCCAGATCTTTTAGCTAAGGTACTAAATGGTGAAGAACCTATCACCTGCCGTCCTGCCGATTTAATCAAAAACGAACTCCCTGCACTCAAAGCAAAACTAAAAGAAAAAGTTCAAGAACAAAACATCACTTTACGAGACGGCGATTTAGAAATCGACGACCTCCTAACCTACGCCCTATTCCCATGGGTAGCCCTTACATTCCTAAAAGGTCGCTCTTCTTCTAGTTCGAACAAAACAAAAAAACGCTCATGGCTTGAACTCCGCTACCAGCAAAAGCAACAAGAAAAACACCAACGAGAAAAGGAAAAATAACTTATAAACTTACCTTTGCATTAACTAACGACTTTCTATAAAAATTCCTTGTTATACGTTTCTTTAAAAAGTTCTTCCTCTTTCGAATAAAAATAATCCTATCCTTAGCCGAAATAATACTCTTCGCTGTCTTATCTGGCTTCTTAGGAAAGGAAATAGGCTTCTTCTTTTGCATAAAATCATAGATAATAAGCTTTTTACTCATCTCTTTTTTATCCATAGCTCTCAACTTCGATATTATATAATCATCATACAAAAAATGATTAATAACAGACACCCTAGTCGCAAACAACGCCATAACCGTAAAACTAAAAGCAATAAATATCACAACCAAAACCCGCAATTTAACCATACTACTCTCCTATCTTTAATATATGAATATATTGTTACACGTTATATGTAGCCACTCTTATTCAAAATACCATACTTTTTTTGCGATATCTGTGGCAATATGTGAGATTGTTGTGGATTGTGCGGGTTGTGGATTGCGGATTGTGGATTGTGGATTGTGGATTGCGGGTTGCGGGTTGCGGGTTGCGGGTTCTATGGATTATAGCTTGTAGCTTGTAGCTTATTTTCATTCCACATTATATCTTCTCCAATAAATATATAAGTATATAAGTAATAAGTATATAAGTATAAATGCAAACTATATATCATGTTTATTATTTATTTCTGTAGGCCTAAGATAAATCTAATATAAGTATATATACTACTACTTTAAATATATTGTAATAAATTAGTGGTATATCTAAAAACAGTCATTTATTACAATATATTTAAAATAGTAGTAGATGTATTTATTATATACCTACTTTAGGCCTGTAAGTATAAACAATAGCAATGATATATAATTTTTAAGGCCTAAATGTATATTAATAATACACAACAAGATAAAAAGAATATATGGAAAAAATAATTATAGTTATTTGTAATCTAGTGATATTTTAATACACTACATTTCAATAGCTTACAATAAAATTAAATCTTAGTAACAATTAATTAGATATTAATATATATTTTTAATATATATTATGCTAATATAAATACGTGAACTTGCACATGTTTATTTATTAGGAGTTTTTATGAGAAAATTTTTTGCAATTATATTATTTATGATTCTAACTGGCGTATTTGCTAGTAGTGCTTTTGCTTGCCCTAAGGGACAACATCCCCACGGTGGCACGGGCCCACATCATAAGGGCGGATACTGTTCATATGAAAAATAGTTTATATATAATATAAATTTAAAAAGGTTGTAAAATTAATGTGTTTTACAACCTTTTTTTCATTCCACATATTGCCATTCCACATTATAATCCTCTCCCACAAGTAAAAACACTCATTATATATCATTTTTATTCTTATATTTGCAGGCCTAAACTAAATATAATATAAGTATGTATAGTACTACTTTAAATATGTTATAATAAGATAATAGAATATCTATAAATAGCTATTTGCCAAATAGTACTTAAAGTATTGTTAGATGTATTTATATTATACTTATATTAGGCCAGTAACTATAATGATAAGTAAAATACAACACAATCATATTTTCTTTGTGATGTTATTGTTATTCCAAATTATAATGCTACAAAAAATATTTATTGTTAGTGGATATCACAATAGATTCGCATACTACGCAATATAATAATAAAGTTTGTATGCTTGTTTAATGAAGTTGAATACATATTGCGATTCCATATTATAATCTTTTCCTACAAATAAAAAAGCTCATTATATATCATTTCTATGGCTTATATTTTCAGGCTAAAAACAGCTATTCACTAAATAGTATCTAAAATAGCTTAATATATACTTATTATATATTTGTGTTAGGCCAGCACACATAATAATCAATAGAGTAGAAAACAATCATTGTTAGTGGTAATGTTCTGTTATAATGTGGGATAATAATATATTATTTGATAATGTAAAATAACAATAATATGCAAGGGCAATATATCAATTAAAATCCATGATGAGCCAGCTAGTCGCCGAAGTGGATGGAACGGGAACGGAGGGTTGTGTAACAGTGTTGTGTTTAGGTGTATGGTAGGGTGTGTTATAGGGGGTAGGGTTTTATGTGGGTTTCCTGATAATAATGGAATAAATAAAGGTATATACCACTAGTTGGTATATACCTTTATTTATAAAAAGAATATTACGAAAGTGTAATATTCTTCTATGACTGATAGTACTTGAAATTATGCACTGTGTATTGTTTTGATAGCAGGAGCTATCTCGTTAATACCTTTAATTACTAAGTTTTCGTTATCGCCTGCACTTAAGCCATTTAACATAGCTTGTCTTGCAGAAGACACAACAACTTCGGTAGTTAGTTCGTGTATTTCTTGTTCAGTTCTTTTTTGAGCAAAAGTAATTCGCAATGCAATTTCACGCTTACGAGATTCCATAGAATTTGTAAGTTTTTCTTTTGCTTTTTCACGATAATGTTCAATATTAGATTTCGCAGTTTCCAACATTTTTTGAGCTTCACGCTCTACTTCTTGTTGTTTACGGCGATATTTTGCTACTGTTTCGTTAGCTTCTGATCTTAAAGTTTCTGATTCTTCAATAGAAACTCTAATTTTATCAATTTGGCTATCTAAAATGCTACCAACTATTCTCGGTGCACCTTTAACGATTCCGACAATAACAATTGCCACAAAAGCCATAGCTTCCCAAAAATGGGTACTTTGAAAAATACTTTCTTCCATTAGTTAACTCCCTTAGCTTTTAAGGCGTTAGCCACGGATGTTTCAATTAAAGATTGATCTATGTTAGCTTGGCTAACTTTAGAAATAACATCTTTAGTAACTTCAACCGCAAGTACTTTTAATTCTTCAATTGTTTCTTTGCGTTTTTCTTCTAGTTCACGTTCTGCAACACGAAGCTTTTCTTCTAATTTTGCATTAAGTTGATCTAGTTGTTTTTGGGCATCGGCATTTAATTCGGCATTTAATTCAGCAAGCATAGAACTTGCGTCCGCTCTAGATTTTTCCACTGCACTATTGTAATCTTCTACAATTTTTTTAGCTTCGTTTCTTAGAGTTTCAGCTTCTGATAAATTATCAGAAATTCTTTTCTCACGCTGATTTAAAATGTCCTCAAACTTTGGAAGAATCCATTTTTGAGACGCAAACCAAATAAGACCAAATGTGATAAGAAGCCAAATAATTTGGCTTGCGTATGTTGACGCATCTAATTGGGGCATATTTCCCTCTTATTCTCTTTGTAATAAATAAAAAATTACTTTAAGTAGTTTACTTTAATAAAGGTTTTAAAAAACTCTCAAAAGCAAACTACATTGGAATTTTATTTCTATAAAGCAAATAAAACTAGTAAAGCAATTAGAAGAGCATAAAGTGCTGTAGCTTCTGATAAAGCGAAACCTAACCATAGCATACCTTGTACTTTAGACGCAGCAGATGGGTTACGAGCAACCGCAGAAATGTAATGACCAAATACGGTACCAATACCAGCACCAGCACCAGCCACACCAGCAGCAGCAGCACCACCACCAATTAATCTACCTGCAAGATGTAAACCTGCGTAAGTTGAATTCATGTCAGACATAATAAAATCCTTTTTTTTAATTAAATAATTATATAATAAGTTTGTTTACTAATTAAGTATAAACAAATAAAGTTTAAATAACAAGTTATTTATTTTTTTAGTGCATATAATATGCGTCATGTAAATAAACACATGCTAATAGTGCGAATACAAATGCTTGAACTATCGCAACGAATAATTCAAATGGGATAAGTACAGCATCTAATATAAAGGGTGCTTCACCACCCAAAAATCCTAATTTCGCAATGAACATAGCGAATACAAATAACATAGCATGACCTGCTGTAATGTTAGCAAACAAACGCAATGTTAATGTGATTGGACGTGCAATATACGAAACAATTTCCACTGGTATTAACAATGGAGCCATAATTAGGGGCGTACCATGTGGAAAGAACATTCGACAATAGCCTAAACCATGACGAGCAAAACCAATAAATGTGGTTACAACAAAAATAGCTAAAGCGAATATTAATTCGTTGATAAATTGCGCTGTAACACTAAATTGATATGGTAATAACCCGATTAGGTTTGCCACTAAAATAAAGCAGAACATTGCAAATATTAAAGGTAAGAAACGGCGTGCGTCTTTACCAGCATTATCACGAACCATATTAGCCACGAGATTGTAAACCATCTCGCCAGCCATTTGCATTCTGCTCGGAATAAGTTTATGGCCTTTTAAAGCAAAGAAGAAAAAAACCAAAGTGATAATCAAAATCGCAACCATTACAAGGCTAGAGTTCGTAATTGAAACATCGACGCCTCCAAGTTTATGCGGTGAAATTGCTTTCACACAAAATTGAGCCATCGGACTTTCTTCTTTTGGACATAGCTTATAATAACCATTTGTTGTAATGGAATTCTCCATTGACAATAACCTCCGAATAAAATTCAAAATAAGTTCTATATACCTTAAAACTTTTAGATATCAAAGAAATTGAATTAGCAATTAATCACTCTTATGTTTGTAACCTGCTGCATATCCAAAACCTTTAAATAATCGCCAACTATTTAATACACCCACCGCTAATCCTAAGAGAAACAGTATAATTGTGAATAGTGGCAACGTGCCAAAATACTTATCAATGTAGTATCCACCGAGTGCGAACAGTACGACAGTACCTATAAATTCAGCTATTAATGAAAAGGCATTTCTAAAATCTTTAGGGGCTGACATCCTTACGGAATTCACATCTCCATTGATTCTTCGTTGTTCTTTTCTAATAGCGTCTTGCACTTTAGCATCTAAAAGATCTAAATCGTGAGTTTCACTTTTATTTTCCTCAAGCATACAACACCCTCAAAACTATAAAATTATTAAATACTCACTTATATTCTAATAGAATAAATCTAAACATGCAAATAGTCAAGAGATTTTTTATATTTAATTAAGAATTTTATATCTTGCGATAAAAAAGATGATCCATATGGATTTTCATTCGTCTTGTACAAGATAAATTTTATCTTAAAATACTCATATAAAACAAATAATTAAATGTAATACAAAATATCTAGATCATGAAAAGCAAGAAGATATCAATCTCCATACCCAATGAATATTAGTTAGCAAAAAATATCCGCATATGAATATTTATGATTCTAAAACTAGAATGAATCAAGAAATTTTACCACTAAAGATTCAGAATCGTTATGAATCGCATTTGAGTTTAAATATTAAAAAATATCGGATCTTAAGGTCAATTAAAATCCGATATTTTATCTAATATCTACGTCATAGGAAAAATAAGTTACTTCTTAACAACTTTTTTTCATGACAAGAATATTTATATTATTTTAAAGCTTTGATAACTTTTGCATAGGAATCAGAACCGCCAATTAATTTACCATTTAAGATATAACTTGGGGTATATGTTGCCTTATACATTGCGAAATAGTTATCGCTCATTTTGTTGATTTCCTTAGCATATTCTTGATCTTTAAAGGCTTGATACATTAATTTAGAAGATAGCCCTGTGTTATTTTCCACAATTTTAACCAATGACGCTACAGGATCTTTAGCACTAACCCACGAATCTCTAGTGTTATAGATAAGGCGTAACATAGCTAGTTGTTTATCTTTTGGGAATAAATAGAAAATTTGGTTAGTTTTCACATCAACATCGCCATGGATAATCGCAGGAACGTATATGAATTTCAGACGTTTCTTTTTTACAAGTTTCATATAATTATCGAAATCATTTTTGAATGTTTTTGCACAGTATGGGCAAGAAAAGGCAGAAATTTCGGTTACAATATTCTTGACTTTTTCGCCCCCAAAAACAATAGGAGTAACATTATAATGCTTTACTTTCGCCTGTGCCACACTTACAGAAGTAAGCGTTGTAAAAGCAAATACAGATAAAAGTAACACGGCTAAATTTTTCAGATTAGAAATTTTCATAGTTTAATATATCCTTTTTTTTTATGAAATAAACAGAATCGTACGCTATCACATGAATTCCCACGATCAGCATATAAATCAATATAGCATATTATATCTTTTTGTCAACCTGTGTATATAGATATCATAAAATATTTTACAATCCCATAAAAACCAATACATGCCTTAACATACACATCCCCCACTCCCCAACAATTGAGAAAAACAAACTAAAACCCACGCCTACACTATCCCTAAGGTAAGCCACCGCAAGCCCAAGGATTGGGAGAAATGGGCTAAGATGTGCCTTTAATTAGGGCGACATGTACGACATGTTTACCTTAGCCCTATTTCCAAGTACAGATAGCCCACTCCCCCACCACCGCAAGCCCAAGGATTGGGAGAAATAGTATAAGATGTGCTTGTAAATAGGGCGACATGTACTTAATGCTTACACTAGCCCTAAGGCAAAGTACAGATAGCCCCCCCACCCCCACCGCAAGCCCAAGGATTGGGAGAAATGGGCTAAGATGTGCCTTTAATTAGGGCGACATGTACGACATGTTTACCTTAGCCCTAATTAAAGGTGCATATTAGCCCATTTATCACAATCCTTATTTTTTGGATTTTATGGTGGCGTATAGATCCATAAGGGCGTTTTTTATGCCGTCGTCTTGAATGGCGTTGTATTTTTTGGATTTTTTTACTTTTTGCATGTGGAAGGCATATTTTTCGGCTTTGTTGTCTTTTTTGTTTGCTTGGTCTTGGAATTGATTTAGGTTTAGAGAGCCGTGGATTATTTGTATTTTATTTAGAGCTTTATAGCCGAAGAATGTATTTACTCTTTCTATTATGACATCTTCTTGATAACTAATTGTAAGGGCATGGGCGGAAGATAGGGTTTTTATTACTAGGATACCGTTGGCTCTATCATTGCGAACGAATTTAATTTTTACGGGTTTGGCCACGGCGTAAAGCTCTTTGCCAACAATTTGTTGCCATTTTGTGATTATATCTATGGTCATGAATCCTTGCTTGCCTATTACCTTTTGGATTTTTCTTTCTAGTAATTGTCTTAATTGACGGCGACCATTTAAACGCTTACCGCCCATAATAAATCTGTTTGCGTGTTCTAATTTTGCTTCTTCTTGATCTTCTAAGAAGAGCTTGTAATCTATGTATTTAGCTGGATTATAATCATCATAGATATCATCATCATTATTAGGATTATTGATGTTTTCATCATCTTTATTATCATATTTGTTATCATCGAGAGTATTATCATCGTAGCACTCAAAGGTATCTAGAGCGATATGGATATTGGTGGAATTATTCTTCTGTGTCATTTTGAGTACCGTCCTGTAAATCTAGGGGAAGTTGGATTTGAACGCATAGGCCCGATAATTTTGTCGATTGAAAGAGGTTAACATCACCGCCATGGGATTTAGCCATATCACGCACGATAGACAATCCTAATCCAGAACCGCCAGTACTACGATTGCGTGAATCTTCTATGCGGTAGAATGGTTTAAATACATTTTGCAGTTCTTCTGATGGTATCCCTTGACCGTTGTCATGAACTTCTATAAAGAAATTATCGTAATCACGCTTAAAGACGATAACCGCCTCTGTGGCGTAACGTTGGGCGTTTGTTAGCACGTTGGATACGGCTCTTTTCATGGCGGTTTCACGAATCCATAATCTGGCGGTGCTTGAGCTATCGTATTGAATGTGGAATCCGTGGCGAGAGAAATTTGTGGTAATATCTTCTATGAAATCGTTGATGTTTTTAAGCTTTGCGGGTTCGGAGTTTGTTCCACGAGCAAAGGATAAATATCCCTCAAGCATGGTTTCCATTTCCTTAACGTCATTTTTTAGATCTTCAATTTCAGATGTATCGTCCGCCATTTCCAAGCCTAATTTCATACGTGTTAGGGGGGTTCTTATATCGTGAGATACGCCAGAAAGTAAAAGCATACGTTGCTCAATAAAGCTTGAGATCCTTTTACTCATACGATTGAACGAGTTTATGGCTTGCTTTACTTCCAAAGCCCCTTCAGGACGGACATAAGTGGCATTATAGTTACGTGAGAAAGTGGAAGACGCTCGGGCTAAATTACTAATGGGTCTGATCTGTCTCATGAGAAATAGCAGAGAAATACATGAAAGTATCAAGGATGAAAGAGATATCAAACCGATGTAATTCCCCACCGTAACACTAGTAATACTTTTTTGTCTAATGATGTATGTAAGTAATCCGCTTGGCAAGAGTACTTCTATGGTAATTACTTTGCCACCAGGTTCATTTAAATAATATTGATACTTATAGGATAATTTAGATTTTAAAGCGTCATTAAGAGTATCGTATCGCCACATTTTTAAGGTGGGATCAACTTTGGAAAGTGCTTTTGCCTTTAAATCTAGATGAATATTGGAATACCATTCTATCCTTGCCATTGCTAAGAGAAGTTTATGGCTATCTTCAGGGGTTTTGTTGATAAGTTCAGAGGCAAAACTAATATTTGATGCTACATTTGCCGAAAGCTGTCTTGAAACTCTCATCCAATGGGTATAGTAAAAGGATGTGATAGAAACTATTTGAATTAACAACATAGGAGCTATAACGATCAACAGAAATCTTGACCATAGATGACGTGGTATAAATTTTTTCATGTAATATACACCCCTTTTCATATTCTCAATCATATTCCCAAAACCTAAATGGGAAAAAGAAAAGCTATTCTAAAATTCATCAGAATAGCTTTTCTTATTGTTGGCGGAGGAGGAGGGATTCGAACCCTCGAAGGACGTTAATCCTTGCTGGTTTTCAAGACCAGTGCATTCAACCGCTCTGCCACCCCTCCAAACATTATAATATGTAAAATATTTGTTTAGGTAAATCGCTGTTTACAAATTATTTATACTATAATGGTATATTGATTGCAAGTAAAAAATAACTTTAACTTATAAAATATTAATTATCGGGTCTCTAGAATGAAGAAAAAACTATTACTAAACAGTATCTTAGCTATGATATTTTTTTTGTTATCCCTTAACATATCTAGAGCCGAATCTTTTGACATAGATTCGCCAAATAGTATTACAGATTCTATTCAATTGGAAAGCGTAGTGCCAACTAATAATCATACTACCACCACTAATCCCCATAAAGCTGATGAAGTATATCAACCTAATTTACCGATGATTCTTGATGATCCCAATGATTTCGATAAGGTATCACCCAATAAAACCCCAAGTAATACCCAAGATACACATACAAATAACAATACAAAAAACAATACAAATAATGTTACTAATACAAAGAGTAACGATAATCCCAAATCTAACACTAACAAAAATGTAACAAATAACAAAAATAACACCAAGCACACAAATAATACCGAGACAAAAGAAGTATATAACCCCAACTTGCCTGTGATTCTCGATGATCCCAATGATTTCGATAAACTGGAAAATTCTCGTAGTAAGGATTCTCATGAGACAGATTCGCAAGAAAAATCCGTAAACAATGAATATAGCGTGCCTTTTGATGATTCGGAAACTATCATTATACCTCCCAAGAAAACATCAACGAAAAAGAAACCTGTAGCAAAACATCAGCACGTTACAGCGAAAAAGAAACCTGTGGTAAAACATAAGCACGTTACGGCGAAAAAGAAACCTGTGGTAAAACATAAGCACGTTACAGCGAAAAAGAAACCTGTGGCAAAACATCAGCATGTTACAGCGAAAAAGAAACCTGTGGCAAAACATCAGCATGTTACAGCGAAAAAGAAACCTGTGGTAAAACATCAGCATGTTACGGCGAAAAAGAAACCTGTGGTAAAACATAAGCACGTTACGGCGAAAAAGAAACCTGTAGTAAAACATAAGCACGTTACAGCGAAAAAGAAACCTGTGGTAAAACATCAGCATGTTACCCATAAAAAGGCCGTAGTCAGAGCTAAGCCGATTGCTACACATAAAGCTCATGTTAGTAAAAAGAAAAATGTTAAAAAGACGAATCCAACGAATCCTAAGGCAAAAAAAGGGAGACCCCATAAGGTCATCAAGAAGTTAACACGTGCGGATCTCATTATCAAAAGAAAAAAAGATAATGTAAAATTACATCAATGGTTAACTACGCTCCAAGCCGAGGCGAATAAAAGGGGGATATCGACAAAAACATTTAACTATTTAACACATCAAGCAACAATAAGGGAAAGCGTAGTTATCAGCGATCATAAGCAACCTGAATTTAATTTGCGTTTATCTGCCTACTTACAAAATATGACGGCAAAATCACGCATAGAAAAAGGCAAGTTGATGTTAAAAAAATATCATACATTTTTACATCATTTAGAATTAAAATACGGTGTACAACCTGAATATCTTGTGGCCTTTTGGGGGGCAGAAAGTTTTTATGGGAAAAATATGGGGCATTTAAAACTATTGGATTCTCTAAGTACTTTAGCCTATCATAATCATAGAAAGCGATTCTTTAAAGAACAATTGTTCATCTTCATGAAAATGGTTCAAGATAGATTACTAGATGAAAATACCTTAGGATCATGGGCAGGAGCATTGGGAAATCTTCAATTTATGCCAAGCACTCTACAACTATACGGAGCAGACGGCGACGGCGACGGCTATATCGACATCATAAATTCCCCTAAAGACGCCTTAGAATCCGCTGCCAACTATCTAAAACGCATAGGGTGGCAAGCTAAAAAGCGTTGGGGTCGTATCGTACGATTACCACGTAACTTTAAGGGCTATAAATATGTGGGAGAAACAAAACGACGCCCTGCAAAAATATGGAACAGATTGGGCTTACGCACATACGACGGGCGAAAATTCATCATCCCCAACGATATGGACGCAAGACTCGATATGCCTGAAGGTCATAGGGGCTTAGCATTTATCTATTACAATAACTTTCATATTATCTATCGTTGGAATGTTTCACGTGCCTATAGTATTTCCATTGGTTTGATTGCGAATTCCATAAAGAATGAGAAAATGCCAAATTTCTCTTACTATCTAAAACGAATCAAAGCCCCAAAACGTGCCGATATTCAAAGAGTCCAACGCCATTTAATCAATCTCGGATACCTACCTAAAGGATCTGACGATAGTGTCATCGGCTCTACCACTGCCCACGCAATAAAAGTCATCCAAACACGCACCCGCCTTATCCCTGACGGCTTCCTAGATAGCCGAACACTCACTCGAATCATGCGTTACAAAACCCCAAAACATCCACGTACACGTAGCAGAACACACACACGTACACGTACACGCTCCCCCATCCGCAAAGCCCACCACACCACCCACAAAACTCCCACCCACAAGAAAACCGCTTAAACATGGCAGATCATAAATACAAGGGAAAAAAATACTATCTTAAGTTAGTACATGCAGGCTACAAAAAAAAGGGCTATCATGCCCTATCAGTCCTATACACAACCTTTAACCCCAACCCAACCTTAGCAAAAAAATACGAAAAACTAAGCAAATAACAAACAATCATACACACTTAAGGGGTTTCATGTAATACAACATAAAACCCCTTAAACACACATCAGATATGAAAATAGCCCTAAGCCCCAATTAAAGACACTAAAATAACTGCCTATCCACCCCAAACCCCTAGAAGTAAGAAAAAGTACTTGAGTGCGTCTCCTTAATTGGAGCGACGTGTAACTACACGCCTATCATAATCCAATTAAAGACACTAAAATAACTGCCTATCCACCCCCAAACCCCTAGGGGTGAGAAAAAGTACTTGAGTGCGTGTTCTTAATTGGGGCGACGTGTAACTACACGCCTATCATAATCCAATTAAAGACACTAAAATAAGTGCCTATTCGTCCCCAAACCCCTAGGGGTGGGAAAAGTACTTGAGTGCGTGTCCTTAATTGGGGCAACGTGTAACTACACGCTTATCGTAACCCAATTAAGGACACTGAATGAGTGCTTTTTCACGCCACCCCCAAACCCCTAGGGGTGGGAAAAAGTACTTGAGTGCGTGTTCTTAATTGGGGCGACGTGCACTACACGCTTACATAAGCCTCAATTAAGGACGCTGAATGAGTGCTTTTTCACGCCCCTAGGCTAGGATACGGCTAGGATGGTGCGTCTGCCTACTCTATCGGCTGGAGAGACTATGCCTTCGCCTTCCATTTCTTCGATAATGCGGGCGGCTCGGTTGTAGCCGATTTTTAGTTTGCGTTGGACAAAGCTTGTAGAGGCTTTGCCGTCTTGTAGGATGGCTTCTACTGCTTGATCGTATAGGGGATCTTTTTCGCTGTCTTCAACTGGTTCTACAGGGGTTGAAGTTTCGGGCATTGGTGGTTCTAGTTGAATATAGAATGGTTCTCCTTGAGATTTTAAGAATTCCACTGTTTTTTCCACTTCGTCATCGGATACGAATGGACCATGTAGACGGATTGGGCGTTTGCTATCTTTGCCTTTATATAGCATATCGCCACGGCCTAGGAGTTGTTCTGCTCCGTTTTCGTCTAGAATGGTTCTGCTATCGATTCTTGATGTAAGTTGGAAACTCATACGGCTTGGGAAATTCGCTTTGATTGTTCCTGTGATAACGTTAACCGATGGACGTTGAGTGGCAAGAATCAAATGGATACCTGCGGCACGGGCCTTTTGTGCTAGGCTTTGAATTGGTGGTTCGACTTCTTTGCCTGCGGTAATCATAAGATCGGCTAGCTCATCGATAATAATGGCGATGTATGGTAACTTCTTCAGATCCATTTCTTGCTTTTCTGTGATGTTCTGCCCTGTTTCTCTGTTGAACCCTGTAATGGTGTTTTTATATAAGGTCTCGCCTTGATCAATGGCTTTTGTGATCTTTTTATTGAAACCCTCAATGTTGCGGACTTTAGCGTCTGCCATTAGTCTGTAACGATTATTCATTTCATTCATTGCCCATTGTAAGGCGTTAATGGCTTTATCTGATTCCGTAACAATTGGGGTTAATAAATGGGGAATATCTTCATAAATGGCGAATTCTAACATTTTCGGATCAACCAGAACCAAGCGTAATTCATCGGGTGTAAATCTGTAAAGTAACGACATGATAATAGTGTTAATTGCCACTGATTTACCTGATCCTGTAGTCCCTGATACTAATAGATGTGGCATTGACGCCAGATCCGCCACCTTAGGAGCTCCGCCGATATCTTTCCCTAGAATAAACGGCAATGCTCCTTTGGCGTTGGCGAATGCAGGATCTTCTACTAACTCACGGAAATTTACCATTTCACGCTCATCATTGGGCATTTCAATACCAATTACGCTTTTACCTGGAATTGGAGCAATGCGGACAGATACCGCACTTAATGAACGAGCGATGTCTTCTGCTAAATTGACAACTTTGGATGTTTTTGTTCCTGGATAAGGTTCAAACTCAAACAATGTTACAACGGGCCCAGGTTGGACATTCATAACTTCGCCTTTGATCTTATAATGACGTAAAGCCTCTTCTAAATGCTTGGCACGTTCGGCAAGATCAAGCTCATTATGGACAACGATGTTATCTTCATCAAATAAATCTAGAACATCAGATTTAGGTAAAATAAAAGGGCGTTCGTCCGATGTGGTTGTGGTGTAATCAGAGTTGGAATCCGCTTGCATTTGCTCCTTTTCGTACTCATCATCTAAACCGTGGATATTTGGCACATCCAACGGATTCGCCATGATGTTATTCTCAAAAGGATTTAATATGTGTTGATTATCTTCCCTTGGTTGAACGATTAGGGAATTGTCGTTGGCTTCATTTCTGATGTTATTAACTAACTCTTCTGGGATCTTAGGTGTTTCAAATACTGGCTTGGTAACGGGTGTGATTTCCATTACTTCAGGCTCTTCAACGGGCATGCTCGACGCTTGTAATTCACGGATTTGTTTTTCTATCTCTTGAGTTTGGGCGTCGCTAAGAGATTTAATATTCATAGCTTCAGTTTGAACAACTTCTTCATGCTGTGCATTGATTTGCTGTAACTGACTAAAATCTAAGATCTTCGGTTGTGCGTTAACTTGCGATGTTTCTTGCTCTCCCTCTTCCAATTCCGCTTGCGTTCTCATCGGCGGTAACTCTAATGATTGCGGTTGAATGTAATCTTGAGATACTGGCTCTAACTCTAGCGATTGCGGTTGAATGTAATCTTGAGATACCTGCTCTAACTCTGACGGTTTCGGTTGGATGTAGTCTTGAGATACTGGCTCTAATTCTGACGGTTGCGGTTGAATGTAATCTTGAGATACTGGCTCTAATTCTGACGGTTGCGGTTGAATGTAATCTTGAGATACTGGCTCTAACTCTAGCGATTGCGGTTGAGTATAATCTTGAGATACTGGCTCTAATTCTAGGGATTGCGGTTGAGTATAATCTTGAGATACTGACTCTAACTCTGACGGTTTCGGTTGAATGTAATCTTGAGATACTGGCTCTAATTCTAGGGATTGCGGTTGAATGTAATCTTGAGATACTGGCTCTAATTCTGACGGTTGCGGTTGAATGTAATCTTGAGATACTGGCTCTAACTCTAGCGATTGCGGTTGAGTATAATCTTGAGATACTGGCTCTAACTCTAGCGATTGCGGTTGAGTGTCATCTTGAGATACTGGCTCTAATTCTAGCGATTGCGGTTGAGTGTAGTCTTGAGATACTGGCTCTAATTCTAACTCTGACGATTGATCTTGGGCAAGTTGTTGGGCTTGGGTAAGTTCTTGGGTTTGTTTGATTTCGTTTTCGTAGATAGCTTTTTGGCGTAAAAGTTCTACTTTTTCTTTTTCCAATTTTAACAACTCAAGTTCTTCTTTTAAGCGTTCGATTTCTTCATTTTTTTGATCTACAAGTGGGCTTGGCATGTCGTTTTCTCCGTCTGCAATGTGGGGGTCTGTATTTAAGGTTTGTGGTTGTTCGCTTGCCATAATATTATTCATATCATCGCTATTAGGATCATTACTATGAGTATCATCGCTATGATCTTCTAGGGCTAGCATGTCGTTTGAAGGAGGAATGGATTGTTCTTGATCCATATCTAATACGTTCTTTAATTCTTCCATGATAGTTTGTGGCGAAATATCCGTATTGGGATCAACCGTTGTAATATGAGTACTTAAAGCATTTTGTAGCTCTGCGGTAATCTTATCTTGTGGGAGACCGATGTCATTATCTACGCTGGAAATATTATTCTCTTGTGGGAAGTTAAGATCCGAATCAAATCTAGCTACATCACTATCTAGCGGATCTTCAATCTCTACTTCTAAAGCCTGCTCTTCCATACTAACATCATCAGCTAACGGCTCATCAAAGCTTAATACTTCGGCTTGTGGTTGTTGTGTATCTAGATTAGGATCTAGAATACTAACATCATCAGTTAACGGCTCATCAAAGCTTAATACTTCGGCTTGTGGTTGTTGTGTATCTAGATTAGGATCTAGAATACTAACATCATCAGTTAACGGCTCATCAAAGCTTAATACTTCGGCTTGTGGTTGTATCATATCTAGATCGGAATCTAGAATGCTAACGCCGATAGCCATGGGATCTTCGAAGCCTGATATTGTGGTATCTTGCTCCTTATTAAGATCAGTATTAAGATCGTTATCTTGCTGGTTATCTTGAGTTGTTACTTCTTCTTTTACCAAGGAAAATTTAGGTGTGCTAATATCACTAATGGCAGGCTTAAAGCCTGGGATTTTGTGGCTTTCAACGATTTTTTTGTCATCTATTTGGTGGGTGCGTTTCATTTCCTTTAAACGTAAGGCTAGACGGTTGATCAGTTCATTAACCAACGGCGTAGATTTAGGATTGCGTATGGGACTAACTTCATTTGAAGTCTCGTCATTTGTGGGAATAACCACTTGGACATTGGGATTATCGTAAAAGATTTCCCCTGTGGGAATGTGTTTTGTCTTTTCGATAGTCTTTTCTGCGTCGGTATTTCTTAGTAATCCGCTTGGTACGTCTTCAACATTAACTTCAGATGTTTTAAGAGCGGAAACCTGATCAACATCAATGGTTTTTTCTAGTTCTTTTCTTTTTTCTGATGATAATTTATCTAAAGCCGAAAGAGTGCCAGAGGTAAAACTTGGATCTCCGTTGAACTCCGTAGATGTTGCTTGTAAATTTTCGAATGGAATAGGCATTAGGGACTTATGACTCTCTAAATCTGATTGATTGATAATTTTTTGTTTCTGATCGGGATCTAATTTAAATGATTTTTTAAATAGAAGATACGCTAAAAAACTTCCAACAATAAATAAAAAAGCTTTGCCTAATATTTCCAAGATTTTAGAGTCGGTTTTATCTAGCCAACTGATGAAAAATGATCCTGCTATGCCACCATAACTCACAGGGCTTTTCAAAGATGTAATCGTGGGCAATGTGCCTAAAACAACAGAAAGAGTGATCAATAATCCGAATAAAGAGATAAATTTATTGTATTTGATTAGTAATGAATTCTTAATCATCACAAATCCCCAAATAAGAGGGAAAATACATAATAAATAAGAACTATAACCAAATAATTGCAACAAAATATCAGATACGTAAGATCCAACAAATCCCAACATATTACCATAATGGATGTTATTATCAGAATTCAAAGAGTTAAATGAAGAATCATTTGAATGATAAGTTACCAATGATGCCAATATAAGTAAACCCATACCCATAAAAGATATTATGCCTAAGTTCCTTATTTTAGATCTGATACTATTTTTTACACTCGAAGGTAAAAAAGATATGTGTTTCTTGTTATCCAAACTCATCCCAATTTTCCATTGTTACCACATATTATGCCATATGCTTTTCATGTTAAAAGTTTAACAGATACATTATACCAATTTAAATATTAAATAAATGTAAATTTCTAAAGTAATATTTTTTAGTAGCTAGAATATTATCTTTAAAATAACATCTACTTTCCCCCTACTATAAGGGGTTGAGCGACGTGTACAACACGCCTATCATAACCCAACTTAAAGAGGTTTTTTCTCATCCCTTACTTAAAAGGGTCTCATCATTACCATTATAACAATTACAATCATTAAAAGTGTTGGTACTTCGTTTAAATAACGATAATATACATGAGAATGAATATTTTTTCTTTCTCTAAATTTTAATCTTAAATAATTTAAATACTGATCATAGATTGTTAATAATACAACCGCCACAAGTTTGATAATAAACCACCACTCTTTTACTTCGGAAAAAATCGATGTATGGTTGGCACTCGCCAATTGGATATTATAAGAAAGAATAATAAAATGATGCCAAGCTATTAAGATTCCTGTTATCCACGAGGCTAACATTGCGGGAATCATGATCATTTTATATAATTTGCGTTCCATAACAATGAACACATCATGAGCATAGGCATAATGTGGCGTAGCATGATACACAAATAATCTTGGCAGATAAAAGATTCCAGCCATCCACGAAATAATCGCCAATACATGAAATGTTTTTAAACCAACAAAATGCGTTTGAATGAGATGTAGCATATTGTTTAAT
Source organism: Rhodospirillaceae bacterium MC! (assembly GCA_002632265.1). GTDB lineage: Bacteria > Pseudomonadota > Alphaproteobacteria > MC1 > MC1 > MC1. The sequence continues at coordinate 154,596 of NQOV01000005.1, forward strand.
GCTCCTAATTAGTGTTAAATTAAATTATCGATAAGTATTTTGTCAATGCCTTATGGATATCTGATATAAAATTATTTCTGTGGCATGCCTGTGGTGGAAGAATGCTCAAAGCGTATAACTTCATCCTTTTTAATGCGTAAAACCGCATTGTGTACCGCTGTTGCAGATTCTGAAAAACCTGTTAGAATAATTTTTAGCTTGCCCTCATAATCACAAACATCGCCCACCGCAAAAACACCAGGAATAGACGTTTCATGGGTGGCAGGATTGACACTAATAAGCTTTTCATTGTAGCCAAGTTCCCAATCTAATATTTCGCCAAGATTTTGCGATAAACCATAAAATGGTAAGAGAACATCGGCTTCAAGTTCTAGCTCTTCGCCTTTGAGAGTTTTAACAACAACATGGCTTAATTTTCCATTTTCGCCCTTTAATCCCTCCAATTGATAGGGGATAATTTTTTGCAATTTTCCTTGTTTTTCCAACTCTTCCATTTTATCCACAGAGGCAGGAGTAGCACGGAATTTATTACGACGGTGGATAATACGTACAGGGCCTTCGCAGTGTCCGTCTTCGGCTAAGGATATGGCCCAATCAACCGCCGAGTCCCCACCCCCTGCGATTACTACAGATTTACCAACAAAATCATTTTTTGATCTTACAAAATATTGTACTGCCTTACTTTCTTCATATTCTTCCAAGCCGTCAATGGGCGGACGGTTAGGACCAAACGCTCCCACACCTGCGGCAACGATAACCGCTTTGGCAATAATTTTTTGTCCCGCCGATGTACTAAGTTCGAAAGTATCTTCATCGATGGTTTTTAAGGCATCGATCTTCTGTTCCAATAGGATAATCGGGTTAAATGGTTCAATTTGTTTAACTAATCTATTAATCATCTCCCCCGCTAGGATAGAGGGATGTGCGGGAATATCATAAATTGGTTTTTCGGGATACAATGTGGCACACTGCCCCCCTACTATATCCAACGCATCAACAATGACAAAAGAAAGCTTGTGCATGCCACATTTAAACCCCGCAAAAAGCCCAGAAGGACCAGCACCAATTATACATACATCCGTTGTAATGGTATTCATTTTATTTGGTTATCCCTTTTGTAAACTGTCATATTTAACTATATATCTGTTTTTATTAATTATATACTTGTAAATTTATAAAATTCTCTTATAAATTTATAAATATATACTAACCATAATAATAAATTTTAGATAAAAATACAAGTGTTTTATTAGAAAAATATTAACTAATGTACATGTGCTTATCTGAACCCTGATTTAAGGTCATATACCGCAATCCCTAAGATTGGGAGAAATGGGATAAGATGTGCCTTAACTTAGGGCGACATGTACTCATGTTTACCTTAGCCCTAAATTAAGGTGCATATTACCCCATATACCGCAATCCCTAAGATTGAGAGAAATGGGATAAGATACGCCTTAAATTAGGGCGACATGTACTCATGCTTACCTTAGCCCTGATTTAAGGTACATATTACCCCATATACCGCAATCCCTAAGATTGAGAGAAATGGGATAAGATGTGCCTTAAATTAGGGCGACATGTACTCATGCTTACCTTAGCCCTGATTTAAAGTGCATATTACCCCATATACCGCAATCCCTAAGATTGGGAGAAATGGGATAAGATGTGCCTTAACTTAGGGCGACGTGTACTCACGTCTACATAACCCCTAAGGTAAGGTGCATATTAGCCCATATACCGCAATCCCTAAGATTGGGAGAAATGGGATAAGATGTGCCTTAACTTAGGGCGACGTGTACTCACGTCTACATAAGCCCTAAGGTAAGGTGCATATTAGCCCATTTATCACAATCTTAGCTTAGTCGCCTATTTTTAAGGCGGATATAAATGCTGATTGGGGTATGTCAACTTTACCGAATTGACGCATTTTCTTTTTACCTTTTTTTTGTTTATCTAGTAATTTTTTCTTGCGGGAGATATCACCACCGTAGCACTTTGCTGTAACGTCTTTTCGCATGGCGGCTATGGTTTCACGAGCTATGACTTTACCGCCTATTGCTGCTTGAATGGGAATTTTAAATAAATGGCGTGGGATGAGATCTTTCAGTTTTTCGCACACTTGACGTCCTCGGATTTCTGCTCCGCTTTTGTGTGCCATGAATGCTAAGGCGTCCACTGGTTCGCCGTTAACTAGAATGGAGATTTTAGCCAAGTCGCCTTCTTCGTAGCCGTCTAGCTCGTAATCGAAACTGGCGTAACCTTTTGATACGGATTTTAAACGATCATAAAAATCGAACACAACTTCATTGAGTGGCAACTTATATACGGCCATGGCACGAGATCCTACATAGGTAAGATCCATTTGCTGTCCTCGGCGATCGGTACACAGTTGCAAGACTGATCCTAAATATTCATCTGGAACCATTATAGACGCTTTGATCCACGGTTCTTTTATACATTCGATTTGTTGGGGATCTGGCATATCGGCGGGATTGTGCATATCTTTTTTACTGCCGTCTCGCATGTGTAATTCGTATACTACTGATGGAGCGGTGGTTATGAGATCCAAACCGAATTCACGCTCTAAACGTTCTTGGATGATTTCCAAATGTAATAAGCCTAAAAACCCACAACGGAAACCAAAACCCAATGCTGCCGAGCTTTCGGCTTCAAATTGGAAACTAGCGTCATTTAAATGTAGTTTAGCTAGGGAATCCCTTAGCTCTTCGTAGTCGGATGAATCCACAGGAAACAAGCCACACCATACCACAGGAATGGACGGCTTAAAGCCTTGAAGTGGTTCGGATACTGGATTTTTAGCGTCGGTTATAGTATCGCCGACAGAAGTATCGGACACCGCTTTAATGGACGCCGTGAAATAGCCGATCTCCCCTGCTTTTAAATCTGGTAATTTTGTGATCTTTGGCGTAAATACTCCCACTTGATCAAGCTGATAATCAGCTCCTGCATTCATAAAGCGAATCTTCTGCCCACGTTTCATTGTGCCATCAATAACACGCACTAAGACGATCACACCCAAATAAGGATCGTACCAACTATCAACAAGTAAAGCTTTAAGTTGAGCGTCAGGATCGCCCTGTGGTGGTTTAAGATCTGTAACGATCTTTTCAAGAACTTGATCGATATTTAAGCCTGTTTTTGCTGATACTAACACCGCATTATCCGTATCAATGCCGATTACATCTTCGATCTGCTCTTTCACACGCTCGGGTTCGGACGCTGGCAAATCTGCTTTATTTAAGACTGGTACAATTTCATGATCATTCTCTATGGCTTGATAAACATTAGCCAAGGTTTGAGCCTCTACCCCTTGGGTGGAATCCACAACCAACAACGAACCCTCACAGGCTGCTAAGGATCTGGAAACTTCATAGGCAAAATCCACATGGCCAGGAGTATCCATAAGATTAAGGAAATACTTTTCGCCGTCTTGTGCGGTATATTCCAAGCGAACAGATTGGGATTTTATGGTAATTCCACGTTCCTTTTCAATATCCATATTATCAAGAACCTGTTCAGTCATTTCACGATCTTCCAAACCGTCGCACAGTTGGATAATTCTATCGGCTAAAGTCGATTTACCATGATCAATATGTGCAATAATTGAAAAGTTACGTATTTTTGAGATATCAGACATCTTTTTATGCTCTCCGCATTTGGATTACTAGGGGGTAGAAAAGAGTGCTTTTTCACACTTCCACCAAGGGGTGGGAAAAAGTGCTTGAGTTCAGCGTTCTTAAATTGGGCGACGTGTACTACACGCCTACATAAGCCCAACTTAAGGACGCTGAATGAGTGCTTTTTCACATCCCTTAATTTTTTTATATACTTATATATGAAAGTATAGTACAATAATTGTATTATAATATCAACATAATTATTTTACTTTTTTTATTATCCCATAAAACAAGGAGTAAGCTATGGATCTAGAAGAAAAAATTTTCGCTTGGTATAAACAGCTTCATGCAAATCCTGAATTGGGATTTTGCGAAAATCAAACGGCAAAATTATGTGCGAGCGAATTAAGGCAGTTGGGATATACTGTCAAGGAAAACATCGCAAAAACTGGCATAATCGCCGAACTCACAAAAGGATCAGCGGAAAAAGTCATCATGTTAAGGGCTGATATGGACGCTTTGCCCATAAGCGAAAATACAGGCTTGCCTTATGCTTCAACCAATGGAGCTATGCACGCTTGCGGTCATGATAGTCATATGGCAATGATTCTTGGAGCTAGTACTATCTTAAAGGATGTGGATTTTAACGGAACTTTAAGAATTGCCATTCAACCTTGCGAAGAAAGTGAAGATGAAAACGGCATGACTGGAGCTGGCTTAATGATCCAACAGGGAGTATTACAAAATGTCAATGCTTGTATCGGCTTGCATGTGGATAATATGATTCCTGTTGGCAGTATGTATATTAATAAAGATCAAGTTGTGAATGCGTCATCTAACCCCTTTTACATTGAAGTCATGGGGAAATCTTCCCATGGTGGAGCTACGCCACACTTGGGGGTTGACGCCATAGTCATATCGGCGGAAATAATAACGGCTTTGCAAAGCATAGTCTCTCGTAAGGTTTCGCCACATGATACGGCAGTGCTTTCTATTGGCACAATCAACGGCGGAGAGGCACAGAATATCATATCGCAAAAGGTGGTTATGAAAGGCGTAATTCGGACATTGAATGTGGACGCACAAAAAATCATTCTCGAAAATGCTAAAAGCATGGTCGAAAGTATCGCTAAAATGCACGGTGGCAGTGCTACATTTAATATTGTTACTAATCTCCCAACAAATGTAAATGATAAGGATCTTGCACAAATGGCCATTAACATCGCTCAAGATATGGATTTAGTAGTAAATGAAGAATATACAAGCATGGGAGCAGAAGATTTTTCCCTTTATAGTCAACAAGTGCCTACGCTTTTCGCCAAACTCGGAGCGAGTATCAATCCAGATAATCCCCACGATGTCGCCCCCTTACATCATCCCAACGCCCAACTTAATAAGGACGCTTTTATTTTAGGAGCTAAATTTTTTGTACAAATGACCACCAAACTATTAAGTTAGTTTAGTTATTGAGTTAGTAAAATATTAAAGTAAGAATATTATAATAATATTTCATAAATGAATTTAATCAAGTAATATAATATAAGAAATTCAATCAAGGAGTATAATAAGATGAAATTAAAATCACAGATAAATAAATATATTAAAGCATTAATAATTGGCGTATCGTGTGGATTTCTGTTGTGTATGTTTAATGGCTCACAGGCATACGCCTACGCTAAGATCAAACGTATCACACGTTTACCGATGAAAAAGCAATTATCTTTAAAAGAAACAAAAACGAAATGTGTACAAACAGCACTCGAACGCCAAAAGAAAGACAGTAAAATCACACTCAACGAACGTAAAGCCTTATGTTACATCAATTATGCGAAATTAGGGCAGGTTAACGCTCAATATATCTTAGGTAAAATGTACGCTCACGCCCATAAGCAATATGTGGCAGAAGAATGGTTAAAGAAAGCTTTTGAAGCTAAAGATCGCAATGGTATGTATATCGGCAATCCTGAAGCGGGCTTTGAAATTGCAACAATGTATCTGAATGCGTTTTTATTTAATAAGAATCTAGAGTCTTTGGAAAGTGCTTACATGTGGCTTACTCATTCGGCAATGAAAGGCTCAAAATACGCCAAGGTAGGCTTAGCAAGATTATATATGAAATACAAAAACTATGAAGACGCCTACATATGGTACAAAGTTGCCGAACTCGATACTACAAAAATTGATCATGATATCAAACAAAAAGAAGCTAACTACATTTTATATTCCCTATCAGACTCGGAGCGAAAAGACGCTCAAAAGAATATTGATGCGATAATGTCAAGAATGCCCATTAAGATTAAATATTAACAGCTCATACTTTATACCATTGAAAGATAATAAACAATGATAACTCCTAAATTAAGATTATTTGTAGATCAAGAACATTTAACAATCAATCATGTTTTTCACGCCGATAATTCTCAAGCTCATTATTTATTAAACGTCATGAGGTTAAAGGAAAACGATTTCATAGCAATTTTTAATGGTCATGACGGCGAATGGCTTGCCAAAATCGTCGATACTAAAAAGAAAACAACCAATATCCAATGCCTAAAGCAACTTAAAAGCCAACCAAATGAAAGCGATATTTGGTTAATGTTCGCCCCACTTAAAAAGGATCGTCTTGACTATCTTTCACAAAAGGCGAGCGAATTGGGAGTCTCTGATCTTATGCCTGTGAAGACCGCACGCACCATAGTATCACGTGTTAAACTGGAACGTATTGCCTTAAATAGTATAGAGGCCTGCGAACAATGCGAACGCTTAAGCATTCCTAAGATCCACGAATATCAATCACTAACAACCGCCTTAAGCGATTGGGATAAGGAACGCTTGTTGATATTCCTAGATGAAAATGGAAGTGGCAACTCCATATTACAAGTTCTACAATCGGAAGAGATCCAAAACAAACACTACACAAAATTCGCCATAGTAGTCGGCCCTGAAGGCGGATTCACAAAAGAAGAAGCCACCCACATTAAAAAGATAAAACCCGCCACAGCCGTATCCCTAGGCTCTCGCATACTCCGAGCCGATACCGCCATCATCTCTTCCTTATCTTGCCTCCAAGCCTCTCTCGGCGACTGGCCCAACACCAAACCCACCAGACCATAACTCGCTTGATAGCATATGATATCCTACAACTTAGCTAAAAGATTTTTTATTAAAATTTCTAGTTTGTCGACTGTGTCGGTTTTTACTCGTTCGAATGGGGCGTGCATGTCTAAGATGTCGGGGCCTAAGGATACTTTATCCATAACATGATTGCTATCAATAATCGCACATTCCAAGCCTGCATGACAGGCCGTGATTTCGGGTTTCATATCAAAGAGATCATGATACAAAGCAACAACGACCTTAACCAAATCCGATGAAAAATCAGGTTGCCATCCATTATATTCACCAAATTGATCCACTTTAAGATCTTTAAATTCTCCCAATTGGAAAACATTCATGACCTTTTCTGCTAGATCGTGCATGCTGTGAGTGCTGCTCGCTCTTTGCAATGTGCCAACTTTCACAAAACCGTTAGATAAATACAGATTAGCGGTATTTGTTGATGTTTCCACTAAAGCACTATTTTGCGAACTCAATTTATATACGCCATTCGGCAGTACATTTAAGGCCTTTAAAATTTTAGCTTGATCATGTGCAACCATGACCGATTTATCCGAGGTCTCATGTTCTACACAAGAGATTTCTAAATTTTTCTCTGCTGATTTAAGTTCTTGAATTATTAGCTCTTTTGCCTTTTGAAATCTGCTTTGAAAGTCCTTAATTTTTGTATTTTCCACATAAATTATAGCGGTGCATAATCTTGGAATGGCATTTCTTGGATAATCACTTTTTATATTGTTAATATGCAACTCGATTTCTTTAGTTAGGCCTTGTAGGAATCTTACCATTAACTTATTGGCGTTTTCCTTACCCTTGTTGATATCAACGCCCGAATGACCACCAGCAAGACCTTCCATAACAATTTGAAATCCTGTGAAATTCGACGAAATATCCACAGTATCGTAAGCAAAAGATACAACCGTATCAAGCCCACCAGCACAACCAATAGTAATCATATCAAAGGGCGATGCGTCAAGATTAATTAATTTAGTAGCTTTTAATTTATCGGAATCCAATTGAAAAGCCCCTGTTAAGCCTGTTTCTTCGGCTACAGTGAAAATCGCCTCTATGTTCGGATGAGAAATCTCCGTATTCTCTAAAATCGTCAAGATATTCGCAACACCGATCCCATTATCCGCTCCCAATGTTGTCGCTCCTGCGGTTACCCACTCGCCATCCACATAGGGCATAATCGCTTGATTTTCAAAATCAAATTTACTATCATCGGTTTTTTGCCACACCATATCAAGATGACCTTGTAAGGCTACAATCTCCTTAGAATCAGAATTCTGTGCCGACTTCTGCAAAAACAAATTCCCTATCTCATCTTGCCTATATTCCAAGTTAAATTTCTCGGCAAAATCCATAATAAATTTACATATCTTCTCTTCCTTATTCGACCCACGTGGAACAGCACTAATCTCCTTAAACCAATACCACACTCTACTTCTTTCACACAAATCCGCAAAAGTATTAAAACCATTCGACATATTTTAAATCTCCATTTTTTAGCTACTAACATTACTCCATTATACCACAATTCCCACAAAAATAAAAGAAAATAATTAGCAAATAATAAGTTAATAATAATTTTTTTGCGATTTTAAGACTTTTTTGTATATTAGCGGATTCTATTGTTATTCATACAATAAATATTCCCCACAAATACAAGCGGTAATTATGTATAATTTCTATTATTTATGCTTTACGGTCTAATATTTAGACCGTAAATGATAAAATCTACAGAAAAGTAGCCATGTTTATTTAGATTTTGCTTTCTAAAATAATATGTCGGTTTTGTCTTACAATAGATTTGAAAGAGTGAAATATACTTTCCAAAATGAGTATTTAGTATATTCGATAAATAGTAGCTCTACTACTCTAAAGCCTTTGATTTTATTGTGCAGATATACTGGTGTGGTAGCTATTTTGATGTTAGGCATGACGTTTTTAAAGAACATTAAAGCACGTGGCATATGATAATAGGCAGTAACTAAACGTAAGGATGTAAAATGATTTTTATCCATCCATTTTTTAGCTTCGATGGCGTTGCCGTGGGTGTTGCGTGCGTCGTATCCTAGGGAAATACGTTGTAAAGCGTCCTTAGGATAATCTTTATTATAGCGTAAGATTGTCTTTACTGTGTTAGCTCGATAGACTCCGCTAATTAGCATTTTACTACTCAAGTTCTTTTTCAATAAATTAAAGCCGAAGTTTATACGCCCCATACCGCCAGTTAATACGACTATGGCGTCCGTATGAGTGATGTTCGCATATTGAGATTTAAGATTTTTCTCTTGAGATTTATTATGGGGAATACTAAAGGTATAAAAAGCAAAAAAGCCTACTATCCACAACAAAAATATTACACAACAGGCAATAATAATTCTTCTTTTTCTCTTTGATCTTGATCTCGATAATGACCTATTTTTAGATAGCTTTTTAAACATGATAAGTGTCAACCCTTTATTTTATAGTATTTTGCATATTTTTTATATGGACGTTTTATAAAGATAACATTATCTGACCTAAAATGCAACCATAATTATTATAAAAAAGTTATTTATATAATAAATTCTAAAGAAAAACACTCCCTTTATATGTAGCCTTTTACCTACCAACTAATGCTTTATCAGACAGATACCCTATTCTAATTCTAGCCAAGATCTTGACCGACAGTCGCCCTACTTCTCGAGCAGAGATCTTGAGAAACGATCCAAAAACAACATTATTATACATATTACCATTCCATATTACATCTTCCCCGCACATAAAAACGTTAATTATATATCATTTATATTGTCTATATTTACAGGCCTAAACTAGATATAATATAATAAATTAATGGCGTATCTACAAACAGTTATTTATTAAACTATATTTAAAGTAGTTTTAAGTATATTTATTGTATATACATCTTTAGGCCAGCAAAAAAATAACAATCAAGAGAATATAAAACACTCATATTTTATTTGCAATGTTATATGGTGCGATGTTATATGGTATGATGTGGTATTGTGTGGTATTATATAGTGTGATCTTTGATTTTAATATCTGCTATATAAAAACAGTTAGTTATAACAAAAGCTCTTGAATAGTCAAGAGCTTTTATTAATATTATAGCAACGGGATTCTTAAAAGAAATTTGAAAATTCACAAAGCATTCTATAGGATATCTTAAATAAATTAATCTACAGAGTTTGCATGTTTACTTTCTGGTGCTATTGAGAATTGAACTCTAGTACCATTTCCGATAGCTTCAGGAACTAACGTAACTGTAGCAATACGTTTATCGTATTGATAAGTTAAGACAGAAGATTCGGCTCTCATTGTAGAGATCGACTTCCAACCGAAATCAGCCATGTTTTTTTGATAGAAATCAAACATCTTGCTCATTTTGTAGGGAGCGTCTAGAGATAATCTGCCGATCCAGTTTGTAGCTCCGCCCATTACTACGGTATGCCCCAAGTCCAACTGACTATCAGAGGGCATTGGGATATCAACAAACTTCATAAACGATGTGTACATGCGACCATTATAATTTGGTGGTAGTACTACTTTAGATTTTGTAGTTGTAGTTTTATTTTGGGTTGTTGATGAAGATGATAATGACGCTTGGGTATTATCATTTGATGAATTCGTATCTATTTCACAAGCCGATAAAGCTAATGTAATAGATGAAATTAATAGTGTGCTTTTTAGAAGTTTTTTCATTGGTATTTCCCCATATTCGTACATAGTAACAGATCCTAAGATATTACATATATTATATAGGGAAATAGTTAAAAATTATTTAAAAATTACTTTTCTTATTAATTTTTTTTGATAAGTTTACACTTAGCATAACACCAATGAATGTAACGATTATCCATGCAATGTACCACATATTATAGATCCTTATTTAAATTATAGTTGAAATTATTAGTAAGCTGTTTCATCTGATTCGATTTCTGTCAGAGTCACACGCCCACGCATTACACGAATCACCCAACCAATGTAAAATAATACAATAGGTAAGAAAATGATTACTGCACATAGCATGATCTCTAAAGAAAGTTTACTACTACTAGCATTCCAAACCGTTAAGCTTGAATTAGGCGATAAACTTGATGGCATTAAGAATGGGAATGCAGTAACACCCGCTGTTCCAATAATACACATGATAGCAAATGAATTTGTTATCATTGCGAATTTCGGCATGCTTGAAACCTTAACCATAGTAACGGCTGTAGCTAAAATCCCTAAAATAGGAACAATATACAAATAAGGATGAGCAACCATGTGCATAGCCCAAGCTCCATGAACCACTTCTACAGATCCACTCATAAGAGGGTTTGAAGGTCCGCCTGTAATACCATTTACAACTTGGAAACCGTCTAAGAATGGTAACCATATACCACCGATAATAAATAATACTATCGTAATAGGAGCAGTAACTTTAACAAGCTTTTTAGCACGTTCGGCGATGATATCATCAGCCTTACAAGCCAAATATGTAGCCCCTTGTGTCAATGAGAAACTCAAAGAAACCAAACCACAAAGCAAAGCAAAAGGATGTAATAGCTCAAATAAGCCAGTTCCTTTATATTGGATGAACATAGTCATAGGATCAAACTGGAAGTTTGCCCCAATGAAGATATTACCCACTGCTACACCGCATAAAAGTGGCGGTAACGCTCCTGATAGACATAAACCCCAATCGTAGATTCTTCTTACAGATTCATCTTTGTGTTTACCTCTAAATTTAAAACATACCGGACGAATGATCAACAATGCCAATAATGTTAAAATTGCAAAATAAAAACCCGAAAAAGCCATTGAGTACACATGTGGCCACGCAGCAAACACTGCACCACCGCCAAGAATTAACCATACTTGATTACTTTCCCAGTAAGGACCCATTGAATTGATCATAACACGACGTTCTTTATCGGTTTTACCTAAGAATGGAACTAAAGCACCTACGCCCATATCGTAACCATCCATGATAGCGAAGCCCATAAGTAATACACCTAATAGGATCCACCAAATTATTCTAAATACTTCGTATGAAAACATTTTTTTCTCCTATTATTCTACGACTTTTTCGCCAGTTTTAACTGTACGAACCATTAAGATAAGTTCTACTACTAACATAATTGTATATAGTGCAACGAATCCCAATAAGGAAATTAAAACACTTGCCATTGTTAAATCCGAATGACTAACAGAAGTAGGCAGAATATCTTGAATAACCCAAGGTTGACGCCCCATTTCTGCTACAACCCAACCCAGTTGTGCTGCGATAATTGGCAATGGTAACGATAAAATTGAAAGCAACAAAATACATTTTGGTACTGTGGCAATTGTCCCACGATAAGCTTTAAACACCCAGTACGCCATAAACAGAATGAAGTACGCACCAATGGCAACCATCAAATGGAATGTGGTAAATAGCACAGTAACATTAGGGATACTATCTTCTACAGCTTGTTCGATTTGTTCTGGAGTCGCCTCGTCGATTTGTGGATTATATTTCTTCAGCAATAATCCATAACCGAAGTCATTTTGATGTTCTTTAAAGAGAGCTAAATTAGCTTCTTTATCAATGCCTTTATGGACATCTTGGAATGCTTTCCAAGCTATCTGACCATTTTTAATACGCTCTCTATTTTCATCTCTAAAAGTATTTAAACCTTTAATAGGTCTTGTTAAGCTATGATGAACTAACAGACCGCCTAAATAAGGCACGGTAAGAGATACTGTGTTTTTATGTTCAGATTGACTAGAAACAATAAACACATTCGCAGGAGCTGGGGCTTCTGTATCATTCCATACACCTTCCATAGCTGCTACTTTGATTGGTTGATGTTCACCAACAACGTAACCAGCAGTATCGCCTGCAACCGCATTGAAGATCATCGCCACTAAACCGAACATTGAGGCAATGGCAATGGAACGAATAGCCAATTCTCTTGAGCGATTTTTTAATAGATAGAATGCACTAATTGCAATGATAAACGCTGCACCAGCCACATAACCACCCGCTACAACGTGAGCGAATTTTGTTTGAGCTTCTTGGTTGATGAATACATCCCAAAAGTTAGTAAGTTCCATACGCATGGTATCAGTGTTAAACACCGAACCAACAGGATGTTGCATCCAACCATTAGCAACAAGAATCCATAAAGCAGAAAGGTTAGTCCCGATCGCCATTAGCCAAGTTGCAACACAGTGTTGCTTAGGAGTTAGTTTTTTCCAACCTAGGAAGAATAATCCGACAAAGGTTGATTCTAAGAAGAAAGCCATTAAGCCTTCGATTGCTAAAGGTACACCGAAGATATCGCCCACATAGTATGAGTAATACGACCAGTTAGTACCGAATTGAAATTCCATTGTTAAACCTGTTGCTACACCCATAGCAAAGTTAATTCCAAATAGAACGCCCCAAAAACGAACCATTTTTTTATAGATTTCGTTTTTAGTTACTAAATATGTTGTTTCCATTATAGCTAAAAGAAAACTCAAGCCCAATGTTAACGGAACGAATATAAAGTGATATAAAGCTGTTGATGCAAATTGCAAACGAGATAACAACTCAACTGTATCATTCATTATTTTAATCCTTTCTTTGAATTATTGATTTAAAATAGTTTTAAAACCTTAAAAGTTTGATAAGCTAACTTAATTAATTAACCTTAATCAAGTATATGATGTTGTGCAACTTCTGCTTTGATTTCATCTCTTGAATGATGAAAAAACAAAAAGATAGCGCCTATAAAAATAAATTTTATCAGAACCACTTTAAACACTGATTTAGTTATGTTTCTTTGATCTTTATTCATTATAATTTACTTTCATTATTAATTTATATCAAGTATTAAGAATCTTATACTACTAATTAAATTATATCAAAAAAAAATAATTTTTACAAGGAAAAAATAATAATTTTTTACTAAGAAAAAAAATATTGTTATTGTTTAAATCTTATGATATAATGAATTATTATAGTCATATATATTTAACTTAGTTGATATAATCTATTGAAATGTTATATGGGAATAACTAAATAATAGGATATCGATTGGACATAAATCAAAGGAATTACCATGCCATTATTATTAGAATTAGGAAAAGGTGAACGTTGTATTATTAACGGTGCGGTTATCGAAAGTGCCAATACTACATCTAAAATCTTCATTCACAATCACGCCAATATCTTAAGATATAGCGAAATTATGACTCCTGAAGAGGCAGCGACTCCGGCCGCTAGTGTGTATTATGCTTTGCAATGTGCTTATATTTTCACAGCGAAAAAGGAAGAGTACATCGCTCATTTTAACGAATACGTTAAGCAGTTTTTACAAGCTGTGCCATCGAGTTCGGGCATTATTCATTCGATTTTGGAACTTGTGGCTAAGGATAATTATTACAAAGCCTTAAAGCAAGTTCGAGCTTTATTGAGTTATGAAAATAAAGTCTTAAATGATTATAATGAGATTCTAGAACAATCCAAAGCCGAAGAAGAAGAACAACTTCAACAACACGCCGGTGCAGATGAAAAGATTTTTCAAAAGCCAGTAATCAAACCAGGCGAAACCTTAGCCGACGTCTTGAACGATGACTAAATATCAAGCTTAATTCATATGTATAAGAAATCTGTGAATTAAAACAAAACTATTAAAGGGCTTAATATATATAACTTCAATTTAGCTATCTTGCTTAAAGATTAATCTTGAAGTCATATGATTATGTATAAATTTGCGTATGGATAAATGCGTATTTAAGAAAATAAGGGAAATATAAGTATGTCTTATGAATTTAGAGAATTTGAATGTGATGATTTGGATCTTAACAATAAAACCATTTTAATTACAGGTGGCACAGGATCGTTTGGTAAGTTAATCTCAACTACTATTTTAAACAAATGGAAACCGAAAAGATTAATTATTTTATCAAGAGATGAGCTAAAGCAATCGGAAATGGCAGATAAATCTCCATGGAAAAATCATGATTGCGTTCGCTTTTTCATTGGTAATGTAAGAGAGTATGAACGTTTAGAAATGGCTTTCCGTGGAGTTGATTATGTGATCCATGCGGCGGCTTTAAAGCAGGTTACAACAGCCGAGTATAACCCCTTTGAGTGTATTCGTACCAACGTGATCGGAGCGGAAAATGTAGTGCGTGCGGCCTTGCATAATAATGTTCAAAAAGTCATTGCACTTTCAACAGATAAAGCCTCGAACCCAGGTAATTTATACGGTGCATCTAAGCTTGCGAGTGATAAAATCATGACAGCAGCCAACCATTTAGCAGGAGCAGGCGGTACACGATTTGCGGTTGTACGTTATGGGAATGTTATGGGATCACGTGGGTCAGTTGTTCCACTATTTGATAAATTAATAACAGACGGCATAAAAAAATTACCAATTACCGATGATCGTATGACACGTTTTTGGATTACCTTACAACAAGGTGTAAACTTTGTTCTTTCTTCTTTAACGATCATGAAAGGTGGAGAAATTTTCATTCCAAAAATCCCAAGCATTCATATTACCGATCTGGCAAAAGCTATGGATCCGAACATTGATATGGAAATTGTCGGCATTCGTCCAGGGGAAAAACTTCATGAATCAATGATAAGCTCTGATGATGCAAGAACCAGTGTAGATCTGGGAGATCGTTACGCAATTTTACCTGCGGTAGTCCGTTGGAGTGATGATAAACATCATGTATTAACAAAAACCCATAGCTATCTTGATGACGGTTTTGTTTATGCCAGTAATAATAATTCAGAATGGTTAAGCGTTGAAGATCTCAAGTTCTGGTTAAAGAAATACTATTACACAAGTTAACCACATAAAAAGCCTTTGTTTAAGTTACTTTATAACTATTTATAAATAACTTACAAAGGCTTTTTTGCTTATTATACTTTATACTATACACTATACACTATACACTATACACTATACACTATGCACTATATAATATAAAATATAAACTATAAACTATAACATATTACACTTTAACATATTACACTTTATATATACAACCATGCTAAAGGGGAAACGACACTATGGCAGATATAAACTCTTACGGTAAGCAAGATATTAATCAAGATGATATCAACGAAGTAATCAAAGCCTTAAAAAGCCCAGCTTTAACAGGTGGTAGCTATGTTGAATCCTTTGCCACTGCCTTAAAAAATGCTGTGAATGCTCCTAGTGCGTCGGTGTGTGCCAATGGCACAGTGGCGTTACATTTATTATATCAGGCCTTAGGAATTACACAAGATGATATTGTAATTGTTCCAACAATTACTTTCATGGCCACCGCCAACGGTGCAAGATATCTTGGTGCAAATATATACTTTGCTGATGTTGATCCCCTTAGCGGTTTACTTACGGTTGAAAGTATACAAAATGCCATTAATGATCTAGACCAACACAATCTCAAAGCCAAAGCCGTCGTACCTGTTCACATGGGCGGTCAGGCTTGCGACATGCCTAAAATTCGAGATCTTGCCACCAAGCACAATCTCCTAGTAATTGAAGACGCTTGCCATGCCCTAGGTACTACATATGAAGATAGCCAAGGGAAATCTCATAAGGTAGGAGCTTGTAGCCATAGCGATGGCGTTGTCTTTTCCTTTCATCCTGTAAAAACCATAACATCAGGAGAAGGGGGTGGGATCACTTCATCGGTTGATATCATTCAAACGGTAAAAGCTCTTACTGGCCATGGAATTATCCGCAATGTGAATGATCAACCATGGTATCATGAAATGCAGATGTTAGGATACAACTATCGCATTACCGACATTCAATCGGCTTTAGGTCTTAGCCAAATGCAAAGGCTAGATCAATTTGTTAAGAAAAGACAAGAGTTAATCAATCAATACATAAAAGCATGCGAAAATACGCCGATAAAATTTGCCGTAAATCCTGATGTGGTACATACTACAAGTTGGCATTTATTTGTTTCTCACATTGATTTCAACAAGCACCATACCACTCGAACAAATGTCATGAATACCCTACGTAATACCCATGAGATTGGCTCACAAGTCCATTATATTCCTGTCCATAGCCAACCCTACTGGCGAAAGAATTCCCTAAATAGTAAACTAAACTCATCCGAGCTTACTCATGCTTTAGAATATTATCAATCTTGCTTATCATTGCCCCTATTTCCCCTAATGGATTTAACCGATCCTAAAAGAGTAATAGACGCCTTACAGGATATATTAAAATGACATCAAGCAACATAAATCATAATATAAACCATAACATAACTCACAAAAAAGGTATCTGCGTTATTCCTGCACGTGGTGGCTCTACTCGAGTACCACGTAAGAATATCAAAGATTTATGCGGTCGCCCAATGATAGCATGGGTAATAGATGTGGCGAAAAATAGTAATTTATTTGATCGTATTATCGTCTCTACCGAAGATCAAGAAATCGCCGACGTGGCAAAAAAGCACGGTGCAGAAGTTCCCTTTCTCCGCAATAGTGCCTTTGATAACATGACCCACGCTAACGAAGCCATAGCCGTAGCCCTTGATCAAGCCTATGATCATTATAAGGAAAGCTACGACTATGTGGGAATGTTATTTGCCAACGCTCCACTACAAACGGCAGAAGATCTGGTACAGGCCTTTAATTTCTGGCAAAAAAGCGGAAATACATCCATTATATCAGCGGCCGAGTATCCTCTCTCTAGCCCATGGCAAGCCATGAAGTTAAACAAACAAACAGGACAAGGGGAATTCTTACACCCTGAAGAACTCAAAAAACGCACTCAAGATCGTCAAGAGTTATTCGCTCTAACAGGGGCCTTTTTAATTGCCAAATATCAAGAATTTAGAGAAACAAGAGAATATGATATCGACCGTATTCACTATCCCATAACTTGGATCAACGGCCTAGATATCGACAATCTAGACGATTTCCACTTGGCAGAATTCTTAATGTCAAAACGTTTAACAGAAAAACAATCCTAATGAAAGATAATAAATAACATGGATCAATATAATTTTATCATTATCCCCAGTGCCGTAAAAGAGTTGGGGACAGGCCATATAAGTAGAATATCATCTTTAATCCACCATATGAAACGCTATAAAAGTATCAACATAAAAATCCTGTGCTTTAACGATGAACAAAAGAAATTCATAAAAAGCTACATTCGAGTTAATAATGAAATTATAGTTATCGACCAAAGCACAATCAAAGATTATATGAACGATAACGCCATAGATTTATGTATTATTGATGATTATAACTTTGATTTATCAATCATAGAAAATGCCCGCCTGGGGAATGCTCCTGTTGTGATCTTTGATGATTTCTATCATAAGGATGATTATAAGAATGTCTTTATTATTAACACTCTTGGCAATCGCCACAAAGATCCCAAACGCTACGAAAAACTCAATGGCCGCCTATTTGCAGGCGATCTCACACATCAAGTCATACGAGAAGATTTAACCTCTATCCCCTTAGTGGAAAAGGTTAATAATAAAGATATCAACGAGTTATTGGTATTAACTGGCGGTAATGATGTTTTAAATATCCGTTTTGATATCTTAGATCTCTTACAAACTCACATAATATCAGCAATTCCCCATGTGAAAATCACTCTCATTTTAGGCACAACAGAAGATCGACAAAAAATTGAAGAAATGAACAACGGTAAAATTAATATTTTATTCCGTCCTGATAACATCGCCGAACTCATCGCCCACTCCCAATGGGCCATAACCGCAGGCGGACAAACCACATTCGAACTAATGTTCCACAAAGTTCCCACATTCCTATACATGATAGCCGACAACCAAGAAAACCTAGTGGAAACCCTAAAAGATACCTATGATTTCCTTTGCGATTGCCGATTAAAAGGCTGGCAAACCGAATTCGTAACAAACACCCTAAAATACCATAAAAATCTCATCTCCACCCCCAGCCAAAAACCCATCCCCACCACCACAGGCGGATCAGCTCTCGCAGAACTATTATACACATACACCGTACGAGAAAAAATCCGAAAAATCGGCGTTCACTAATACATTATAAAATTTATTGTATAATCACATATCTTATGTTACAATACATTTTTTCATAAATAATCAAAAGAGTACAGAATGACAAATGATAATAAAAACGTAAACCAAAAGCCGATCAACAAGGATAAGGGTAAATATGAAGATGTAATTCTAACATTAGCATGCAATGATGCTTATACGGAATACGCCATGGTCGTAATTTTTTCCATATACGAAAACCGTAACCCCCATAGAACATACGAAATAAAACTCTTTGCCAATGGAATTACAGATGAAAACACAAAAAGAATAAAGAATTTAACTTCTCACAACTTTAACGTACAAATCTATGATGTAACAAAAGAACTACAATCTTTAACTTCACAAGGTTTATTACCGCACATATCAATTGATACTTACATACGTTTTTTCATAATTGATCGCCTACAAGAATACAACAGAATTCTATACTTGGATATCGATATGATAGTATGTAGCGATGT
Source organism: Rhodospirillaceae bacterium MC! (assembly GCA_002632265.1). Classification (GTDB taxonomy): domain Bacteria; phylum Pseudomonadota; class Alphaproteobacteria; order MC1; family MC1; genus MC1. The sequence goes on from NQOV01000005.1 coordinate 173,881, forward strand.
CGGTGAATTATTTGATCTAGATCTTAAAAATAAGGCTATAGGTGCGTCAACCGATACCCCACTCGTCAAAGGATATGCCGATGATGATACTCTTAATTTTGCAGGACATAATATTAAATTTAGAGAGTATTTTGATAACACCTTAAAATTAACCAAACCTGATAATTATTTTCAAGCTGGTACTTTACTCATTGATGTCCCAAAAACCATAGAAAAATTACCACTTTATAAAGCCTTAAACCTAATTGAGAAACAATTCATATTAGCCGATCAAGATATTCTTAATTATGTATTTAATGATGATATGCTCTTAATAGATAAATCATGGAATGCCATTGCTAAACAGTCAAAAAGAAGTTATAAAGATTATAAAATTATGCACTTTGCAGGCCCTACAAAACCATGGCGTAAGCCTAAAACTAGATTCGCTAATGTTTGGTGGTCTTACGCCATTCAACTCAACAAAATAACCCCACTTCATGACCTTAAATTCCCCCTTAGATTTACAACTTTTAAAATACCCTATGCCATAGTACTAAAGATTCATAGCCTATTAGCAAAGTAAATACATATAAAAGAGTGGAAAAATGAAAAATGAAAATGCACACATAAAGCAAAAATCAGTCAACAAGAATAGAGATGAAGATGTAATTCTAACATTAGCATGCAATGACGCTTATGCAGAATACACCATGGTTTTAATTTTTTCCATATATAGCAACCGAAATCCCAATCGCACATACGAAATCAAACTATATGCCAATGGAATTACAGATGAAAACACACAGAGAATAAAGAATTTAACTTCTCATAACTTTAATGTGCAAGTCTATAATATAACAAAAGAACTACAATCTTTAACCGCAAAGGGCTTATCATATCACATATCAATTGATACTTACACACGTTTTTTTATAATTGATCAGTTAAAAGAATACAAAAAAATTATATATTTAGATATCGATATGATCGTCTGTAGTGATGTTGGCGAATTATTTGATATGGATCTTATGAATAAAGCCATTGGGGCATCCAGTGATTCAACGCTAATCAATGGATATACCAATAATAACATTATGCACTTTACAGGGCGTAATATTAAATTTAGGGATTATTTTGATAACACCTTGAAATTAACCAAACCTGATAACTATTTCCAAGCAGGTATGCTACTAATTGACATCGAAAAAACTCTGAATAAATTACCACTTGATAAAGCCTTAAGCCTAATTGAAACACAATTCATATTAGCCGATCAAGATATTCTTAATCATGTATTTAATGAAGATGTAACCTTAATAAATGAATCTTGGAACACCATTGCCAAACAGTCAAAAAGAAGCTTTACAGGTTACAAAATTCTGCATTATGCCATGTGGAAAAAGCCATGGCTTGCCCCCAATACTCGATTCGCTCATATCTGGTGGAAATACGCTGTAAAACTCAACAAAATACAACCACTTCATGGCCTTAAGTTTCCCCTTAGATATACAACTTTTAAAATACCTTATGCGATAATTCTAAAGATTCATAGCTTATTCTCCTAATCCCTTTAGCTTGCAACTTCGTAATGATAAGTCTTAAGAATCATATGATTATTAAAGTTACCGAATCCCTTACCGAACAAATGCAGTCCGCCAGGGTTTTCGGTTTCCTGTGGGCTTTCGATTTTTAGGATACTGTCCTTATTGTCATTGAGTTGGATATCATGCACAGTAATATCAGATACCTTAATATGATTAATGAAAGTCCCCCTTTTTGTAACAGATAGTATAATTTTTTCACCGTATTGGCTTAAGATCCACCAATCAGGAGTATAAATCCCCTGTTCTTTTTTCGGATCGATATTGGTAATATATTTGCCAATTTCTACGCCGTTCCAATAAAAATATATATCCGAATGCAAAGTCTTTTTCAATTCTGGACACTCTACAGATAATTCCAAAGTTAATTCTATTTTATTGATCTTTTTTTCGTGGATAGCATAGCACGGAATGGTATATTCCAACCAGCCTTGAGAAAACCACAACACTCCCACTTCGCTCTTATTAAAACGAGAAAAGTAGCGACTATCATCACATTCATCTAAAATATCGGTCGTACTCGCCAGACCACAAGTGGGTAAGACATTGTAATTACTATAAGATCCAATGGGAATCTCGTATTGTTGAGTGGTTAAAATATCATTATCTTTTTTAGTTATCTTAATGTGATAATCCTTAAAGATCAACGAACAAACCTTTTGTAAGCCATTTTTTGCCGATATGTTTTTTGTACGAATGATTCCTGCTTGTTCTAACTCTCTGATATGCTTAGAAATAGTAACATTAGAAACCTCAAGAGATTGGGCGATCTGGACAATATTTTTTTCTCCTGTTACTAGCGTTTCTAAAATATTCACTTTAGTTTCAGAAGAAAGAGCTTTAAAAAATTTACTGTTGTTTAATGAAATGTTTTTATTCATCATATTTCCTTTACATTTTTATTAGGCTTATAAGCATGCTTGTATAAGCATATTTTATGAGTATAGTATATTTAATGAAAAACTACAATTATTTTTTCACAATTTAATAAAACTAATCTGATTCTATCAAATGAAACAAATATTATCCAGATTCTTAGATATTTTTTCGCTAAAACATTACGCTACAACAAAATAAATAAAACAGTATCTTAATTTTATCTTAATAAAATATACAGATATTACAATAATTTATCCTAAAGCCATATGTATAATATACTTTTAGCAAGAATTAACTAATCATATTAACTCCTACTATTTCAATCTCACAGAAAAAAAATACTTGTATATTACAAACTGATATAGTATAATTACATATAAGATATATTTTTATCAAATAAAGAAATTATTTAGGAGAATATCATGGTAAGTGCAATCTCAAGTATAGAAAACTTAAATGTTAACGAACGTATCCAGACAAAATCTGTAACCCCTGTAAGTCATACAAAAAATCAGGATGATTCAGAAAGTGGAAGTGCAAATGTAAAATCTTTAAATTTAGAAGATTATACTTATGGTCAACATACGCCTAAAACTGCCGATAAAAAAGAATCTACAAAGGAAGTAGAATCCAATCCTATTAACGCTAACGCCAACAATAACGCCAAAGCTAGCACTAACACCAATGCAAGCAACGAAAAATCACCGTTGGAATTGGAAAAATCCCCGCTTGAAGAAGAAGGCGAGCTTCAAATGGCTAATATTAACAGTGGTGGCGGTACTGTTACAACAGCACAAATTAATTCAGATCAAGGGCTTACTTCACAAACATTAAATGTGGATATTTTAAAAAGTAACGACGCCTCTCAAGATTTATTGGAGATCCCTTCAACTACTGCGATCAAAACAATCGTTATTAATGTAAAAGATGAAAATGGCGAATCGGTTGTGAAAAATATCACAGTGGATCAAAAGGGCAACGTCCTAAAAGAAGAAACTCAAAAAGCTAGCAACAAGCCAACCACAATGAAAGAAGAAAAAGGCCATATTGAAAATTTAAGAACAAATTTCCAACAAAAACGCCAAACTGTCGAAAGCTTAATGTTCCAACTAAAACAATCAATTGCCAGCGGTAAGGTGGACGATATCCACTATTTAACAAGCGTAGTAAATAAATCTATCTCATCCCTAAGATCGGACGCTACAGCACTGTATAATAAAGTATATTTATATGAAACTGGCTTATATAGTGGCGAAACATCATCAGGCACTAACATCATAAAAAATACAGCCGATGGCATGAACTCTCAATCGCAAAATAATAACCAAGCGAACACAACAGATCAAGCAACAGATCAAGATTCTCAATCATTATTGCAATCGGTTGAAGATATCGCCAATCAACAAACCGTAGTCAGTGGCAACAATTCTTCCGCTAAAATAAATTTAGATCTAGCAAGTCCGCCAGAAAATACACTTAATATAGCTGATAATATAGCTGACAATAATAATGCAAACAGCAATAAGGAGAATGTAACAACTGCCACTAATATCGATCTTGCGAAAAACAACACCTCATCAAAACAAGCCTATCATAACGTGCAGAAAGGAGCGAAAAACAACAACGTTACAGATCTTGCCAACTCGGCTAATACCCAAGCCTATGTTCAAAACATCCCCCTTACCGAACAGGTGGCCGCTGCTGCGTCCCTAACTCTAACTACTGGGGCCTTGGATATCATGAGCATTAGCACCGATCCCCATAGATCGCATATTAGCATGCACAACAACCCCGCAGTAGATCTCGATACCGCAGTGGAAGAAGTCAACCAAACAGAGGCCAGCAATCAAAACTCTTCAAATTCCGATCGTCATGATAATCATGAAACCTACCAACAACAGGACATGGATTCGGGATACAATAGCCACGCCATAAACGTCTACAGCCAATTTAACAATAAAAACAACAATGAATTCCGAGAAAAACAACGCAAACTAAACAACCTTAGATACGAACGCAACAACACCGATGAAAACATCGACCTAATGGAAGACCAGTTTAATCGCCTAACATCCGAAAGCAACAGAGTCATCAACGAAGAAAAAATCATCTCCAAAGCCCCAACCGACATCCGCAACCAAATGAAACAAGAAGCCATATCTCGCAGAGAACAACGCTTGTCATTCATGTAAATACTGGTATTATCTAAGATATTATAGTTAACTAAAGGAATTTAGTTAACTATTTTTTTGTTCGTAGATTTTATAAAATTATAGTAGATCACAACATCAACAACCCATACATGGCAGTTTCCAACATAATGAAATCTCGAGGTGATCGCCGTATGGAAATTACCTTAAACGCTAAATTCTAAAAGATAACTTTTTAAGTTATAAGCTTTGGATTATCTCTAGGCGTTTGGCGTTGGCTTGTTGGGGGTTGTTGTCTTTGTATTCTAAGAGATCGGCTTGGATGATGTTGAGTTGTCTTGTTTCTTTGGGGGTTAGGTCTCGGTTGGGTTCGAGGTTTAGGGCGTCGGTTGTTATGCTCCAGACTTGTACGGCAAGTCCGAGTTTGGCTTTTAGGATAATGCTTTCTGGGGTTTGGGGATTGGGGGTGATTAGTTCATTCATATATTTTACGATATTTTTCTTATCGTCTTTAAAGATATCGATGAATAAATCGCCTAATTCTTGCGATGGTTGGATTTTCCAGCTATCTTTTAGAACTTTAAATACTTTCTTTTGCTGATTGGTTTTGATACATAATTCATTAAACAATCTTAAAGCTTCGATATTTGTAGGATGTTCTTTGATGATTTTTTCAACGCTTTTAAAGGATTGAGATAGGTCATCATTATCCATAAACTCTTGAATACTTTTCATTTGCATATGAAGATATTCATCTACGTGTTTTGTTTTTTTGTAAATATTTGCGAGAGCGGTGGTATTATTTTCCTTTTTCACTTGTTCGATTAAAATACAAGCGATTTTTTCATTAATACGAGTTTGTTGTAAAAAGTAATCTAACTCAATACCTTTACTCTTATTGGTTGAAGATTTATAATAGCATATGCGTTTTAAATTATGCAAACTCGTATTAGCATAGGAACTAATGGTAAATAGAATCTCATGGGCCTCATCATATTTGCCTTCATAAAATAAGACGATTGCCTTTAAAAGTTTAGCCAATTCCGAATCATTTTTTGAGAGCTTTTTAAGTACTACAGCACTATTGAGATCATTATCTAAGGCAAGATCACAGATGAGATCTTTGATATAGACGTCCTTATCATTGGATGTAATTAAGCCATAACCAATGAATGGGATTTTGATGAGAAAGCGTAAAAATTTTAGTGCGGTATAAAGAATATAAATGGCAAATAAAACTAAGATATTGATCCATAATAATAAAACCGTTGGTAATTCATAGGATACCGTTTCCATTGAAAAACGAACATCCCCTAATGTGTGTTTAAAGAAAACACTCAAGGCGGTTATTATAACAAATGCTATAAAATATATAATAATACGTATCATGATGAACTCCTAAGTTCTTAAGTAAATGTAATTTAGTGTAATTTCTTGGCGAAAGTATTTTGTAAATACTCTATATCTTGCAAATTGCCAACGGCGATCAATGCTTGTTTGTGCCAGTCTGCTAAGGCGGTTTGAATTTCCGCTGGAAGTAACTTAAATAAAGGTTCTATCTCTTGATAATTATTATTTAAACAATTCTTTTGAAGTTTTTCAATGATATCTTCGGCAGTGTTTGGTTTATGACTTTTATAGCGTACTTTGACGATTTTGTATAAATAATGTTTAACATTACTCATTGTTCCTGCTTGTTTATAGTTATAATCTACGATACCATTATAAGATAAATCAAATATGCTTTTGCCCAGCTCTGGTAATTGTGGGGTTTCGGCGTTGACTTTAGCGAGATTATTTAACGCATTAATGATTTTATCATGCGTAACCTTATTGGTGGTATTTATCAAGCTAGCTATGGAAGCCTTAAAGATATTTAAACTATTTGTTGGATTTCTGCCCGATAAGACATCTTCACGTATCATCAAAAGCAAGGCGTAAGATGTGTAAACACTACTATTTGCACCACCGCTTAGAGTATGAGTACTTTCGATCTTTTTATTCAGATTGCTTAAGGTATCTTGATTGTTTTTCAGTTGGGATTTTACTGATTGCAATTCATTTTCTAACCCTGCAATTTTTTCTTTGTAATAGCTAGTATCTACATTGCTTGTAGTATTCGCAACAACTGGATTGACGATAGTTTGAGCATTCAATTCTTGATCATTATTACTTGGCGGATTAGCGGAATCTGTAGAAGATGCGTCAGATTTTAGCGAATCTTTATCATTGTCTTTGTCTTTGTTCTTATCTTTATCTTTGTTCTTATCTTTACTTTTATCTTTATCTTTTTCGCTCTCTTGGTTTTGATCTTTATCTTTGATCTCATCGGTGGAATTATCTTTTAGTTTTAGCACTTCGTCCGATGTGGATGTGTCCTTATCTTTGGCAAGTTGATCGCTTTCAGCTTTATCTTTTTTACTGTTTTTATCTTTTTTGCTAGTTTTGATTTTTTTAGTCTTTTTCCCTGTTTTACTGCTGATAGACATATCTTGCGGTATCATCATATTAACCACTTGACTCACGATATTTTTCTCATCAGGCATGATTTTATAATAACCAATTGTTCCTAAAATGGCTAAAATAATCAAGACGATAACTGCAAAGATCAATCTCTTTTTATAGGATTTTCGTTTGGTAACTGCTTTGAGTAATAAGGAAAGTTTGGGCTTTTTAGGGACTTTTATGGCAGAAAATGGGATCTGTTCCAAGATATTTTTAATGTCTGGAGTTAAAGTATAAGCTTTCATTGAGCTACAAGTTTCACTTAAGCCCGCCTTATGCACCAGTTCGACAAACTTATCGGCGATGTTTTGCGATAATATGATAACTTTTTTGATCTCGCCAGTTTTTAAATCATTAATGATATTATTTGGTAATTCGTCAATATAAATAGTTTTATAAACTATAGTTCTATGGATATCATAAACATCACTATCTTCCAATTTATCAAAGCCATAGGATATCTCTTCACCACTGATATAAGCTAGGGATACATCCTTTTTATTTTTGTAAAACTTTTGGATAGTTTCTTCAAGCTGTACGGCTGTGCCTGCTCCAGTTTTGATCTTTTTAAATCCTGCTTCCTTTAATTTTTCGGTTGTTTTATCGCCCACCGCAAAGATAGGTAATTTTTTAAATTTCTTAGAAGTATTCTCAAGAGCTTTAACACTGTTTAAAGATGTAACAATTACTCCTTGGATGTTTTTGGGATCAATATTCTTTACTAAATCAATATTTTCATTGTTATACTCCACCGAAAAAATTGGCAAAATGTCCACCTTAAAGCCTTTTTTCTCCAATATATTAGCAGTATCTTGAGCTTCTTCAAGGGATCTGATGATTAAAGTTTTCATGTTATTGTTACCTATTGAATTAATTGTGAATTTGAAATAAGAAAGAGATTTTCCGACTAGTTTTTTCATATTATTTTTACCTATGAGTTAATTGTGAGTTAATTGTGAATTTTTTGAGTAGATTTTTAAAATTAGAGTTAAAGTTAAAATTAAAGTTAATAAGGGTTAGTGAAAAAGAATGAATGAAAGTTGTCATGAAAGTTGAGCTAAAGCCGAAGAGAGGAAAATATCTATTTTACCATTTAGAACTCCTACTGTGTCGCTTGTTTCGGTGGCGGTTCTTAGATCCTTGATCATTTGATAGGGTTGAAGTACATAGGATCTAATTTGATGACCCCAACCATTATCAGATTTATTATCGTGTATGGATTGCGTAACCTCGAGTTTTTTACTTAGTTCTGCTTCGTATATTTTAGCTCGCAACATCTTCATGGCCGTATCTTTGTTGCGATGTTGGGATCTATCATTCTGACATTGGACAACAATATTACTAGGCACATGAGTAATACGTACGGCGGAATCTGTAGTATTCACATGCTGACCGCCTGCTCCTGACGCTCTGTAAGTATCGATTCGTAAATCTGCAGGATTGATATCAATTTCGATGTGATCATCGATAACAGGATAAATACTAATGGAGGCAAAGGATGTATGACGGCGTGAATTACTATCAAAGGGCGATATTCTAACCAAACGATGTACCCCACTTTCTAGCTTTAACCAACCGTAAGCTTGATGGCCTTTGATTTGGACTGTAGCCGATTTTAAGCCTGCTTCGTCGCCTGGATTCTCTTCAATGTAGTCGATTTTATAACCTTTAGAATCTGCCCAACGTGTGTACATTCTTAACAACATCAACGCCCAATCCTGTGCTTCTGTGCCACCTGCTCCCGAATGTACTTCAAGATAAGTATCATTATCATCGCTTTCCCCTGATAATAATGACAATAACTCTTGATTGGCACATTGTTCTCGCAAAGAGATTAAGGCCTCTTTAACTTCCCGTTGGACTTCTTCATCTTTTTCCAATTGGGATATTTCCAATAATTCCACATTATCGTTAAAATCCTGTAACAGGCTTTCATAACCTGTTAAACAATCAAGCAAGTTAGTTCTTTCTTTCATTAATGATTGGGCTTTATGGGGCGAGTTCCATAATTCAGAATCTTCCACTAAAGAATCAAGTTCTGACAATCTACGCTTTGACTCCTTATAATCCAAGCGAGATTCTTGTAAGTCTAGTGAGGTTTTGATATCTGTTATTATTTTATCTAAAGCAATCATTTTATGTCTACCATGCTCCTTTTTTATGTACGGTGTACGACGTTTGATAATGTAATGTAATGTATATGTAATGTGGATGTAATGTTAATGGTTTGGGTTATATTTTTTAGTGGATAAGAGATACTATATAATCATCAATTGTTACTATATTCATCCATATCCGCCGGGGTTATATCTTCATGTACACTACCATGATTGCTATTGTTGATATTATCTTCAGGAATAACTACGGTGTTATTGTTATCATCACCGCCGTTATAATTGCCGACGTTTTCACCTTTGCTTTCACGTTTTTCTCTCACGTCATCGGGGATTGGGGCATATTTACCATTTTCTATCGTGCTATCGTCATAGCTTTCGCCAGCTCCAAGATCGTAAATGTCATCTTCTTGGGTTTCGGCTTTGACTTCTTTATTAGGCATTTCATTATTCTTAAAGGCCTCTAAAATAGCATTTTTAGAATGGGGTATAGCCTCTTGACCAGTTAAGTAATCCACCCATTGCAAGCGAATACCTGACGGCACTGGGAAAGGTTTCTTACTTAGCATATTCATGGCCTGTTGATAGAAATACTTAGCTGCAGGAGCTGCGGTCCAACCGCCACCTTCTCGGTGTCCTAGAGTTTTTGGCGTATCGTAACCCACATAAACCCCAACCACTAGATCAGGAGTATAACTCATGAACCACGCATCTTTTTCTAGGTTAGATGTTCCTGTTTTACCTGCTAAAGGAATCCCTAAAATACGCAAACTTCTTGCCGTACCACGAGCTACAACCCCTTGCATAATGGAAATTAGCTGATAACTTTCATCACGTGGAGCGATTCTCTCATGGGCGTTAGTTAGTTTTGGCGGGATTAAAGTATCATAATAGTTTTTAGATAACTCAACAGGTGGTTGAGTAGTGTCGCCATTGGTTATTACGCAATCGCTACATTCACGCTTATCGAAAGCATAAATCATTTTACCCGTACTATCTTGGATTCTATCGATCAAATGAGGAGTAATTTTCTCGCCCTCGTTGGCGATACTAGCATACACATTAACATGACGTAAAAGAGTGGTTTCTGTAGCTCCTAAAGCGTTGGATAAATTGGGATCTAAGTCATCCACTTCGCCAAATGTTATGGCGGTTTTTGCGACTTTTTTCATGCCAACCGCTTGGGCTAGACGAATTGTCATCAGATTTCTCGATTGCTCAATCCCGATTCTCATGGGAACTTCGCCAAAGAATCTATGAGTATAGTTTTGCGGTTTCCAGATCTTGCCGTCATCTTGAATAGCAACGAAAGGAGCGTCAAGAATTAAACTTGTGGGAGCGTAGCCGTTTTCCAACGCTGTTAAATATACCATGGGTTTAAAGGAAGACCCTGGCTGGCGTTTGGCTTGGGTGGCACGGTTGAAATCGGTTAGATTGTTATGATATCCGCCAACCATGGCATATATTTGCCCTGTGTGAGCGTTCATTACCAACATCCCACCGTTTACCGTTGGTTTTTGCTCTAAGGTATAGATTCCACGTGGATATAAGACTCCTAAAGGATGAGCCACGGCGTCATCTACTGGAATTACTAAGCCCAATCTACGTAAGCGTGCGAGATGTCTTTCTTCTACTGCCAAATGGGGATGATTCGCATACCAAGTTGCAATCTGCTTATTACGATTTTTTATTAGGGAAAGATTTTTTTTCTGCCAAGCTTTATACCATGGCTTACCCATGTAATCCGTAAGATGTGTATAGTTATTTTCTTCCTTAGCGTAGATCACATCTCCAACGTGTAATACATCACTTGGAAGTAATTTAGCGTGGGTATTTTTTGCAGTATCAAGTGGCTTTAAGGCCCATTCCAAGCCCTTAAAAGGAATCAAACCACGACTCCCATTTTGCAAGCCAATTGATACGGTTTTACTCTTATCGTTAATGGATAACACAACGCCGATACTCCAATCCTTATTAGGAGTGGTATTTTTATCTTTTGCCAATCCTGTTTGCCAATCTGCATAATTATCCATATGGCGAATCGCTCCATGATAGCCATGGCGAAGAGTATATTCATTTATATCTTGTCGTAAGGAATTCACTGCATATTCTTGCATTTTCGGCTTTAGGGTGGTACGCACAAACAAGCCACCTTTATTTAAGGATTGATCGCCGTAATCTTTCTTAATCTTTAAACGTACGGTTTCCGCAAAGGACGGCGAATAAACAACCTGATTACTTTTCGGCAAGTTGTAAGTTATGGGAGTGGCTACTTCCTGATCATATACTTCTTTTGTGATGTATCCATTTTGATACATGCGGTATAACACCCAGTTACGACGCTTTAAGGCCTTATCGTAATGTCTTGTAATTTCGTAGTTATTTGGGGCTTTTAGCAGAGTAGCAAGATAAGCAGCTTCTGCAGGAGTGATATCATCTACCGATTTATTAAAATAGCTAATGGCCGCCGCTGCAACACCGTATGATCTATGCCCTAAGAATACTTTATTTAGGTATAATTCAAGAATCTTATCTTTAGTAAAGACTTTTTCGATTCTTAAAGCTAAAAGGATCTCTTTAATTTTACGACTGTAGGTGGTTTCACTTGAAAGCAAGAAGTTTTTTGCCACCTGTTGAGTGATAGTCGATGCACCTATAGGGCGATGATGTGAGAGAGTTATCTTATAAATAATATCCGTATAAGCCGCTCGCATGATAGCAGGAATGTTGATTCCCATATGATCGTAAAAGTATTTATCTTCCGCTGACATGGCCGCATCACGAATGATTTCTGGAATGTCAGAAATCGGCAAATAAATACGACGCTCTTGAGCATATTCAGACATAAGCTCGCCATCAGAAGCATAGAATCTTGTAATCTGCTCTGGCTGATATTTTTTTAAAGTTTCCGCCTTTGGAAGATCTTTCTTATAATGTGCCACAACAATAAAGCCTACTAGAGCTATTGTTATCACTCCAAGAAGTATCATTGCTCCCAGACCTATTAATATTTTTATAAAAAATCTAATCATTTTACTTACTAACCGTGCCTACAAATGTTAATTATATATTTATATAATAATTCATAAGAAAAAGCAAGTTTTATTTATTTATTGAAAAAAATATAATTTGTGATACTATAGTTATATCCGTTTTAACCCTAAGTTAACCCTAAGAAAGTATACAAGCATAATGACTTCTGTAAACAATAAAAAACTAGAAAAAAGACTAAAAAGAAACGTCGGTAAAGCCATTGCTGATTTTAATATGATAGAAGAAGGCGATCGTGTAATGGTCTGCATATCAGGGGGGAAAGATAGTCTTTCTTTGCTTGATATCCTGATGAAATTACAAGCGTACGCTCCCATAAGATTCGAAATAATCGCCGTTCACTTAGCTCAAGGACAACCAGGAGTAGATACGAACGCCTTGCCAACGCATTTTAAAAATATCGATGTTAATTATCACATCATCCAAAGTGATACTTATTCCATAATATCCGAAAAAATCCCTGCAACACAAACCCGTTGTAGCTTGTGTTCAAGATTACGCCGTGGACATCTTTACGCCTATGCACGAGAAAATAATATCGACAAAATCGCCCTAGGCCACCATATGGATGACATGATGACAACACTCTTTTTAAACATGTTCCACGGTGGAAAGCTCGCAACCATGCCTCCTAAATTACTAAGTGATGATAAAAGCAATATTTTAATACGTCCTTTAGCTTATTGCCGTGAAAAGGATATCATCAAATACGCCCAAAACAATATTTTACCTGTTCAACCCTGCGGAGAATGTGGTACTCCTGTGGAAATGCAGGAAAGAGAATCCATTAAACAAATGCTCTGGGATTGGGAAAAAACCAACCCCCACCGCATAACAAACATTATCAACTCCATAAAAAACATCAATCCAAGCCATATGCTAGATACGGAACTATACGATTTTAAAAACTTAAAACTATCTCGCAAATAACAAACTCAAAAAAAGTTATGAATCGAATCCATTTTGTTATTGACAAACGCATATTAAGATATTATATTATATGAAAACTAATTACATCCATAGGATTAATCTTATATAACATAAGGGGATAGCTCTACATATAACCAAATAGATAGATAACAAAATGGCTAACTTTAAAAGCTCACATTTGACTCGGCCTATATTATATAAAAGCATACTCCTTTACATAGAATCAAGCAAGATATATGATCTTTTTAAGAAAGTAAATATAATTTTTATTTCTCATACACTACAATCTAATATCCTCCAATCTTCAAATATTAGATTCGAAATAACAAAGGCGAACAACTGCCATTATATTTACTTTCTCAACAAGCTCATATATGCTCGATCTTTTACCTTAAGGTGTATATTACCCCGCTGGATAACCCAAGGATTGTAAGCAAGGATTGTATATGTAGGGTGTATGTGGTACTAAATTTATAATGCACAACAATTCACATACATCCTACATATACGATTTTGATATCTGCCCAAATGGAGTCCTGATCAGTTTTATTTAGGATTTGGGATCTGTGAGAGTCAATATTAAGAATTAAAAAGTAAAAAACTGTGTACCTAAAAAGTACACAGTTTTTATTCTGGCAGAGAGGAAGGGATTCGAACCCTCGATACGAGTTTCCCCATATACTCCCTTAGCAGGGGAGCGCCTTCAGCCGCTCGGCCACCTCTCCACCTATGAGAATACTAAATTCATAACTTTAAGTCAAGATATTTTTTTACATAATAATAAGTCTTTGATATATATAGTCAAATACGAATTTATGAAAAATAAATAATCAAGATAACTGTGGAAAAATGGCAAATAGCTATTTTGTTACGCTCTTACAAAATAAATCGTGATAGATCTTGATTCTTAGATAGCTCTTTGAGTTCTTTTTCTACAAATTCTTTATCAATTTTGATTGTTTCGCCCGAACGGTTGTTAGCGTCGAAACTGATATCTTCTAAGAGCTTTTCAATGAGAGTATGCAAACGTCTTGCACCGATATTTTCAATATTCTGATTAATATCTACTGTTAAAGTTGCCAATTCATCTAAAGCATTATCTGTAAAATCGAGAGTAACTCCTTCGGTGGCCATTAGGGCTACAGATTGTTCAATTAAGTTCGCTTCGGGTTCTTTTAAGATTCTTACAAAATCTTCTTTTACTAGCGGTTTTAATTCCACACGTATGGGCAATCTACCTTGTAATTCAGGCAGAAGATCCGAGGGTTTTGCCACGTGAAAAGCTCCTGATGAGATGAATAAAATATGGTCGGTTTTAATTGTGCCATGTTTTGTGGTTACGCTTGTACCCTCAAGTAATGGTAAAAGATCCCTTTGAACCCCCTCCCTACTCACTTCGCCACGTGATTTTTCCGAGCCGACGCAAATTTTATCGATCTCATCGATGAACACAATTCCGTTGTTCTGCACATTAGAGATAGCGGTCTCGATGATAGCGTCTTCATCTAAAAAGGCGTCTGCCTCTTCTTGAATTAGGAGTTCTAAGGCTCTTTTTACAGGTAATTTCTTTTTCTTTTTCTTCTTTTGCGATCCACCTAAGAGATCGCCAAGATTCATCATGCCCATTTGTGCCCCTGGCATTCCTGGTATTTCCATGGTAGGCATGGAAGATGCCGACGGCGAGACAGAGACCTCAACTTCCACTTCTTTCTCATCTAAATCGCCATTTTCTAGCTTGTTTCTAAAGGCGTTACGAGTGGCCTCGCTGGCATTAACACCCACTAAGATATCTAGGATTTTATCTGTGGCTAAATCCTGGGCTTTATCTGTGAACTTAGCTTGTTGTTTTGCTCGCTCTTGGGCAATGGAAATTTCACTTAGATCACGAATGATAGATTCCACATCACGTCCCACATATCCGATTTCTGTGAACTTAGTAGCTTCAACTTTGATAAATGGTGCGTCAGCTAGCTTGGCTAAACGGCGAGCGATTTCAGTTTTACCGCAACCTGTAGGCCCGATCATTAGGATGTTTTTAGGGATGACTTCATCACGTAAATTATCTGCTAACTGTGATCTTCTCCAACGATTTCTTAGGGCGATAGCCACGGATTTTTTAGCGTCATCTTGACCGATAATAAAGCGATCTAATTCCGCCACTGTTTCTTTTGGGGTAAATATGTTATTTGTCATCTGCTTTTAATACCTCGATTGTAAAATTATTGTTTGTATATATGCAAATATCGGACGTTATTTCCATAGCTTTCCTTGCTATTTTTTCGGCGTCGTCTTCGTAATCATTTAACGCACGGGCTGCGGATAGGGCATAGTTACCGCCTGATCCTATGGCCATTATGCCATCGGCAGGCTCTAGCACATCGCCGACACCTGTAATGGTTAAAGATACATCTTTATCGACAACTAACATCATCGCTTCAAGCTTTCTTAAGTATCGATCGGTACGCCAATCCTTAGCCATTTCCACGCATGCACGTGTTAATTGCCCTGGATGTTTTTCAAGCTTAGCCTCTAATTTTTCCAGTAAGGCGAAAGCGTCGGCCGTAGCTCCTGCGAATCCAACGGCTACTTTGCCATCGCATAATGTTCTTACTTTACGTGCGTTGCCTTTCATTACGGTATTGCCCAAGCTCACTTGACCATCGCCAATAATAACAACTTTATCATTCTTTCTAATGGAAAGAATTGTAGTTCCGTGCATTGTTTCCATGTTATTCCATAGATCCTTAAATTTTGTTTTGATTGAATAAAAACCCCAAAGCTTTAATATATGCTTTGGGGTTTTCTTATGTGGTATTTACTAGCGATTTCTCACGCTAATATAAAATAAAGCATGTATAAATTAGTAAAATAAACTTAATTAAAAGCCCATTCCACCCATACCGCCCATTCCGCCACCACCCATGGCAGGAACGCTAGCATCCACTGGTTCAGGTTCTGATACTATCATACATTCGGTTGTAATTAATAGCCCAGCAATTGACGCTGCGTCTTGTAAAGCAGTACGCACAACTTTTACAGGATCGATTACACCATTGGCAACTAAATCTTGATATTCGCCAGTTTGAGCATTGAAACCAAAATTCGCATTGTCTTGTTCTAGTAATTTACCTGCAACTACTGCCCCATCATAGCCAGCGTTTTCAGCAATTTGACGGATTGGAGATTGTAAAGCATTTCTAATGATTTTAACCCCAACAGTTTGATCACTATTCACACCCTCGAACTTTTCCAATACACGAGTGGCATATAAAAGAGCTGTACCACCACCAGAGATGATACCTTCTTCAACCGCTGCACGTGTGGCGTGTAAAGCGTCATCAACACGATCTTTTCTTTCTTTAACTTCTACTTCTGTAGATCCGCCAACTTTGATCACAGCTACACCGCCTGCAAGTTTTGCTAGACGTTCTTGTAGTTTTTCACGGTCATAATCGGAAGTTGTATCTGCCATTAAAGATTTAATTTGTGAACAACGCTCTAAAATCGCCTCTTTAGTGCCTGCACCCTCAACGATTGTTGTATCTTCTTTGGAAATTGTAATGCGTTTAGCAGTACCTAGCATTTCTACGGTAGCGTCTTCTAAACTGATACCAACTTCCGACGAGATAACCGTACCACCTGTTAGGATAGCGATATCTTCAAGCATAGCCTTACGACGATCGCCAAAGCCTGGAGCTTTAATTGCTGCGATTTTCAAACCGCCACGCAACTTATTAACCACTAAAGTAGCCAAAGCGTCGCCCTCGATATCTTCTGCAATTAACACTAACGGACGCCCAGTCTTAGCCGAGCTTTCTAGAATCGGTAATAATGGTTGTAAGCTTGCTAATTTTTCATCGTGAATGAAAACTAAAGCATTTTCAAATTCTGCGATCATTTTTTCCGTATTTGTTACGAAATATGGAGAAGTATAACCACGGTCAAACTGCATACCCTCAACCGTATCTAGCTCGGTTTCTGTTCCCTTAGCTTCTTCAACTGTGATAACGCCTTCATTTCCAACCTTTTCCATTGCTTGAGCAATTAGATTACCGATTGATTCTTCGCCATTTGCCGAAATTGTACCCACTTGAGCGATTTCCGAATTATTATCCACTGTTTTCGCACGAGAATGGATTTCCGCAATAACTTTTTCCACAGCAATATCAATACCACGTTTAAGATCCATTGGATTCATGCCCGCCGCAACGGCTTTAGTACCCTCATGTACTATAGATTGTGCTAGTACTGTTGAAGTTGTTGTGCCGTCCCCTGCAAGATCTGCAGTTTTTGATGCAACTTCTTTGACCATTTGAGCACCTAAATTTTCAAATTTATCGCTCAATTCGATCTCTTTAGCTACTGTAACACCGTCTTTTGTAATGTGCGGAGCTCCGAAAGATTTCTCTATAATCACATTACGCCCTTTAGGTCCTAAAGTTACCTTTACCGCATTTGCAATTTTATCCACACCTGCAATAACTTTACTGCGTGCATCTGTTCCGAATTTAATTTCCTTAGCCATAATTAAAAGCCTTTCTTAATTGTTAATATATATTAATATTATTATTGTTCTATTTTCATGTTATATTTATGATGTGTATCTTAATTTAAGATAAAATACCATAAACATCATGTTCTGATATTAGCAGAAATTTCTCATTATCAATGGTTAATTCTCTTCCTGCATTTTTTGAAAATAGAATCGTGTCTTTTTCTTTTACAGATAAGGCAATACGTTCGCCTTTATTGGTCATAAAGCCCGCACCTACGGCAATAACTTCGCCTTGTATATGTTGCTCATTGGTTTTACCTGGCAAAATGATACCGCCAGCTGTTTTATTTTCTCCGCTAGTTTTTTCACTGCGTACTAAAATATTGTCATTTAATGGTTTAAAAGTCATTACTTTTAACTCCCTGTAATATTGTATTTAATTAAACTACACATGTTCTTAGAGTTTTAAGACATGTTCATATCGTTTGTTATTCTTCCTAATATAAGCAAAGATATAACATACAACAGTATATACTAAATAATAAAAAAGTCAAGAGAAAATTATGTAATTCCCTTGAGCTTTTTATTATTATTTTCTATAGATCTTCTATTTCAATATATTCTTTTTCAATTGCATACAATATTTTTGTATATGATAAAGATGTCTCTTCATAGATTTCACGTAATTTTTTTAATTCTATTACTTCCGCTAAATAAAGTAAGGGCGAATCATCATGCCTAATAAGATTATACGCCTTTGATAAATACGCCGCTCTGATAGTAGCAACATATCCTGCGAATTTCAAAATCTCTTCACGTTTAAGCTTAGGCAAAGCCTTTTGAATTTTTATCCTGTTGATTGATTGTAGTTCGTTTTTCATTTCTTGTACAAAATGTTTACGAGCGGCTTCAAGTCTAAGTGAATCGTTAACCATATTTTTTTCCTATTCTAGTTATTTGATAAGTATATTTAAGTATATCACATCTGATAAAAGAAAATCAAGATTTACTTTTTAAATAGCTCTTCTAGGTCTTCTATTTCTTTCATAATATTCAATAATTCTTCGCTATTAGCCCCTAAATTCCCACTATTATACTGTGAATTCGTATTTGTATTCATCTGTAATATATTATATTTATTTTGTTCTGCATGCGTTAAATTTAAGCTATTTTTGTTTGTAAGATTCTCTTGAAGATTCTCATGAAAATCCTCTTTAAGATTCCCATTAATGAGAACATTATTTTGCATATTATCAATAATGGTTTTATACTTATAATTGGTTCGAGCTTGCTCTTTAAAAGCTTTCAAGCCGATTCGCTTTATATACTTCTGTACGCCTTCGATTTTTAAGGATTGATCATTAAGACAGTACTGAATATTTAACAGCGTTAATATATCTTCAAAATAAAAAAGACGTCTCCCACTATCTGACTGTTTAAAGTTCAATAATGGAAAACGTTTCAACCAATATCTTATTGTAGATAAATTCTCATTGAGCAATAAGGATACTTGTTTGATGTTATAAATTCTGTGTAAATAATCTTGATTATTTATCATTTATAATATGTTTTAAAATGGGCGAGGCATTAAAAGAAACAACTTTTCTAGGATTAATAATAGCTTCTTCACCAGTTTTAGGGTTTCTACCTATTCTTTGGTTCTTCGAACGCACTAAAAAAGTACCAAATGAAGAAATTTTCACTGTATTTCCCACTTCCAATTCTTGAGAAACTGTTTCTAAAATCTCATCAACTAATTTAGCTGTGTTCGAACGAGAAAGAGAACCCATTTTAGATAATACCGCATCTGTTAAATCTGCACGTGTTACTGTCTTGCTAGTCATTATAAAATCCTTATGAAATTAATTTGTTATGTTGTTAGTTATATATCTTTAAATAGATATGTTATTGTTGTTATTATATATAATATATATAAAGTTAAAGTGCTTTTTCACGCTCCTTAAGTCTTACCATCGAATTAAGCACGAACCCCAAGTAAAACCACCGCCAAAGGCTTCTAATAAGATAATGTCATTATCTTTTATCCGATTCTCTTTGTAGGCATAATCTAAGGCGAGGGGAACGGAAGCCGAAGAAGTGTTTGCATGTTTATCCACCGTAATTACGATCTTAGATAGATCTACTTTAAGTTTTTTTGCCGTAGCGGTTATTATACGCTCATTGGCTTGATGTGGAACAATTAAAGATAAGTCATCAGAAGTCATATTATTGAATTCTAGAGCCTCTTTTGCCACATTTCCCAATTGCTTAACCGCATGTTTGAAGACTTCCGGACCTTTCATGGATACATGCCCTATAGTAGCGTTTAAAGACGCTCCGCCAGTTGTACATAAAAGATCCTTATAAGCACCATCAGAATACAAATGAGTTGATAAAACTCCTTGGGGATTCTTATTCTCATCTTGCTCGCTTGCTTGAAGAATGATAGCTCCTGCTCCATCGCCAAACAGAACACAGGTTGAACGATCTGTCCAATCTAGTATTTTACTAAAGGTTTCAGAACCTATAACTAAAATATTCTTACTCATACCGCTTTTGATTTGTGCATTAGCTATGGAAATAGCATACAAAAAACCCGAGCATACAGCTTGAATATCATAGGCAAAAGCGTTATTTGCCTTAATATTTTCTTGAACCATAGTAGCTACAGAAGGGAAAGTTAAATCTGGCGTTGTGGTTGCGACAATAATACAATCGAGTTCTTCGGCTGATATGTTCGCACTTTCTAAGGCTTTCAAAGAAGCTTGAGTTGCTAGAGTTGATGTGCTTTCGTTTTCATCTGCGATGTGGCGTTGTTTGATTCCTGATCTGCTTGTGATCCATTCATCGGATGTGTTTAAAGTATTGGCTAAATCATTATTAGTCAAAATTTTACTGGGCAAGTACGAACCGACCCCTGTTATTTTTGCAAATAAACTCATTTAAAACCTCCCACTTCTATAACATTCCAATAGAACAAAAATCCAGATAATACCAATCTTGATATCTATATCTTACAACATAATAATACAAATATCAACAACATATATTACTAAATATTACATATTATAGTATAAATATACATATTTAAGATTTAAAATCTTGCAAATCATTGGAAATCTTCTCATTGATATTGGCGTCTACTAATCTCTTAGATACCATAATAGCATGTTTGAAACCCACTTCATCCGTACCGCCATGGCTCTTAACTGTAACACCGTTTAAGCCTAAAAGCATACCACCGTTGTAGTTTCTTGGATCAAGATCCGATTTCATTTTCATTAATGCCGAGCGAGCAAGCAAGCCCCCCAACAAGGCACGAATGGATTTTTTAAAGGTACTAGCAAAACGCTTAGATATGAATTTTGCCGTACCTTCTAAAACCTTTAAAGCGATATTACCAGAGAATCCGTCAGTTACCACCACATCCACAGTACCTAAAGGGATATCATTCCCCTCTACGAATCCGTGGAAATTATCTGCTAACTTAGATTCTTTTAGTTTAGTATATGCCAATCTCACCGTATCATTACCCTTGGCAACTTCTTCGCCAATATTTAAAATTCCTATTGTTGGATTCTCTTTACCTAAGGCATATTTAGCAAACAAACTGCCCATTATGGCAAACTGTACTAAATTCTTAGCCGAACATTCTGCATTCGCTCCAAGATCTAGAACAACCGAGGTATCTCTTTCTGTTGGGATAGATGTACAGATAGCAGGTCTATCAACACCTGGTAATTGCCTTAACAACACTGTAGATATGGCCATTAAAGCACCAGTATTCCCACCAGAAACAACAACTTGGGATCTTTTTTCTTTTACGGATTGTATAGCTAAAGCCATACTTGACTTACGCTTTTTACGTAAAGCTACGGCTGGTTTATCATCTGCTGTAACACGCTCATCAGTGTGAAAGATTTCAACTTTATCTTTAAGATTCGGATACTTACTCACTTCTTGCGATATTAAAGCCTGATCTCCAAATAGTAAAAATTCTAAATCCTTATCAGATTTAAGAGCCAAACTTGCACCCGCTACCGTTACGATAGGACCGTAATCGCCACCCATACAATCAATTGATATTACAGTTTTCGACATTTCTCACTAACTTCAAATAAACTTACTTCACACAATAATCACGAGATTTAAGATATAAATCTTACACTCTGTTTCTTTTTCTTGTTGGATCTTCACTTGGAGTTATGTGATGAGGCAATTTTAATTCGCCTGTTTTAGGACATTCTTGCCCGCTTACCCCTTTAAGAGCGTCATGTGCACGACGCATGTTGCGACGAGACTTACTTATTTTCTTTTTAGGAACTGCCATTGATTTTTCCTCTGCTTAATCATTAGTTATGTTAATTTGTTCTTAATTCACAATTATTTAAAAAATATAATAACTGTAAAATCATAGCTTGATTAAAACAAAAAAAGTATTTTATTGCAAGTCTTTTTTAAAAAAAATAACTTTTTATTTGTTTTTCAAGTCCTTAAGAACGGCAAAAGGATTTTTTGTTGTATCTTCGGGTATCTCATCGCCATAGGTAAACACTTCAAATTTTTGATCTTCTTGAGTTTTAGGAAAGCCATTTAGGGCTAAACTTAACTCTTGGACTACAATTTCCCCCACTTCACAACTTCCGTCTTCTTCCATGGATTCTATTTCGAGATTGTTATCCATATTCATAAGAGATTCGTTATTTCTAAGATCATCATAACTAAAGATCACACTAAAGTTAGTTTCCACATCTTCGCTCACTTCCGATAAACTAATGATACTTTCTTGGATGACTTTTGATTTTATGATCCCACTTATGAGTAAATGATCTTTTTTATATATTTTTGCGGTGATATCTGCACATAAAGATTCCACTTTAAGGATATTTAAACGTCGAGTAATGGCGGTTAATTCTGTATCATTTGCATTATATGTATAGGTGTTTTCATTTTGTTTATGCACTTTATTTATATTAATAATTCTTGAGAATTCTAGATCTATCATTTGAGTTACTTCCTAAAATAGAATAAGGGGTTGTTTAATTGCATATTCTATGATACACTAGCATAAATGAATTTATAGTTAAGGCGATAAAATTGAAAGTGATCCACATGAACAAGCTATATAGAACAATATCTTTTATGTTTTTATTCTCATTATTCATACTTGCTAGTTGCTCATCTTATCAAACACGAGGCACGGTAGTAAGTGCGAATAGTTTACAAAGAATAGTTATTGGTCAAACCACTCGAGATGACATCATTAATATCTTAGGTCATCCTTCGACCACTAGCGTATTTGATAACGGCAAATCGCTCATATACATCAGCGAAGGAGTTAAGGACACTCCCCTTAGATTGCCTGTAGTTAAGAATCGTTCTGTTTTTATTTTTGCGTTCAACTCAAACGATATCCTAAAGACAATGACCACAAAAGATCTAACAGACGGCAAAAAGATTTCCTTTGCTTCTCAAACCACTCCACCAGTGGGATCACGAGTTTCTTTATGGCAACAGATCCTTGGAAACTTTGGACGTTTCGGCTCTTAAAAGACTAGATTCGTAAAGTTTCAGTTCTTAAATAAGCACTCACGAAAATAAGCACACAAGAAAATAAGCACGCAAGAAAAACCATATACAAGCATATACAAAGTTAAGGAGGTATACAAAATGGCATTTGCAGTCAAGAACATTTTTGATGTAACCAATTGGTATCTAAAGAAAGCTATGATTGATCAAATAAATTTACAGCCTGCCAAATTATATAGAATCCTTTTTCTTTCAAGTATTTATTATAGTGTTGTCTTTAGTGGTAAAAAACTAATGCCTGCCACATTCGTTATTGATGAAGATCACGGTCCCATAGAGCCTAATCTCTATGCTATCATGCCCAATGAGAGCGAGTATAATATTCAATACAGTAATAGAATCGACGAACAGACAGAATCTTTTCTTGAAAGCATATGGCTAAAATTTAGTAGAATGCCCATTAACAGACTATCGGAAATCTGCGAGCTACAAAATTATGTATGGAACGAAACCCTAGAAGAACAAGGCAATGGTGCCGAGTTAAACCTTGAAGAATGTATTCAACTCTTTTCCGACGCTAAACGAAAAAGACCAAAATCCAAATACGAACAAATCCAAAGTTTTAGAGACGGCAAAGCCGAAATCCCACCAGTGGAAGACGTTATCACTCCACGCAACGCCAAAACTGTCGACGGCAAGATCGTTAGTCTACAACCTTGGATGCCTGGTCGCAAATAAGGGGCATGCTATTGTTGTTATAGTTATTACTTGATTTATAGTTGTGTTTATATTATATTTACATTACATATTACATATTACATGATAAATAACTTAACTTTTAAGAGAGTATAAATATAATGAGCGAAATACATGATGTTATCATTTTAGGATCAGGCCCAGCAGGTTGTACCGCAAGCATATACACCGCACGAGCAGGTTTAAACACCCTAATGCTAAAAGGGCCAGAACCTGGGGGACAGTTGACCATTACCACCGATGTGGAAAATTACCCAGGATTCGCCGATCCCATTCAAGGACCGGATCTAATGGATGCGATGATGAAACAAGCGGAAAACTGTGGAGCTAAAGTCAAAGAAACTTGGATTACAGATGTGGATTTCAGCAATCGTCCTTTCACTCTAACCGCCGAAGATAGTACGATCTATCAAGCTAAATCCGTAATCATTTCCACAGGTGCATCGGCTAGGTGGCTAGGTTTGGAGAGTGAAGAAAAATACCGTGGATTCGGAGTTTCAGCCTGTGCCACTTGCGATGGATTCTTTTACAAAAATAAAGAAGTGATAGTAGTTGGCGGTGGGAATACTGCGGTTGAAGAAGCTTTATACCTTTCGAACATCGCCAGTAAGGTCTATCTTGTTCATAGACGTGATGAACTACGATCAGAAAAGATCCTACAAAAAAGATTACTTGCCAATCCAAAAATCCAACCTGTATGGGATTCGCAAGTTAAAGAGATCATCGGCGAAGCGGGGATCTTAGGTTCAACGGTAACAGGGGCTATCATTGAGAATGTGAAAACAGGAGAAGAAACAACAATCAACGTTCCTGCAGTTTTCATTGCCATAGGTCATACGCCGAACACTCAACTATTTAAAAACATCCTAGATATGGATCAAAGCAACTTTTTAATCACAAAAAATAATAGCACTGCTACCAATATCAAGGGTATATTTGCCTGTGGCGATGTCCAAGATCCCATATATCAACAAGCGGTTACCGCTGCAGGTAGTGGCTGTATGTCAGCCTTAGAAGTGGAAAAGTTTTTAGCCGAAGAAGATTAATTCCATGAAGAATAAAAGTATACTAATCATATTAGCACATCCGACATTTCAAAGATCATTCATTCATAAGAAATGTATGCACATTGCCCATGAGTATGCCGATAATACCATTGTCGATCTCTATGAAGATTACCCAACTTTCATCATAGACGCTAAGGAACAACAAAACTTACTTTTACAACATGATATTATAATTTTTCATTATCCATGGCGTTGGTTTTCGCCCCCTGCCCTTTTACAAGAATGGAAAGAAACGGTTTTAACCAACGAATTCATTATTGAACACGATTCGCTAAAAGATAAAATTTTCTCATCGGTCATCAGCGTTGAAGATGAGCAGGAAGATTATACGGAAAATGGCATGTATCACATGAACATTAACGCCTTACTTTCGCCTCAAAGTAAAATGGCGGAAATTTGCCAAATGGTTTACATTCCGCCTTTAATTGTCTACGGTCATCGCAAGTTACTAAATGCCGAAACAAAATCCCAAGCCATAGAGGCCCTAAAGCCCTACTTTGATATTTACAAAACCTTTTTACATTCCCTAAAAAATGATAACATAAACATCCCAGCCTTACAAAAATCTTCCACCATTAACGATGTCCTATTCGATAATCTCAAGATAACCCTAAAAAAGGAAATCAGCATAGAAAAACTTACCCAAGTTACCAATGATGATCTTCCCTTAAATATCCAGTAAAAGGGTCTTAAAAAATGAATCTTTACCAATTTCTAATATTAGCATTAATATATTTATTCGCCATAGTAATTTCTGGAATAATATGCAAACGCTTACGCATAAGCCCAGTACTTGGATACATTATCGCAGGTGTTATCATCGGTCCTTCATTCTTAAACATCACAAACGACGCCGAAGCGGTCATGAACTTTTCCGAATTCGGCGTAATTGTTATGCTCTTCTTGATAGGCTTAGAGCTTAACCCTGCATCCTTATGGCAAATGCGAACTAATATTTTAGGATTAGGTACATTACAATTCATCAGCACAATGGCAGTATTTAGCTTAATATTTTACTTTGGTTTGCATTCTTCCCTATTATCAGCGATAATTCTTGGAGCGATATTTAGTAAATCATCCATGGCCTTAGTAATGCAGATCCTAAACGAAAGCAAAACAGCAAAAACAAAAAAAGGTAATGCGGCCTTTTGCATATTGATATTCCAAGATGTTGCAGTCATTCCCCTATTCATCATCATTCCGATTATCGGCATGAAGTTACTACCTGCAGGATCGCAAATTCATGTGGAAAACACTAGTTTAATCAGTCATTTAAACGGTTGGATACAAACAATCATCATGATAAGTGCGATTGTTGGCATTCCGCCCTTTGTTAAATATTGCGTTAAGCCATTATTTAAACGAATCTCACGTATTAACAATAGAGAAATTTTAAGTGCTTTTATATTTCTGTTGGTAATCGGCACTACCTTAATCATGGATTCCATAGGATTATCGCCAGCTCTCGGAGCTTTCATTGCTGGGATTGTGCTATCTGATAGCGAATACAAGCATGAAGTAGAAGTTACTTTAGCCCCAATTAAAGGGATCTTAATGGGAATCTTCTTCATATCTGTAGGGGGAATCATAAATTTTGCTATTATCAAAGGTTATCCTAAAACAATTATTCTAGATACTTTAATATTATTATGCGTCAAAACCCTAATCACATCATTCATAGCGAAGTTCAACACATTTAACAGATTAAGCAAGGGCGAATCAATCAAGTTAGGATTTTTATTGTCGCAAACAGGGGAATTTGCCTTTGTCTTGTTGGCACTCTGCAACACCTTTCAGATACTTCCCAAACTTACCTATGAAACCTATACGATTGTTGTTATTCTTTCCATGATCACAACGCCGATATTTATGATGATAATCAATAAACTTTCCCAAATAAATAGCAAAAAAGCCCCACGCCCCACAGATAACATTCAAAGCGATGACGATGTGGAAGTCATCATCGCAGGTTACGGACGTATGGGGCAGATTATCGGTAGAATTCTAACTGCTAATGATGTGAAAATGTCAATTTTAGATCTTAATAGCGATAATATTGACACATTACAAGCTCTTGGACGCAAAGTATATTATGGCGACGCAGGACGAATCGATCTTCTCCAATCCGCAGGGGCCGACGTGGCAAAAGTCATGATTATAGCCGTTGATAATTCGGAACATTCCCTTGAAATAGTATCATTAGTAAGGGAACGCTTTCCCCATTTAAAGATAGTAGCCAGAGCCTACAGCCGTCAACATCTCCTTGATTTACGCCAAATGGGTCTTGAATTCCACGAAATCGAACGAGAAACCATGGCCGCCGCCTTAAACATGGCAGGACAAACCTTAAAAAATCTCGGCGTCAGATCTCGCACCGTCGAACTACAAAAGGATTCTTTTATCAAATACGATCATAAAAACATCGATCATTTCTTAAAAATATGGCAAGAAGAAGTAAAAGATCCCCATATCCTATTCATCAATAACCATGTGGACAATATCCTAAAAGAGATCCTAAATTCCGACAAAATGAAAGAAATATTTAAAGAAAACCACTTCACCGTAAACGATCTAGTAGACAAAAACCTCACAGAACCAGCCTACGATTTCTACAAGAAAAAAAATCCTTAGGATTTGATTTGGTTTAATTCGGTTTGATTTTTCACGCTTTTGGATTTTTAAAAACCCAGTATTTCATTAATGGATAAGACAATACGGGCGAAGATCCTGCCGCTATAAAGGATGTAATAGGATGATTCAAACCTAATAAATTTATGCAGACGTAAGTAAGTAATTGCATGGCAATAAAAACAATCACATTACGAATGAAATCTTTTACTATGACAATTTTACTTCTTTTAGTATCTGTTTTAAAGGTAATACGAGAATTAAAAATAAAACTCACCGCCCAAGCAAACAAAAACGCCAACAAAACAGATATTATACTTAATATATTGTTAGATTCATCTATTTTTAGCATATGAATCCCACATATAACACTTAAATTATACACAATCATATATGTTAACGCCGAAAACCCACCAATTATTAAATAGGAAAGTATATGATTGGGTATGGGAATTCTATTAAGTATTTTGTTAAAGATAGTTATCATGTTGTATTTCTTGTATTAAGGTAAGATCAATAAATAAAATATATGTTAACATTAATATAATTAACAATTTGCTAACACACTTTAAGCTCCCCCAATCCCCTATCCTCTAAGCCCCCCCCTAGCTGTTATCTGTTATCTGTTATCTGTTATCTGTTATCTGTTATCTGTTATCTGTTATCTGCTATCTGCTATCTTCTATCTTCTATCTGCTATCTGCTATCTGCTATCCGTTATCTGTTATCTGTTATCTGTTATCTGTTATCTGTTATCTGTTATCTGTTATCTGTTATCTGTTATCTTGTATCCGTTATCCGTTATCCGTTATCTGTTATCTGCTATCTGTTATCTGCTATCGTTATTCCATATCACATCTTCCCCAATAAATAACAATAGTAATTATATATCATTTCTATTGCTCTCACTTGCAGGCCCAAACTAGGTATAATATAAGTATATATAATGCTATTTTAGATATATTATAACAACTCAACCATATATATAAAAATAACCATACTGTTAAAGCATGCTTAAAGTAGCAATAGGTATATTTATTATATATTTGCTTTAGGCCAGCAAATATAATAACAAACACAATATAAAACAACCAGTTTTATTTGTAATGTGATGTAATGTAGTAATATGATGTTCTGTTATAATGGGAAATGACAATATTATTATTCCAAGTTATATGTATTCAACTTCATAAAATCACTATATAAACTTTATTATTATATTTCGTAGGATGTGAATCTACTTTGATGTAAATTACAATAAATATTTTTTGTCGCATTATAACTTGGAACAACAATATTTTCTCTCCCTACACAAAAATGCTCATTATATATCATTTTTATTCTTTCTGGCCTAAATATTAGGCCAGAAAGAATAAAACACATCATTTATAAGAAAATAGCAATAATAAATTCCAGATAATAACTTCCAGATACAAAATAATAGATTATAAATACAACTAGTAAATGCAACTAGTAAATACAAATGGTCAGATATAAAATTATTTATATCTGACCACAAGATAGTTAAATCATTAGCTACAGTATGAGCAAGCTTTAGTTTAACATCAGTATATTAAGTTAATCTAACGGTTCGGTGGTTTCGTAGGATACATCACTTAAGGATTTACCGTGGCGGTATTCGTCATAATATACAATTTGGGTAGGGTGTGTGCCGTGTTTGTATCTTTCCATGTGTGAGCGATAGTTTCCCAATTTAAAATAAGGGCCTACATTTGAAGTATCGGAAACGTTCTGACCACGATAATCAACGATTTCTTTACCGTCCATTTTCACGATAATACGTCCTTTATCAGTCTTTGACCATATGGCGTCGTAAACAAAATCATGCCATTGGCCTTTAGTGAAATCGGTTAAATACAAGTGCATTCTATCATGATGATTGTACTTGAAATTAATATACATTTTACCGTTGGCATACTGATTATCGAAGTTATTGGCTTCATTATCATGGAACTGCCCTAAAATTTGATAGGGAGCGTCCATTTCATTATAATCCTTAGGAATGTAGATACTATAAGCATAATATACATGCTGATTTAAGGGAGCAAGCCATAAATCGCTTACTTCGGTTCGTTCTCTGTTGGTTTTACAATCGTTTAACTGACCATTTGAACCTTGGCTACAATCGCCATTTCTTGTCTCAAACCTTAGGGATGTTTTCCCACGGCGGGCGATTTCGGAAGTACGTTGAATGGCGTAAGGCAAGGCTTTTTCCGATACCTTGCTAAACATCAAGATATTACGATCGATTTGATTTTTTTCTTGATAGCTATTTAAAAGCTTATGATAATCACTATCTAAAGCATAACTTTTACGCATAAAGCCAAAGCCGTCCTTTGAGGCTACCGCATGGGCTTTTTCATCGTGAACAACACGAACTTTCACACCGTCGCAAAAGATTTCTTTTTTCTCGGTTTGTATACAATTGGTCTTGCCCTTAAAGGCAACTTTTTTCCCTTGAACTTTATCAGCTCCTCCACCATTCCCACACCCTGCCAACAATAGCACTGATGTTAATGATAACATTTGGATGATTTTCTTATTCATTATAATTTTCCTTTTATAACTTTTCTGTGTAAATTAATGTATATAAAATTATTCACATTCCCAATAATCTGCGAATGTGAATAATAACTGTTAAACCAAGGAGTGGGAAAAAGTGCTCATTCAGAGTTCTTAAGCGGGGCGGGGTGTCCCCATGCATAAGCCCCGCTTAAGGGCTTTGAATGAGTGCTTTTTCACGCTCCTTTAATTCTAGTGGTGTTTGATATTGTATGTTCTATCATACGCCACTTGTGTTACTTTTAACATGTTAAAGAAGCCTGTAGCTTTAACTTTTTTGATGTATTCATCCCAAGTTTTATCAATATCGGCAGTACCTAACATCCATTTTTGTAGATATTCAGGAACGATATTAAGATTAACTACACTCCAAGATCTATCATAAATGCGTTGTTCTGCTTTGGTATAAGCCACACCAGAATATTGCGGTATTAACCATTTTAAATATTTACCGTAGATTTTCTTATCTGATTCGGTAACCATTTGCATTTCGTTGGCTCTATCACGAATATATCCCAAGGGAGCAGAGGCCCCAACTTTGTATAGATATCCTACAACTTCAGGTTGCGATAAGGTTTGCTTAGTAAATACAGGTTTGCCTTTTACCATTGTATAGGTTACAGGTTTGATACCATATGGGTTAGGCGGAATACCGTAGTTGTTTGCTCTTAAGCCTTCTTTAGAGTAGAACCAATCAAGGAACTTAATTACTTCCATAGGGTGCTTAGTTTGAGCAGACATACCCCAACCATCTTTTCTTACTAACTCACGAGCATGTTCTTCATACTGTGATCCGTCGATACCCTTTGGTGGATCAATGGAAATAAGGTTAAAGCCTGGGATTTTCTTCGCTAAAGATCTATTAAATGATGTTGTAGACGGAATCCAATCATGAACCATACCACATTGGTTTCTAGCGAATAGAATCTCACGTGTATGTTTACCACGAGTAAAGATTTGCGGATCAATTAATTTTTCTTTGTACCATTTGATCACATGCTTATATGCTTCTTTAAACTTAGGTTCTACGAAAGCATAGTGAACATAGTTCTTTTTATCTTGATACATATCAAAGTAGTAATCTGATCCTGATGTTCTTGAACCGAACAGATTAACTAAACGAATAGATTCTTGCCAATGACGACCGCAATAAGGAATTTCGTCTTTTCTGCCGTTACCGTTAGGATCTCTATCTCTAAAGGCGATAAGAACTTTTTCTAACTCTTGTACAGTCTTTGGAACTTTTAAATGAAGCTTTTTCAACCAATCTTCACGGATAAAGTACGAACGACCCACAGATAAAGATTCAGGATTGAAATATGGTAAATAGTAAATATGACCATCTGCGGCTCTGGTTTTTAATTTAGCTCCAGGAATCGTATCAAATGCTCTTTTGATATTCGGTGCATATTTAAAATATTTATCCAATGGCATAAATGCCCCTTGTACCCCGTATTTAGTTGCAATCGGCTTGAAATTATTCAAACCCACAACATCCGCAAGATGACCACTTGCAAGGTGTAAGTTTAATACATCGATTGACTTAGACGCATATTTAGGTGCTAAGCTGGTGATTTTAGTACAAGTTTCTTTTTCAATGTATCTTACAATGGGTAATGACTCATTGTATGCCATTCTATCTCTAAAATGGAAGAACATTGTTATTGGTACAATTTTCTTACATTTAGTAGCTCTTGCTTGAGCTGTAGAAGAAAATACAGGCAATAAAGCTAATGAAAAAACAGTACCTAATAATAATTTAGATTTTGTTGTTTTTAATATATTCATTTATATATCTCCAATTTAATTTTATAACTTTTTATTTGAATTGAAATATGAGTGTGAAATATTGAGTGTGCATATAAATATAATTTTAAATTTCAGTATCAATTTCAATGTGACGGGGCCATATACATTCATTCATCCCCAATATGTAGGATCAGTTATGTTAATAATATCACAATGTAATCATATTGACATACTAAGGTAGAAATGTAGATAACCATAGATAGGTTGTTGGTTGTTGTGGTTTTTGACTTATTATATACTTTTTAGGTGGGAAGTTCTTAACCCAAGTGTGAAAAAGTACTTTGGTACTTTCTCACAATCTTTTAGTTCACAACCTTTTAGTTATTTTTTATATGTTCGGTTATATGCCTCCTGTGTTTCATCTAGTAATTTGAAGAAGCCTGTTACTTTAATTTTTTGAATGTATTCATCCCAAGTTTTATCAATATCGGCAGTACCTAACATCCATTTTTGTAGATATTCTGGCACGGTATTACTATTTACTACGGTCCACGCTCTATCATATAAACGTTGTTCGGCTTTGTTATAAGCCACACCTGGATACTGATCAATTAAAAACTTAGTATATCTTGTGTAGATATTTCTAACTTCAGGGCTTACCATTTGTAATTCGTAGTTTGCATCCATAACGTATCCTAGTGGTGCAGCTGCTCCCATTTTGTATAGATAATCTTGTACTGCTGGCATAGCAAGAACTTTTTTAGTGAATTTAGGTTGACCGTTAACCATATTATAGCTCACACCTGGAATACCATAGTTATTAGTTCTTGAACCTTCTGGAGAGTAGAACCAATCAAGGAATTTAATAACTTCTATCGGATGTTTAGTACTGCGAGCCATACCCCAACCATCTTTTCTTACTAACTCACGAGAGTGTTCTTCATATTGAGATCCGTCGATCCCTTTTGGTGGATTAATGGCAATCAACTTAAAGCCTGGAACTCTTTTTTGCATAGCGTTATTAAATGATGTTGTTGAAGATATCCAATCATGAACCATACCACATTGATTTCTAGAGAATAGGATTTCACGAGAACGTTTTCCACGTGTGAAGATTTCCGCATCAATTAGTTTATCTTTGTACCATTTGATCACATGTTTATATGCTTCTTTAAATTTAGGTTCTACGAATGCGTATTTGATTTTGTGTTGTTTGTTAACATAGAAATCAAAGTAATAATCAGATCCAGAAGTTCTAGAACCGAATAGATTAACTAAACGTACAGCCTCTTGCCAATGACGACCACAATAAGGAACTTCATCTTTTCTACCGTTACCATTAGGATCTTGATCCCTAAAGGCGATAAGGGTTTTTTCCAATTCTGCTACTGTTTTTGGTACTGGCAAATGTAATTTCTTTAACCAATCTTCACGAATGAAATAGGCACGACCCACTTTTAATTTAGGTGGAGTAAAATATGGTAAATAATAGATATTACCGTCCGCTGCTGACGCTTTGATTTTAGCTTCTGGATTTTCTGCAAATACTTTTTTGATATGCGGGGCATATTTATCAATCAAGTTATTTAACGGCATGAAAGCCCCTTGCATACCGTATTTATTCGCTATGGGCTTAAAGTTATGAATACCGATGACATCCGCCAGATGACCACTGGCAAGATGTAGATTCAAAACACTTAAAGACTTCGACGCATATTTCGGTGCTAAGCTAACGATTTTCGTACAAGTTTGCTTTTCCACGTATCTCACGATTGGAAGATCTTCATTGTACGCCATTCTATCCCTAAAATGGAAGAACATTGTTATGGGTGTGATTTTATCACACTTTACATCTTTTGCTTGAGCAGTTGAAGAAAGCACAGGCATTAGAGCCAAAGAAAACATTGTTCCTAGTAGTAATTTAGATTTTGTTAGTTTAAATATATTCATGATATACGCCTTGTTAAGTTTATAGTTAGAGTTATAGTTGTTGTTGAAATGTTCAGGATTGTTGAAAGGGGTTAAAGTTAAAGGGTTAAAGTGTAAGGATTGTTGTAAGCATTGAATGAGTGCTTTTTCACGCCCTTACATTATTCTTTTACGCCACCTACGTTAGCACCTTTATTGAAGTACTTTAAGATGAAAGGATAGATCATGATCACAGGTATAACCGATATTACAATAATAGCCGCCGAGATTGTTTCAGGCGATGTTATGCTCCCGAAAGTTGAGCTAGAGAATTCATCATTACGATTGGCGTCGGTGAGAACTTTTTTCAAGTACACTTGTAGGGGGATTTTATTTTCGTCTTGTAGTAGAACCATAGCCCAGAAGTAACCGTTCCAACGAGCCACAGCATAGAATAGGCCCACAGTTACGATCGCAGGGCGAGACATTGGAATATAGATATTCCATAAGATTTGGAAATGCGACGCACCATCCATTTTAGCAGACGCTTCAAGATCGGCAGGAATACCCTCGAAGTAAGTACGCATTAGTACGATGTAGAAAGCGTTCATTAAAAAGCCGATAATAATACCTGTTCTACTATCAGTTAGATGTAGATCACGGATGTTAAGATAGAAAGGGATCACACCAAACACACGGATATTTAACCACATTGTTAATACAATAAAGATCATAAACAATTTTCTACCCCAAAGATCTTTTTTAGATAGGGCGTAAGCACAAGTAATGGTCATTACCAGACTACAGAAAGTTCCGAAACCAGTATAGAATATGGTATTTAAATAACCAGTCCAGATAATTTTATCTTTTAGAATGATCTTAAAAGATTCGATGTTTATATGTTTGGGTAGAAGTAACACATCCCCAGCGGTTACGGAGTCGCCATCACTAACGGACGCCGCCAAAGTATATAAAAATGGATAAACACAAGAAAGAGCGAACACCACTAATAGAATAATGTTTACGATATTAAAGATTTTATCTTTAGTTCCTACGGAATAATTCAACATAATAATAGATCCTTATAAATAATAAATTGAAGTTTAAGTTTAAGTTTAAGTTTAAAGTTTTAATTTTAGAAATTGTTTACCACAACGAAGTTTCAGAAATCTTCTTAGCGATACGGTTTGATCCGAACACAAGCACAACGGCAATCAGAGCATTAAATAATCCTGCGGCGGTAGCTGGTCCATATTGAGTGTTTTCGATACCAATACGATATACGAATGATCCCAATGTATCGGCGGTTGAGTATGTGGCTGGTTGGTATAAAAGAATAATTTTTTCGAAGTTAGAATCCATTAGATGTCCGATAGCGATGATGAACATAATCACGATTGTAGGTAAAATACAAGGTAATGTAATGTGTCTAATCTGTTGGAATCTGCTTGCTCCGTCCAGTGTTGCAGCTTCGTAAAGGGCGGGATTAATGCCTACGATAGCAGCGAAATATACAATAGAGCTAAAGCCCGATGATTGCCATATGTTAGAAGAGATAAAGATTGTTTTAAACCAAGCAGGATCGATCATAAAGTATTGTTCATCTAAGTTAATATGATCCAATAAATGAGCCAACCAAGGGGCCCATGAAAGATGACCTTGTATGCTAAGAATAAAATCATGATAATGACGGATAATAATGTTGATCACACCCACAGACGGAGCTAAGAAAGTCAACATCAAACCAGATACGATCACAACAGATATGAAATGGGGTAAATATACCACTGTTTGGATTACTTTTCGAGAAAAAGCGTGTTTTAGTTCCCATAATAGAATTGCAAGAAAGATCGGCACTGGGAAACCAAATACTAAACCACCGATACTTAATTCGATAGTGTTAATGAAAGCTCGCCAGAATTCAGGGTTACTTAATAAGTAGGTAAAGTTATCTAATCCAACCCAGTCAGACCCTGCAAAACCTTGGAAGACACTATATTCCTTAAATGATATTAATAGTCCCCACATAGGTTTGTAGATAAATACTCCATACCAAATTAATGTTGGTAAGACCAATAAATATAACTGCCATGATTTTTTCCATTCGGTTTTTACTTTTTGAATAATAGCCATTTTCAATCCTTTTGTTTTTTTGGTTAATATTTAATTACAATTCATTTATAAATTAAATCATAATATGAAAGATTATTTACCAATTATCATATATCATACAAATAAAGTCAAGTTTTTTCTTTTAATTACTATTTTTCACGGATAAAAACTATATTTTAGCAGTGGGATATATTATTGTTATTCCACGATTAAATATATATATCTTCCGAATAAGGCACGTATTATATTATCCTACAACTTGGTATCTTTATTTTTTATCTCTTTAATAGTATGATTATTGATATTTTACTTATCTCATTAAATACGATAACTAACCCTAAGACTTTTGCTATTGTATTTCAATGCTTTTCGCATATATTTTTACAATAACACATCTGATAAGTTAAGAAAAAGTTAATAAAAACCACAGATTAGGTTCATGGCGAGCTATTCATCTGATTCGCATATTTTAATTGTTAAACAATAGCAAATTTTAGCTTTTTATCTAAGATAATTTAGGCAGGGTTTAGGAGTAGTTTATGAGCAATTGATGAGATCAATCTCTTTTTTCATGAAATCCATTTGGAATTTTTCTATATGGTCTTTGTTGTGATAGTACACTTGATTTATCTCATTGTTATTATTTAAGATATCCAAGATATTTTCATAATTAACTTTGGCAAGGATAATAGCGAGATTTATGGGATAGCCAGTCTTATCAGTTTGTAAATACTTACTTTTAAGATTATTAATAAGATTAACATTGTTAGTTAATACATATACATTGTTTTTAGGGGTTTTGTTATCATATAGTATGGATTGAATTTTCTCATCATCCAGATGATCATGGGCAAGAACTAAGGTATTACAGGGGAAATCCAATTGACATTCGCCATTATTCAAGCCGTCGCCTGCGTATATGGGAACGTATAAACCGTCATATAATTTATAGCTTGGAAAGTTGCCCCACTCTGTGCGGTTATGTCCGACTATTTCATAGTGTTTGTCATAATAATGGGCGATTTGCATATCAGAGAGGCCGTGTTTTTTCAACTCTTCCATTTCTTCCCGATTGCTTGGATATTGCGGATAATGATCCTTAGAATAGCTATTCATCGGATTGGTATTTTCTGGGTTTACTCGAGAGACATGGACGTAATTATCATGATACTTAAAGAACAAACTACCATTAATATGAGTGTTTAAAGTATTAAAGTTATTACTATTCTCAACAAAAATATTTTCAGACATGGGGGCATAAACATGGTCGTAGTGTTCCATAAGGTGGATTTGTTCGGTTTTGTTATTTTTGCCATTGAAAGCGGTTAGGAATCCGTATAAGGTATTGATATCTATGGGAACATCAGGCACATTAAAGATAAGAGCAGATACTTTATTTGTACCCTCTTTACGTATGCGATTCATAAGTGCTAGGGTATCCACATCATAGATCGCCGATATTTGATTCTCCACCAAGAATCTATCTAGCTCATCGGGGAAATTAAAGGCAGGAATCACCACACCAGAGGCGGACATATTAGAAGATAACACACGTTTTTCCTCTAAAAAAGCCCCATGGCTATTACATATGACGATTTTTCCGATGTTTTCTTTTTTTGTAATCCGTCCATAAGAATTTTCTTCACAAATGTTATGACTAATGGAAACTTCGCCCACGCTCAAGCCTTTGTATCCCATTGATTTACCCCATAAAAAGAAACCTGTTGAAAGGATAATTACAGCATTTTTGTTTTTTGGTTTTGTATATTCGTTCACTTTTTTATCCTTATATTTCATAAGTTTATATATATTATAAATTATATAGTTGCTTTTTGCAATAAAAAAATATATTCTATCTATAAAATTGATACATATTAAATTTCTAATGATTATTTACAAAGCTATTACAAAGGTATATATTATGATAAGAGAAAAAATCACCGCTCATATGAAATCAGCAATGCAAGCAAAAGAAAAAGAAACTCTTGCAACTATTCGCTTGATTATGGCAGGCATTAAAGACGCCGATATCAACGCCCGCACAGAAGAAACCGAAAATGTGCCAGTGGATGATAATGAAGTCATTCGCCTACTTCAAGCCATGATCAAACAGCGTAAAGACAGTATAGAAATGTACATAAAAGGCGATCGCCAAGATCTAGCCGATAAAGAACAAGCCGAAATTCTTGTAATTAAAGAATTCCTACCCGAACAACTCTCACCCGAAGAGCTTGAAAAAGCCGTGCAAGAAACCATTAGCGAACTAAACGCCGAAAGCATTAAAGATATGGGCAAAATCATGAACGCCCTACGAGAAAAATACGCTGGCAAAATGGACTTCGGCGACGCCAGCACCGTAGCCAAGAAAATCCTACTATAAGCACAGCTTTTCACTTCTAAATATAACTTTACAATTTCATGTTAAGATGTTATGATAGTACATATTATAATACCAACACGAAGAGATTCCCTATGGCTATAAATAACGATAACAACGATATAATTAACATAACGATTGATTTCAATCAAAAAACAAAAGATGTAATTTTCTCTAATATAGAAAAATTATTTAGACATAATAAACTTACAGAAAATGAAATCAATAACTTATTAGATAAATCTTATTCGAAAAATACATTTGACCTTAACTTTACATTCTTAAAAGAAATAGATTCTAATATTAACATTAGCTTACAAAGACAAGACAACATTGGTAATAATAGATATTATTCTCAACCTGTAAATAATAAATATTTATTATGTCATGAATGGTTCGCAAAAGGTAAAAAATTATTTGCCGAATGGTTACAAAACTTAGATCCTAGCGTGATTGTAGATGTAATTCAATTAACAAATGATCAACCAATAAATGAATACTTACAAACTAACAATTTTTTAAACCCACAAGACATAGAAGAAAATAACGATATACTAAACATCAAGATTGATTTTAATCAAAAAACCAAAAATGTAGTTTTACCAATTATGGAAAAATTATTCGAACAGAATAAACTTAGTGAAGATGAAATCAATAATTTATTAAATGAAAATTACTCAAAAAATACATTTAATCTTAATTTTGCATTGTTAAAAAAAATCGATCCCAATATTGATATTAACACACAAAGAAAAGATAGTTATAATTATAATCGATATTATGGTAAACCTTTAAATAATCGCTATTTATTATGTAAAGAATGGTTCGTAAACGACAAGCCACTATTTACCAAATGGTTACAAAATTTAGATCCTAGCATAATTGTTAATGTAATTCCACTTGTAAACGATGAAGATACAAAAACATCTAAAAACCCCTATATACTAGATGAAATAGAAAATATTACGCTAGAACAAATGTATATACTACTTTTATTTATAGCAAAATTTGGAGAAGACGCCTTAACGTCGTTTACTACAAAAAGATACATACAAGCTTTTGATTTAATTACAAATAAAATCACAGAAATACAGATTCAAGCAAGTAGT
The DNA here is from genome assembly GCA_002632265.1 of Rhodospirillaceae bacterium MC!. Lineage (GTDB taxonomy): Bacteria > Pseudomonadota > Alphaproteobacteria > MC1 > MC1 > MC1. Next base: position 213,406 of record NQOV01000005.1, read on the forward strand.
TTATATACTACTAAATATAATTTTACTAAAGCTTTAACGGAAAACACACCACTAACAGGCACAGCAGAAAACATATATAATCAATATAAAGATTATGATATACAACAATTTAAAGAATTAATTCTTACATTTAATGATGACAATCCGAATCTTTTAAATAAAGAAGAAGTTATTACTTTATTATTTTTATTAGCAAGATTAAAAAATCACATGTTAGAAGTTTTTAATTGTACCAATGACACAGCTTTTTATAATTTAATTATACCCCACAGATCATTTCAAAAATATTCTACTACTGCAACACTAGCAAGCATGAAATCAGATTTACAAAATTATATAAATGATAAACCTAGTCTTAGCAGTCCGAATATAAAATTATTATGTGATCAACTTATAAATAAAAACATGAACGATTTTACACCATTAATAGATAAACTTAAATCTCTTCAAAAAAAGGTAAATATAAATGATTATACAACCGAAGATAACACAACACAAGATACAACCCTATTAAATAAAGATGAAGTTCTTACCTTATTATTCTTAGTGGCAAAATTTAAAGAACAGACATTGAGAGAATTCAATTGTAGAGTTAAACAAGATCTTTATAGATTAATTGTATCAATAAAAGCAATTACCATATATGATAGTTTGACTGCATTGAATACTAGTGAAGGTGAAATAGCAAGACATCTACATGATAAAGATTCATATATTCCTAAAGACTCAAAAAGAATATTGTATGAAAATGAGCATAAAGAATTTGAAGATTTTCAAGAATTTATCAATAGAGTTAAATTCCTACAAAATAAAGATGATTTACATATTCCAGAAATAACAAAAGCCCAACCACTAAACAAGCCACATAACCGTATAATATACGGGGCCCCAGGTACTGGGAAAAGTTATTTATTAAATAACGAAATAAAAAAACTTAAAGAAATCCAAGACTTAGAATATACACGAGTTACATTTTATGACGGATATACACATGGGCAGTTCGTAGGATCATATAAGCCGATTCCCAAGGGCGATAGTATCACATATGCATATGTTGCAGGGCCTTTGATGAAAAGTATCGTGAATGCCGTTAATAATCCTGATAAAAATTATTGTCTGATAATTGAAGAGATCAACAGAGCGAGAGCCGATAAAGTATTCGGTAACACATTCCAACTTCTAGACAGAAAAGAAGACGGCTCAAGCGAATATTCTATCGATCTATCGGACGAACAACAAGAATTCTTAAACAAATGTGATATCGACGAAGAAAAATTATATTTTCCTGAAAATCTATACATATGGGCAACTATGAACAGTGCCGATCAAGGGGTGTATGTGCTTGATAGTGCTTTTAAAAGACGTTGGAGTTTTGAACATATCGGCTTGAATGAAAATCAAGAGAACTTTGGCGAGTCTACTATAAATTATCAAGTTAACTATACCCAAGAAAAAAGCACAAATTGGAATCATTTCCGAACTACCATTAATAACATTCTCATGAATGTAAACGTAATCGAAGATAAACTACTTGCCCCATTCTTCATCAAACCGAGCGACTTTATAACAGAAAATAATATAACTGTGTTAAAAGAAAATGTTTTCATCAGTAAAATTTTAATGTATCTGTTTGATGACATCCTAAAACATAAATCAAAAGATACTTTATTCATATCTGAAATAAAAACCTTTTCCCAACTAAAAGAAACCTACAAAAAAGGAAAAGAGATCTTTAATCATGAAATAATATCCGAACTAGAAACAACACAACAAGAAGCAAATAACGAGCAATAATTATGCAAGTCCATTACTTATTCGAATCTCGCTGGAAAGCCATATCAGGATTAAAAGAAAGCTTAAAAGATGATTATGAAAAAATCATAAACGATCTTGCACGCCGTGGCATATATAAGGAACAAAATGGCAAATATAAAATCGAATATGTGGGAATCATCGCTTTTAACAAAACAATTCTCGCCATATTGCCGAAATTCTTCCCACATATGGCCGAAGAAAGACAAGAACACGAATTAAAAATCATAATGCAGGTGCTAAAAACCCACGCCAAAAAAGAAAATAACTCCATACAAAACAATCTCCTATATTCCACATCCCTAAACGATCAGGAAAACACAACAAATAGACTAGCTTTAATTGATGACATCCTACGAGATTATATGCAACACGGCCTATACAAATCCACCAAACACATGGAAGAAATCAACGGCGACGGCGAAATCAATTGGGAAACAACCATAAACCAAGAACAAGCTCACATCATTAATAACACTCCCATATATTTAAATCTCCACACCAATTATATGCTTTCTGATAATGATCATTATATCACAAGATTACATAAATACATCCTTATAAAAGCAAAAGACGAACTCAACAAATTCCCTATCCAAAGCATTCTTAAAGATATTATGGACGTCCCAAATTTTGACTTTACCTATAATACAGATAACTTAATAAATGAAGATATCATGAATAACGCCATTGATCGTGAATTGCAAAACGTAATGAGCGAACGAAAAACCATATTGCTAAAAAAAATGAAACTCTTCATCAATCAAGAAGAATTCTACGCCGAACAATCCCTAAAACTCTGGGGCGTGCATAAATTTTGGAGCGTGTGGGAAAGTATTTGTAAAAATATCTTTAAGGATCAATCCAACACTTACAAAATCCCAAAACCATACTATAAACAACAAAATTCACACCACAAAAATCCAGTACCAACCCTAATTCCAGACATAATCACAACCCACAACAATAATTTACTAATTCTAGACGCTAAATATTATAACTTCTCTTTCTCTAAAGACGGCACAATAAACGGCGAACCCCCAAAACTCGAGAGCATTATAAAACAATTCTCCTACGAACTCGCCCTACAACACATGAGTAATAGCGATTACAGTAATAACGATCACACCAACATTCATAACTACTTCTGTATCCCAACCTACGAAAACAAAACCGCCCTTATAGGCGATCTCCACTTTAAGATATTCCCCCAGCTAAAAGCCATTAACATCATTCAACTATCCCACAAAGAAGTATTCCACATGTACATCCACAACAAACACTACCACCCCACATTCTATAAGGAAATCCTACAGATCCCACAAGAATAAAAGATGAAAAAAACTACCAATTTCAATATGTTCTTATGTAATATATTCTTATGCAATGCTTTCTTATACAATGCTTTCTTATACAATGCTTTCTTATGCAATATGTTCTTACATCTTTTATTCATGAGTTCTTTCTTTGCTGGCCTAAATATTAGGCCAGCAAAGAAAGAACTCATGGAAAATAAGCATTTTTATTTGTGATCTAGCATAATAATATATCTATAACAATATCTATAACAATATCTCTATAAAATTGATCGGAAAATTTTATCTTGACATTATCACATCATTTATGTATCATAACTACTAATCATAAAGAGATGTGAGAAATACTAAGATGTTCTTTAGCCCTAATTTAAGGCTCATATTAGCTCATTTTTCACGCCCTTTACACGCACCCGTAGCTCAACTGGATAGAGTGTTTGACTACGAATCAAAAGGTTGGGGGTTCGAGTCCTCCCGGGTGCACCAAATAACACAAGCTATAGTTTATTATAAACTATAGCTTGTATTTTTTTCACATCACTTAGATTATGTAATCTTAAGATTCGCTTTATTACTACGAGAGCCGAGCAACTTCATTATGATGATCTCAAGTATCAGAATTCCCCATAATATAACTAACTGGGTTATTAATCTTGTGGTTGAGATACTGCTCAAATGCGTCAAACAAAAGAATGTTCCTGATACAACATACGCCAAGGTAAAGGACCACAGACCACTAAATAAAGCAATTTTCATCCCTCCCTCTTTCTTAGCCATGGAAATAGTCGCAAAACATGGGAAGTATGCCAAGATGAACAGTAAGAATCCTAAAGTTAAAGATGTATCTTCAAATCTTACAGCGTTATTTTTGATGATCTTGATATCATCATTATCGGCGGTAATGCTATAATCAAAGGTAGCTTGAAGACCGTCAATGAATATCCCTTTAGTTTCTACTAATTCGTGCTTAATGGTTGTCAATAATCCCATGGTGTTTTGTGATTCTCGTACCGTTGCATCATCTTTCACATTAAAGGCGATGAGTACTCCAGCCACAAGAACAAGAAGTATAATAACCCCCTTTAAACGACGCTTAAACCTTTTCATTCCACGTCTGGCCATTGCTTGACTGCCTGAAATCTTCTTCTTAATAAACATCAGCACAAACACCGCCAAGGCTATCACAACAATATATAAAGCAAAAACACTAATATTCACATTATTCTCTTGAGAAGTAGGCTCAACATTATTACTATCTGGATTGGTAGAACTATTATCAGCATTTGCAGAATCGCTATTCGCAGAATCGCTATTCGCAGAATCGTCGCCTTGTCCGTCCGATTGTGAGTAAATAGATGTCATAGTCCCCACCACAACTTCTTTAGCCACTGCTCCAGTGATCAAGCCAACAGTAGCTTGCCAATCCTTATCGGTAAAGCCAATGGGATAAAGTAATACGGTGGCTTTTTTACTGATATCGGCTAAAATAGAGTCTTTCATATCCACATTTACATCGCCTTTCATACTCACAGCACCCAAAATACCAACAGACGCCACAAGAATCAAGAACATTCCGCCTAAACGTTGTAAAAATGCTTTGATGTTATTCCCTGTAATCCTAAGGATCATATTCCATTGTGGACGCAAGTAATTGGGCATACGAACAATCAAAGGCGACTTTTTAGCTTGTAAAATGGTACGTTTAACCACAACACCAGTAAATATCGCCAATAGAATACCTACTATATACAAAGAAAAGACCACTATCGCACTATATTGCGGTATAAAAGCCGCACAAAACAAAGCATATACTGGCAATCTAGCCGAACACGACATAAAAGGCGACATTAAAATAGTAGCTTGTCTTTCCGCATGAGTCGGTAAAGTTCTCGCTCCTGCAATCGTGGCGATATTACAACCAAAACCCACAACCAACGGCAAGAACATACTTCCGCTTAAACCTATCATATTCAAGAATCTATCCACAACGATGGACGCTCGGACCATATATCCCGAGGCCTCTAAGATCGACATCAATAAATACACCAAACCGACAACAGGAATAAAGCCAAACAAGGCCGCCAACGCTGTCCCGATACCGTCAACCACAATGGTAATTATCACATCAGGAGCATGGACCTCATGTAAAAGCCATGCGGGAACATCGACAAAAGGAATATTTGCCAACTGCCCTAATCCTGGAACTAAGATCCCATTCCCTATGGTCAACGCCACAAAGAAAACTAGATACATCATCACAAGAAAAATCGGCAAACCTAAATATTTATGCAAAACGATACGATCTATTTTATCTTGTAAAACCGTGGTTTCCGTTTTTGCTTTCACTAGCGATTTGTTAGCATATTCTGCCGATAAATGATAAATAAAATCGTTGATCTTAATAATCTCTTTCAAGCTCGGAGTTTTTAATTGAGCTTTATCATCAAAGATAACATCTTGCAAATCCCCAAGATCTATAGGATTAGGCTTTAATTTATCACGAGATACCGCAAATAATGCTTGCTCTATGGCTTCCTTTAACAAACGTAGCGAACTCTTATTCACCGCCGATGTGGAAATTACAGGCACATTTAAGATTTTGCTCAACTCATCCACACGGATATTGATCCCACGCACATGGGCGATATCTGACATATTACAAACTACGATATAAGGTATCTGCATAATCGATAATTGGATACACTGATACAAACCTTGTTCTAGATTAGTGGAATCTAAAACACTAATGGCAAGATCCGCTTGTTTTGTTTCTAGATATTGCTTAACCACTAATTCATCTGGCGAATTACCGTCCGATGAAAGTATGGAACTACACCCTGGTAGATCGATAATCTTCCCTGCGGTTTTTTCTTCCCTATTTAAAGAGAAAACCCCTTCGACCTTTTCCACTGTAACCCCTGCCCAATTGGCGGTTTTATAGTTGGAATGTGTCAGTTGATTAAAAATAGTTGTTTTCCCACTGTTAGGCGTACCTACCAGTGCGACTACTGGCAGTTCATTTACATATTTATCCATAATTTTTACATCCTTCCTTCATTATATGTAATGTCATAAAGTATGGGAAAAAGTGATTAGTCAGAATTCTTAGGGCATGCGTGGCGTATCACACCACTATCATACATGACTTAAGAACACTAAATGAGTACCTTTTCACATATTTTTTTATTTAATTTTCTTGATGATAATACAAGAGACTTCTTTTTTACGTAAAGCGAAATAAGAATCTCTTAAGCGTACCTTCATAGGATCGCCCATGGGAGCAGTATCTATCAACTGTACCACGCCACCAGCAACAAAGCCAAGGTTTGTAAGCTTGCTTATATATGGTATATTCTCATTATCTAAGATGAATTCTTGAATTTCACCTTTTTCGCCAATTGCAAGATCCGATAAGGTGTCTGTCATTTGTTTTTTCCTCCAAATTATATTTTGGTTAAGTTAATGTCCTAATATAAATGGGTATTAGTAATCTTTATTTCATTATTTTTTCATTGAAATAGAAAGATAACATCATTTACATTTTATACACTATGTATCCGTAGTTTTTTATCTCATAATACTATTATAGTACAAAGAAATCTCAATGCAAGTACTAATTTAAAAAAAATTAAAAAAAATTGAAATACTTAACATAACTCAAGAAATATCCGTAAAATTCTTAATAAAATACCAAGACAAAGAAAATAATAAGCTATTTATACATATAATTTTTCTTATTCTCGCACAAGATTCCAGAATAGCACAAAATAAATTATTATTTTTCTTCTACCCCACATGACAGATTCTAAATAGCAAGACAATTTATATATACAGCTGATTATATAATTTTTATCTTGACATTACTTTAATAACATGATGAAATACAATAAACTACAATATTCTAAGAGACACTAAGAGATATTAAAAGACACAAAAGCAAAGGCATAACAATGGAAATCACAGGCGATTTAATATATAAATGGGCAGAAGATATTTTCCCTTATAACAGAAGTCTTACAGGGAATGGGGTTTTGGAGACTCTGAATTATATTAAAAACATTTGCCCTAATATGGAAATAAAGACATTCCAAACAGGCGAGCAGGTTTTCGATTGGACTATCCCTAAAGAGTGGAATGTGAAAGATGCCTTTATCGCCGATGAAAATGACAATAAAATCATAGATTTCAAAGAAAACAACTTACATCTTCTTGGATACTCGACTCCCATTGATTGCCACATGACATTTACCGAGCTAAATAAACATTTATATTCTCTAGAAGATACACCGCAGGCCATACCTTATATAACTTCATACTATAAGGAAAGATGGGGTTTTTGCTTAAGCCACAATCAACGCACGGAGCTTATAAAGGATTCCATAAAAGATCCCCATAAGCTTTACAAAGTAAAAATAGATTCCACCTTAAGCGACGGTAAGTTGCATTATGGCGAGATCATTATACCAGGTAAAACAGACAAGGAAATCTTTCTCTCAACCTATCATTGTCATCCGTCCATGGGGAACAATGAAGTTTCTGGTCTTGTTGTTACTACTGCTCTTGCGTCGTGGATCAACGGCATGAAAGATAACACAAATGAATTTACCTATAGAATCATATTTATACCTGAAACTATCGGATCAATTGCTTATTTAAGCAGAAATCTTTCCAGCATGAAAAAAAATATTGTCGCAGGATATGTATTATCATGCGTAGGCGATGAGCGAACATATTCCCATGTAAAATCTCGCTTAGGCGATAAGCTATCGGATGAATTGCTATCATACGTATTAGCCACCAAAGATCCTGCCTACAAAGAATATAGCTTTTTAGAACGTGGCAGTGATGAACGTCAATATTGTTCTCCTGGAGTTGATCTCCCTGTTTCGACCTTTTGCCGTTCGAAGTTTGGCGAATATCCTGAATATCATACGTCTTTAGATGATCTAAATGTCATCAGCCCACAGGGTTTATACGGATCATTTGCAGTTATACAAGATATAATCCACATTCTAGAACACAATAAAACCTATCAAACTACAATTCTATGCGAACCCCAGCTCGGTAAAAGAGGACTATATCCAACAATCTCAACCAAAGATACCAAATCCATAACCGAAAACATGACCAACTTGATCCAATATTCCGACGGCAATCACTCATTACTAGATATTGCCAAACTTACCAACGTTGATTTTAAAATCTTCGTAGATCTTGCTAAAACCCTACTGGAACATCATATTATAAAACTAGTCTAAATTTATTTCACAACTTAAATAAATTAAAATAATAGATGGCCTAACAAACTGTAGCAAATAAAATAGTGTCAAGACCGCTATTATAGAAAGTTTGTAAGTAAAATTTATATCCCACATTTAAGCTTTCTAAATATTTAGGAATGGTTTCGTAATCATCTGGCAAGTGATATATGGAAATTGCCAATTTAGGCTTGTAGTTAATTAGGGAATTCTTAGCTCCTTGCAACACATTTAATTCCGCACCTTCAACATCTAGCTTGATATAATCTAGCTTATTTGCATTTTCTTGTTGTAATAAGCTATCAATGGTAATGGTTTCTACCTTGGTAACATGAGATTTAAAATTATTATCTATTTTGGTGTTTTTTAAGTGTTCGGCTTGTACAAGTGAACTAAGTTGTGGATTATCGTCATAGGTGGTAAACTCTAAGATCTCTTTATCTTTATCCCACAATGCTTTATCGATAACTCTGTAATTGGATGTATCGATCACTTTAGAAACCAGTTCTATATTTTTATTGAGAACTGATCTTGTTTTCTCTTCCACTTCCACGCCGAAAACTTTACCTGTTGATCCCACTTGATGAAGAACCCTAAAATCCCCCTCGCCGAAACAAGATCCGCCACAGATAACATAATCGCCTTGTTCCACTTGGATATCTTTACCATTACTACTATAATGTAACATATCGCTATTTTCGTACATGAATTTTGAGATGGATTCGCTATATAATTCAACTTCTTGATCATTAAGTGCGAAAGCATGCTTGCCAAATAATCCAGTGAAAAAAGACGGATTACTATTATCATTAAAATTAGTGGAAAAATCGTCTATCTTAACTCTTTTGTTATTGCTTTCTAGCATATCTAAGATCTTTCTACGAGAAACCAAACCAATTAAAGGGAAGTTCGGATACAATACTTGAATAGTTAAACGCACTAAATTTTCCTTAGAAAAGTTATCTGCCAGTTTATCGTATAAATAACTGTAACTATTTAGTTTTGTTGTGATGTTATCTTCTTGCTTTGCTATTAATTCCACTAATTTTTTCTTAGGAACAAAAGCTATTAACTCCTTTCTTAATTTTTTAAAAAGACTACTTTCAGTAAACATAGACTCAATACACCTTTATATCCGATTTTTATTATATTATATTATATTCTATTATATTCTATTGATGTTTGGTAACATAAGCTAAGATGTTCTTAAATGAATCCAGGGTTGGTATATCATTAGTAGATACAGTAATCCCAAATTCTTCTTGAATTTCCATAGCTATGGAAACTTGAGCAAAGGATTCCCAATCATCACAGTTACTTGCTGATGTATCTTCATTAATTTCAACTTCTAGAATCTCTTCTAAAATTTCTTTAATTTTACTTTTCATTGAACAAATACACTCTATTTTTTACTTGTTAATAATACTACGATAAATCTTAACATAATTATATCATATTTGCAAGATTTATATTTATGCTCGCTTCTCATACATAAACTACTCTTAAATTTTTCACATCCATTATGAATTATGCACTCTGTATTTGCATATATGAATAATAAATCCCATGATTTATATAATATTTGACAGAGATAGAATAATCATGATATATTCAAATTACATCAAATAAAGTTATAAGATAAAGGGGGTTGTCCATGTCATTCATACATAATTTAGTTACTTATCTTTCTAATCAAGATTTACATGATTCTGCCATTTATATTATAAAGGGCATTCCTGTAACTCTTGGATATACGATTTTAAGCTTAGTTATTGGCTTTATTCTTGCTATTATTGTAGCTATCATACAAGTTGTTGGCAATAATAGATTTATTATGCTCTTTAAATTTATAGCTAAAATATATGTTTCTGTCTTCCGTGGAACTCCGATGATTGTACAGATACTTTTAATTTATCAAGGTTTACCCCTACTTATTGGGTGGGTAATGTCGCCCTTTACTGCTGGAGTTATTGCTTTATCGCTAAATTCTGGGGCCTATGTATCGGAAACCATACGAGCAGGAATCGAGTCCATTGATTCAGGGCAGTTCGAAGGGGCCGAGGCTTTACATATTCCCACTCATTTATTGTGGCGTGATATTATTTTACCGCAAGCCTTTCGCAATATTTTACCTGCATTATTTAACGAGGCGATCACCCTATTAAAGGATACTGCCTTAATTTCATACATCGGCGTAACCGATATTCTAGAAAGAGCCAACGAAATAGGAGCTGATACATCCAACTATTTAGAACCGTTAATGATAGCCTCTGTTGTTTATTATATCTTGGTTTGTATCATTACAACTTTTGCAAGACTAATAGAAGCGAATCTTAAAGCTAAAAGTTAGATTCTCTTAGATTCTATTCAAGCATAAAAGCTAAAAAACAATATAAAATCAAAAAGTTTCACAAGCAAGCTTAATATAAATCCTTATAAATATTATATATTTTATCGAAAAGTAAATTTATACATGTACCTTTAATAATTTTACTTGACTTGTATATAAAAAATATTATATAATGTAAATATAACATAAAAAAGTAGATATCACTCCTTTCATGCTTGTTTAGAAAGTATTTGCTTTTATGTTATAAGTTATCTATTGAAATACTTATGCTTTAAGCTAACATATGTATGGAAAGTTAACCTTTATGAATTTAAATCTTAAGTTCTTATAATAAATACTACCGAAATTTAAAGGATAAAGAAACTTTTAGCAATTAATCGATCACTCATTCAAATGGAGAATAAACATGACTCAAAATAACGTTCCAGTGAAAATTTCATTTCACAATACTAAACAATCTGATGCAATAGAAGAACGCATTCAGGAAAAAGCACAAAAACTACAAAAACTTTCAGATAAAATTGAAAGCATTAATGTTACCGTAAGTACACCACAACATGCTGAAGACTTAAATAGTTATCATATACACTTAAAAATCGTAGTGCCAGGTAAACCGATCGCCATTAGTTTAACGTCAAAAGACGGCTATGCAAACGCATTTTTAGCCATATCAAAAGTATTCAAGTCCGCATCTAGACGACTACGCAAAGCAAAAACAAAACGCCTAGCAAAAAGACACGTAGATAACAAAAATATAGACTTAGCTTTAATTTAATTTAACCATAATATATCATTTAAAAATAAAGATCCCATAACTTCACATGTTATGGGATCTTTGTTTTTTATGGCTTAAGGATATTTACATAGTATCCTTTAAGAGTATTGATTAGATGTAATCAAGATTATCCAAGATTCTACTAGTGAGTTGTAGGAGTTGCAACTTCTTCGCTTGCATTTTCTTCACTTGTAACACCGTCGGCAATTAGGGAATCGTCGGTTAGGTTTTCAACTGCAAAAGTGCCGTTTTCTTTTTGCTCTTTAATGAACGCTTCATCACGTTCTTTGGCAATTTTCCATAAACGACGAGCTTCCGCACCAGTACCAGCAGGAATCAAGCGACCAACAATAACATTCTCTTTTAACCCTAACAGGCTATCAGATTTATTCGATACGGCCGCATCCGTTAGAACTCGAATTGTTTCTTGGAATGACGCAGCGGAAATAAATGACTCTGTTTGAATTGAGGCTTTAGTAATACCCAACAACACAAGTTCGTATTCGCAAGGAGTTTTATCAAGTGGTAGTTCGTTATTGATCTTCTCAAGAACTTTAACGTTTACTTCTTCGCCCACAAGTAAGGTTGTATCCCCTGGTTTAGTGATCTGTGCTTTTTGTAGCATTTGACGTAAGATAACTTCGATGTGTTTATCGTTGATTTCCACACCTTGCAAGCTATAAACCGCTTGAACTTCACGCACAAGATAATCCGCTAAAGCGTCAATCCCTTTAACTCGTAAGATATCATGTAAAGCGGGTTGACCGTCCATTAATTGATCGCCTAAACGTACACGATCTTTTTCTTGAACTGACAACATACGCCCTTTAGGAACGAAATAAGAATAATCTTGACCATTATCGCCATGTAAAATAACTTCACGCTTGGCTTTATAATCACGGCCCCACTCGATAACACCGTCTTGATCAGCTAGAATCACAAGATCGGTAGGCTTACGAGCTTCAAATAATTCGGCTACTCGTGGCAGACCACCAGTAATATCACTTGTTTTAGAAGATTCCTTAGGAATACGTGCTAAAATATCGCCTGCTTTAATCTCATCGCCCTCGTTTACACTAATGATTTCCCCTGCCGATAAACGACGAGCAATAACTACGCCGTCCACTTCAAGGGGTTGATTAGTTTTAGCATCAAGGATCACAATACGAGGATTCGAAGGAATCTTGTTTCTACTACCTTTCTCTTCAATTACCACTCGGCGAGTAATACCTGTGGCCTCATCTAGGCTTTCTTCCATGGTAATACCAACCTTAAGATCTTCATATTTAACAATCCCGTTAAATTCAGATAATACAGGATTAGTATATGGATCCCATTCCACAATCTTATCGCCTAAAGCCACCTTTTGAGCGTCTACCACTGATAACTTAGAACCGTGTTTTAAACGATAACGCACTAATTCCTTACCGCTTTCGCTGTTAATTGTAGCCTCGGCATTATTACTCATCACGATATTATCGCCCCTTGAGTTAATGGCAATCTCTACATTTTCCAAGGCTACTACACCAGCAGTTGACGCTTCTTCACTTGATTGTTCCGAACCACCTTGAGCCGCACCACCAATATGGAATGTACGCATGGTTAATTGTGTACCTGGTTCGCCAATGGATTGAGCGGCAATAATTCCCACTGCTTCCGATAAATTAACCTTACGGTTCTTAGATAAATCTTGACCATAACAAGTGGCACAAATTCCACGCTCTGCCTCACAAGTTAGCGGAGATCTTAAGCGAATCGATTCAAGATTATGCTCATCAATAACAGTAGCTTGCTCTTCGGATACTATCTCGCCTGCTTTCACAAGTACATTACCCTCGATGATCACATCATCAGCCACAGTTCTACCCCATACACGATTCCCAAGAGAAGAAACCACATTCGAACCATTTACCATGGCTTTTACCGTAATACCACGATCAGTCCCACAATCTTCTTCAATTACGGTACAATCTTGGGCCACATCAACAAGACGACGTGTTAAATATCCAGAGTTAGCGGTTTTAAGAGCAGTATCGGCAAGACCTTTACGAGCACCATGAGTCGAGTTGAAGTATTCCATTACTGTCAAACCCTCTTTGAAGTTTGAAATAATCGGAGTTTCGATAATCTCACCTGACGGCTTAGCCATAAGGCCACGCATACCAGCAAGCTGTTTCATTTGTGCCGCACTACCACGAGCTCCCGAATCTGCCATCATAAATACAGAGTTTTGCAACTGACCCTCTTTGGCTGTTGAAATTTCTTTCATCATTTCTTCGGCAACTTTGTCGGAACATTTAGCCCATGTATCGATTACTTTATTGTATTTTTCCCCTTGAGTAATAAGACCCTCTTGGAATTGCAATTCGTATTCATCTACAATCGCCTTAGTTTCGGCAATTAAGTTCTTCTTAGTTTCAGGGACTACCATATCATCCATACCGAACGAGATACCAGAATCACAAGCTGATTTAAAGCCCAATTGCATGATCTTATCAGCTAAAATTACAGTAGGTTTCTGCCCAATATGGCGGAATACTTCGGCTAATACGTTAGAAATTTCTTTTTTACCTAGTAACTTGTTAATTAAGCTATAAGGTATCTTGCTACTACGTGGTAACAATTCAGAAATAAAGAAACGCCCCGGAGTGGTTTCCACACGTTGAATGATCGGTTCATTATTTTCATCTACCGTATGATAACGAGTGATGATTCTAGAATGAACTGTGATAATTTTTTCTTCTAAAGCGTGTTCAATCTCGCCTAGGTTGGCAAATAACATACCTTCCCCTGGTTGATTTGCCACTTCTAAAGTAAGATAATATAAACCTAAAATCATATCTTGCGACGGTACAATAATCGGCTTACCATTCGCAGGCAATAGAATATTGTTTGACGACATCATTAACATACGAGCTTCAAGCTGTGCCTCTAAAGATAACGGCACATGTAAAGCCATTTGATCGCCATCAAAATCCGCATTAAAGGCGGTACATACTAGCGGATGTAATTGGATAGCTTTACCCTCGATTAGAATAGGCTCAAAGGCTTGAATTCCCAATCTGTGAAGTGTTGGTGCTCGGTTTAAGAGTACTGGATGTTCGTGAATTACTTCTTCTAGAATATCCCAAACTTCAGGAATTTCACGCTCTACCATACGTTTAGCCGCTTTAATGGTTGGAGCACGCCCGTAAAGTTCTAATTTAGCATAGATAAATGGTTTAAATAATTCTAAAGCCATACGTTTTGGTAAACCACATTGATGTAATTTCAAACGAGGGCCCACGGTAATAACCGAACGACCAGAATAATCCACACGTTTACCAAGTAAGTTTTGACGGAAACGCCCTTGTTTACCCTTAAGCATATCACTTAATGATTTTAACGGACGGCGATTATTCCCAACAATCGGACGAGTACGACGGCTATTATCAAATAGTGCATCAACTGATTCTTGTAACATACGTTTTTCATTACGCACGATGATATCAGGTGCATTAAGTTGTAATAAACGTTTTAAACGATTGTTACGGTTAATAATACGACGGTATAAATCATTAAGATCAGATGTGGCAAAACGTCCACCATCCAACGGCACTAACGGACGCAATTCAGGAGGAATCACAGGTAGCACAGTTAAAATCATCCATTCAGGACGCATATTACTATTTAAGAATCCTTCAACCAAACGGTATCTACGTACTAATTTAGAGCGTTTACTTTCCGAATTGGTATTAGCTAGATCCTCTTGAATTTGTTGCGATTCTGCTTGAAGATCCATATTTTTAAAGATAGTATGAATGGCCTCGGCCCCCATGCTAACTTCAAAGGCGTCTTGACCGTATTGATCGATGGCGTCAAGGTATTCTTCTTCTGTAAGTAAGGCTTTAAATTCCAGTTCGGTAATACCTGGTTCTAAGACTACATAATTTTCAAAATATAAAACTTTCTCGATTGATTTCAACGGCATATCAATTAATAAAGCCACACGAGACGGTAAAGACTTCAAAAACCAAATATGTGCCACAGGAGCAGCTAGATCAATATGGCCCATACGTTCACGGCGAACACGTGTAAGCGTAACTTCCACGCCACATTTCGGACATACGATATCTTTGTATTTCATACGGCGATATTTACCACATAAACATTCATAATCCTTTACAGGACCAAAGATTTTAGCACAGAAAAGGCCGTCTTTTTCAGGCTTGAAAGTACGATAATTAATGGTTTCAGGCTTTTTAACTTCGCCATAAGACCACTTCAAAATCTCTTCAGGGCTTGCAATTGCAATTTCTAATTTATCAAAGCGGTTATGATCTACTTTGCTTTGTGGATTAAATAGTTTAACTAAATCGTTCATAATTTACCTCATATGAGATCATAATATTATTTAATATCATGATAATTGTTTTTTAAGTCATTATTGTATTATTTCTAATACTTTTCAAGTTGCTTTGCTTAAATTCCAAGTTTATAAATACTTAAAACCTAAAGAAGAGCCAAAAAGGTGGGAAAAAGTGCTTAGTCAGTGTTCTTAATCATGGCGGGGTGTATACCCCATACATAAGCCCCGCTTAAGGACGCTAAAATGAGTGCTTTTTCACGCCTTTTTTTATTTGAGTTCCATGTTTAAGCCTAATGCTTGTAGCTCTTTAATTAACACGTTAAATGATTCAGGAATACCTGTTTCAAAGCTTTGTTCTGCACGCACGATAGATTCATAAACCTTAGTACGACCCGATACATCATCGGATTTAACTGTAAGCATTTCTTGAAGTGTATAAGCTGCACCATATGCCTCTAAGGCCCACACTTCCATTTCTCCGAAACGCTGGCCACCGAATTGAGCCTTACCACCTAATGGTTGTTGGGTAACAAGACTATACGGGCCGATGGATCTGGCGTGCATTTTTTCATCTACCAAGTGATGAAGTTTTAGCATATAAATATAACCAACAGTTACAGGGCGATCGAATTTCTCCCCTGTACGACCGTCATATAAATCACTTTGACCAGATGTATTTACGCCTGCTTTTTCCAGTAATCTGGCGATATCTGTTTCCTTAGCACCGTCGAACACAGGAGTGGCCATGGGAACACCTGGGCGAAGATTATGAGATAATTCTGTGATTTCATCATCACTCATTGTATCAATATCTTCAATAACATCAGGACGCTCATAGGCGGTTTTTAAGGTAGATCTAAGATTTTCGAACTTGCCTGTGCGTTTGGCTTCATCAAGGGATTCGCCGATCTGCTTACCAAGACCTGCGGCCGCCCACCCCAAATGGGTTTCAAGGATCTGACCAATGTTCATACGAGATGGCACGCCGAGCGGATTAAGTACGATATCCACTTGAGTACCGTCTTCTAAGAATGGCATATCTTCAAGAGGTAAAATGCGTGATACCACACCTTTATTCCCATGACGTCCTGCCATTTTATCGCCTGGTTGTAACTTACGTTTAACCGCCACATATACTTTTACGTATTTTAAAACACCTGTCGGTAAATCATTCCCACGTTGCATACGGGTAACTTTATCTTCAAAGTTTTTATCGATGTCTTTGATTTGGTTTGAGAAATCTTCAATGGCACTTTCAATAAAAGATTGTGCTTCATCATCTTCCACAGAAAGACCCATTAGATCAGCTTCTCTTAAGACGTCCAGATCGCTAGTCTTGATCACTGCCCCACTTCTGATTTTAGGGCTTACGCTACTGGTAATTGTTTGGCCGTCTAGCAATGAGTACATGCGATCTCTAAATGATGAGGCGTAGATACCACGTTCATCATCCTTATATTTACTAAGTAAATCAATGGCATTTTGATCGATGGCTTTTGTACGTTCATCTTTTTCCACACCACGGCGGTTAAATACACGAACATCCACAACCACACCTTGAGTCCCAGAATGTAGACGTAATGAAGTATCACGATAATCAGATGACTTCTCGCCGAAAATGGCACGAAGTAATTTTTCTTCTGGAGTTACTGGAGTTTCGCCCTTAGGAGTTACTTTACCCACCAAGATATCGCCAGCACTAACTTTAGCACCCACATAAACCACGCCTGTTTCATCGAGATTACGTAAAGCATCTTCGCCGACATTCGGAATATCACGTGTGATTTCTTCTTCGCCTAATTTAGTATCACGAGCCATGATTTCCAGCTCTTCAATGTGAATTGAAGTGAAGACATCATCACGGGCAATACGTTCAGAAATTAGAATCGAATCCTCGTAGTTATAACCATTCCATGGCATGAAAGCCACAAGAACATTACGCCCTAAAGCCAATTCGCCCATGTCTGTAGAAGATCCGTCGCCGATAATATCGCCTGCGGTAATCATATCCCCAACCATTACTAGTGGTTTTTGAATAATACATGTGTTTTGGTTAGAACGCTCGAATTTCATTAGCTTGTAGATATCAACGCCGTCAGATTGCCCCTGTTCATCAAGAACACGAACCACAATGCGGTTAGCGTCAACCTGTTGGATAACACCCGAACGCTTAGCAATAATGGTTACACCACTATCACGAGCCACAGTTGCCTCCATACCAGTACCGACAAACGGTGCTTCGGCTTTAAGTAAAGGCACGGCCTGACGTTGCATGTTCGCTCCCATTAAGGCACGGTTAGCATCATCGTTTTCTAGGAATGGAATTAAGGCAGCGGCCACAGATACAATCTGTTTAGGCGATACATCAATGTAGCGAATATCTTCTTTAGGAACCATCATAAGCTCACCAGCTTTACGACAATTCACAAGATCATTAGCGAATTCCCCTTCGCCATTTAGTAAAGCGTTTGCCTGTGCGATATTGTAACGCCATTCTTCTATAGCCGATAAATAATCAACTTCTTTAGTAACTTTACCGTCCACCACACGGCGGTACGGAGTTTCAATGAATCCGTATTTATTCACACGCCCAAAGTTAGCAAGCGAGTTGATTAGACCAATATTCGGACCTTCAGGAGTCTCAATGGGACAAATACGTCCATAATGGGATGTATGCACATCACGCACTTCGAAACCTGCACGTTCACGAGTCATACCACCGGGTCCTAAGGCAGAGAATCTACGTTTATGGGTTACTTCACTTAAAGGATTAGTTTGATCCATAAATTGCGATAATTGCGAAGAGCTAAAGAACTCTAGAACGGCCGCAGATACGGGTTTGGCATTAATTAAATCATTGGGCATTGCTGATTCTAAATCAGCACTATTGATTCTTTCACGGACGTTACGTTCCATACGAACCAAACCAACACGCAATTGATTTTCCATCAGCTCGCCCACAGAACGCACACGACGGTTACCTAAATGATCAATATCATCGATTTCGCCATAGCCATCACGTAATTCGTGCAGTGTTTTCACTGTGCGGAAGATATCTTCAGGAGTTAAGGTATATTGTTTATCTTCAATTTCCTTTTGTTCGCCCACATTTAAGCGTACATTCATTTTCATACGCCCAACAGTTGATAAATCGTAAAGATTTTCATTGAAGAAAGTATCATTTAATTGTACTTCTGCGATTTCAATTGTCGGAGGATCACCAGGACGTAACATTCTATGAATATCAAGTAACGCTTCTTCACGGTTATTATTTTTATCCGCTGATAGGGTTTCACGGATGTACCCGCCTGTATTTACCCAATCGATTTCCAAGAGATCCAATTCGCTTACGCCTGCTTTTTCAAACAAGTTTTTGCCTTCGCTATCCAGTTCGAAATATTCAGGAGTAATTTCATCGCCAATATGCAGTAAGATTTCGCCAGTTGTGTTATTCATCACATCTGATCCCACATAACGACGAACAATATTAGTACTATCAACTAGCAATTCAGTTACGCCAGACTCGGCCCACTTTTTCAATGCTCGTTTAGTGATTTTTTTACCTGATTGCAATAGTGTTTCGCCTGTTTTAGCGTCCACAATCGGATTAACCACACGATGACCAATTAGATCAAGATCAGCTACTTTAACTACCCAACCTTTTGCTGTGTATGTATAATTTGCGATATTATAGAAATAATTTAAGATTTCACGTTTAGAATATCCACGCTCTTCGCCGTCCTTATGATCTGGTTTATCTAGGGCATATAAAAGAGTGGTAACAGGTAATTTACTACGGCGATCAATGCGGACATTTAAAATATCTTTACTATCGAATTCAAACTCCAACCAAGAGCCACGATAAGGGATCACACGTGCAGAATATGACGGAGTAGCACTCACGCCAGTTCCTTTAGTACTATCGAAGAACACCCCAGGAGAGCGGTGCATTTGCGAGATAATAACACGTTCAGTTCCGTTAATGATGAATGTTGCGTTATCTGTCATCAATGGCACATCGCCGATATAAACTTCTTGCGCACGAATCTCTTTAATTGTTTTTGCCCCTGTATCTTCATTGATTTCATACACGGTCAATGATAATGTTACACGCACAGGAGCGGCAAATGTAGCTCCACGTTGGCGACATTCTACCACATCGTATTTAGGTTCATCAAAATCGTATTTGACAAATTCTAAAACGGCCTCGCCATTGGAAGAAGATATGGGAAAGATAGAATTAAAAACTCCTTCTAATCCACGATCTTTACGCTCGTCAGATTGAGTATCAAATTGTAAAAATCCTGCATAAGAATCCTTTAATACGCTAATTAGATTAGGCATTGGGATTACTGGAGTAATTTTTTCGAATGTTTTTCTTATACGTTTACGCTCGGTATATGTGCGATTCATAGAAACCCTCTATAATATAATTTAATCATAATTTATAATTTACATGCCGTACATTGCACGCTATAAATTACTTTAAACTAAAAAATGAGATTCGCTTTTAGGTTTTCGGAAGTACGGATTCCCATATTATAAAAGCAATAAAAACATAACTTAAGTATATGTTTTAGCATGTGAAAACATATTTCTTAAGGATATTTTAATAATCATATGCACGTATTATACTATTTTTGTATTGAATATACAAGTAAAAAGTTATATAATATTATTAAAGTTATATATATCACTCATTCATAAGGCAAAAAAGCATGATCATAACAATCGACGGAACAGCAGGTTCAGGCAAAGGCACATTAGCTAAAAGTATAGCAAAAGAACTTAATTGTGTATATTTAGATACAGGATTATTATATAGAGCTGTGGCCAAAAGTTTACTACAAAATAATATCGACCCCAAAAATCAAGAGCAAGCCATAAAGCACGCACAAAATTTGGATTATAGTTTACTAGAATCTAAAGATCTAAGAACAGAAGAAGTCTCAAATGGAGCATCGATCGTCGCATCCATTGGCGAAGTTAGAACTGCTTTACTGGAATATCAACGTAATTTTTCCAAGAATCTGCCCAAAGATCGTACAGGCGTAGTCTTAGATGGACGTGATACAGGATCTGTCGTCTGTCCTGACGCTGATGTAAAATTTTTCATCGATATTCCAGTAGAAACACGTGCAAGAAGAAGAGTAGAGCAATATACAGAAAATAACATCCAAACCAATTACGATGAGATTCTACAAACCATGAAAGAACGAGACGCACGAGACGCAAGCCGAGATGTAGCTCCCATGATCGCCCCAAAAAATGCCCTAATTCTAAAAGATCCGACCCTAACCATAGAAGAAACAAAAAACCTAGCCCTAAACCACATCAAAACCACAATGCAATAGAAAATTTAATGTTTTTCTAGAGAGAGTTTGTGCATTTCTTTTACGATTCGGTTGGAAAATATTTGGGCGATTTGGATGTCTTTTTTGCTCATATGTTTGAATGCACCTTGTAAAATGGCGGTGGCTTTCTTTTTTTCCCCGAGATCGTATAAAACGGCGGCCCAAGCTGACGCACGTTTGTAATCAATGGGTGTATACTTGCCTTGGTAATAATTTATGGCTAAGAAGTATATGGCTTCTTGATTGAATAATAAAGCACTTCGAGTAAAATATTCGATGCCGTATTTTACGTTATTTTCTAGGGTTTTATCTTTAAAATATAATTCTCCTAGAATTTGTAAGGCGGTGGGGTTTTGAGCTAGGGATTTTACACTTAATAGCTTGATAGCTTGAGCATTATCTTTCTTATCTATGCTGATAATCGCAAGCCCTATATTGGCAGTAGGATCGTGTTTTTTACTGGCACGATGTAAAAAAATCATAGCCTGTTTCATATTCTTAGCCACGCCCTTACCCTGTAAATAATACAAAGCAACCAGAGATTCCGCTTGAGTATAACCCAACTTAGCCGAGCGTAAAATTAAAGGATAGGATTTCTTATAATCAGGTTCATAAAGCCGACCAAGAGCATATAAAGCCTTGGGATTTTTATTGTTGGCTATTTTCTTAAGGTTAATAATTTCCAATTGCTTTTTAGTATATTTATTTTTTGATGTTTTCTGTGATGTTTTGTGATTAATATTATTACCTGCAAAACTTACGCTAGTAAAGACGCATAAAAAACACAAGACATATATCAAACCATATATAAAGCCATATATAAATCTGTGAGTAATATTTTTTGTTATGGTGATAAAAATCATGGGCGTATCCTGTATCCTGACAGTAAAAAGAAAAACATGGCTAAAATATAAATTTTAACCATGCTTTATGACTTTGAAGATCTAAGTTTTAAGATAATGTAAATAAGATCTCTTCTGATGCTGTAACTTGTTCGTTATACTTAACACCTTTCATGGTCAGATTATTTGATTTAGAAATAACCACAGGTATAACAGTATCAACATCTGTATCTTGTAGTTTTTTCAATTCAAACTTCAATAAGGGATCGCCCTTTTTAACAATTTGTTGATTATTAACTAAAACATCAAAATACTCACTATTGGAATGAATAGTATTAAGACCCACATGTAGCAGTACAGTTATACCGCACGGAGATTTCATATATAAAGCATGTTTCATACTTTTAGAAAGTGATATCTCGCCATCAAATGGAGCATATAAAGTATCGCCCGTGGGTTGAATGGCCACCCCTGATCCTAAAACATGCTTACTAAACACTTCATCATTTACCGAGCTTAGCCTTACAATAGTACCAGTAATAGGAGCATAAATTGAACAAGCTTCCTTGCATTCTTTAGTATATACTCGCTCTAGTACGCCAATGCCGATATTCTGATTATCAAAAAGACTATCATCATCATGATCTATAAGTGTTTTTTGAATATCTTCATCGTTGAGATTATTAAGGATCTTTGCGAATAAATCAGTACACTGACCAAGATATAAAGTATAATGCCTTTCATCAGAAGTGATATTTACAGGATTAAGATCCCTTAATTCTTCTTCATTCACAAGATCCATGTTGTTGATTGAGAAACTAATATGGGTGATATCGCCAATCATTCTGCCGATGTTTGAACGTCCACCTAAGGCATTCATATATTGGCAAGCTGTACGGAAGAAATCCTTTACAATTGCGGTTTCAATGGGCTTAGTAATATATTGAGCCACTTCGCCCATATTAATACGGATTCTATTATGATCAAAGATAATAGTGTCCTTAGCTCCGTATCCTTGTAGGATACCCTCATGTAAAAGAGTAACATCTTCGATACTAACAAAAATATTCTCATCTAGAATGTAGAAAGAATATAAATTACGCCAACCACCAAGGGCTTTTAAAATATCGCCCCCTGATTTTGATAGTTTATACGCCTTATCAAAATTCGGCAACTGGTTAGATTGCTCCACAAGATGAGAAACATCCATATTAAATTCGATATACAAAGATTCTTTATCGTGGCGTTCAATGCTTACAAGCTTTAAGCGTTTAAGATAATAATCATCAATTTTTGTATCTTTCTTACAAGAAACAATTATGGTGTTTGGTTTATCGCTTTTTAGAGCGAGAATATTTGTTTGCGAGCCTAGCCCTTTAGTAAAATCACGTAAAAAGGAGTACTCATGGCTATTATCATAAAAATCCTTTTTATTGGTTTCCAAGACATCCAAGCCATTGCTAATAATATTATATAGAGACATAAATACAATCCTAACATTTCTATAGTTAATTCGATTCGTTTATTATTATTATTAACCTTATACTAACATAATTAAAAGCAAAATACAACAATATAGTAAATTTATCTCATAAAAAATAGATCTTAGTTTTATAAGATCTATTTTATTTACAAAAAAAAGTTATTTTACAATTATTTTTTTTACATAATTTCGGTATTTTTCAAAGCGTAAAAAATATCACGTGAAATAAATAGACCAATCACAACCAATATGAATGCAACAATCATTAACATACTCGGTTTTTGCGAAGAAAATGCACGAATGAAATTAAAAGAAAAATCAATACAAGCAACTAAAATACCTATGGCAATCAGCCAATTACTTAAACTTAACTGTGTAAGATATCCGTAAATATTATGTGAAACTTCGCCACTTACATTTGCCAAATAAAATTCAAAGTTTGGTTGATAAATAAAAGACAGTAACAAACCAATTATCATCACTCCAAAAGCTGTAGCATACATGGATTTAGTACTTAAGATATTACTACCAGTCGTATGTATTTGAGCAAGTACAATAATAGCAGATAACAAACCACCAAGCATACAAACCGCACTTAAAAAACGCATGAATGTATAACCAAAAGCCCAAGCGGGATTGGTTTGGACCATTTGTCCGTAAAAGCTCGACATAAATATCAAAGCAAGCAAGCCGAGAATCGGTGTAATGAGCAACAGGATTCTTGCTATGGGTAATCTAGTAAGAAATATCATAATTAAAAAAGAACAACCAGTAAAAGCCGAACAGAATATCACTTCTCTAGGTAATGCTGTGGAAAATACACGCCCTAGAATGTAGAATCCATGTAATTGATCGCCTAAATGAATTGTACTTGAAATAATAGCAAGTAAACCCAGTAAGAAAGCAAGACCATATACTCGACGAATCAAAGTTGTATTCATTTTGCCATTTTCTGTGATATTCAAAGATTTATTCAAAGGAGTTTTCGCAAAAACAAAAAGCAACGATACCACAAGACTTAAACCTAAAGACGCTTGCATTAATAGGGTAAAGATGATCAATGGTGTTTCATGTAATGTAAAAGAGTGTTCCATTATTTATCTCCTGTTATAATTAGCGGACTAACGGCATCTTCAACCTTTTGTTGCGGATTCGGAGCAGTTAGATTGCCCTCTTTATCCCCCGATGGCTTAGCCTGTGGCGATGGTTTAATTACTAAATTAGGCCCTGTAATAGAACTACTAACTAAAGGAGCAACGCCAGCCACATTACCATATTTTTTACGTAGTTCTGAAATTTCGCCCACTTCTAGCACACGATCAGGACAAGCCTCTACACAAATGGGTTGTTTATTTACTTCTAAACGTTCCACACACATATTACATTTATCCATATGTCCAGTGGTTTCGTTAAATTGTGGTGCACCATAAGGGCAAGCCATTTCACAACTTCGGCAACCGATACACTTATCATGATTAACCACAACGATACCATCTGATTCTCTCTTGTGCATTGCCCCAGTCGGACAAACTTTCGTACAAGCAGGATCCGTACAATGATTACACGATATTGAAGTATAATAAGCAAATACGTCATTAGTATAATTACCGTCGCCATCTTCTTGCCAAGTACCGCCTTCATATTCATAAACACGGCGGAAGTTCTGCCCTACTTTTGTTTTAGTTGCTACATTTAAATGTTTATAATCTTTACATGCCATTTGACAAGTTCTACAACCAATACATTTACTTTGGTCAACGAAAAATCCAAATTGTTTTCCCATAATTTTATTTCCTTGAGTTGAAATTATTAAATAATTACTTAAAGTTAAACTTTTTCCACTTGTACTAAGTTAGAATGCTGGCCGTTTGCTTTCATGTGTACAGTAGCTTGATTACTGGTTAAAGTATTCATACAACCGCCCTTATCGACACCGCTCGAATCGGGATTATATGTAGCTCCGTCATCGCAATATAGCACGCCAGGACGAACACGAGTAGTAACTTTAGCAGTAATT
Source organism: Rhodospirillaceae bacterium MC! (assembly GCA_002632265.1). GTDB lineage: Bacteria > Pseudomonadota > Alphaproteobacteria > MC1 > MC1 > MC1. The sequence continues at coordinate 238,961 of NQOV01000005.1, forward strand.
TCAATCTTACCACGTTTGTTATATACATGAACTTTTTCCCCATGTTGAATGCCACGAGATTTTGCGTCAATGGGATTGATCCATAAGCCTTGCGGATTAACTTCACGAATCGCATCGATCTCATAATAGGTAGAACGCACATGAGATTTAGCATGAACACTTAACATTTGTAATGGGAAGTCTTTCATAGTAGCATCATCGGGATTATAGTTATCGAATCTATTCACATGAATCGGCAGAACTGATATGCTTTCGCCATTTTTGAATGTCAATTTTTTATTGAGCTTTTCCGCCAATAAAGAGTAAATTTCTATTTTACCTGACGGAGTTGAAAGCTTATTCTTACGAGGATTATTAATGAATGCTTTATAAGCAATTTTATGGGGAGCTTTCACACTATCCTTATGGATACCCTTTTTTTGCATTTCTTCAAATGTTGGCGGATTCAAGCCCGCTTTTTTAGCATTAACCATTGTGCTTTTCCAAAGGGATTCAACCCAATCCTTTTGGGTTTTGCCTTCTGTGAATTCTTTTTCTAAGCCTAATTCTTTGGCGATACCAGTGGCCATATCATAGGCGGTTTTAGTATCCCATAAGGGTTTCACGGCTTCGTTGGCCATGATGACATAATTCATTCCACTTGATTGCCCCTGTTGAGCAATATCCATTTGTTCATGATGAGTAGCGTCAGGCAAAACGATATCAGCATATTTCACACTTGAAGAGCCTGTAATATTCACATCAACAATGAATTCCACTAGGCTTTCATCTTGTAGTACTTTAGCGGTATGGTTAGCATCTCCGTGCTGATTCACTGGATTACTACCATAATGCCATAGGAATTTAATGGGAGCTTTTAATTTCTCTGCCCCTTGTACGCCGTCAGTTAGAGCGGTCATTTCATTCCAACGAGTTATAGCGTCAACCCATGTATAAAATGAAATTGATTGTTTAACTGGATTAGTTCCCACAGGGAAACCCTCAACAGGATACGAACCACTTGCGTTAGTTCTTGCTCCAGTACTTGTCCCACGGCGTCCCATAGATCCAAGAACGGCAGCTAATAGCATGATAGCACGAGAGTTTTCTTCGCCATTGGAATGACGGCTAACGCTCCAACCCTGACAGATGTAAGGATTTTTTGCACTTGCCAATTCACGAGCAAAAGCAGTAATTACCTTAGGCGAAACACCACAAATTTTACTTGCCCATTCTGGAGTTTTCTCGATACCGTCAGCACCTTTACCCATAATATACGCATGATAAGAAGAATTAGCAGGAGCTGATTTTGGTAATGTATGCTCATCAAAACCTAGGCAATATTTATCTAAGAAAGCTTGATTGTGTAACTTTTCTGTGATCATAACATGGATCATACCAGCGATTAAGCTTGCGTCTGTTCCTGGGCGTAAAGCTATCCATTGTTGGGCTTTGTTGACTGTTGTATCGCTGTATCTAGGATCAACGGAAATAAATTTAGTGTTATTTTTTTCTAAAGCTTTAGTAAAGTAATAGTTATGGCCACCACCTGACATACGAGTCTCAACGATGTTTTCACCAAATGAGACAAATAGATCAGAGTTAGCTATTTCGGAAATATCAGAGCTATCAGCCCAACCACCACCGAAAACGATATCCGACGCACCATATAAATCGCCACAACTGTAATCGCCGTATTTATCAGTAAAACCGCCGAATAAGTTCATTAATCTTGCAAATACTGACGCATCAGCGGGCCAAGATTTAGACATCGTACCGCCTAACGTTCCAGTACCATAACCTAAATAAAAGGCCTCGTTGCCATATTTTTCTTTAACTTTTTTCATGTTGTCGGCTATTTCTTTGAACGCCTCTTCCCATGTGATACGCTTGAATTTTCCCTCGCCACGTTTGCCGATTCTCTTTAATGGATACTTTAAACGATTGGGATTATTAACTCTAAAACGAGTAGAACGCCCACGTACGCAAGCACGAACTTGGGTAGTAACTTCGAATTCTTCATCATCATCGGTTGTGTTATCTGTTTCCACAAACTTAATTCTGCCGTCTTTAACGTGAATTTGTAACGGACAACGAGAACCACAATCCACAGTACAAGCACCCCACCCAGTTTTATCAAAAGCCAAGTGGTCAGGTTCTGCACCTTGTTCGTTTTTATTGTGATCAGCAGGTTTTGCACTTACAATCTTAAAGGGTAACGCAGTAGAGACAACGCCTGTAGCTGTTACTCCTGCTAGTCCTTTTAAAAAACTTCTTCTTTCCATTAATTAGCTCCTATACTTAATTTCAATTTAATTCAATTCATGTAAAATTCTAATAATTTTATATTTCCGCTCTCATGATTGTATATCCTAAGATCGTCCATATGCTAATACATATATACTAAACATCATTACAATACTTTAACATAAGGGTTAAATATAAGCAAGTTTTTTTTGTAATTTTATTGAGAGTAAATATTGGAATTGATTTAAGTCAAAAAACCTTAAAATCATAAGAACGAACATAAGAACGAACATAAAAAAAGAAATGTGAAAAATAAGTTTATGGTGCATGGATAGTATTTCTTAATTTATCGGCTATGGCTTTTGCTCTTGTGATACTATGGGGCGATAAAGAACGGCTAATACTTTTAAGAAACTCATCGGAATAGCCATTGGATACCGCAATATAAGCCCACGCATAGGCCATGATCAAGCTTTGCGATACTCCTTGACCTTCAGCATACATCACACCTAAATTATTTTGTGCTGATGGTACGCCTTTCTTGGCAGCCTTAGACCACCAAAATACGGCTTTTTGTAAATCCATGTCTACGCCTCTACCATTGGCATACATAAAGGCGATGTTCGATTCCGCTTTAAGATTGCCTAATCTTGCAGATTTAAGATACCAATATGCAGCCTTATCAAAATTCTTCGCCATTCCCTTACCAGTTTCATACATACGCCCTAGCGTATTTTGGGCGTCGCTATTATTTTTTAATGCCAACTTTCTCATACAAGTAGTAGCACTGGGATTTTGCTGACATGAACTAACTAACTTATTGGTAGTTGTACTTTTTGCACATGCCGTAGTTAATAGTAATAGCACGCACAATAATATAATCTTTCTCATTATCTACTCCAAACATATAAATTTATACAGACATAATATCATACTTTTAAGCTAAAATCAATCTAAAATAATCATCCCATAGTATACATTGCTTTTATTATTACTTTTATTATTACTTTCAATAATTATTCTATGGTTATTTCCAAAGAGATTAACGGAATCTTTAATTCAGCAAATAAATAACGTAACTGGTTTATTTTTACTTGATTATTAGTTCGTGTACCTATGTAATAATCGTCAATAAATGGTTGATAACTCATATCATTTTTCTCAAGACTTACACCAATTTTTTTAAGTAAAGCTTTGTTATTCACAATATTATCTCTATGATTTTCAAAGATTTCTTTTAGAATGAATCTATAAAAATCCGTATCCTTATTGCAATCCGTAAGAGTGTTGTTATATTTTATTTGCTTGATATTTATGGATTTATAGTCAAACTGATCCGCAAGATTAAAGGTTTTTTGCTGTGGATCATTTTTAATTTGAGGGAAATCCCATATATTTATAAAACGCTCATAAAGATCTTGAAAACGCTCTTCATATTCGCATTGTGTCCATTTATCGTAGGTTCTTAGTTTGGAATTTAGCCATAATTTACTAAATTTATAGCCCTTTTCTTCATTTTTATCATTCATATCTCGTTTATCGATGAAGTTTTTATTCCCTAAAGATGAATTGGTGGCCACTAGCGTAAGATTTGCCAATGTGTGTAGTTTTGTTTCAAGAAAATTATAATCTTGATCGCTAAGATCTTTTTTCCAATGGGTTTTTGCGGTTTGTGGGAAGATATGTTCGATATCGAGATTATCGATATTAACAATCTCTTTATTCTGATGTCTTTCAAGTTTTAAAAATAAATAATTTCTGTTATGTGGTTTCATTCTATAAATATTTTTACTTTTTAGGTCGTTCTCGATTCTCTCATCAGTGGGAAAATTATCATTTTTTAACAGGCCTTTAACGATAAATTCCATATATTTTTCCACTGACGAACCAATTAAGATACTTTGATCATGCAAACTTGCGAAAATATTACCTAAAGCGTTGGTACTATCTCCAACAATTGCTCTACGCCATACAAATGATTGAATGGTCTCTAATATTTTTATAACAGATTTTTTAGGTAAAAGATCTTGTTTATAGTTATCTAAGACACTAAAAACAAACGGATATGATACGGTAGTTTTCAGTTTATTTATATACATTAATTGCTCTTGAATCTCTTTATTTTCGTGTTCTGATCGCAACAATGATCTATAATATTGTGAAAACTTTTTCAACTCTCGCATATGCTCTTTGAGATTCTCATAATCTTGTATGATATCTTCAAAATTATTCTTATAGTCAACATATACTTGACTTTTTATCGGGATGATTTTTGTTTTAAAGGTAAGAAAATCCCTAATAAAATCAGATGTTTGTAATTCTCGTATTTGTTTATCGTTTATTATGGTGGTATTTTCTTCTATTTGTTGCCACATGTCATAAATTTCTTGTTGTTTTTCATTATCCAATCTCATGAGAATCAGATTGCGTATAAGATCACTATCCGTTAATTTTTTCCCTGTTGAGTTTAAACTTTCAAATATTTGTTGCGGATCGTCGCCCTTATCTTGTTCTAAGGCAATGGATACGATATCAAGCTTGAGAATATTATTGAATAATATTTCCAATTGCTCATCTGATTGTTTACTAAAATATTGATTGAAATACATAAAATTAATATATATTTGATTGGTTTTTAAGTTATCAGGGCATTTATGATCATTATTATTGTGAAATAAATAGTTTAAAACAATGTTATTTTCTTTATTTGTGATCAACTTTAACGTTTCGGATTTATCTTTTTTGTTAATATTTATTAAATAATCTCTTACTTCTTCATATCTATAATCATCATTTTGTTTATAGATACCATGTAAAGCAATTAAAGCGATTGTTATAGTTGTTAGGCGTTGCTGACCGTCTATAATATAAAAATCCTTTGATCTAAAATCTTGATCATTATCTTTTAAATAGACGATACTACCGATAAAATGCTTGGCCTTACCTGCCATTTTTTCTATATCGCCAACTAGCTCTTGGCAATTTTCTTCTTTCCAACTGTAATTTCTTTGATATACTGGTATGCGAAAACATGTTTTTGGTTCTTGTAAAAATTCAGCTATCTTTAATTTATCCGCTTCCATGGAATATTTCCCTATAAGTTTAAATAAGTTATAATGTAATCTAAGTTATAGCATGAAATAAAAATACAGTCAATTAGAAATATAAAAACCACTATACTTTAAGATAAAGTATAATGGTGTGGATGATTGGTTAATCGTTGGTGGGGGTTAATAGTCTAAATATCCTGCACGTTCTCCGCCGAAGTATTTAGTTGAATCGCCGTCCTTAAAGGGGGTGTTGTTTTTGATTTTGGTAACTAGATCGGGGTTGGCGATGAAAGGGCGACCGAAACCGATGAGATCTGCATAGCCTTCTTCAACTTCTTTACTGGCGGTTTCAGGGGTGTATTTGCCTGCGTAAATGATAGTATTCTTAAAAGCGTCTCTTAGTTGCTGTTTAAATGATACGGGCATGTCTGGAGCGTCGTCCCAATCGGCGGCGGCAATGTGGACATAGGCAATATCATGTTTATTCAGTAACTTACAAGCCTCGATGTATGTTTCTATTGGATTAGCGTCGGTTGTACCATTTAAGGTGGTTAAAGGGGCAAGGCGAACGCCGATTTTATCTTTACCGATGGCATTCACTAAAGCGGTTACGGTTTCATCTAGGAAACGTAGGCGATTTTCTAAAGATCCGCCATATTCGTCGGTACGGGTGTTGGCTTCGGAATCTATGAATTGGTTGATTAGGTAGCCGTTGGCTGCGTGTACTTCGATACCGTCGAAACCTGCTTCAATGGCGTTTTTGCCTGCTTGGGCGAATTGTTTAACACGCTCTTTAACTTCGGCAGATGTTAAGGCTCTCGGTTTTGAATGCTGTAACATTTCGCCTACGCCTGATGAGGCCTCATTGCCGTTACTGGCGAAGACTTTCACGCCGTCGGCCACAAGTTCAGAAGATGAAACAGGAGCTTTACCGTCTGGCTGTAAGCTTGTATGTGAAATTCTGCCCACGTGCCATATTTGAGCGAAGATAACTCCGCCATTTTTGTGTACGGCGTCAGTTGATAATTTCCAGCCTGCAATTTGTTGTTTATTGTAAATTCCCGGTGTCCAAGCGTATCCTTGACCTTCGGCACTGATTTGTGTACCCTCGGAAATGATCAAACCTGCGTCAGCACGTAAGCCGTAATATTCCGCCATCATTGCGTTAGCTATATCGCCCTTGCTTGCTCTTGATCTTGTCATCGGTGGCATGATGATTCTATTTTTAAGATCTAAAGATCCTAATTTTACTTTTTCAAATAATATATTAGTTGACATGTTTTAATACTCTTTCGTTTTTATTAATAATCGATCTCTCAATTATATAATATAGATATATTTTTTTATAAATCAAGTAGGGATAGGAAAATAACCGTAATGATTCTAAAATGATAACATGTAATAGCTACATATATCACTTAAATCATACATCGATATTTCCCTATCCCTTAAATTGAGTGTAGTGTGGAAAGATTGTTTGTATCTTTAATTTTTGATTTTTGATTTCTGTTAAGATTTGTTTTCTATTAACCTTCGTTAGTGCCTATTAACTGCCTAATTACATCATTTTCCGTGTCATTTACAGATTTTAGAGCTTGAGCAGTAGCCTTATAAGCGGTAGCCGATGTGGCAAGTTGTAACACATTGGTGGTTAAATTCATATCATCTTCGTTTGCCATATCAAGATTGCCAGAAGCAGTATTATTATTATAATTACTATGGACTGGTATATCGTTCCAGTCATAACCGTAATCATTATTATACTCATGTGCTGTACCTGTTGCTATATTATAAGCAGTATGTGCAACTGATGCACCTGTTCTTTCCAATGAATTAGCAAGTACATTTTCTGCATTTGACGTTTTAATAATTGGCTGTACCATCTTTTTTTCTCCTTTAAAGATTGATTAAATAAAAGCAACTAATTTCAAACCATAATCCCTTGGTTTAGAATTAATTTTAACTGCAAGTGTGGAATTACTATAAACCCTAGCTCCCCTAGTTTTCGATCTTAAAGGTGCTCTCATACCTTTATAACTAGCATAGGTTAACTTAGATTGAAAATAGGTTCTTGCCTCCTGCCCTATGCGGATAATAGTACCAAATAAAGAATTGGTAATATTCGTTAAGGGTAAAGGATTCTTAGCGTCCCTAATTGTTAATCCTGATGGCAATCTAAATTGTGGTTTATTACGCCCACCATTTCCACCAGAAAAGAATTTGTTGGAATTCCCTTGCCCTCTCTTCTGAAACTCATTAGAGTAAAAAAACTTACTTTGATGTTGGCTAGAATCTTCCATATTTACTTTAGATACTAACATATTATGTTTGTCAATAAATTGAGAAACTAAGCTTTTACTATTAATTGAAGTTGCTGAATTTGGCATTGGTTTTATATTCCACATTCTCAAGAGATAAAATCTCAAGGGTTTAACTTAAATACACACTCTTATATATTGGATTCTTCTTGAATAAAAATATAAGTAGTTAACGATCTTTATATTATCATAATTTAATTTAAGAGTCAAGTTATAATGTAAAAAGATCTAACTATAATGATAAGTTAGATCTTTTTTATTAAGATTTTATTAATAATATCATAGTGATAATATTAATCTCTATATGGTATAAATATAGTATAAATTAGTAGGCAGTAAAAATTATTGTCTTGATTCATAATTAGTTATTATGAAATTAGTTAACAGACGCACACCGAATGGGCGATAACCTGGGCTATTAGTATCGTTCCAATCGCCTAAGCAAACACCAGCGATGTCCACATGAATCCAGTTTGTATCTTTTTCCACAAAACGCTGTATGAATTGTGCGGCGGTGGTAGCTCCTGCGGCACGTGAGTTTGTGCTATTTCTGATGTCAGCACGTTTAGAATCCACTTTCACATCGTAGTTTTTATGGAGTGGCAATTGCCATACTTTTTCTTCTTCGATTTCCCCTGCAATTGTTAGATTCTTAGCGATCTCATCATTATTTGAGAAGATCCCTGCATATTCGCCACCTAGAGCAGTAACCATAGCTCCAGTTAGGGTAGCCATATCAAGAACTAGGCGAGGTTTGTATTCCTTTTGAATGTAAGAAATACAATCCGCTAGCACCAAACGCCCTTCGGCATCTGTGTTGATGATCTCTACGGTTTTACCGCTCATGGTGGTAACGATATCCCCTGGACGGGTAGAATTACCGTCTGGCATATTTTCCGCTAAGCCAACAATAGCTATCACATTCACATTGGCATTACTTAAAGCTAGAGCTTTCATTGTGCCGATTACCGCAGCCGATCCGCCCATATCTGCTACCATGTGTTCCATACCTGATGACGGCTTGATCGAAATACCACCGCTATCGAATGTGATACCTTTACCAACTAAACCAACAGGAGCATGACGAGTATCATTATTTAAGTGCATAACCACCATACGAGGAGGTCTCACACTACCACGACCTACGGCATAGAATGCTCCCATACCGAATTTTTGGATGTCATTTTCATCGAAGATCTTCACATCCACACCAAGGGGAGATAACTCTTCTTTAATTAAATTCGCATAGGTTTCAGGATACAAAACATTCCCCGGTTCATTAAGAACATCACTAGCTAAAAAACTCCCCTTAGCGGTATTTTCATAGGTAGCGAATTGAGTTGCTGCACGTCCGTTTGAATAGCACATGATTTTAAAATGTGATATTGATTGCTTATTTGAAGATTTCTCATCGGTTTTATATTTATCGAATTGATAGCTCTCCAACAAAGCCCCATATGCCAAACTAGCAGAACTTTCCCAAGAGCGTAAAGCAGTTATTTCTTCTGATTTATCTAGCACCACCGAAACGGTACGGAAATTATATTTTGCAAGAGCAGTATATATTTTGCCACCAATTGCCATATAAGAACTATGTTTTGCAACTTTCTTTTTGCCCATGCCTACTACTAGAATAGCTTCTTGACGAGTATTCGCAGGAGTCATAATGAAAACAGATTCGCCTTCATTACCTTTAAAGTTAGCAATTTTCATAGATTTTGTTATAACATTTTCACAACGTTCATCTAGAGTTTTTAATGATGGAGTATATTTTTTGTCAGAATATGAAAGAAATACAACAACACCTGTTTCAGGAAGTGAGTGTTTACCGAAAGAAATACGCATAAGATTTTTAATCCTTTTATAAAATTATGATTTATGATTGAATGAGATTTAACATATAAATAAAAATATAGTATTTTAGTTATTTTTAGTATATAATTAAAACATATTGTATATTTTATTCTATCAAAAAGGCTTTCTTATGGCAAGTAAATTTAATGATTTTATTAAAGAAAATGAATTTAGTGAGGATTATTTTGTAAATAATTTAATAAAAATTTGTTATCAAGGTGCTTTTCTAGTAAAAAAATATTATCAAGAAGATATTGAAATAAAAGAGAAAAAAGATAAATCACCAGTAACTATCGCCGACGAAGAAACCGAAGCTCTAATTATTACTAATTTGACTAAATATTTTCCTAAAATATCCACAATTGGCGAAGAAACGATCGCAAATAGCAAAAAAAACTTACCTTTTATTGAGACTTTTTTTTGTATTGACCCCATTGACGGTACACGTCAGTTCATAAATAAAAATGGTTTTTTCACGGTTAATATCGGCTTGATCTACAAGCAAAAGCCCATATTTGGCATTGTGATTGATCCCATGAGTAATATTTGTTGGTTCGGAGGGCCTGGATACGGAGCATTTAAAATGGATTCCCAAGAAAGCAAGCCCTATGCCATTTCCGTCGATAATACTAGATCCATACACAATCCCATATTGTTGGTTAGCTCGCTTAATTGGGAAGAAAAGCACACTAAGATATTTACAACTTTAGGCTATCCGCCTAAAAGTATCAAAGCTATGGGGAGTTCCATTAAAATGGTCATGATAGCCGAAGGCAAAGGCGATATCTATCCACGGATAGCCCCCACATGCGAATGGGATACTGCCGCCGCTCATGCTATATTATTAGCATCAGGTGGCGATATTTATGATCTTGCAACCCAAGCCCCCATACTGTATGGCAAACATGATCGCCGATATTATAATAATTTTTTCATAGCCTGTAAAAGCAACAATATGGAAGACATACGCCCCATTATCAACTATAGCGATGTGGAAATTCAAAACATTTACGAACAAGGGTTCTTATAATATAATGCTCAAGAAAGATACAAAAATACTAGAATATAATAAAGATAACATCAATCTAATCTGTAAAGAACTAACAAAAGGCGAAGTTATCGCCATACCCACAGAAACGGTTTACGGACTTTCGGCGAATGCTTGTGATGAATTGGCAGTCTCTAAGATATATCATGCCAAGGGAAGACCGAGCTTTAATCCGTTAATTGTTCACTTTCACAGTATGGATCATATTAAAGAATATGTACAAGTAAATGAATGGGCTATCAAGATAATAGAAAATTTATGCCCTGCTCCCATTACTATGATCTTAAAAAGAAAAGAGAATACTAAACTATCGCACTTGGTATCCGCTGGCCTTGATACTGTGGGCGTACGCATACCAGATCATCCCATAGCTTTAGAGATAATAAAACAAACCAATTTACCACTCTCTGCTCCGTCGGCGAATAGTTCGGGATTGGTAAGCCCGACCACAGCCGAACACGTCTTAAAATCCCTAGGCGGACGCATACCATATATTATGAATGGTGGTAATTCCCATGTGGGAGTAGAATCTACCGTGATTGATTTATCGGCAGATATCCCAACCATTTTACGATATGGCTATATCACTCAAAGCACTTTGGAAGATATCTTAGGAACTCCAGTGAACACCGTTAATATTAACGATGACAACTCGCCTAAATCCCCCGGGATGATGACAAGTCATTACGCTCCGTCATTGCCTGTGTTTAAAGATGTTTTACATCCTAAGGATAAACAAGCGTATATCGGCTTTGGTATACCTCACGATAATGAGCAAAATATCTATACTGATAATCTTTCCACATCAGGGGATTTAGTGGAAGCTTGTGCCAATCTCTTCAAGTTTCTTCACAAATACGATGATAGCAATTCCTATACAGCTATCGCCTTTGCCCCCATTCCTAACACTGGCTTAGGTTTAGCCATAAACGATCGCTTAAATCGTGCCACTATAAGATAAGAATAGGATAAGAATAGAATACTAATAGAATACTAATAGAATACTAATAGAATACTAATAGAATACTAATAGAATACTAATAGAATACTAATAGAATACTAATAGAATACCAATAGGATACCAATAAAATGATTAACTGTCTAATTCTTGATGATAATAATAACCATAGTCATATACTTTCTGATTTTTTACAATCAGAAAACATTAATACTATGATCGCCCACAGGGAAGATCAAGCCATTCATATATTACAAAATACTCCCATTGACATCTTGCTTTTAGATAGAATCATCCAAGGCAAAGACACAATTGAAAGCATTCCAATTTTCAAACAATTAAAACACGATCTTAAAATCATCGTCCTTTCCGCCATTCCCTATAATAAAAGCACGGTAAAATATGCCCATATCCTAAAATACATAAATAAACCCTTTGACTTCAATGAACTACTTTCTGCCATGTATCACAAAGAAACCAAAGCCGTACGCTTAGAAATTAAAGATTATAAACTAACTTAATGACTATAAATTAATATCTTTAAATTTATCATATATATCATAATCTTACACTCCAGCACTTGACAATTTATCAATAAATTTAGTATAAAGAATTATTATAACGCTCTACCGTTATAATAATTATGAAAGGAAAACAACATGATTAAACATATAATTTTTATTCTTACAATTATCTTAGGATTAACATTCTCTCTTAATGGCGTATCACAAGCCGAAGAAACTGCCTACACGAATAAGGCCGCCATTCAAGTCTACATCGACAGACCAGACCGTTACGGCGGGAATGTGAATATAATCGGCATGTGTTCTTATAAATTTAATGGCAACATTCTTTACCTAAAATGCGATACTCCAAAAGGTCCGCAATCTTGGGTTATAAAAGCCTCTAACTTATACATTACTCCCTTAAAAGGTAACGTAACATTCAAACTAAGCGACCGCAACAAAAAACTTCAACGCTAATCTTTAACGCAAATCAAAGAACCCCAGTTTTATTATTAACTGGGGTTCGCTATTATATGGATTTCAATTCATCTTCCAACATATCTTCCAACATAGAAGCTTCCAAAGGAATACCAGAATCAGAAATTAAATCCTTGCTTGCGGTGGTATTTAGGATCTGATCGTAATATTTTGGGGCCAGGCCGTTGTTAGGACGGACGGATCTTATATGCTCGGTTGTAAAGGGTTCTCCTTTTTTGATATCTTTCACGAGATACAAAGATCTTCTAAATTTAAGGGATTGCTTTTCGGCCTCGGCGGTTTCTGTGCGGATTTTACCCATGAGAGTATGAGCGAGTTGGGTTTTTTCGCATAATTCTTGCAATTCTACAGGATTAAGGGAAAAGGCCTCATCAGCTCCTGATTTATCATCAACTTTGAAATGCTTTTCGATAACAACAGCTCCCAAAGCCGTAGCAACAAACGGCACTTCCGTACCTAGGGAATGATCGGACAATCCTGCTAAGACTTGAAACTCTTCCGCAAGCCACGGTATGGTATTTAAATCACTATTTTCCGCAGGGGTAGGATATCCGCTTGTACAATGTAACAAGATGATATCATGATTATTTTCTCTTTTAATGGTCTCAACTGCCAAGGCGATTTCTTCAGGAGTAGCCATACCTGTGGACATAATTATCGGCTTATGGGTTTGTGCCACTCGGCGAATTAGGGGAATATCCACCATTTCAAAGGACGCTATTTTATATACAGGACAGTTAAGATCTTCCAGCAAATCCACAGCAGTAAAATCGAAAGGCGAAGAAAATAAGGTTATGCCCAGATCTTGAGCATAGGCAAAAAGATCCTTATGCCATTCCCATGGCGTGAAAGCTTTGGCATATAGATTATACAGATTTTCGCCATCCCATAATCCGCCTTTGATTTTAAATTCGTCTCTATGGCTATTTAGGGTAATTGTATCGGCTTTATAGGTTTGGATCTTAACCGCATTAGCTCCGCACTCTTTCGCTTTTCTTATGATCTCGAAAGCTTTTTCCTTACTGCCATTGTGATTAGCTGACATTTCTGCAATAATCCAAGGTTTTGAATCTTTGGTTATTCTGTATCCATTTATATCTATTGATTTATTCATAATAAATAAACTCCACTTTTAAGATTATTATCACATTTGATTTTATGCTTTTATAAAAAAATGTTGACTAACGTTGAAATTAAGTATATCATACACTACATTCAATTGTAAATGACAATTGTAAATGTATTGAGATACATATTACAAATTAACAAACACTATAGATATTATATAGTATCATTTACACTCATTTCACATTCACATTGTGATTTATTATTATAAAATATTAAAACAAGGAATTATTTAATGTTTAAAAAAATTATGTTAGTTATAACAAGTATTACGGTTGCATTTTTTTTGACAATCAATATATCTACAGCAAAAGAACAAACTCCGCAAGAGTTTGTAGATACTATGTTTAATACGTCTATCGATATTTACAAATTAAATAAAACCTCTCCGAAAAAAGGCATGCAGGCTTCTTTAGATTATATTTCGGAACACTTCGCCATTGTTTCATCGGCAAAATTCGTATTAGGTAGATCTGTACGCAAATTCAACAAGACACAATATGAAGAGTTCAAAACAGATCTTATAGCTATGCTTTCATACGCTTTACGAGAACGAATCGGTGGAATGCCCACTAAAAAATTCACAGTAACAGGCGTTATCACTCGTGGTCATAGTTTATTTGTCTCATCTAAATTATTTCTAAATGACGGACGTATCTTGCATGGGGATTGGCGTATTAGAAAAAGTTCGAAAACTAACAAATTCCTATTACAAGATATTATCATTGAAGGGGTTAGTATTATCAAATCATACAAAGATTCTACCGCTAAACAGCTAAAAGACGCCAACTATGACATTCCAGCATTCTTAAAACAAAAGGATGCAGAAGTAGCCATGCTACAAAGTGGTAAGATCCCGAAAAACATGGCTTTCATTAAGCATAAATAAGATCTTAAAGTAGATTCTCTTGAGATTCATATGCCCTTACACCATATATTAATTCATTCAATACTTGACATAAATTAATATATGGTTTATTATGTAAAAACTCAAATGAATAGCGATAGTAAAGGATGTAATAAATGAAAAATAATAAGATCTTGTTTGATAATCATATGCACAGTCATTTCTCATGCGATAGCGAAGAGGATGTCGAGAAATATATCAAATTAGCCATGGAACGTGGTTACAAAGAAATAACCATTACAGATCATAACGAATTATTCATCGAGCCAGGGGGTGAAGAAGAGAAAATTGGTATATATTATCCTGTAAAATATGAAACTCAAATGAATGAAATCCGAGTACTAAATAAGAAGTACGAGGGAATCACTATCCGTCATGGTATGGAATTGGGTTTGAATGTTAACCGTCAAGATTATTTCGAGATCCTTGATAAAATGGATAATTTAGATTTCATTATCGGTTCAATTCATAATCCTTGGGAAATCCCCTTTGCTAAATTACATGAAGAACTAACTCCGCTAGAATTCCAAGAGAAATACTATACAATCATGTTACAAGCCATTAAAGAGCTTACATCGG
Source organism: Rhodospirillaceae bacterium MC! (assembly GCA_002632265.1). Classification (GTDB taxonomy): domain Bacteria; phylum Pseudomonadota; class Alphaproteobacteria; order MC1; family MC1; genus MC1. Next base: position 254,030 of record NQOV01000005.1, read on the forward strand.
CCTTTGATGTGATTGGGCATATTGATTTCCCTATCCGCTATGGTCCTGACGAATTCAGACACTTACATTTCCCCCAACTAAAAGACACCATAGCCGAAATTTTCACATTCCTTATTGAGAACAATAAAGGTATAGAAATTAATCGTGCCTTACTGGATATGGGTCTAGATTATCCTCACCCTATCCCCGATGTTTTCAAACTCTATAAAGATCTTGGCGGAGAAATTATAACCTATGGTAGTGATAGCCACAGCATAAAAGAATTCTCGCTGGATTTCCATAAACAAGTACAAGATTACGCTATTGCCAACGGTTTTAAAACAATCTGCACCTTTGCCAAAAGAAAACCAATCTTTCACAATATCGCTTAGAGATAAATAAAAATAATATATATCAACATGATAACAAGATAATGCAAAAATTAAAAAAAAATATTTGACATTGTAAAAAAAATAATATATATTATAAACATCAAAAGCCTAAATAACTTTATAGTTAAGGCTTGAGATAGAAAAAAGCCGGCGTAGCTCAGTTGGTAGAGCAACTGATTTGTAATCAGTAGGTCCGCGGTTCGAGTCCGTGTGCCGGCACCATTTTAAAAGTGGTTTAAATTATTGTTTGAAATAATTTAAACCACTTTTTTTATATTTTTAAGCAGGATCAACCCCATGGCAGAAGAAAACAAAAAAAAAGATAGCATAGAAGACAAACTCGATAGAATTCCCATAATCGAAAAGCTAACAACTGGCTTGATCACAGGCGACTATAAAGACGGCTTTGTCATCGGTATCGATTCCGCTTGGGGCAAAGGCAAAACCACCTTTTTAAAACTCTGGGAACAACACCTAAACGATCAGGCAGAAGAATATAACATAAAATATTTTAACGCATGGGAAAACGACAACAGCGATAATCCCCTATTATCATTAATGTTACACTTAAAAGATATTTTTCAGGAACACGACGAAGAATATGCCATTAATATGTTTTCTAAAATTGCAATTAAAGGATTAAAACGCATTCCTTATCTTAAAGATATCGCTAGCTTTATCGATGACGTAAGCAACATTATAGATGAAAACATTATCAGCATTTTTGACGAAGAAGAAGAACGTATTGAACTAACTGGCAAATTTAAAGACGCCTTAGAAGAATTATCATCAAAGAAAAAATTAATCTTCTTCATAGATGAATTAGATCGATGTCGCCCCACTTACGCCATTGAGTTACTAGAAAGCATTAAGCACCTATTTAATGTAAAAAATTGTATCTTCATAATCGCATGGGATAAATCCCAACTATCTCACTCCATAAAAACCATATACGGCAACGAAATGGACTCCACAGGCTACCTACGAAGATTCATAGACATCGATTACAAACTTCCCGAACCATCACGAATCAAATACGCACAAACCATTATCCCCAAAGATGAAACTAAATACTATAGCTATTTTTACGACATTTTACCAACTGTAATTGAAGTACACGAACTCTCATTAAGAGACATTGACAAATTAGCAATGTACTTGAATATCAATTTAAACATGACTAACCTAAAAGATGATTTACTAGAAGTTGAAAAAGTTTTTTATTCTATTTTAAAAGCTTTATTTTTAGTAATAAGATTTAGCGATAATGATTTATATTCTAGAATGATTAATAATGATTTTACAGAAGATGATATACAAAAAAACTTTAAAATACCTAAAATACAAAATTATGACACTAATTTTAGTTTAAAAGATAACACATTCTGGTTTTTTTGTAATGACGATAGTTTACACTACATATACAATGATATATATGATGATATGCAAAATATAGATCAGTATAGAAATAATGAGCATATCATACAAGAGCAAATATTACGACAACATATAAATACAAAAGCTCATAAGCATGAAGCAAAAAATTTACATTATATGCTATCTATTATTCTAGATTGTTTGCAAAAAAATACTCAAAAAACTTGTAGTATATTTGAGTATAACACCACTACACCACTATATGACGGTTTTGGTAATTATACTCATAAATTCAAACAACTTCCAAAAGAATTAAACCTAGCCGAAATCCTAAGCGACACCAACGACATATTCAGCAAAATAGACTTTTGGGATGATGTGCAAGATGTACAATAGCCACCCCATTATACAAAATTTTACCGTACGGTAAAATTCATCAATAATATAGCTAATTTTACTCCAAATATTACCGTACGGTAAAAATTAATTAAGAATCATGGAAATGATTATATATAATCTCTGCCAGTTCCTTAGAAACGCCGTCAACCTTAAGTAGGTCATCTTTCTTAGCTGATCCGACGGCTTTGGCTGATCCGAAATGGTGGAGTAAGGCTTTTTTGCGTTTTGAGCCGACGCCTTTTATTTCGTCTAGGGGATTTTTTAGCATGTCTTTTGAGCGTTTGATTCGGTGCGTGCCTATGGCGAAACGGTGGGCCTCGTCTCGTAGGCGTTGGATGAAGTATTGTAAGGGATCATTAAGATCTAAATGAACGGTAGGTTGATCAATGAAGACCAAACTTTCATCGCCAGAGTTTCGGCGTTCGCCTTTGGCTACGCCCATGAGTTTAATGTGATCTTGCAAATTAAGATCAACTAAAACCCCATAAGCTTGATTGAGCTGACCTCGTCCACCGTCAACGATAATAATATCAGGCACAGAATCCATATCTACAGACTCCACAGAATCCACCGAGTTATCAGCTATTTTGATATTTTTTAATCTACGAGTAAGAACTTCATTCATCATGGCGAAATCGTCGCCGTCCGCATATCCGCCGTCCGTTTGCGATGCCGAATGTTTAATATTAAATTTACGATAAGCTTTTTTTACGAATCCCTCTTTGCCTGCTACAATCATCGCTCCTATGGCGTTTGTGCCTTGGATATGGGAGTTGTCATATACTTCCACACGTGCAGGAGTGCGATCCATAGCTAACAAGTTAGCCATTTTATCTAAAAACTTAGTCTGTGCTTGTGTATCCATTAATTTACGTGAAAGGGATTGCTTGGCGTTATCTTCGGCATGGGCGATCACTTTAGCCCTATCGCCTCGATGATTGCTTGAGATTTTAATCTTATACGTTCCCACACTTTCATAATCTTGATTGGCAAGGCTCAAAGCGTCGATCATAAGATTTTGATTGGCAATGGAAATATTCAACATAATCTCATGGGGAGCAGGACGATTATTATAAAACTGCATAATAAACGAAGATAAGATATTTTTATCGCTATCTTCTTCCCCATGCTTGGGAAAATAAGAGCGATTACCATAATTTCGCCCACCACGGAAGAAAATAACTTCAATGCACACAACTCCCCCATTACGCACTAAAGCGAAGATATCCACATCCTTAAGGGTTTCAATATTGATGTTCTGATCGCTTTGAATGTTAGTCATGGCCTTAATACGATCACGCCATACTAAGGCTTGTTCGTAATCCATATTATCACTGGCGATTTGCATTTTCTCGGCGAATTCCTTTTGGATATCTGAAGATTTACCAGACAAAAAACTCTCCGCTAAGATGATATTTTTTTCATAATCATCAACCGATATATGCTTAACGCACGGCCCCGAACATCGCTTGATCTGATAAAGCAAACAAGCCCTAGTACGTGATGAGAAATCGCCGTCGCTACAAGTACGCAATAGGAAGATCTTTTCAAGAATTTCTATAGTCTGATTAACTGCCCATGTGGAAGCAAAAGGACCGAAATACTTCCCTTTAGTCGCCTGCTTGCCACGATGTTTTAAGATTTGCGGATAATCATGATCCTTACGAATCAAAAGCATGGCAAAGGATTTATCATCCTTAAGTAAAATGTTATATTTAGGATCTAAGGATTTAATAAGATTAGCTTCCAACAACAAAGCCTCGGCCTCGCTTGATGTATTGGTAAACTCCATGCGAACGGTTTTAGCTACCATAAGCTGTAAACGTCGATTTAAGCGGTTTTCGTTGGTATAGTTAGTAACACGACGTTGAAGATTCTTTGCCTTTCCCACGTACAAAATATCATCATTAACACCTATCATACGGTAGACTCCTGCTGTATCAGGCAAAGTCTTCACAAAATCCTTAATGATACAAAACCCACGTTTAAGATTAGGGATAGTTAAATCAAGAAAATTCTCATGATGTGGGATGTTTTTTTCTGCAATTAATTTATTATAGATCTTGCGTACTTTGTTTTGCGTATCAGCTAGGGATTTATCTTGTAAGAGATTATCATTCATAGTTTTATCTTAAATATTAAGTAATCTGAAAAGCTTATCTTGGTTCTCTATTTCTTCAAACTGACCGCTAAAATTGGTGGTTATCAATTGGCTATCGGGTTTTCTTGCACCACGGCAACCGATACAAGTATGATGAGATTTTAAAATAACCGCAACCCCCAACGGCTGAAGATGTTTCACAAGAGAATCGGCGATCTCCATTGTAAGAGTTTCTTGGATCTGTAAACGATTGGCGAAACAATCAACCAAGCGGGCCATTTTCGATATACCCACCACCTTTTCATCAGGTATATAAGCAATATGAGCCTCGCCCGTAAAGAGTGCTAAATGATGTTCACAGAAACTTTGGAATTTAATATCTCGTAAAACTACCATATCACGATAATTTTGAGTATCTTCGAATGTTGTATTTAATATCTCGGCAGGATCTTGCTTATAGCCTTGGCAATATTCATCGAAAGCCCTGATAAATCTAGCAGGAGTTTCAATTAATCCCTCTCGTGTAGGATCTTCTCCTAGATATTTTAGTAAGGTGATAATTGCTTTTTCTGCGTCATTTTTTGTTGGTTTCATCACTTTTTCCCATATTATGTAAATTAAAACTTGATTTTTATTTATAATAATATAGAATAAAAAGAAGATGATTGCAAATAGAATTTAATTTTTATACAAACTTAAAGGGGATATTGGTTATGGCACGATACGAAGTATTAACATCTGATGATGGAAATACATGGCAACTAGACAATAAATTCACTGACGGAAGCCAAGCAAAACATTATACATTTAGCATAATTGAACGAGGGCAAACCTTCGTTAAAATGATAGAAATAGAAGGCTCTACAGAAAACACCATTTTATTCGGCGAACCTAAACCACCTGAAAGCGAAAGCGATGGCGGAGATTGGATGAGAAAAGCTAACCGAGAGGGTAGTCAGGAAGCTAAACAAAAATTATCCCAAGAAGAGCAAATCTCCATCTCTAATCTTGTAATGTTGGTGGGGGTAGCTGTTGTTTTAGTTTTATCTTCTATCATTATCGGCAAGTATTTATTTCATATTAATGATATTGCGATTTTATTTTTCATATCTGCGGGTATTTTATCATTTGCAGGAATCTTTTATTATGTGATTGCCGTGATACCTGCTAAAATCTCTGCAATGACATTCCACCACAAGCAAAAAGCCGAAGAAGATACCATAGAAGAAGATCAAATCCTTGGAGCTGAACTCCGTCGTGATCAACTGGAAATCGGTACAGAAGAAGATTTAGTGCCTGAAGAAGCTTTCGAAATTAAAAAACGTGTACGACAATTCATAAAAAATCTTCAAGCGGTGTCTAAAGCCTCAAATTCAAGAGCGAGCATGGAAATGACTTCAAGAATGTCCGTATATGCGTTTTTGTCAAAAATTATCCGATCTCTTGCCTTTGAAGAGAAGTTGGATTTCGAAAAACAAGTACTTACCATGCAAGAAATATACTCATTACTGGGATATCCAGCACAAGAAATTTCCTTTTTTTCTAAAAATATACTGTTATTTGAGGCCCTGCCTTTAATACGTTCCATGTCTACCGCTGGGGTTATTGCCTTTGATATGTTCAATAACGATAAAAAAGGCGATTGCATTCGTCATATTAAGAAATCTTTAGACGATTGGTCAACAAACGCTTTACAAAATCCATTCGCCACCGAAATTTCTGTAATAAGCTTTCATGCGGAATGCTCGCAAGACAATTTAATTAGAAGTATCTGTAATAGTTTCATTGATTTCAACGTGATGAAAGAAGTTAAATGGACCTTAAACTATTCCGTATATGTGATTAAAACAGGTACGCCCATAGTGGATATCTTAAAAGATGTCATTTCATTCTCCAATAAAGCCACCAATCATGATCTAGTTCCTAGGGTTTCAATGTTTAGCGGTCCAATTATCGATACTACAGATACAGGATTAACCGTAGTTGACTATGTTAATCAGATCTGCAATGAAAGTCATGACGGCTTGCTACTTGTTCCTAAATTTAAAGCTGTGGATTTCCCACAACCACTTCTTGAGCAAATGAGAGAAGTGCCTGTGGCTATGGATGACAATCATACCGATCTCGATATGACAAGCGTGGCCATTTCCCTACAAATGCTTGAACAATACTTCCGCACATCCGACTCTCCACAAAGCGAAGACAATGACAACTCACAAAAGCAAAAAAAGAGCAGTAATCAAGCCAAACCTCAAACCCAACCCAAACCCACACACCCCCAACCAACCGCCAGCTAAATTAAGGTAATATAATGATCTTGTTTCATAATTCTTCGTATATCTTACAATTCATAATCACATTCATAGTAGTAATTGCTTTGTGCATTAAAACAACTAATATGATATTTACAAGCCCATGGCAAACGCAGATTACAAAAGAAAACCATAAAAAGATAGCCATATGTATTAGTATATTGACGTTCTTTTTAAGCTATATTCTTTCGCCTTTCCATGTGTTTGAATTACCATACCGTCCTTTTATTTGGCTTACAGTCATCAAATTCATACTCCATTATCAACCTTATTTTATAATAAACTTACTATTTATCATCCCTATTATTGGGATAATTCCTGCCATTAACAAACTGAATAAACATAAGTTCTCTTCCCCTTTCTTTTTGATATTAATGATTATATTACATTTAGTACTTACCGTACTATGGTTTAACATAATATATTTACTTAGTATAAAAACTATGGGCAATATACTAGCCATGAGTACTTACGTATTCCTATTCTTTTGGTTAACTGTTACTACCTTACATTTTTTACATGAAAGCGATTCGCAAGATCAATCTCCCTTTAGAAAAATATGGCAAGTCTTCTTAATATCTACCGTAGCAATCGCCATAATTAATATATTATATACTCTCACTTATGCTGGATCAATAGTCTTAAAATTTGCAGGCTTAAAACACCATATAAACATAGTATCTAACCTAATTTTTTATATACTCGCCCTACTCTTCCTATTCACCCCCAACTATCTCAACAACAAACAAACCCATATTATTAGCGGAAAAGTAATAAAAATAGCCTCAATCACCATCGGCTTAATAACCCTTTTAATAATAGCCACCTTCCTAATCACCACCCTTATAACCCAATACAACCACTCCCATTAAACCACCCATCCCCCCCCACTCCAGAACATAAACATACCCTTACAACACAAAACATACCTACAAACCATACGAACCACACGGATCGCAGATCATACGTATAGCATATTCTCATTCCACATTATATCTTCTCAAAGAAATATAAATATAAATGCAACTTATATATCATTTCTATTGCTTATATTTGCAGGCCTAAACCAAATCTAATTTAGATATATATAATAATACTTTTAGTATATTATAATAAATTAATGACATGTCTAAAAGTAGCCACTGATTAAACCATACTTAAAATAGCAATATATATATTTATTATATACCTATTTTAGGCCAGAAAATATAATAACAAACATAATATAAAGCAAAGCATTTCTATTTGTGATATTCTTTTATAATATGGAATAACAATACTACACGAACCGCATGCCATAGAGATCGCATATTCTCATTCCACATTATATCTTCTCAAAGAAATATAAATGCAACTTATATATCATTTCTATTGCTCATATTTGCAGGCCTAAATTAAATCTAATTTAGATATATATAATAATACTTTTAGTATGTTATAATAAATTAATGATATGTCTAAAAATAGCCACTGATTAAACCATACTTAAAATAGCAATATATATATTTATTATATACCTATTTTAGGCCAGAAAATATAATAACAAACATAATATAAAGCAAAACATTTTTATTTGTGATATTCTTTTATAATATGGAATAACAATAACACACGAACCGCATGCCATACGGATCGCAAACCACACAGATCGCATACAGTACCACCCCCCCCCGCATTATAACATACTGTTATACTTTATATCCATTTTGATTTATTATTGCTGGCCTAAATAATAGGCCAGCAATAATAAAACCCACCATGAACCACCACAATAAAAACAATATCCTAAATAAAAATACTACTTTTATTTAGGATATTTTATATTACCCAACTGCTTTTTCACGCCCCTACCAAGAGTTTGGGAAAAAGTAGTTGAGTGCATGTCTTTAATCGTGGCGTACATGTATATGTACTACCTAAGCCCCGATTAAAGATATTGAATGACTACTGTTTCGCACTCTAAAGGGTTACGCCAGATTTGAAGATTGCTATCTCTTTGAAGTTATTCTTTTCGTTGTTGGTGGGTTGACCGTTGGCGACTGTTACGATGTAATCGATGAATTCGGCTAGGAGGTCATCCATTGATATATCTTCACTTACTAGGCGACCAGCGTTGAAATCGATCCAGCGAGTTTTTCTTGTGGCAAGATCCGAGTTGGTGGCGATTTTTACGGTTGGTACGTAACCACCGTAAGGGTTTCCTCGACCTGTTGTGAATAAAACCATATGGCAACCTGTGGAAGCTAAGGCGGTAGTGGCCACTGCGTCGTTACCTGGGGCACTTAACAGGTTAAGGCCGGCAGTTTTTAAGGTTTCGCCATATTTTAGGACGTCGTTAACTTTCGACAGTCCTGACTTTTGCGTACACCCTAGGGATTTATCTTCAAGTGTAGTAATCCCGCCTTTTTTATTACCTGGAGAGGGATTCTCATAAATTTCTTGATCGTGTTTGATGAAGTAACTTTTAAAATCGTTGATTAGATCTACGGTTTTATTGAATGTTGCCTTATCTTTACAGCGTTCCATAAGCAAGGTTTCTGCTCCGAACATTTCTGGCACTTCTGTTAGGACAGAAATACCGCCATTTTGGATGATATAGTCGGAAAATTCTCCCAACATGGGATTGGCGGTAATTCCTGAAAAGCCGTCTGATCCGCCACATTCAAGACCGAATTTTAACTTGCCTATGGATACTTGCTCACGTTTATCCTTTTGCATATTCTCATATAAGGCCGTTAATTCCTTAACTCCTTGAGAGATTTCATCGTCATGATCTTGAGAGATAAGAAAATGAATGCGGTTTTCATCATAATCGCCTAAAGTATCCTTAAATACGCCCAGTTGATTATTTTCACATCCTAAACCAAGAACCAAAACACCGCCTGCATTGGGATGTTTTGCCGTATTTTGCAATATGGTCTTAGTATTTTCATGATCTTCGCCCAATTGCGAACATCCGTAATTGTGAGTTAGAACGGTTATAAGAGATTTATCCACGCTAGGATTTAAGCGTAAAAATTCTTCTTTTATCAGAGTGCCGATACCATTCACACAACCCACAGTTGGAATTATCCACAAGTCATTTCTAATACCAACTTCGCCATTTTTACGCTTGAAAACCATAACTTTTTTTTCTGGAATATCCACATTAAAAGCTTTGAAATTTTCCACATATGTATACTCATTAAGATCTTTTAGGTTGGTTTTTAGATTGTGAACATGTAACCATTGCCCTGATTTGACATCTGCCAGCAGATGTCCGATCGGCATACCGTATTTAATGATATTTGTATCCTTAAGCATATGATCTAAAGAGATTTTATGACCTTTGCCCACATCTTCAATTAGGATAATTTCCTTATCATTAACGCTAAAGCTATAGCCTTTTTTAAGATCCACCAAGGCAATGGCCACATTATCATCCCTATGGATTTGTATGAATTCTTTCATTATTTCTTATCCTTATTTCCTATCATGATTTCTCGTCTTATGCGAGCTATTAAAGTACTTCTTTAATAGCTTCTTTCATGCCTTTTTTGTCGATACTTTCCACGTAAGAAGCTACCAACTCAAGCATATTACCAAGCTTAGTAAGATCTTGATCCCAATGATCTTTCATGGCAAGAATTGGAGTAACGAGCTTTTTATAGTCGCCATTAAATTCGCCCCATGCTTTATTATACATATCTAGGAATTTTTGTTCGTCGTTCACTGCAATTTTTTCGCCGTTACGTTCGCCTTTGAAAAAGCGAATCATCGCAGCCATAGCAAAAACTAAACCCTTAGGCAGTTCACCATTTTTCTCATAATAACTTAAAACTTGCGGTAAAATTCTCGATTTATACTTGGATGTGGAATTCAAAGAAATCGCCATTAGGAAATGCTTAACATAAGGATTTTTAAAGCGATTAATAACCGCAGTGGCAAAATTCTTTAACTCATCCTTATCCATATCCAAAGCAGGAATGATTTCATTTTGTAAGGTATTACTTAAATAGGTTCTAATGGTTTCATTTTCTAATGAATCTCTAACTGTATCAATACCATACAAATATGAAACTGGAACAATAGAACTATGAGCCCCATTTAGAATTCCTACTTTTCTGGTTTTAAATGGTTTAAGATCATCAACAATTTTAATGTTTAAATTAACTTGATTTAACTTCAATTCTTTTTCCAAGATATCCTTAGGTCCTTGAATAACGAACAAATAAAAATACTCGCCTGTTGTCATGAAATCATCAGTATAGCCGATTTCTTTTTCCAATTCGTCCTTTTCATCCTTAGGATAACCAGTAACAATTCGATCAACTAAAGTTGAACACCAAACATTATCTTTTTCCAACCATGTTTTGAATTCGCTTTCCAACTGCCATAAATCTGCCAATTGTAGAACGATTTTTTTAAGTTCGACACCATTATAATCGATCAATTCACAGGGTAAAAGAATCAAGCCCTTATCTGATTCGCCCTTAAAGGTTTTGAATCTTTCATGAAGAAATCTTGTTAATTTACCTGGATAGGAATTTTGTGGTTTATCATCATATTTATCATTACTATCATAAACAATCCCCGCCTCTGTGGTATTTGAGACAATGAATCTAATATTCGGATCTCGTGCTAGCTCTAGATATTCATCGAATTTCTTATAAATGGGAATCTCTTTATTAACCGATGAAATAACACGATAATCTTTTACTACCTTGTTTTCTTCGTTAATACCTCGAATGATTGAAGTATACAAACCATCTTGAGTATCTAAAAGGGGTAAAGTATCCGTATCAATGGGTCTGATGATGGTAACCCCTGCGTCTAAATCGGTTTTTTCATTTAAAATATCAATTTGCCAATCGAAAAAACATCTCAAGAAGTTTCCTTCGCCAAACTGTACTATTCTATTGGTGAATTTTTTATGTTCAAAATTCGTTCTATTTAATTTCATTTTTCTCTCCTGTATGTGGACATATTACTTAAGTATATGTTTTTACATTATATTCTTACATATTAAGTTTTAGCATATTAAGTCTTGATATATTAAGTTTCAACACATTAAGCTAACATATAAAGTAACTTTTAAAGTTTATATATGAATACTTATATGTTAAAACTTAACAACTAAAACTAGCTAAATTTGATCATAGATTTCATTCTATTACCGTCATTATTCACAAGATCGTTGAATGCTTGCACAGCGTCTTCTTTCTCGTAAATATCTGTAACCAGTGAATCAATTTCAACTTTACCTGATGCTATGATCTCGATAACTTCTTCAAAATCTGATTTTAAAGAATTACGAGAGCCGAACATATTAAGTTCTTTTTTCAATAGTACAGAATGATTGAATGTTGCTTCAGCCTTACCATTTCCGATCAAAATGATATTCGCTCCAAAGGCAGAATGCTCAATTGCTGATAGGAATGTTGAAGAATGGCCCACTGCTTCGATACAAACATCAAAGCCATTACCATTTGTAATTTCTTCAACTTTTTTGTAAACATCATCCACCTTAGGATTAATAACGCCAGACGCTCCTTTTTCCATAGCTACTTCTAATCTTTTAGGGATCATATCTGTAACGTAAACTTCTGCTCCCTTTAATTTAGCCGAAATTAAAGCAAAGATACCAATGGCCCCGCCACCGATAACCAAGACTTTATCGCCCTTTTTAACTGTACCCCTATTAACCGCATGATAGCTTATGGTAAAAGGTTCTACTAACGCCAATTGTTTCGGTGTTAGTTTGTTATTTTTATAGATTCGGTCAATGGGCATAACCACATATTCAGCAAAACCGCCATCCCTTTGTACACCCATGGTTTCATTGCTAGTACAAGCATTGACAATACCACGTTTACAAGAGTAACATTTACCACAATTGAAATAAGGGTTGGCTGTAACCACATCGCCCACTGCTAAACCTAGTTTATTGTCGTCAATTTCTGCTATCTCTGCCGAAAATTCATGACCTGGGATTCGTGGATAAGATGTGAATGGCTGATCGCCTATAAATGTTTTCACATCTGCTCCACATATGCCTCCAAATTTTATCTTAAGTAAAGCCTCACCAGATTTTCGCACTGGTTTATCAACTTCAATTACCGCTATTTTGTTTGGTTCTTCTACGTGAACTACTTTCATTTTGACTCTCCATTATAGATTCGTTTTTTTATTTAATATATGTAAATAAGTATTTTTATACATAGATATATGTATACTCATTAATCAGTATATGCTTATCTTATCATAATGTCAAGAATAATATTTATTTTACGTGTAAATATTTTTAATGCAATTATCTTTTGTGTTTTTGAAAAAAATATGTTATAATATATTTGTAGTATTTCAATTGCGTACTTAAATACTAAACTTTGCATACAGTATACTTGATTTTGATTTCTTCATTATCTTACACTTATTTAAAGTAATTTAGATATTTAAGTGAACAATTGATCCCCATAAATATAACAATAAATACGAGGAAGCTAAGTATGAAAAATAACATATACGAAACCCTAAAAGAAGATATTATCACATGTCAATATCAGCCTAAACAAATTCTTGAAGAGAAATTTTTAACGGAAAAATATAATGTAAGTAGAACGCCAATCCGTGAAATCATGAATACTTTGAAGCAGGAAGGCTGGTTAGAATCCAACGATAATAAAAAAGGTCTTAGAGTATCGCAAATAAATTTAAAAGGTATCAAAGATCTTTTCCAACTAAGATATGAGCTAGAACCTTTAATTTTAAAGCTATCATTTGACAATCTTGATAGAAAAGAATTTCTTAAGTTAAAAAATAACACAATCAAATATAGAGATTTAAAAAAGCTATCGAAATTAGTTGAGCAAGATACCATACTACACAACCACATCTTAAACGCATCTCGCAATGAAATAGCAATAAAATTTCTTAATAATATCATGGATCAGATCAGACGAATCAGATATCTAACCCATGAAAATGAAGAAGAAACGTTACATTCTGCCAACGATCATCTACAAATTATAGAATGTGTTTTAAATGATGATCTAGAAAAAGCTCAAGAGATCTTGAAGTCGCACATTGATCGCAATCAGGTGTATACCATACGAAACATGATCCTATAAGATACTAAATGGCTGTAAAAAAGCATTCATTCTTGCAGTTTTTAGCCATTTATTATAGTGATGTGTATACTTCTATCCTGTAAAATCTATAGTTTATGATGTATAGGTTGATGATCTTTATAGGTGCATAGACTTGTAAAGCCGTGGGATTTTGCATAATCAATTGTGAGCTTGCGATTGGAATCGGCAAACTGGTCAATTCTATGGCTATCGCTCCCATATGTTAAAATTTCTCCGCCTAAGTCCTTATATAATGCCATTATTTGGGGTATTGGGTGGGGATAGTTTTTATCTGTTGAAGTTATCAACTTGGTATTAAGCTCAAGACCTTTGCCATTTTGAATGGTAATTTCTAGGGTTTCGGCGATAATGTCTTTAAATTTGGGAAAATCAAGTGTTTTATATTCATCAGTCGGCCCATATCTTAAAATAAAATCAAAATGTGATAAGACATCCACTTCCTTAATCATCGCCTTGACCGAATCTCTCATGGTAGTAAAATACATGTTATGAACTGTAAAAGGATCATGCTGATAAATATCATCAACCTGCATATTCCACGGATTATGGATAGAACCTAAAATAAAATCGTATTTGCTTTCTTTTGCTATAGTTTCAAAATAATCCATGCACTCAACATTTAAACCTAGCTCTATTCCATGCTTAATCACAAGCTTTCCCTTATATTTTTCATTTAGCATGTGAATTTCTTCTGCCTCATTCTGATAATCTTCCATGGTGTAAGCTGGCACGTCATATTCTGTCTGCCAATCTAGTTTTGCAGTTTTAAAATTTGCAGGATATAAATCATTGTGATTGGTAAATGTGATTTCTTGGTAAGAATTTTCTATGGCCTTTAACACGTATGTTTCGGGCTTTTCCTTACTATCAAATGAGTAATTTGTGTGGATATGATTGTCAAATAGAATATTGTCCATGATGTTTTTTTCTTTTCCTTTGGGGTTTGCTTAAGTTTGATTAAGTGATACAAGTATATTTTTAGCTGTGATTTTGTCTGCTTCTATGGCTTGTTTTAACTCATCAAGAGAGTTGAATTTTTTCTCATCTCGTATGAAGCGTATGAAACGAATGGCCACACGTTTATCATATACATCACGCTCAAAGTTGAAAATATTGGTTTCAATCAAAGGTTTATTTAACTTGAATGTGGGACGCAAGCCAACATTTGCCATACCATAATATATCTGCTCTTCATTTAAGAATTGCACTTCAACCAAATAAACGCCGAATTTGAGATCTGTATATTTACCAAGTAAAATATTAATTGTGGGGAAGTTTATTGTACGCCCACGTTTATCGCCATGTTTTACACGCCCTAGAACTTCAAAATATTTACCTGTATATTCTTTGACCTTTTCAGGCTCTTTATTGGTTAAAAATAATCGCATGTTAGTGGAAGAATATTTGCTTTTATTTTCATTATCCATAAGTAAATCAACTACACATACCTTAATGTTATACTTTAAGGATTCGCCAATTAAAACATCCACGTTACCACTACGATTTTTTGCGAATCTGTAATCCTTGCCGACTACAATATATTCCATATGCGGATTAGATTCTACTATTTTTTTTACGAATTCTTCAGCGGAAAGATTGGCAAAATCTTTATTAAACCTAGCAATGGAAACAAAAGCTCCACCATTTTCCTTAATTGTTTGGATCTTCTGACGTAAGCTCGCAAGAAGTGTATTCTTACTATTTTCATGAATCACATTATAAGTATGAGGATGAAAGGTAAAGATTCCCCAATTTATATTGCCATTCTTCGCAATTTCACAAGCCTTATCAAAAAGGATTTTATGCCCTTTATGGATACCGTCAAAATTACCTAGAAGTAGAATTTTATTATTAGTAAGTGGTTGATCTGTAAAATTAAAGTTTTTTATCAGCACAATTTTATTTCCATATTACATCAATATTAGCTATTGACATTATATTTACCCGCAAGAACTTCTTTTAATAACCCAGGTATCTGCTCTTTAGTTGGCTCATGAGTGCCAAATGCTGCTTGGAACACTCCAGTTTCTTTTAACATTTTAAGAATCACATCGTTAATTTTTTTACTAAATTCCGGTCCTCTATGATGATGAAATTTAGCTTTTTTAAGTTTACTAGCTAATTTTAATAAAATATTGGTTCTCGATTGAGTAGATAGCTTTTCGAATACTAAATCCTTATAGTTTTTTACAGGAGTTAACACTTGATACATGTGTCTTGTGATGTCTGGCAATTGTTGAGATCCTGTAGGAGATACAGTCAGATCAGTTAATAAATTGATCATAGCGAGAGTTGAAGGCATAACGTTTAATAAAACAGATATGGCTGCATCGATACTTCCACGAATCGCATCTAAGTTTGTTAGATTCGACGCACGTTGCAATAAAATTTCAGATGTTAACATGGAATTAATAATAGTCCCGTCAGGTTTAACCAACAATTCTACAATTTTAGTTAACATATGGATTTCAATATCTTTTTTCCCGTTTTGGGTTAATTGATCGGCCTTACGTAACTCTCTTAATGTGGCAAGTAAAAAGCTTAAACGAGATGAATTAAAATCCCCTTCGCCCATAATTTCCGCTAGATCCTTTAAGGAAGTATTCATGGATTCGGTAGGTGTAAAATCGTTACGACAGATTTTTAAGAATAAAAATGCTCTAGTTCCAGAATCAGGTAAACTATCGGTAAACTGTTTAATCAATTGATCCCAAGACAATAATTCACTAAAAATTCTATCGAAGAATTTTTCTGCTCCAGGCAGGGTCTTGTAATCCTTATAGGCTTGAATGTAGTACAATAATTTATCTAGCCAATTGTCGATTGTAGTAGATTCGAAAGAAAATCCTGTTAGAAGTCTAGACTGTTGATCCGTATTGGTTAGATCTGTAACGGAGCTTTTCACATCTGCAATACTATCTAGTTCATCGGTTAAAGTGGCCGTATATCTGGTCATATCCTGCATAAGGCCGTATATTTCCATTTTACGCCCTGCGATTAAATTATCCGCTGATGATTGGATTTTTGCCAAATGATCAATGGCACTTTCTAGCAATGACGAGTTACTCGCAAGGCTACTTAATAGGCGTTGGCTGTGATAAAGTTCATAAGTTAATGCGGTCTTTTTTGAAAGAAAAGAAGACAACAATTGACGTACCGCTTTATGTGCAACATCAGCGAAAATATCTTCTCTTGTTTTACAAACCTTAGACGTTCTAATTTTTACGATACCAGACGGTGCATGCTCCAATTCTTGATCATACACCACTACTTCCGCTTTTGTTTCCAGTGAAACACGTACTATAATTAGCCTTGTTTTTAGATTTTTAGCTAGATAGTCCTTAGCTTCATCTAGAGTTTCAAATGAATCTATATTTCCCCACACATTATCTTCTTTAATGCGAACGTCATATCTTCTTTGTGTATCTGTCATAATATCTTTCAACTACCTTTCTTTAATCTTTTAAATGTAAAGTATTTACAATATACAACATATATATGGAAAATGCAACAAATAAATGAATTAATCATAAAAGAATATTATTTTTACTTGCTTTATTTTTGATATTCTTAAGTATGAAAAACACGACCATAATAAAAACTGTTGAAATATCAAGACCTTAAATTATAACGAATCAGAAAACAAAATATATTAAAAAATAATAAAACAATCACAAAAATAACATAAAAATTAAATAATTTAAGTTAGCATATTCTCTATTAATACTCTCATTAACACTTTTTTAATACTTATTGTTCTTATTAACACTGTAAAGTAACTAAAAACAATCTCAACTCCTTATATCACGATCCGCAGGATTAGCCCATTTATCACGATCCATATTGAGACGGCTCTTTTTCGGATTCGGTATATACATAGTCATCATTTAGGATAAATTTATGTCCGAACATTGTGATATTTAGGGGATAGTTTTTACTTTTGCCTACGGCTTTGTAGCGTAGTTCAAATTCTTCTTTTGAGCAATTTCTTGGGACGTGGCAGAGTTTGATTAGAGATCTTGCGGTTGTGCGGGGTTTATCGGCCCATGTTAGGGTATCGGATATGGCTAGGACTTCGCTTGGGCTTACCATGGCGGTTATGGTTTGCCTTACTATATTTAAGACTGATTGAAGGCTATACATATCTAGCAGGCTACGAGTCGCTCCTTCGGGGATTGGGAAATATTCGGCGGTGATTATGTGGCCAGAATCCACTTTTTTATCGACTATGTGTAAGGTTGTGCCGAACTTTTTGGCTTTATCGTATAAGGCCCATGCACTGGGATATCGCCCAGGATATTCAGGGGGACCTGGATGGATATTATAGGGGGTACGCTCTAAATTATCGATAATATCGGCAGGGATTATCACATCGGTACATATGGCGATCACTTGTGCCTCGTAATGGGTGAATTCGCATATTTTATACAAATCATCCAGAGTCCAAACTTTGTATATGATATTTTTTAATCCGACAATACGAATTTCTTTTTCTACGCCGAGATCATTGCTACCATGTTGAACTAGGATGATATCTATACTTGAACTTGCTTCTCTTTTTCTGTGAAATATTTTTTGTAACATTTTTCTACTCTCTACTTATCTTCTATTGAATTGTTTTCTATGGGTTTTACGATAAAATTCTTTTTCGGCAAGATCACACTTGCCACTAAGGCCGACGCTGGAGCTACTAAAATTAAGGCGATTGATCCTGCTAAAGTCTTTAATATTTCCGCTGATACGATCTTTAAATTTACTAAATGGATTAATTCTGTATGTCTTGCTCCAAACAGCACGAAAAGGGATATGAATCCGCCTGTATATGCCAGTAATAACGTGGTTGCCATTGTTCCCGTTACGCTTTTACCGACGTTGATACCAGATAAAAAAAGATTCTTCCGTGTGATATTTGGCGAATTCATAAGAACTTCATCCATGGATGTACAAACATCAACGGCAATATCAATGCACGCTCCAGAAGCTCCTATGATAACCGAAGCGAAAAATAGATCTTTCATATTGATAAAACTATATCCGCCAAAATATAAGGCTTGGGAATATGCTTGTTGCATGCCGTCCAAACGTAAGAGATTCCCCCATATGTAAGTAACTAACAGAGCAATCACCAAGCCCAAAGATGTACCGATAAAAGCACTAATTCCCTTTTTATTGAATCCTGATACTAAAAAGACAATTAAAGCCGTAATTATCATAATAAAAACTATCGTAAGTGGGATTATGGAGATCTTCGCTAAAATTGACGGCACATACAGACCTCCAATCAGCAAAACCACCCCAATAAAGGAAAATATAGCCTTTAAGCCGATCCACCCTGTGGATACTAAAAGTAAGATGAAAAATACACTAATCAAAATTGTTATCCACGGTAAGCGATAGTAAGATATGGCTAGGGATTCACTTTGATCTTTAAATTTATTACTATCTATGACAATTTTATCGCCAACTTTAAATTGCTCATCAAATTCTAGATTGCCAAATAAAACATTTTTGACTTCTAAAGAATTATCCAAATTATTTTCCCCCTGTGGGAGCGTGATCAAGCTTTCTGTACCAAGATTAAATTGACCAACTACCGTAGTATCTTTACTATCTATCCCCCCTATTTTATTCATGGTTAATGTTTCCTTTTCAAGAAATACGGGTGTTGATGTGGCGTTATCATCATCGATACTAACAACAGTGCTAACCTTGCCATGAAGTGTAATATAATAACTCATACCAAACCAACATATTAATATAATAAACATCGTTAAGATAACTAAACCTAAACGAGAGAAAAAACTTGCGTTTTTCATTCTAGCTATCATTATTGTATTGCTCCTCCTTTATTTTTGGCTCTTAAATTTTCGCTTTTAAATTTTCGATCATACAAGTATATCTTATAAAAGAAATTCATACAATAAAAAATTGCAAAGCCTAGAATTATATGTTATAACTAACCACATAATGATCTATCATGATAGAATTATATCGCAACCTACTAAAATGAGATAAGTCGATGAGATAAGTCGATGAGATAAGTCGATGAGATAAGTCGCTAAGATACGTGGTTGAAATAAGTGGTGGTAAAAAAGTAATGCTTTTCATGCCTCTTAATATATTATAGGATGAAAATGTTAACAATATACTTAAAAGGAATGTGGTTTTGTTTGGCTCTAATAGCAGCCATAGGACTACAAAATACTCATATTTTAAAAATGGGAATCAAAAAGAATCACGTTTTCATATGCTGTTTAATTTGCATAATAGGCGATGTTATCTTATTTGCCTCTGGTATCTTGTTAATCCCCAATCTCACAATAAATTTTGATATCATAATTAAAATTTTAGTGATCGTTGGAGCTTTGTTTTTAGGATATTACTCCTATGATGCCTTTTATTCCGCTTTCAAAAAAAATGAAACCTTAAATATCGATAATCTAAGTGATAAAATCTCCCTAAAAAAAGCCGTGTTAACAACTTTAGCAGTAACATTTCTCAATCCCCACGCCATGATCGATACACAGATTGTCGCAAGTTCCATTGCCACATCAATCGATTCTCAACATCGAATCCTTTTTTATTTGGGGACGATTTCTGGATCATTCATATGGTTTACAAGCTTGGGAATCGGAGCAAAACTCCTATCGCCACTATTTAAAAAACCTATTACGTGGAAAATTTTAGATTTTTTAATTGGAATTATAATGTTATTTCTTTGTATTTCTTTAATTATATTTTTTCTCCAATACTTTAAATATATTTGATAAAAAATGATAAATATCTAACACATTTATAAGATTGTAAAAAAAATAATCATTTTCATTACTTTAAAAATATTAAAACAGTTAACAAAGGCTTTTTAATACTTAGATAATCCTTAACATATATATTATTATCACATTCAAGTTAAGAGAATCTTTTTTAACTTTAATAAATACGTAAACTATTTGTAAAACAACTGGTTTGACTAAAGTCAATATGGAGTTTAAAACAGCCAAAAGAAAAAAAAGTTCTTGCAATATAAATTTACATATTGTATATTAAAGTATCGATTTTATGTAGAGATTCTACATATCTTAATTTATATAAATTTCTTAGTGGAGATAAATAATGGCTGTAGATTTAAATATGCCTGTATTAATCGTAGATGATTATAAAACAATGTTACGTATTATTCGTAACCTATTAAACCAACTTGGTTTCACAAATATCGTAGAAGCAGCAGATGGTTCTGCGGCTTTAGAAGTATTACGCCAACAACCTGTAGGGTTAGTAATTTCCGATTGGAACATGGCTCCTATGACTGGTATTCAACTTCTTCGTGAAGTACGTGCTGACGCTAAACTAAAAGCGATCCCTTTCATTATGGTAACTGCCGAATCTAAATCAGAAAACGTTATTGTAGCTAAAGAAGCTGGTGTATCTAACTACATCGTTAAACCTTTCAATGCGGCAACACTTAAAAAGAAAATCGAAAGCGTAATCGGTGCTTTCTAATTTTACATAAATAAATATTTATTTATTATTATAAGAACCTAGCTTTCAAAAAAAACTCTCTTACTAAATTTTAGTAAGAGAGTTTTCGATTTTCGATTTTCGATTTTTAATGTAAATTTATAATTTATATTTTAAGAAATGGAAAAAATACTTGAATGGGTAGTGTATATCCCATACATAAGCTCCGATTAAGGACGTTGAATAAGTACTTTTTCACGTCCCTTATGTATACGATTTTTACTTGTGTATATGTCATGAATAATGTCTGCTTTCATATGTTGCGATAATTTATTTTTACCATTCATATGCCCAATGGGAGACGCTTTAAGCATTTCTTCATGGGTACGAGCAGTAATCGGATCGCTCGTGGTTTCACGTTCTTTATTTCTAAATATGAGACTCATATACTGTCTTAATGTTCGCCCCTCTCCATATACCATCTTGCGAATTATAAAAGATGTTATATAGGTAGTTAATATTAAAATTGATAGAAAGACAAACACACCACCAATCCCCAACACAAATAAACTTAGACTATGAAATAATAAAGGCATTCTACACTCCTAATGTTGAAATTTTAAAAGAGAACTTTTTTTTAGTAAATACGTTCTTACTCATGTGAATAAGTAACCACCCTTTCATCTTTTTCAAGCACATATTTTTATTTCTCACACACATGTATAAAACCATATGCCTATCCCCTAACCCCACCTAAATGCAAATGATATTTTTGCCCATCTCTATTTAGCATTCATTTTTCTATAGCTCTCACTTCTTACCATTCATTTTTCTATAGCTCTCACTTCTTACCATTCGTTTTTCTATAACTCCCACTTCTTACCATTCGTTTTTCTAGAACTCTCACTTCTTACCATTCGCTATTTATCATCCAGTCTTTATTATATTTGCTGGCCTAAATAATAGGCCAGCAAATATAATAACAAACAGAATACAACACAACCACTTTTATTTGCAATCTGATATGATATGATATGGTATGACATGACATGATACAATACAATACGATATGATACGATAGATATAATGTAATGTGATATTCTGTTATAATGCGAATTTACAATATAATATGGAATAACAATAAAATGCTAGTAAGTGGGATAGTTAGCTATAGAAACAAACACAAAAAATCCCAGCGAGTAAGTGAAAGGTCGGTGGGATTTTTTGGGGGTTAAGGAGAATTAGTTAGATAATCTATTCTGTCCTACCATTGTTAGCGAATCTAAACCGCCGTTACGTTGTTCGCTGTGGCCGTCGTCGGATTTAGTGCCAGGTATGGCGTTTGTACTTGATTGAGCGTTAAGCATTTCTTGCATGGCTTGTTGACGTAGTTTCATTTGTTGAGCGTAAACGCTACCCATTTTCTCTTTAATTTCGTCATCAGTTGGCGATGTAAGACGGCGACCGCCTTTTTTATCGTTTAGTTTTGAATTTTCTAGTAAATTCTTAGCTTCATCTTTCATTAACCATTCAGGGGTTTGCGGTTGTAAAGCCATGGCCAAGTTATTTAATTTATTAGAGATCACGCTCACAGGATCATTGGTTTGTTGACCAATGGCGATCAGATCTTCCGACGGAATTGGAACGGACGCACCGTCAGAACCAATATTGATCATCGGTTGATTTTCCACCATAGAAACAGAGCTAACTGTACCACGTAATGATTTAAGAACTTTCATAGGATTATCGTTACCGTCTGTAGCGTCAACTTTTAAGGTAACCACTGTGCCGATTGGTAATTTTTTGCCGTCTGCTCCTGTGCCGTCCCATTTAAGGATGTGATGTCCTGTAGTTGTTTCGCCGTCTGCTTGGAAGACAATTCTATTACCTGCGGAAATTGAAAGTTTCACATCTGCCGCATCTGTAGGAATGGTATAAGCATACTCAACGCCGTCTTTTTGGATCATGGCATTACCGCCCTCATCTTCTGCCTCAACGGTTTTATTCACATAACCAGAGGCCTGCACGAATGAATCACGGCGGTACATATCCACCATTTCAACCATATGTTCATCCATTTGGTTCATACGGTCAACTTCAGTTTCTTGAGTCATGGTAGTCGCCATTTTTTCCGTATCCATAGGCTTGGTTGGATCTTGATATTTTAATTCTGTCATTAACAATTTAATGAACATCATTTGATCATCATCGGTTTTCTGCGATTTTTCTTGGGATTTTGTTAGATATTTCGTACTAGAATCACTACTTGACGCATTGGGATTACTATATGAGCTTTGGATATCCTTTTGAGTCCATGCTCCGCTATGTGGTGTTACTGTTCCGCTATCTGAATTTACTGCTGGCATGTTATGCTCCTAAAATGAAATTATAAGTTAAAGTTAAAGTTGAAAGTTAAGTTGGATGATGTATATGAATTAAGTGTGTGGATTTATTTTCGTGTCGGATCGAAGATTATAAAACAAGATCGACACCTCCACGGGATTCGGCGTTTGCGGTTCTAACTTCCTGTAAGGCCTCCAATGTGGGTACACCGTTGGCGACAAGAGAATTTTCGTCTTCTTCTGGTTGTTGCTGTTGTTGGCCCTGACCTTGATCGTATCCGCCTGATGTATTTTCTTGTAAATTGAACTGCATTTCCCCTTGAAGTTCCATGCCTGTATTTTCTAAAGCTTGTTGTAAGCTTGAAGCGTCCGCCTGCAACATGTCGAGTGTTTCTTGTTTTTCCACATTAACGATGACTACCGCTCCTTTTTGTTGCATATCGATTTGGACATCAATACGCCCCATATTATTCGGACGTAAATTAATATTGATTCTATCTGCTCCGCCATCGACTGCTTTGGCGATATCCACATTAATTTTACTCATGGTACTAGCAATATGTACATGCTTGCGAGCTGGTCTTGGTTGTTGTACAGGACGGGGTTTGGTATTATTTCCTTGAGCGGTTTTTTGTGAGTTCAAACTTCCCAATAAATTATTAGAACCTGTAGTAGATTTACTTGACGCTCCTTTAACACTTGTTACCGCATCCGCTGATACTTTACCGATAGTACTATTTTTCAAGCCTGTATTGGATACACCACCGCCTACAAGATTATTTATATCTGTATTAGTATTAGAGCTAAGATTTGCCGAGGCAACAGTCCCTACTTTTTCTTCATTGTGTTCAACGATTTTTTGATGTAGTTTAGTGTGATCTTCATTTTTACTTAGTTTTTGATTGCCTGCAATCTTAACTTGGAATGATTGCCCTTGATTTTTATTCTGATGAGTTTTCTTAACTTCAACTTTTACGTGCTGACCCTTTTCCAACTTGCTAGCTATCCCCTCTTGTTGTACTTCTTTTAGTGATTTAAGAGTAGTATCATCGGTTGCAGTTTTTTCCGTTTTATGATTGTGATGAGTATCTATCTGATCTTTAACCTTGTTAAGATCAACATGTTTTACCGCAGATTTAGATTTCTTGTTACTAAGTGTATTAACAATTTTTGTTTCTATCTTGTTGTTTGCTTTATCATTTTTATCGGATTTTTTATTATCAGATTTCTTTTTGTTATTATTTTCATTATCATCTAACTTATTTGGTTGATTGCTTTGATTTTTTTCATCATTCTGATTGATATTATTGTCTGTTTGATCATCATTGCTTGCAAGTTTGTCGTTATTTTGATAGTTAGTATCTTCTTGTGGAGCTACTACAGGTTGAATATTGCCAATAACTTCATCAAGACTAGCTAAAAAACCGCCTTCCATATCGATACCAGCGGAAAGATCTAGCTTAACCTTACCTTTAGTATGAGCAACTTTTTCATGAGGGTTCTTTTTGTCGTTTGTAGTGTCATGTTTTTTGTTGTCATTATGAGAAGTTTCATCGCTCTTGTGCTTTACTGGTGTTATAGTTGTACCACCATGTGCGTGATTTGATACATCTTGAATATCCATAAGTTAGTTCCTTAGAAATTATCTACATATAATTGATTAAATTTATGATAGTATATATGCAAGTACTATGCCAACAAAATATCAAAGAAAATAAAAACAATCCAAAAACAATCTAAGACGTGCTTATAAGTGATTCTATTCCATATGTTATAATACTTAAACACGGACTCCAAGTGTATATTATCCTATTAGTTTAAGCTTAAAATCAAGCTTGAAGTATACATGTAATGGTATTTTTGTACTCTTTGAGATATTTCTCTTGACTTATTTGTAACTGTATGGTATCATAAAAATATCAGTCTTAGTATTGATTTATTAATCTCAAGGGATAGGAAACACAAGGACTTTATCCCATACAAAACATGTAAAGGAAATATTTAACATGAAAGTTAAAGCTACTTATTTTAAGAATGATCCTAATAAGCCTCTTCGTTATGGTGATGTGGAAATATCAAGTGATTCTAAAGTTAAATTAAGAGGGTTAGAGCCTAAGGATGAAATCTTAGTTTATCCTGTAATAACAGGATTTTGCGGTACGGATAGAGCCTTTTTAGATATGTCTAAAGCGGGCATTATGCAAGACAAATTCCCCCAAGGTACAGATCGCTTAGTTAATGGTCATGAGGGCGTTGTATACGTGCCATCGCAAAAACGCTTTGCGGTTGTGTTAATTAGAGGTGGAGAATCTTACGATCCTACACGCTATGCCGATGATGAAACCTATTTCGAATACGGTTGCGATCAAGCAGATGGGATCATGGCTGACGCAGGCTATTTTCATCCTGATATGCTCCTTGAAATCCCAGACGGCCACGTTAAGGACGATAAAATCAATCTTGATATCGCCAAACGTTTAACCTTTGCTGATCCTTATGCTTGCATGTTATTCCAATTGGAAAGAATGGAAGATTTAGGCGAAGCTCATAATTTTAGGGTAGAAATGGCAAAGGGAAACTTAAGCGAAAGCCAAGCACGAGCAAAAGCTAAGCAAAATGTCTTTGATCGCACAGTGATTTTTGGCATGGGTACAACTGGAATGTTGTTAGGCCACGCCATAAAAACAAAGTATCCTGATTCTAAAGTCTTATTTGTTGGTAGATCGCCATTATCAGAAGAAAAACAAGGCTTTTTACAAGATATCAACGCAGAATACGCCTTAAACGACGCCAACGATCTAAAAGGAAGTGCGGAAAAATTAGCTGATGTTCTAGGGGGAAAAGCCACTTCTTTCGCAGGATGTTCGGGTAATATCGTCGAATCTCAACTGGCTTTAGATTATGAATTACTATCAAACAATGGTATTTATAACAGTTTTTCTTTAGGTCCTAGAATTGAGTTTGATTCTATGAAGTTCGGATTCAATAACTATTTGGTTCTATCTTCAATTAACTTTAGAGAATCACACATGAAAGCAGCCATTAAGTTCCTTTGCACTAGCGATTTTGATAAATTTGTCTCACTTCTACCCCTAGAAGATTTAGCAAAAAATCCCGAAAAGTTCTATTTAGAGACTGCATATTCAACGAATTCCGCTATTAAAACTGCGGTATCTTTCAACCCTAAGTATCTAGATATGAAGTAATACAACAAGAAAAGAGGTCTCCATGTTAATTATAGACGCCCATGTCCATTTATGGGATAAACTAACAGGCGATATATCAGGCAAGCCCATTCGCAACCAACAAAATGGCATAGTCGATTTTGGCGGTTCATTTAAGCAAATGATGCCACCATATATGTTAGACGGTAGAAATACCGCCGAGTTATTAATTTCTAATATGGATTATGCTGGCGTTTCTTCGGCGGTTATTACGCAAGAATACATTGACGGTCTGCAAAATTCATATTTAACCCAAGCCATGGCAAAATATCCCAACAGACTTTTTGCCATGGGTATGGTCGAATTTAGGCAAGATAGTTTTTATGAACAAATTAAGACTTTAATCACAAGCGGATTCAAAGGAATCAAGATTCCTGCGGAAAAGCTTGCCAATGCTCACAATAGATATACTCTCACAACGCCCGAATTCTTCAAAGTCTTTCAGCTAATGGCAGATAATAATATTATTTTATCCATTGATCTCGATGAGGGATCATCGCAAGTGGCGGAAATGAACGAGATAATATCATCTTTCCCCACTCTAAAAATCGCCATCGGACATTTTGGTATGGTTAACCGTCCCCATTGGCAAGAGCAGATAAAATTAGCAAAAAATGAGAATGTATATATTGAATCAGGCGGAATAACTTGGTTATTTCATAAGGAATTCTATCCCTATCATGGAGCTATTCAGGCCATTCAAACCGCTATCGATCTGGTGGGCGAAGATAAATTAATGTGGGGGTCAGACTATCCAAGAACAATGACAGAAATAACTTATAAGATGTCATATGATTTCATCACAAAATCAACGGATTTATCCGAGCAATTCAAAGGGAAATTCCTCGGCAAAACCGCACAGAAATTTTATAACTTCGAACATATCACACAACCCAAACACGTAGAGAGCATACTAGATTAACTTAGGCTGATCTATAATATGACTATAGTGCAACTAACCATATACAACAATTGACATTACTGGAGAATTTACCATGTTAAAAAACATTCCCGCAACAATTAGCCCTAACCTATTAAAGATATTAGCAGAAATGGGCCATGGCGATGAATTAATCCTTGCCGACGCACATTTCCCCGCTCACAGCACCAATAAGAATGTGCTTAGATATGACGGCTTAACAAACAATGTACTACTTGATGGTATCATGCAGTTATTTACTCTGGATCAATACGATTCGGAAAATGTATTTATGATGTCTCCCACAGGTGGCGACGTTGCCAACAAAGAAATTGAGCAAGCATATTTAAACACCATTAAAAAGTATGATAATCCCGAAACATCCATTACATTCCTAGAAAGATTCGCATTCTACGAACGAGTAAAAGACGCCTACGCCGTAGTAATAACAAGCGACACCGCTCAATATGCCAACCTAATAATCAAAAAAGGCGTTACAGGAATCTAACCATAAACATATGAAAATTATGAGATTATGAATATTATGAAGATTGTGAATTAATGCTTAGGATTTAAGAAAACTTTAGCGGTAGGGAAACCCTTGCCGTGGATATTTTCCACTATCATATCCGCATCAGCTTTTTCCATGAGATTGTAAATTCTAACTCTATATAATACCGTCCCACTTTTCAAGGTCATAGGAACAATCTTAGCTTGCAAACTATCCCTTTTTAAGGATCTCAAAACCTTTAAAGCATTACTAATACGCCCAAAAGCTCCCACTTGTATATAGTATTTACTAGATGTATCTATGGTGCTTGGGGTATTCTTTGCAATTATATTATCTATATAACGCTGATGAGCATTCTTTCTCTTAACCGCACGACTTGGAGCAGGAACAGGAGTAGAAACAGGAGCAACCGCTTTATCCACCGCATGAGTCGGAGCTGGATCAACAGGACTATTTACCGCATGAGTCGGAGCTGGATCAACAGGACTATCCACCGCATGAGTTGGAGTTGGAGCGACAGGACTATCCACCGCATGAGTCGGAGATGGAGCGACAGGACTACCCACCGCATGAGTCGGAGCTGGATCAACAGGACTATCCACCGCATGAGTTGGAGTTGGAGCGACAGGACTATCCACCGCATGAGTCGGAGTTGGAGCGACAGGACTATTTACCGCATGAGTTGGAGTTGGAGCGACAGGACTATCTACCGCATGAGTTGGAGGCGGAGTTTGAGTTGGAGCGGTGTTAACTGCTTTTTTTACAGGGTTATGGGTAGATCTTCCCTGTGGTGGAGAATTCATAAGTCGTGGCGAATCGCCCTTTGTATCAGCAAAGGCCGTAAAACCACAAACAAAAGTCAGGGCAAATATTGATAACAATAATTTTTTCATAGTTAAACCTGTATTATTTTTTTTATAGATCATTGTATAATATTATTTATTTTATAATTTTAACTAAAAATTATTAACGTTTAGTTAATTATTTTTAATTATGAGATTTTTTACTACATATGAATCTCTAACAGAAGTAAGAAAAATAAGTTGCTGTTCTTTTATCTTATCTTATGCTATCTTATGCTATCTTATGCTATCTTATGCTATCTTATCTTATATTCTTTCATCTTATGCCATATAATATATAATCCTAACCATTTATTTTTTGCTGGCCGAAATCAAGTATAATATAAGTATATATATCATTAGTTTACATATACTATAACAAAATAATAACACACACAAACATATCCACCTTACTAAACCATACTTAAAGTTATCTTAGATATACTCATCATATACCTACTTTAGGCCAGCAATAATAAATCTCCCAACTATATATACAAAACCGCCCTTTTTATTTATCCACCACACATCTACTCTTGATATACTTCTTGATCTACTCTTCCATACTAACCCACTCCACCCACCATATTTCCTTACATCTACTACATATGAATACACACAAACTCATCAACAAAAGCATATATAAAGCATACAAACAGTTAATAATTCCCAAGAAAACTTAAGAATATACAAAGATATACAAATAAAATTAAAGAAAATACTATACAAGAATAGCATTTTCATATATACTACTTACATTAACATTACAAACTAAAATAAATATATTTCATTTCATGAAAGTTAACTTATAAGGCTTATAATAATAATGTTCCAAGATGAAAATCATATAACATACGATAAAATAACTGATAGTGATACCAGTGCTAATATGAAAAGATCTAGATCTAATTTAATGTTAAGTCTATTCTTATTAATTCTAGCCGTATTTATATTAATATTTAGCTTTGCGATTATCGATAAAGCTAAATATAGCCGAACCCAACAAATTTTCAAACGAGAAGAAATTCTAGCCAGTAAAACCGCACGCCGTTATTATCTTGATGATGGTTTATATAAAAAAGATCCCATACTTCCCATTATATTCCATACGGATGATAACGATTTCCAATTCGTTAAGTATCATAATATATCTTCAGGCGATAAGTATATCATGAACATCCCCACAAATGATATTTTCAAATCGAGCATTAATATTACAAAATTTACTAGTGTATTTCTTGATCATTTATCCTTAGAAATCAACGCCAACCCCAAACATTGGCAAATAACATTTTTCGGATATACTGCCGATGATAAAAAGGGTGGATTATACAATCGTAATTTATACATCCGTCTTAGCACTTTATCTCGTTATTTAACCAAACGCAACATTGCCGATGAAGAAGTATCCATAGGAATCCTACCGCTTTCCATACATCCTAAGAAAAAAGGTTACATTTCTGTTTCTTTGACCGAACTAGACTATGACGAAGGGAATAAAAACTCTCATGGATAATAAAAATACACCACACAACAACGAACAAATAAAAGACGATCGAGTATATAACAGTTTTTTTTATGTGCATTCGCCAAAATTTAAACCGAGATTTGGGAACTTTAAATTCATAGATTTCCATAAAAAAACTTTATCCTACAATAAAGAATCACATCGAAAAAAAAATTCTTCTCTCGAATCCGAAGGCAAGTGGCAAGTTATATTTATAGATTTAGTAGCTTTATTATTAACTTTTTTTGTGATGTTAATAGCGTCATCTCACATCGATAAAACACGTTGGTATAAGGTTGTTTCTTCTCTTGAAGGTCAGGTGAAATCTTCTTTCGTTGGAGCGACTTCTTTTAATCCATCTCAACGCACATTAGTTCCCAAAGATCAAATAGATAACAGAGATCTAGAATACTTCAAAAAAATCCTAGAATCCAAACTTACATCATCATTATTGCTCGATGAAGTCGACGTTCAACTAAGTAGAAAAGGGGCCCTTTTAGTTATCCCTAAACAGGCAATTTTTAAGGGCTTTAATCATGAAATTTCCAACAAAGGAAAAAATATGCTTGAAGAATTATCAGAAATACTTCATAATCTAGATGTAAACATATCTATAGAAACTATGACAGCCTATGATAATGATACACAGAAAAGTAATTCTAAGTTCACTTTAAACAAAAAAAGGGAAATATCTTTAATGCGTTCGGATAGTATTAGGTCTTTTTTAATAAATAATGGTTATAGTACAAATATAGCTATAATGGGATCTGCGACTAAAACCGCAAATTCAGATAGCGAAAAGATAATATTTTTTATAGAAAAAAATAATGGAGCTAGTATAAAATGATGAAAAAGCTTAGTATAGCTTTATTGGTAATAGCAATTCAATCTTTTGCATTCAGTGCCTTAGCCGATATAGCACGTATTAGCTCATTGGGGGACTCTCAACATGCGAAAATAACATTCACATGGAACGCTCCCGTATCAGTATCAGCTAATAAGACTACAAACTCTTTAATATTAACTTTCAACAAAAATGTTGAAGGCGATTTTACACAAATTTCAAATAATCCGATGTTTGGCACAGTTGTCCCCTCGCTCAATGGTCGTACATTAACCCTACCTTTACGTAATCAGAATGTTACCATAGATTATCATAATAGCGATGAACAAAGCGTCATATATGTGGATGATAATTCAGCAACATCCATTCCAACAGCAACAGCAAATAACACAACACCAGCGAACAACACCAGTTCCGCTGGTAATCCTGCTCCTAATGGTTTCATTGAAAAAGATATCTTTACCAAGAATCCAAAAAAATCTACTCCAATCGCAAGAGCGAAAACCACCACTCACACAACTCCAAGCAAAGCCCCTAGCAAAACAACAGGAATTGTTAAGATCCCTGTATATACTGGC
This sequence comes from Rhodospirillaceae bacterium MC!, assembly GCA_002632265.1. Classification (GTDB taxonomy): domain Bacteria; phylum Pseudomonadota; class Alphaproteobacteria; order MC1; family MC1; genus MC1. The sequence goes on from NQOV01000005.1 coordinate 285,945, forward strand.
GATCATAAAACATTCTATCGCATTGTGTTCTCATCTAAATACGCCGTAAAATATAGAATCTACAAGCGTAATTCTTATTTTGGCATTCAATTATTTCACAGAGGAATTTTACACTATCAAGATAAAGCTTTAAAAAGCCAAGGCATAAGATTCCACCCTGTCAATAATTCAAAAGGTTTATATACTAGAATCAACTTCCCAGGTAAAATGCGTATTAAATCCTATATCTTACAAAATAGCAAACTGGTAATTGACCTAACAAAAGTTAACAGCCCAAATAACACCTCTGCACCAACAACCGCAACCACACCAAAGCCGACTCCAACTGCGACTCCTACAACTAGCACAAAAGCCCCTACTAGCTCATCAAATAATTCCTATAAAGATTACTTAAAGAATCAACAAGCGGAAACCCCGTCGCCAACCAAATCGCCAACAACAGCAACAGCAACTCCAACCACCCCAACCACTGCTGACGCTAAAAGCCCTACAGGGTCGTTACAGAATTCAAACTTACAGATGAATTTATCCAATACCAACAATCCTGATGTGGCAAAAACGGACATAGGTCAAACGGAAAAAGATCTTCTAAAAGCCAACAGTATCGAGCAAACAAGCGAAGATTACGACTTTGCCGCACCAAAAGTCAAATCCGATAATGCCAACATAAAAAATCCTAATCTAACATTTGCATGGGATATTTCTGTAGCCTCTGCAAGTTTCACTCGTGGGGATCAATTGTGGATCGTCTTTGATCATAAGTTAAATAATCTTGATATTACTAAAATACAAACCGCTACTCAAGGTTTTGTTGACGGTATCAAGCAAATCGATACGGATGACAATAACGCATCAGCGATTATCTTACACATGAAAGAGCCGTTGACCGCCGTTCCACGTAATGAAGGCTTATCGTGGATCTATACCTTAAAACGTGGTCGTATCCTGCCTAAAACAGATATTCCAATTGATAAAAAACTAGATAATGCCCGCCGTGTGTTATTATTACCTGTGGCATCGCCATCATTCCCCATTCAATTTACCGATCCAGAAAATAAAGATAATCTTGTTGTCGTACCATTAGGTCAACCAGGCCATGGGGTTAAAAACAGCTTAAGTCTTCCACAACTTCATCTCTTGAGTTCGTCGCAAGGTGTGGCCTTTGTCATTAAAGATGATGATCTAATCATTCAGTCCATAGATAGCGGGATTGAAGTGAAAAATAAATATAACTTATTCTTTACTAACAAATCCGCAAAACTTACACAATATCAAGTTACAAGCCGTGGCGATGTCCTTAAGCTTTCAACTCTAGCAGCCGATAGAGAAACCATGCGTAAAAAACGTATTGCCATTGAGCATGAAATATCGCAACAAACGGGCTTACATCGTAACATCGCACGTATGAAACTTGCAAGATTCTACATCGCCAATGGTTGGTTCTTTGAGGCGGAAACCGTGTTGGCTTTAATTAAAGAAGATGATCCAGAAATTGTCGAACGCATTAACTATCGTTTAGCCACTGGTATTATTAGCCTAATGCGTGGGGATCTTCCACAAGCATGGGAAAAATTATACGCTCCACAACTTTCTTCCTATGAAGAAGCTTTATTATGGCGTGGAATCTATCTACACAAAGCAGGCGATGATGTGGCCGCTAAGCCGATTCTTGAAAACTATTATGCTTTAATTCAAAACTATCCGAAGAAACTACACTATATGCTAGGTAAAGATGTGATCGATTCTGCCATGAATGTGGAAGATTACAAAATTGCTAGCGGTATTGTCGATGATCTAATGGCTCTTAATCTTAGTAACTATGATGAAGATACATTATTCCTACTAAAAGCCGAAATTCTAGAGAAAACATCATTCGATGTGGATGATCCTTTGGAAGTATATAATAAGTTAATCGCAACTGCCGATAATCCAAGCGTACAGGTTCATGCGGAATACAATCGTGCCAAATTGTTATTTGAGAAAGATCAAATGCCAATTGCCACATATCTAAAACTTTTAGATAAGCTATCATATAAATGGCGTGGCGATATCTTTGAATATCGAGTAAAAGAAAACATGGCTAAGCTATACTTGAAAAATAAAATGTATAGACAAAGTTTACTTACTCTTAGGGATATGATTAACACATTTAGCAATAAATATAATGTGGACGGTATTACCAAAATCATGAAAACCGAATTCGAAGATTTATTCTTACACGGTAAATCCAACGAACTAGAAGCGGTAAAAGCATTGTCTTTATATAACGAGTTTAAAGAGCTAACCCCTGAAGGGGATAAGGGCGAAGCAATGATAAGCCAGCTTGTGGATAGATTGGTAAGCGTGGATTTATTCGATGACGCTACTAAACTTTTAACCTATCAAGTGAAACATCGTCTAGAAGGAAATGTGAAAAATAAAGTGGCGATTCGTAACGCTGTAGTTTATTTACTTAAACCAAACCCAACCGACGCTCTAGAGGCCTTAAAAAGCGTAGACTATAAAAATATCACTCCTGCAGTTGCTCTGCAAGCAACTCAATTGAAAGCCCAAGCCTTAAGCCAGTTGGATAAAACCGCCAAGGCCTTGGATCTAATTAAGGAAGATGATACGGTCGACGGCTTACGTCTACGTGCGGATCTATATTGGAAACAGCATAACTGGCCGTTAGCGTCAAAAGCGTATTCTACCTTACTACCACGTCTAAAAATTAGACCAAATAGTAAACTCTCGGATAACCAATCCGCATTCCTAAACAATCTTGCTACCGTATTGGTATTGGCAGGAAACACAGGCGGATTAGATGTTCTAAGGGTTAACTATGGGGCAAGTATGGCAAATACTAAGTTTAAGAAAAGCTTTGCTCTCTTAACAAGTAGCGATACTTCGCCAGATAATATCAATGATTTAAGTTCCGAACTGGATAATACTGACAGTTATCATAATTTCATGGATAGTTATTCAGAGCGAATCTCTAAAAATAAACTTTCTAGCATAAACTAAAAGAGGATAATATCTAACTAAATACTTAACTTAGGATTGTATGGCAATCCTAAGTTAATGTTAAATAACGCTCATTCCATACTTAACCTCATAAC
>NQOV01000006.1 GCA_002632265.1 Rhodospirillaceae bacterium MC!
ATTCTTTGTCAACTACTTTTTATTTTTTCTTTTCTCTTTATATGTAAGTGATTGTTTTAGTGCGTATCTATTTTATATTTATTTCTACAATCTCGCTTTGAGTTCCGATTCTAATTGGCGGGCCCCATGTACCGACTCCACTTGTAACATAAACTTGTAAAGGATTCGTTTTATTATTTTCTCTCACATAAGATCTTAAGCCGTATGCTTGAGCATATTTCAAGCCTACTATCCATTTAAAAGGGATATACTGACCATTGTGAGTATGCCCAAATATAGCAAACTTAGCGGGAGTTTTAGTTACGGCTTTGATGTCCGAACTTTGGGGATTGTGGGATAAATATATCAAAGGCAGGTTTGTTTTTCTCATTCCTAAGATATCATCTAATTTCTTTCTTTTCCCATGAAAGGAATCACGCCCTAGAACCGATATTTGCTTATTAATATCCACCACATCATCAATAATTAACTTCACTCCTAAGGACTTAATATATTCCACTGTGCTTTTATTATCGCCATAATATTCATGATTACCATTGATTCCATACACGCCATAAGTAGCCTTTAAGTTACGAATATACTCAAGATTCCCACTTTTTATGATAGGTTTAATTTTAGCGTCATCCACGATATCGCCTGCCAACAACACCACATCAGGAGATAGGGAATTTATTTGATCGACGATTCTATTTATGCGTTTTTTATCGAAGTATCCATTAATATGAGTATCGGAAACCACCACCACTTTAAGGGGATGTTTTAAGTTAAAATCCAATGTTAGCGGGACGATTTTAGTATCTTTAGCATGATACGTACCGTATATTCCAGCACATATCATAAAGATCACAATAACATAAGATGTGCATGTTAACAGGATTCGCTTTCTAAATAGGATCAAGATTATCAGATCTCGCAAAATAAATAATATACCTGCGATAGGAATAAAGAAAAATTCTAGATAGTTGGAAATTAACACTAATAATCCACTAGTATTTTCATCTTTAGCCATGAATATATACATGGAATATATGGAAAAAGCCACTACTAAGATAAATAATGATATCTTGTAAACTTTCCCCTTTACCATGTGAGTTAAATTATAACTAGTATATAAAATCAGTAAAGATATGGGAATGAAAATAAATAGAAACATAAGGAATCCTAAAAAATATGGTAAAAGTGAATGTATTAATGGAGCGTATTAGTAAAGTGAGATGTTATAAGAATAATATCAAGATTCTTTAGTAATAGGGATCTTTTAATGTGTCTATTAATGCCCAACACAAGCCACCCAGTGCAACTATAACCAATAAATCCACAACTATTATTCCTCGTTAAAAGAATAATATAGTTATTGGGCTCGAGAAAGAATATAGCCCACAACAGACACTGTACCAATTATGACCACTAACATAAATATAAATATCCCTATCATTGCATATTTTTCTATGCGGATTGCGGTTTTCTGCTCATGGATTAATTTTCTTTTTAATTTTAGTTCTTCTTCGGTAAGTGTTTCATCAGGTGCTTTTTTTAGTCTTGATATAGAACCAAAAAAATAAATAGCAGTAATCACCGCCCCAACAAGACTTGCGATCGCACCAGATAAGCTATGTGAATAAACCATAATAAAATTCTCCTGTTAATTTTTATATATGCTCATGCGATGATATTCTAAATATTGAGATAGTTCTTGGACTTCTATTGATTTAGGATCATCTGGGGTTAAAAGTTTTGGCTCTTGTGCGTATTCTTGCGAATCTTCGAAGATAGATAAGGGCAGTAAATATCGCCATTGATCCTCGGCTATTTTTTCCGAGAGAATCATCTGTAAGTTTTCATCAAAAGTTATGTATCCCTTAAGAAAAAGATGTGCTAAGTTGGGGATTAAGGGCAAAGCATTATCATAATCATGACCTGCGTCCAATTGAATAAGAACCACTTGCAAGATATCCAATTGCTTACATCCAGTAACCGCACATTTTCCCCATATCTTTTTTACTTCATCGTTGAAATCGTTCATGATATTAGAATTGCTCACTTAATATAGTATCAAAGAACTATAGGGATTCTGCAGTTGATTTTTAGTATTAAGGCCATCAAGTTCGATAATAAACATGTGAGATATTACTTTCGCTCCTGTTTTTTCCACTAAAGTTTCGGACGCACTGGCAGTCCCGCCTGTTGCTAGCAGATCATCTAATATAACAACCTTTTGCCCTTTTTTCAGGGAATTTTTTTTCACTTCTAGAGTATCACTGCCATATTCTAGATCGTAGGAATGGGATATAACTTCGCCAGGAAGTTTACCTTTTTTGCGAATCAAGATAAAAGGCATATTCAAACGATCCGCCAAGGGCGACGCCATAAGAAACCCACGAGAATCCACCCCTGCAAGAATATCAGGCTTAAGCTCTTTTACTTTTTGTTCTAAGATATCAAGCATTTTATTCCATGCTGTGGGATTTTCAAGAATTGTTGTGATATCATAAAACAAAATCCCTTCCTTAGGAAAATTCTCAACTTTGCCGATATACTGATCAATATTATATTCATCTCTCATATTATAAATTCCTTAATTAGTATCTAATCTTTTATTACGTTCCAAAATTCGTAGGAGTGGGGAAAAATACCCAGTAGGTGTCTTTAAGTATGGCGTACATGTATATGTATATGTAGTATATGTACTACCTAAGCCATGCTTAAAGGCACATAATGGGTGTTTTTACACATTCCTACTATAAGTATACAGTTAGTAGGGCCTTACTGTCAAGTTCTAATTCACGGCCGGGGACATGTTGTCTTGTTGGTAGGCAGTATCCTGCTATCATGCTAAAGCCTGCACGGACTGCGGTGGCTACTTCTTCGGGATAGTCGGCGTCTAGGATGTAGACCCATAGTCCATTATCGGCACAGTTTATGGCTAACTGTTGTAATTCTTGCAAGCGTTTTCTTGGATGTAGGAAACCGAATCCGTTGGCGTCGATTCCTATTAGCATGACTCCTTCGGCGTATATTTTTGCCAAATCTACTTCGACATTTTCGATTCTTACGGATATTTCTAGGGCTACATCTTTGGCGACTTCTACGAGCTTTTTAAGATTCCAATTGTCTTGATCTTCATTTTTTAAGCCTATTATTTCAATGGCGAGTTGGGATTTCATCTCGGGACCTAGATCCTTTAAGGGCTTTAGGATATCTTTAATATTTTTATTTTGCAAGGTTGTATAATGAATGGGACAAATTAAACGGAATGTACTAAACATACGTTTTAATCCCTTGGCTAGGGATGATGTGATCTGTAGTTGGTATCTGTCAACCTTTTCTATGTATTCTAGCGAGCTGGATTTTGGATAAAAGGCCACTCCTGAAAATACATCCTCATCCTTACGACGGCGAACGGCGATAGAATAAGCGGAAACCATTTCCGTAGTAGCTGACCATAGGGGACAACAAGCAATTGTAAGATCTCTTTGTTCTGAATGTTTGAGATCTTTCACACTGGTTAGAAAGATCCATTCATCCATAGTATATTCTTTGGCTTCAACTAAGGATTTAGCGTCATCGGTGATACTTCCCATGTGGGCGATTTCGTTTGTAACATCGGTGGGGGAAACTTGGGGGCGGTGCATTTGTTGAAAGCTTAGACCTGCGTCTATTTCTTCCTTTGTGAATTCTTTATTTTCTGTCCATGGGAGATTATTAACCATTTTATCCGTTTGCTCTTTAAACCAACCTAGGGCAGATTTACCAACAGATAAACCACTTGGAATTTCAACGGTGGCTTTAATAACATCACGCTTATTAGGATCTGCATAATCGCCCAGGCTATCGCCTTTACTGCCACGTTTTTCGCTAAAAGTGAACATTCCTTTGGGTTCGGACGGCTTTACCATGATCTCCTTAAAGTTATTATCTAGGGATTCGTATCCCTTATTAACGACTTCTTGCCATTCTTTAGAGTCCTTATTTTTCTTGTGTGGGCTTTCACGATCCATATTATCGGATTTAATTTTTCTGTTGATAGTTTTCCAATCTTTGGGGATTTGCTTTTGTTTTTCTTCGTCTTTACCTGGATCAATGGGAGCAAGCTCTTCCATGACTTTCGGCTCAATGGCTACGGATCTTTGTTTGGCGATATTACTTAAGGTTTCATCATCGATTTTACCACCTTTCATGATTTCATCACTATTTAAGGACGCAGTTTTTAATAGGGGCATGTCCGAACTATCGAACCTTGCTCCTAGGATTTTTCTACCGATCTCGCTGGCGATTTTTGCGGTATAATATTCCATTTCATTTAAGGTTAAATGATCAAGAAACATCAAGATATAAGTGGTTTCTGTTCGGCGTGAGTGCCTAAAATTTAAGAGAACACTTTCGGTCATTAACACGGTTTCGGCAACCGAGCAAATACGTTTGGAAATACTATCCCAATCATCGGCGAAAATGTTCTTGAATTCTTCTAAGGAAAGAATATTCAAGGTAACCCCTGCCATACCGCTCCCACTTTCTAACATATCTTCAATGGATACGTTAAGATCTTCATCTAGATTCGTTAAAATGCTAGATAGTTTTTTCTCTGTAGAGGGAGCTTTTTTCACAGGCTCAACTTTATCTTCCACTCCTAAAAACTTTTTCATTCCCTTAAAGAATCCTTGCTGTTTTCTCGGCTTTCTTTTGGGTTTGGGCTTGGGTTGTGGTTCTTCTTGTGATTCGTCTTCATCATCAAAATCGAAATAATCTTCTGCCATGTTTTTTTCACTTTACTTTATATGTTACAAAACTTTTTACAAGTATAATCTAAAAGTAATAACAATAAATTAAAATAAAAAAGCTTATTTCTAAATTAATAGAAATAAGCTTTTAATTGTATTAAAATCTTAAGATAGAATGTACTACTCTGCTTCGATTTTTATACCGATACCCATTGTTGAAGCTAGAGAAATAGCTTTCAAATAAGTACCTTTTGAGCCTGTTGGCTTTGCTTGTTGGATAGCACTAATGAAAGCTTTTAGGTTTTCCACCAATTGAGCTTCGGAAAAAGACGCTTTACCCATACCTGCATGTACGATACCAGATTTTTCAACACGATATTGAACTTGTCCAGCTTTGGCATCCTTAACGGCATCACCCACATTTGGAGTTACAGTACCTAATTTAGGATTGGGCATTAAGCCTTTAGGTCCTAGAACCTTACCAAGACGTCCTACAATACCCATCATATCAGGAGTAGCAATAATACGATCGAAATCGAAATTGCCCTGTTGGATAGATTCCATAAGATCTTCAGCACCAACGATATCCGCTCCTGCAGATTTAGCCTCATCGGCTTTCGCATCACGAGCGAATACTGCCACACGTAAAGTTTTACCTGTACCATGTGGTAATGAGATCACACCACGCACCATTTGATCTGCATGACGTGGGTCAACACCTAAATTAAATGAAACTTCGATTGTTTCATCAAACTTAGCTTTTGCACCTCTTTTTACGAACTTAACTGCGTCTTCAACAGAATAAGCTTTTTTAAAGTCGATACCTTCACGGGCCGCTTTAAGACGTTTACATAATTTAGCCATTATTTAACCACCTCAATACCCATAGAACGAGCTGAACCTTCAACCATTCTCATTGCTGATTCCACTGCGAAAGCGTTCATGTCTGGCATTTTCGCTTCGGCAATTTCTTTAACTTGTGCAGAAGTAATCTTGCCGACAATTTCTGTACCGATCACACTAGCACCTTTTTTAACGCCTGCAGCTTTCTTAATGTAGTAGCTTACAGGTGGTAATTTAGTGATAAATGTAAATGAACGATCTTGATATACTGTAATCACAACAGGAGTCGGAGTACCTGGATCCATTTTTTGTGTTTTCGCATTGAATGCTTTACAGAATTCCATAATGTTTACACCAGCTTGACCCAAAGCCGGGCCCACAGGTGGTGATGGATTTGCTTGCCCTGCAGGAATCTGCAGTTTAACAAAACCAGTAATTTTTTTAGCCATTGTTAACCTCAATAGAATATATTAAAAAATATTATAAGGTGTACGGTACGCCCAATATGCTTAAAAGCTCCCATACATCAAAAGATAATATACATCTTTATATATATTAAGTCAAGTAAATAATAAATTTTCTTTAAGAGTCGAAAAAACAACCTAATGCACAACTTAAATAATAGGAAAAATCTCAATATATACAGATCCTTACAAAGTATAAACAATCAGACTATATTAATATTTTTATAAAATCTATAATTACTTCTTGATTTTAACATGGAAAAATACTATTATATGTTATCAGTTTACATTTTTACATAAAACATATCGGAGAAAACATTAGATGTTATTAATTTCAGATGCTTTAGCAGCAGCACCAGCAGGTGGTTTATTGGGTGGTGGTCTTCAAGAATTAGCTTTATCATTAATCTTACTAGTTGTATTCTACTTTTTACTAATTCGTCCACAACAAAAAAGAGCGAAAGCCCAAAAACTTTTACTAAATTCTGTAGAGCGTGGCGATAGGGTTATCATGAACAGTGGAATTATCGGTATTATTGCTAAACCAGTAAACGACGAAGACACAGAAGTTAGCGTAGAAATTGCTCAAGGCGTGATAGTTGTTATCAAACGTACTGCAATTGGTGGCGTAGAAAAGAAAAATGCAGATAAAAACGCAGGTAAAGAAAAACTAGAAAAAAAATCTAAAAAGGAAAGAAAAGAAGAGGCGAAAGCTGATTCTTCTACCGACACAGATGAAAGCAATGAAAACACTTCTGACGCTGATTCAGATACAGAAGATAACAAATAATTTCTTAAAATTGAGTATCCTTTAATATTAATTTAAAGGATATTCTTTAAAAAAGAGAATTAGCAATGTAATAAATTTACATAAAAGGGAGCTTCAATTGTTGAGTGTTCCCATTTAGTGTACTATATGAATTTAAAAGGCTGTGTACATATGATTCATTATCCCCGTTGGAAAGTATTAGTTACTATTTTAATTGTACTATTAGGATTACTTTTCGCCTCTCCGAACATTTCACAAATTCGTAATATTATGCCCTCATGGTTACCCCATGAAAAGGTAAATCTAGGTTTAGATTTACGTGGTGGATCTTACATTTTATTAAAAGTGGATACCAAATCCATAATCGCCGAAAGATTCCAAGGCACTAAAGATGAAATCAGAACCGATCTTTTAACCGCTAAGCTAGACGGTAAATCTAAGCGTATCGGCTTTATTGGTGGGGTTGTTTCCAACTCTTCGGGTATTAATGTTAAAATCGCTAAAGAAGAAGATCTAGATAGAGCAGTAGATATCATCAAAAAAGATTCTAAAGATATGGATGTGGAAGTTGTTAAAGATACTACAATCCATGTATCATTAGGCGATGTTCTAAAGAAAAAGATCCAAAAACAAACCGTTGATCAATCAATTGAAATCATCCGCCGTCGTATTGATCCCAACGGTACACTAGAGCCGATCATTCAACAGGTGGGTAATGATCGCATTAACTTACAAATTCCAGGGGAAACCGATCCCGCACGCATTAAGAATCTTTTAGGTAAAACCGCCAAGCTTACCTTTCATCTTGTGAACACAAATGTAAGTGCCAGCGGAATTATCCCCCCTGATTCTATGTTGCTAGATGACGCAGATACAGGAACTAAAACCGTAGTATATAGAAAGGTCGAAGTATCAGGAGCGAATCTTGTTAAAGCCGAACCGTCAATGCAACAAAACGCCCCAGTGGTGGCTTTCGAGTTCGATAGCCTAGGAGCTAAGAAATTCTACAACATTACCGCCCAAAATATCGGACACAGATTGGCGATAGTACTAGATAATAAGGTTATCTCTTCTCCTAACATCAACGGAGCGATTAACGGTAGCGGAATCATTCAAGGCCACTTTACCGTAGAAAGTGCTAACAATCTTTCCATTTTATTACGTGCTGGTGCTTTACCTGCTCCCCTTGATATCTTAGATGAACGAACCGTCGGTCCATCATTGGGGCAAGATTCCATTGTCGCAGGAGCTATCGCCAGCCTAGTAGGTTTTGGAGCAGTTATCGTCTTCATGCTTATAACTTATGGCTTATTTGGTTTATATGCCAATGTTGCCTTGATCGTAAATATCGTACTAATTTTAGGCGTACTTTCCATGTTACAAGCTACCTTAACCTTACCAGGGATTGCAGGAATCGTCCTAACTATCGGTATGGCCGTTGATGCTAACGTGCTAATATACGAACGCATACGAGAAGAAATAAAAGAAGGGCAGAAACCATATCTAGCCATTAAGCTCGGCTATGAACACGCTTTCACAACCATTTTAGATGCCAACTTAACCACTTTGATCGCCACCTTATTATTATATAATTTCGGCTCTGGTGCGGTGCGTGGTTTTGCGGTTACCCTTTCCATTGGTGTAGTAACATCCATGTTTGCGGCTCTTATGGTTACTCGCTTGATTGTCTATAAGATCATCAATGCCACCAAACCAACTAAGATCAATTTATAAATCCTAAGGAGATTAATATTATGAAATTTTTAGCCCTGAATAGACTTTTTGACAATTCAAAAATCCCATTCACTAAAATGAGATTCGGATACTTTATCTTCTCATTAATTATTATCCTAGCGTCTATATTTTGTATTAGCACTAAGGGCATGAACTTCGGTCTTGATTTTAAAGGCGGTATTTTATTGGAAATCAAAACCCATAAGGTGGCGAATCTTCACAATATCCGTACAGATCTTTCCACTTTAGGATTGGATGGCTCAATTAACGTCCAACAATTTAGTGCTCCTGATGATATCCTAATCCGTTTACAAAATCAAAACGGTGGCGAAAAAGCTCAACAAATAGCCATAGCCAAAGTTAAAGAAAAGCTTTCTCCCATTGTTTCCCAATATCGTCGTGTGGAGGCCATTGGTGCTACAGTAAGTAGCGAGCTTTTAAGAAACGGTATTGAAGCGGTATCCTTGGCCTTGGTGGCGATTCTCATATATGTATGGGTGCGTTTCGAATGGCAATTCGCCGTGGCGGCGATCATCGCTTTATGTCATGATGTCATTACTACTCTTGGCTTATTTTCCATAACTGGCTTAGAATTCAACCTAACCACCGTGGCCGCTGTCCTTACCATTGCAGGATATTCCATAAATGATACAGTGGTTGTTTTCGACCGTGTGCGTGAAGATCTAAGAAAATACAAAAAAATGCCAATCCCCGATTTACTCGATCTTTCAATCAACCAAACCCTAAGCCGTACAATCATCACCGCCCTAACCACATTCATCGCCGTATTTGCTTTGTTAGTTCTAGGTGGCGATTTAATTCACGGATTCTCCGTTGCTATGGTATGGGGCTTAATCATCGGTACTTACTCGTCAATATGCGTAGCCGTACCATTACTAATCCAAATGAAACTCCGCCACAAAGACCCCAAAAAAGAAAAAGAAAAAGAAAAAGACTACTCCGCCGAAGAAACTTTCGCCAACCGCCATAAGTAGATTTCTATTATGAGAAAAGTACATATAAGTTTTAATATTTATATGTACTTTTTTTGTCTTGCCAGACGGGCCGAACAAAGCTGTTCGATCGCATATAGGGGGAATATGTAACAAGTTTAGACTTTCGATATTATTATTTTGCTTGTATTTACATCTTTATTATTATATTATATAAATAATACCTTTTACTATATTCAAAAGGTGTACTATTAAACAATTAAAATAAAGGTTAACAAAATGAAATACATATTTTTTAGAGTTCTTAATGACAGTGATTATATACAAGGGGAACTAAAAAAAGGAATCCTAAGACAAGGTTGGGGCAATAGTACATCACAAATCAGAGATGAGAACGGCAATGATAAACCGTATGAAGATTGGAGACTTGAAGATTCCAATAGAAAAAAAACTAAATTTAACAATATAAGAAAGCTATTAGAGATTAATAAAGGTGATATAATTGTTATACCAAAAGTCCCACATCATGATACTTTTACCATTTGTCAAGCTAATGGCGATTATTATTTTGATTTAAATCATGACATTGATGACTTTGGTCATTGTATTCCCATTGATGTAACAACATTGAAAGAATTTTCATACCATACAAATCGCCATGCCGAGATCGTTCATTCAAAATTAAGAGCGTATCAACGTTCTATAAATTTTGTTGGCGAGTATCAGGAAGACTTAATCAATGCAATGAATGAATTACTTTCTCACGATACAAATTTTAAAAATGAAACAGCATCAGATTTAATAAAAATCACATTAAAAGAAAATCTTATTCATGAATTTTCAAACTACAGCCCACATCGTATTGAAGACGTGGTTAAAGATATATTCCAAAATGCAGGCTATATGTTCATGAGAAAAAACAAATTCGATAAAAAAGGTGGCGACGCAGATTTAATATTCTCCAAACCAATTGAGATACTAGGCAATAATGATGAAAGTTATACAATCTATGTACAAGTTAAAAATAAAAAAGGTAATATAGATTATAATGAATTAGAAGGCTTAAACCAATTGGATCAAATTGTAGAATCTGATGAAATCGATAAGGATTATAAAAAAATACTTATTTCTACAATTCATGATTTCCAAGACAATACTAAAATAGAAGCACAAAATAGAGACATTACCTTAATCAACGGCAATCAATTCGCAGAATTAATTATGAAGTATCTATATTAAAAAAGTCCATTTGCTTTTTCATACAAAATATGCTATATATATCTTATCGTGGTACGAGAAAAATGTCAGAAGATTAAAGTGGGGAAGTATTAGAGAATAAATGTCAAATTCGGATTATCAAGCAAGTTTTACCCATGAAGAGAGTACGATTGAGCATGTGAAAGTTCAACGTATTCTTGAAAATGGCTTTATGATAGATGATAAAGAGTATCATGGCACAGTATTTATCAATGAAAACGAAGTAATTCAACTAGATAATATAACATCCCATGAAGATCTTAGCATTGAGAATATTAACCATATTTTAGCTCATACTAAACAATCAGATATGTTATTAATTGGTTGTGGTCAATCTTTTAAGATGTGGCAAAAGGGAATTGATGTTCACATAAGAAAGCACGGTCTGGCTTTTGAGTATATGAATACAAGATCAGCCATTGATTCTTTAACCATATTACAAGCAGAAGACCGCCACGTATCAGCAATTTTATTACCAATCTAACATTCTTTTAAAAGGAGAAACTCACATGGAAAAACATAAATGCCCAGCATGTAACAATCAAGGATTATCAAAGGAGATCGAGCAGGATCAATCCGAGTATGGAGCTTTATCGGCCTTTGCCAGTTCGGCTACTAAGGAAGTTTTTTATAAATGTTCCTATTGTAATCTTGCGATTCCTGAAGTATCATTTAAGAAATATGTAGAAAACAAATAACCAAAGTATAGGAGATAAACTTATGGAAGATAAACAATATAAATGCCCAGTATGTGATTCACTTTCCCTACTATCGGCAATTGATGAAGATCAAGCTACTCACATCAACACAGAAGAGGGCGAATCCCTATTAAATGCCTGTTGTGGTATAGATAAAACCGCCAATAATAAACTAGTTTGCATTACTTGCGGATCGCATTTACCTGCCATTAGTTATTTTAGATATTGCCGAGATCTCAATGAGTAAAAAACAAAATAAGAACAAAAAAATAAATCTTTTCTTGCAAATATGAAAAGAATAGTGTACTATCTGTATTTATAACAAAATAAATATGATAGTATATTTTTTATATCTTGTAAGACTGGACTTTAGGATCACTAAAAACACTCTTACAATAGATAAAAAAATACGTATGAACAAATACTTATGATTAACTTTTTAACAACTTACATAAATGGGATATGCGATTCGCATTGGATATTAAAATGAACAGTTTATTTGAAAACGATAAAGATACTAAAGACGCTAAAAATAAGAGCAAAGCAAAAGTAATAAAAACCACGACTCCCACATCCGATTATTCTGCCAGTGATATCAAAGTCCTAGAGGGTCTTGAGCCTGTACGTTTACGTCCTGGTATGTACATCGGCAGTACGGATAATGCTGGTTTACATCACTTAGTAGCGGAAATCCTAGATAATTCCATGGATGAGGCCGTGGCAGGATTCGCAAGTGAAATAAAAGTAAACTTCACTCACGATAATGTAATTATCATTGAAGATGATGGGCGTGGTATCCCTGTGGATGAACATCCCCAATATCCAGGTAAATCCGCTTTAGAAGTTATCTTTACCACCCTACATTCAGGCGGTAAATTCGCCCAAGGAGCGTATAGTACATCAGGCGGATTGCATGGTGTAGGTGTTTCGGTTGTTAACGCTTTATCCGAATATACTATCGTTGAAGTATTTAAGGACGGTAAAAAATATAAAATTGAATTCAATCGTGGCGAAACCAACGGCACACTTCAAGAGATCCCAGGGGAAGGACGTAAGAATAATGGTAGTCGTATCACATTCAAACCCGATTCGCAGATCTTTGAAAATGCAAGTTTCAATGCTAAAACCCTATTTACTATGTGTCGTTCTAAAGCCTATTTACACAAGGGAATTACCATAGAATGGCAAACCGAAGAAGAACTAATTAAAGAAAACGATAATATACCACAAGCCACTACCTTACACTATCCCAAGGGCCTAGTGGATTTCCTAGAAGCAGAAACTCAAAACAAAGAGCTAGTAACTAGTATCTTTGCAGGCGAAAGCGAATTCCCCCAATCTCAAGGGAAAGTTGAATGGGCGATTCTCTGGCTTGATATGAATGATGGCTTTAGTAAAACATTCTGTAATACCATTCCTACGCCCCTAGGTGGCACGCACGATACAGGATTACGCTACGCCCTACTAAAGGCCTTGCGTGCCTACGGCGAACTTCTTGGCAATAAAGCCATAAGCAAAGTTACTGCTGATGATGTTATCGGTAGTGCTTGCATTGTTCTTTCGGCTTTTATTCCAGATCCACAATTCCAAGGACAGACTAAAGAAAAACTCGGTACAGGCTCGGCAACTCGTTTAGTGGAAAATGCCATGCGTGATGCCTTTGATAACTGGTTAATTACCAATAAAGAAAACTCTCAAGAATTATTAAATCTTGTCATTGAACGTGCAGAATCTCGCTTGCGTAGAAGAGATCAACGTGCCATTAAGCGTCAAAGTGCCACACGTCGCTTACGTTTACCTGGTAAGTTAGCGGATTGCTCTTCCAATTCCAATATTAACACGGAAATATTCATAGTCGAGGGTGATTCTGCGGGCGGATCTGCCAAGCAGGCTAGAGATCGTAAACTCCAAGCCATTTTACCCTTAAGAGGTAAGATCTTAAATGTGGCGTCAGCTAGTAACGATAAAAAAACCGCCAACCAAATCATAAACGATATTTCCGAGGCCTTAGGCTGTAATCGTGGCGAATTTTTCGACATTAAAAATCTTCGCTACGAACGTATCATCATCATGACCGATGCCGATGTGGATGGTGCACATATCGCCTCGTTACTTCTAACATTCTTCTATACAGAAATGAAAGGGATTCTTGAGGCAGGACGTTTATATCTCGCACAACCGCCCTTATATCGCATTACCGCAGGAACAAAAAGCCTATATGCTCGTGATGATGAACATAAGGATGAACTTTTAGCCAAAGAATTCAAAAATCGCAAAGTAGATATCAGCCGATTCAAAGGCTTAGGAGAAATGCCCCCTGCCCAACTAAAATCGACCACCATGTCCCAAGCCAATCGTACACTAATTAAATTACAATTGGTAAAACCAGAACACACCTACAACGAAGAAACTCAACAATCTTCTTTATTTGACGAAAACGCAGATATTATCTATCGTCTAATGGGCAACAAGCCAGAATACCGCATGCAGTTCATAGAAGAAAATGCCAAATTCGCCGAAAATCTCGATATTTAAGCTTTGCTTTCATCTTAAAACCACACATCACAAACACAATCTAGATAAACACAACCATTTTTATTTAGGATCTGGCATATTTATACATAGCTAATAATTATTTTATTTGCACTAAAAAATATAATATGGTAAACTATTAACAATTATTACTTTTCTTAATATTATGAATAGCTAAATATATTCATATCGCAAGGTGCATTTAATGGAACAAGAATTTTGGACGTCAAGAACTAAAACAATAACAGCCTTTTTAGGCTCGTCTATTGGCTTAGGTAATATGTGGAATATGCCATCACAAATCATAAATGACGGTGGTTTTATCTATTTAATATTTTACATATGTGCTTCAGCAGTGATTACATTTTCCTTTTTCCTTGGTCTCTTAGGATTAGGGAGAATGTCTCGTGGGAGCGTGCTATCCATGTTTAATGGCGGTGCATTAGCTTGGAAGTGCTTAGGATATTTAATTCTAATTGTAGCCCTATTAATTACCAGTAACTATATCGTTTCTGTAGGAACGGTACTACGCTACGTATTTTGGACGCTCACTGGTCTATATAATGCTCCTGATACCGTATCTTTCACTTCGGCAACTAGCTTTTATGATTATTGGAATCATATTAACGCTCTAAACGGTAAACATTTAAGCGGTATAAGTTACATATGGGACAAAATAGATTCATTCTTACCCTTTCATTCCGTAACTAAAATCTTAAGTTACGCCCTATATCGCATTAACAATCTTTATTCCACTACTCATAGTATGACATTAAATGATTTTCATCATCATTATAATAATTATATTTCCAGTAAATCCACCAGTATTTTTTCTATTCCTGTAACCTATACAATCTTAATTCTTATTGCTTGTTTTTTATTACTACAAAATAAGATTCATATTGTCTTGGAAAAATTTCTTCTGTATAGTGTGATTATATCATTGTTATATATAGTAATATTAATTATCCACTCATTTATTACTCCCAACTATTATCAAGGATTACATGAATTCTTAAAACCTAAAGCCTTAAATTTAACCTCTTTTGCCCAAATGATTAAAAACACCATAGTTAAATCATTCTTTTCCCTATCTTTAGGCTTTGGTATTACGCTAACATACGGTAGTTACATAAGAAAAGATTCAAATCTTTTTAAAATTTCCCTATGGGTTGTTTCTGTTGATACTCTTGTATCCATATGTATGGTCTTTTTAATTCTGCCGATTATCCATAAATTAAACCTAGAAAATTACAATCATCAAGACGCATTATTCATTGTCCTACCCATGTTATTCGCTCATATTCATAACGGAATTCTATGGAGTGAAATCTTTTTTATCATAATATTACTGGTAACACTCACTTCAATTTTATCATGTTTAGAAGTAATCATCTCGGTACTAAAAGAAAGAACCGCCCTAGGTCGCCGATTCTCTGTGCTTTTAGCTTGTACTTTAATGGGTCTCTTAAGCATTCACATCGATTTATCACACGGTCCTTTATCTTTACTACAAATACATGGCAGTCATATCTATTCATTTATTGAAATAATATCACAAGAAATCGGAATCCCTCTAGTTAGCTTGCTCCTATCCATATACATGGGTTGGGTCGTAAGAATAGACGTATTTAAAGAAATAACCACAATCGGAAAAGTAATAACCCACATCCCTTTTACCAGAGTTTGGAAAATTCTCATTAAATACCTAATACCATTCTTCTGTTTGTACATCCTACTAGGAAATATCTATAACCTACTCTACTAAACCTAACATAAAGACCCCTAACACACTAACTTTATCTACACCCTACCCACCTTAACAGATACTCGCAATCTTTGAATATTCTCTATTCCATATAATAACAAAACATGACATATAAAAATAGTTGTTGTATATTGAGCTTGTTATTATATTTTCTTTATGATGTTCTGTTATAATATGGAATAGAGAATAATATCGCTATGTTTAATATGCCAATATTTTATATTTTGTGTGTGCTGGCCTATATATTAGGCCAGCACACACAAATAACCTAATAACACAAAAGAGAATACGACACAATACAATACGACGCAACGCAACATTACAGGAAACACAACACACTAAGCTAAGCACACTAAACACAAGATACAAGACAATGTACAGTAAACACACAACAGTATACAGATCAAACAATCTTTATACTGCCATGTCAACCAAATAAAAAGCCATAAATAAAGCAGAAACTTTTATTTAGGATCTATTCTCACAAGTAAGCCAAACCAAACAGACAGGCAATTATACTTTACTTACTCATAGATCGGAAAAATGCTTCGTTGGTTTCGGTGTGTTCTAGTTTTTCTAGTAGGAATTCCATAGATTCAACAGAAGTCATAGGGCTTAGGATTCGTCTTAGAACCCAAGTTTTATTTAGATCTTCTTTGCTGATAAGTAGGTCGTCTTTACGTGTGCCAGATCCTTTAATATCTATGGCTGGATAAATACGCTTGTTGGCAATTTTACGTTCTAGGACAATTTCGCTGTTACCTGTGCCTTTAAATTCTTCGAAGATAACTTCATCCATACGGCTACCTGTATCGATTAAGGCGGTGGATATAATGGTTAAACTTCCGCCTTCTTCAACGTTACGAGCAGCACCGAAAAAGCGTTTAGGACGTTGTAAGGCTTGGGCATCCACCCCACCAGTTAGCACTTTACCACTTGATGGAATCACGGTGTTATAAGCTCGAGCCAAACGTGTTATCGAATCCAGTAAGATAACCACATCTTTTTTATGTTCCACTAATCTTTTAGCTTTTTCAATAACCATTTCCGCAACTTTCACATGGCGAGACGCAGGCTCATCAAAGGTTGAAGATATAACCTCACCTTTTACACTGCGTTGCATATCTGTAACTTCTTCAGGACGTTCATCAATAAGTAATACCATAAGATGTGCTTCAGGATGATTATTGGCGATAGAATTGGCAATTGTTTGTAACATCATTGTTTTACCTGTTCTAGGTGGAGCAACAATTAAGGATCTTTGTCCTTTACCGATAGGAGTAATTAAATCAATGGCACGTTTAGTATTTGCTGATTTGGATTTTTTAGCATTTTTTTCTTCCATAATCAAGCGTTCTTGCGGATAAAGTGGAGTTAAATTCTCAAAGGGAACACGAGTTTTAGCCACTTCTGGATCTTGGTTGTTAATTAGTTCGATATCATTTAATCCTAAATAACGTTCGTGGATATTCGGCATACGAATTGTACCATATACAAGATCGCCAGTGCGTAAAGAATGGGAACGAATCAAAGTAGGAGAGACATAAATATCATCAGCTTCAGGCAGATAATTCGATTGGACACTACGCAAAAATCCAAAACCGTCGGACATTATTTCAATAACCCCTTCAGCTTGGATCTGTTCATCTTTATTTTCTAATTTTGTTTTCAAAATAGTAAATAATAATTCTTGACGACGCATGGTCGACGCATGCTCAATGCCTAAATCGTTAGCCATAGCCAATAATTCAGCAGGAGTTCTCTTTTTTTTCTCGTTTAAATTCATGATTTCCCTAGTATGGAAGTAAGTAGTTATAATTATTATACTCTAAATCATAGCTATGTTAATGGGTAATAACATATGTATATATTAACTTTAAGCATATAAATATAGACTATCGTTGTATTTTCTATGAAATTCAGATCATAAAGAACATATGATCCTATCAAATGTATGTATTTACTTATTACAATAAAACATATACCTAACAAAATTATTGTAAATGAATAAACTCTTAAACGATTTACAATATTTTAGGTTTTTATAAGTTAATAATGCCTTAACTAGCCCAAAAAGTCAATCTTTTAATTAATACAACAAAATAATCCAACTAAATTAACAACTTACCCACAAACATTTTCAAAAAATAATCCACCCCCCACCACCAACTTACCACAATCCGCAGGATTGGGAAAAAGCTCATACTATGCACTTAATAAATAGGGCGACATGTACTCACATCCACATAACCCCTAATCTAAAGTACAATTAACCCACTTACCGCAAGCCTTAGGATTGGGAGAAATGGGATAAGATGTGCTTATAAATAGAGCGACATGTACTCACATCCACATAACCCCTAATCTAAAGTACAGATCAGCCCACTTACCGCAAGCCTTAGGATTGGGAGAAATGGGATAAGATGTGCTTATAAATAGAGCGACATGTACTCACATCTACATAACCCCTAATCTAAAGTACAATTAACCCACTTACCGCAAGCCTTAGGATTGGGAGAAATGGGCTAAGATGTGCTTGTAAATAGGGCGACGTGTACTCACGTCTACATAAGCCCTAAGGTAAGGTGCAGATTAGCCCATTTATCACAATCCTAAAAAGTGATGGGGTCGATGTCTATGGTAATACTTATGGATCTAGGGATCTCGATCCTTTTTAGCCATTCTTTCATATAGACTTGAATTTTTAGGGATTTAGTGGCTTGGACTAGTACTCTACGGCGGTGGTTGTTTCTTACCATGGATAGGGCTGGTTTGGAAGGGCCCCATAGGGCTATTCTTTGCTTATCATTTTTTATGAAATCTTTGGTATTTGGTGCGACTTTCATGAGATAGTTTACAACTTTGACTACGAGATCTTCATTTTTTCCGCTGATGTAGATGGCTACTAGACGACTATAGGGGGGCATACCTGCCATGTGGCGGGATTGTTTTTCTATTTCTAGAAAGCGTTGACGTTTGCCGTTTGCTAGGGTTTGCATTACTGCATGATTGGGGTCATAGGTTTGTAAGATAACCAAACCTTTTTTATCGCTTCGTCCTGCTCGTCCTGATACTTGATACAGTAATTGCCATGATTTTTCTCCTGCTCTTGGATCTTCTCCCATTAGACCCACATCGGCATCTATTACTCCTACTAAGGTCAGATTGGGAAAGTGGTAACCCTTTGCCATCATTTGGGTGGCGATTAAAATATCGGTTTTGCCATTTTCCATATTACGCACTAATTCTTCTGCTTGGTTGTGATTATTGATGTTATCTGATGAGGCGATCTGCATATTATATTCGCCCAGATATTCCTTAACCTCTTCTGCTAAACGTTCCACCCCTGGCCCGCACGCCACAAAGGAATCTTGATCATCACAGGATGGGCAGGATTTAGGCTTTAGAATTGAGTATCCGCAATGATGACATTCTAAACGCTTGGATGTTTTATGATCCACCAACCACGCTGTACAGTGAGGACACTGCAAACGATGTCCACAAGTACGGCACAGAGTTAAAGGAGCGTATCCTCTACGATTGAGAAATAACATTACTTGTTCTTTACGAGAAATGGTTTCTTTTATTTCATGCTCTAAGGCGGGGGAAATAAAGCGACCTTTAGCGGGTTTGTATGCTTTCAGATCCAACAACTTCACATCGGGCATGATCGCTTTCCCCCCTGCTCTGGCTTGCATTTGGATATGCGAATATTTTCCACTTTCCGCATTTACGATACTTTCAAGGGACGGAGTGGCCGAGGCTAAAACAATGGGGATATCTTCAAACTTCGCTCGTACAATGGCGATATCACGAGCATTATATAGGGGGTTTTCTTCTTGCTTAAAACTGTTGTCGTGTTCTTCATCGACGATAATTAAGCCTAAATTGGCAAAGGGTAAAAATAACGCAGATCTTGCCCCAACGATAATAGGTGCTTGATTGTTCAAGATATCATTCCATATCTTTTTCTTTTTTCCTGTGGAAATATTCGAATGCCACACATGGGGATCACAGGCGAATCTTTCCTTAAAACGTAGAAACCATTGGGATGTTAGGGCAATTTCTGGCAACATAACCAGTACTTGCTTTTGCATGGAAAAAGCTTTCTCTATGGCCTCGAAATATATTTCGGTTTTTCCTGATCCTGGCACACCCTCGAGCAAGCAACATTCGAATACATTCTTAGTGATTTTGGGGATGATCTCTTTTACTGCTTGTTTCTGCTCTTCACTAAAAACAATGGTCGGCACACCTGCCATGGCAGAAAAAGGATCTTGATCTTGAGCGTTATGATTATAATTTGGGATTTTATCTGTAGAAGTTAAAGCTCCTGTTTTTAGGAAGTTACGAATTACAGTAGTACTAGCTCTTGAGTGCATGGCTAAATCTTCTTCATTAAGTTCGCCATGATCTTTTAAGCTTTTAATAATCATTCTACGTGCTGAAGATAGCTTGATATTTTTAAGAACGCTATCACTATCACGATTCATAGTATAATAGCGTATGGGCTTGGGCGGGAGATAAGCGTCTTTTACGCTCAAAACCATTTTCAAGATTATCCCCCTAAAGGCCATAGTATAATCTGCCGACCAATCAACTAACTTGCATATTTCTTGGGATAAGGGCGGAATGTGATTAAAGACATCCGTAATATGTTTGATCTTTTTTTCATCGAGCTTAAGATCTGGCTCTTCATTCCAAACAACGCCGATAACTTCACGATTACGAAAATTCACTGCGACAATCGTTCCGTATGCCAAGGGCTTTTCACTATCGTATAAATCACTATCGTATAAATAAGTATAACATACATTAAAGGGCAATGTTAATAGTACAGAAATTTTTTTTCTCATTCATTTACGGCTTTTATTTATAGGTGTGCTTAAGATATGCAAAAGCGTCATTTAATATGGCCATCTTTTCGGTGCTACCGTAAGGAGAATCTGGATGATGAATTCTTGAAAGTAGGCGGTAACGATCCTTAATATCTTTAAATATATGTTTAATATCAGGAGTTAAACACATTACATGTAAAGCTTGGTTTTTTGTTTTGATACCTGTTTCAATGGATTCGAACGTTAAAATATTCACAATCATACTTAAACGATCAAGCTCCGAATAGGCTTTTTTTAGCTCGTCTTTACTATCAACTTCATTTGTAGTATTGTTTTTAGCTTGCTCTTTTTCAAGATCCATTTGTTCATGCTTAAGCTTGAGTTTTTCCTTTAAACTCAAGTATTCCGCTTGAATGTTTTGGATGTTGGTCTTTTGTTGCTTGCTTAGAAGTTCCACATCCATATTCCCATGAGCCATATGTAGGGCGATGTTTAACGCCTTACGGATCATTACAGAATCGTAACCGTCCCCTAAACGCACTTGAATACGTGGTTTTCTCATCCATGTTTTTTTCGTACCGTCCGTATTAATCGACGTAACCGAATCACGGTCTCCCACCTCCGCATCTCCAGGATCTGCATAAGCCTGTATGGTATTTTTGGGGAGCATAATCACAACCGAGCGAGCAATATCAGCGATATTCACTCCCTTTTCCTCTGCCAAATCCGATATTTTCTGCCTAAATTCTGAAGAGCATGAAATTGTATATGATTTTTTATGTTTTTTCTTCTCTATAGTCATAGTCATATGTAAATTACCCTAATCTATTGAACATAAATCTAATTATAAAAATTAAACATCATTTGTAGTAGTTATCCATTCTAATACATAAACATTAAAAAAACCTTTACTTTTTCCACAAATTTCCCAAACCCCCTACTACAAACGAATCCAAACCATTCCGAATGCGTAACATCCAAAAAAGAATCCAACAAACCATCCTTATCCATTACGCCCCAACATAATGCCACCCAAAGCCCAAATTGTGGGAAAAAGTGCCCCTTAGGTGTTACTACCTAAGCCATGACTAAAGACATATGAAGAGTGCTATTTCACGCAATTTACCAAATTCTGGGAAAAAGTACCCCTTAGATGTTTTTAGGCGATACGTACATGTATATGTACTACCTAAGCCATGATTAAAGACATATAAAGAGTGCTTTCTCACGCAATTTACCAAATTGTGGGAAAAAGTGCCCCTTAGGTGTTTTTAATCATGGCGTACATGTATATGTACTACCTAAGCCATGATTAAAGACATCTAAAGAGTGCTATTTCACGCAATTTACTAAATTGTGGGAAAAAGTACCCCTTAGATGTTTTTAGGCGATACGTACATGTATATGTACTACCTAAGTATCGGCTAAAGACATATAAGGGGTGCTTTTTCCCACAATTTTAGGGTTTCCAGCGGTTGTGGTACCATAACCATTGTTCAGGATCATTTCTGATCCACTCTTCGAACACTACGTATAAACGTTTGATGTTATGTAGGGTGTCTTCTCTTAGGTTGTTGTGAACTCGCTCTAGGGGGAATTCTTCGATTAGTACTTCGAATTTTGTTGGATCGTCTAAACGTCTTAAACCTGTTGAGAGTAGAATTGTTTTGTTATATTTTAGGGCGGAACGAATGGCGGTTATGGGTACCCATGCCTCTTTGCCGAAAAAGGGGATTTGGATTCCTTCTTTTAGGCGATGATCCATTAGAATCCCGTAGGATACTTTTTTTAACATTCTTGCTAGATACATACTGCCATCACGTCCTTTAGGGAGCATATATTCACGTTTTGGAGCGTTTTGGGTATTGATCCATTCCATATAGGGGTTATTTTGCTTTCTGTAGATTCCGTATAATTCGATGTCGAAGAATTGCCATGCGGTTTGAAGTAGCAATTCCCAATTTCCCAAGTGGGCTGATACATATACCGCTCCGTTGGGATTGGCTTTGGCTATCTCTATGGCTTTTTTACTTTCTTCTGGCACGTAGATAAATGATTTTTCTTTACAATCCTTATCATCTGTTATTAGGGCGTTACTTGAGTTAATGATTTCCAAGATCACACGTGAAAAGTTCTTCCATGATTCCAACATGATACGCTCTTTTTCTTCCTGTGGCATCTCTGGGAAAGCCAGATCAAGACCGATTTGAGCATATTTCTTTTTTCTTTTAGCAAAAGGCGTCTTATACAAAACACCCCCCAACCACGCACCGAAATTCGAAGAGGCATGAAAGGATGTTTTTCTTATTATTCCATTAATCACAATACGAGCTAGGATATTTTGAGTCTGATAACTTATTAGTTTATGTAATGGAAGATTATGCTTATTGAACATGTGTAAGATACCTTATTATATGAATATTTTTTTACTAGTATCACATTATACTACATTTTTATATTATATGCTAGAATTATAATTATAAAAAATCCTTATTTATCATATGGGAATATTTCATTCTTTAATCAAGATCTTATGAATGCTTATTCAAACTTTTATTGTTGACAACTGTTTAATTATGTGTAATAATCCTTATCATATTTACCAACTTAACATAAGGAAATTAAAAAATGATGATGATGGCCTTTTATAAAGAACTTGCTATTGTAAGTGTGTGTGCTTTTTTATTATTGCTTGTGTATTTTGGATTATCATTCAAAATCAAATCCTTACAAGATAAATCATTAATGGCCACCACCGTATTATTAATTACGATGGAATTTTTACATTATTATACCTTCTTGCCCATCATATGTGGCTCGCTGATAGCAGGGATAATAGGGCAAATATACAAGAACCATTTAATCAATAAAGCTAAGATCAAAACAAACCAACCAAAAAGCATACCTTATGCTATCATCGTTCATGTTGTGTTATTGATCTTATTTACTAGAGAGCTTATTGTATTTGAGAGTATAATAATAAAAATATATGGTTCAAGATTAACTACATTCCAAAACTTATTAAGTGGTGGGCAAATTTTTCTACTTTATTCATTATGTATCTATATCTTAGGTATGGCCATAGCCACAGGATCAGCAGATAAACATTTAATAATAATATTCATAATTCTTGCTATCGAAGATATAGCAGGATATGTTGCAGAATTCATAGCACATCTTATGTTAATGCCATATTTACCCCAAAAACCCCTAACAATTACGACGTTGATATTTATCATTGCAATATTCATAATCTCCATATACGCCACCCAAAAAAAATTAAAAGATTTTAGCAAAACCTATATGAAAAATATTACAGATCTACAACCCCTTAAAGCAGATATTTCCACCTTACCACATCCCACCTTACCTTTTAACTTAGTTACTACCATGATAATACTAGGAACATGCTTAACTTTTTTAGCAGAGGGGATTCTCTTAGCAATTCAAGGACTATAAAAAAATTTAAAAGGCTAAATTACTTACATATAGTAGATCCTAAATAAAAGTTGGTCAGAAGTTGTAAGATATTTAAATTATTCATGTAATTTAAATATCTGACAACTTTCATTGTTGACAACTGTTTAATTATGTGTAATAATCCTTATCATATTTACCAACTTAACATAAGGAAATTAAAAAATAGATCTTGATAACATCTTACACACATTAGAGATTTCTATATTATTTTTAAAAGCGTGTATATTTATATTCTTATTCTTATTCTTATTCTTATGCTTATATTTAAAATTATCAAAATCCAAACAGCCCTTACTAGATAAATATTAAGTAATTATTTTGGGATTTATTGCCCTTTCATTTCCCATAGAACTTTTCTCATTTCCCATATGGAGAGAAAATTCTACAATACAAGTATCTTTTCCTATACTTTTCAGAATCATCAGCAGTGCACTTCTAGCAGTGATTATATTACAAATATGTAAGGTCAGTTTATTTAATAAGGCAAAACTCAAAACAGGGCAAGCCATAACTCGAAATTACACTGTCATAATTCATATTTTATTCTTTATTGGCTTTACTATCGTGTTTATTGGCTTTAAGAGTGTAAACATAATAAATTCTTACACTCTTAGATATGCAAGTGGCGATGTATTTTTCATGTCTATAACCATAGAACACATAGCCATAATGATTTTATTATTTTTCTATCTGTTAATTAAAACAATAGCCTCAAGATCAATAGATAAGCATTTAATAGGAATATTTATACTTGTTATACTTGAGTTTGTAGCATCGCTGTTCGTTTATTCCATAAGAAAAGAAAAAGAAATAATAGGCTCAATGACAATAGACGTACCAACATTAAGAGCCGTTACACTTCTCATATTTATAGCTATAATCTTCCTAAGCTTAATATATGCTAGCAAAATAAAACTAAAGAATTTTCGCAATCAATATATGGCACAGATTACAGATCAAGCCCTAAGACCTAAACCGTCCCTTAATTTGGTGGTTACTCTGATCTTACTAGGAACATTTGGAAGCTTTGCAATAGATGGAATTATCGTGTTAATTCTATCGTAGGCTTTATAAGATTTAAAAGTTGAGCTTTATTCTGCTCATCAAAACTCAACTCTATTTCAAGAATTAAGGGCTTATGTTCCTTAATAAATTCTTGGGGTAAGCGTGCGTAATCCTTTGATGTGGTTAGTAATTTAGCTTTATATTTTTTGCTCATGCTCACTAAATGATCAAGATCAGCTTGAGTATAATTATAATGATCGCCATAGGATAGGCTGTGCATTATCTCATATCCTGCCTGCTTGGCGGTGGCGAAGACCTTATCAGGCATGCCGATACCTGCAAAGACTACCACCGCTTTATAATCATCATCAACCACAACAGGCTTGATATGTGCTTGAAGAATTAACGGATCGGCTATTGTTTCACATATTAGATCTCTCGTATGGCTAGAATCTTCGCCTATTATGATAAATGCTGATGATCGAAACTGGGCAGATCTTAAGCTCTCTCTTAAGGGGCCAGCAGGGAATAAGCGATTATTTCCTAGTCCGAACTTACCGTCAATTATAACAAGTGTGATATCCTTTTGTAAAGTGGGATTTTGCATGCCGTCATCTAAGATAATAACGTCGGTTTTTAGCTCGTTATCGTTATCGTTATCATGATTATTTTCATGATTGTTTTCATTATCATTTTCAATTAACATCGCTCCCCTACCACGATCAGGGCTGATATAAGTGGGCGATGTTTTAGCAAGTAAGAGCGGTTCATCTCCGCACTCGCTCGCTTGATGAGTGGGTAAGATTCTTGTGGGTTCTGTGATAGATCCGCCATATCCACGAGTTAAAAAGGCTACATTCTTATGAAATTCATCCTTTAGGATTTTCGCCAAAGCCAAAGCGGTGGGAGTTTTTCCCGTACCGCCCATGGTAATATTGCCTACGCAGATAACAGGTAATTTACTTTTATAGCCGTTTTGTTTGTTGGCTCGATGTGTGGTAATTGCTCCATATATCAATCCTACAGGCTTTAAGGATACCGCCCACAAGAAAGAATCATTTTCTTTATACCAAAATTTAGGAATCTTTAGCATGATATTAAATGTTTATTTTAAGCCGTTGGCGATTTTATCATTAATGCTTTTAAGATCCACAGTAAGCAGGGCTTTTTCTTCTGCTGGTAAACTTGCCAAGCCCAACTTAGATCTTTTCCAATACATTCTTGCCTTATCATGATGACCAATTTGATAATAGGAATCCCCCAAATGATTTAAAATCTCTGGTTGGTTAGGATCTGTTATGCGAGCCACTTCAAGGAGTTTGATAGCCTTTTGATAGTTGCCGATTTTATAGTATCCCCATGCTAGACTATCCATATAGTATACGCTACTTGGTAAGATCTTCAAGGCTTTTTGTACATATTTAATTCCGCCTTGCACATCTTTCTCGCTATCAATTAGAGTATATCCTAAAAAGTTATATGCCTCGCTTGATGTGGGATTAAAATCAATGGCGATTTTCATATATTTAATAGCGTTATCAGTATCCTTTTTCATACCATACAGCGTGCCGATAGTAAAAGCATAATACGAAGACGCAACCTTATTCGCTGGTTGGGATTTCTGCAATGCTTTATCTTCTAGCAGATATTTAAAGATCGCAATTGTCTTATCATGATTTTTAAGATTTTTATAAATAGTCCCTTCGATTTCCTTGGTGGTTCTTTTGGGAGTATTTTTTTCTTCTTTAACCATTTGATCAATAATAAGTTTACCGTCATTATATTTATGATTGGCAACCGAACTTACAATTGCTTTAGTGCGTGATGTTTTATAACAATAACTTTCCTTTTCCACACTTGCCAAAAGATTCTTTTGAAGTGTGTAGAATCCTTTGCCTGTTTCAAGATTATCGGCAAACATTAGCTTAGGTAAGCAATAATGTTCGTTGGCTAACCATGTTGCTTGAGCCAATAGAATGTTAGAGCCAAAGTTGAATTTAATTTCCTTTAAGAGCGTAGCTTGGTGCATATAAACCATGAATACTAAATCAGAAAACGCAACCTTTTTTTGCTTTTTACTAAAGGCCATACCCTTGGTTAGATAGGATTTATCTGTGATAAATGAAGAGTATCGCCAATTGTTGTAGTATTTAGTAGTCTGTTGATGTACTGGTTTTTTAAGAATTTTATCTACGGTTTTTTGATCTCCCATAACATAGGCAAAACGCAATTGCCATAAATCTGCTTGTAACGTTCTCAATAATTGCGGATCTCTTGATTGAACAAATGTACTTTCCGCAAGTTCTGGATGACCATCAAGCGTGTGAATCAGTCCTTTATATATGTAAGCATTGGAAAGTAAAGCTCCGTACTGGGTTAAGCCTGTGAAATACTTCAAAGCTTGATCCTTGCCTTGTTGCTCATATAAGCACCAACCATGAATATAATTTATAGTATTTTGATACATATAATCTTGCAATTGATAGGGCGAATGAAACATCCCCTTTTGTGTTTTTTGTGGGGTGTTCTTTAAAGCGTTGGCGATCTTACATGAATTTTCCAAACTCTTCTTACTTGATAAACCATGATTAAGATTTAACAAAGATATAATAGTAAGATTTGCCAATAAAGAATGTGGCGATTTTTTAAGAATCACTACTGCCATTTTATGAGCTGCCACGGCGTTACCTGTATATAAAAATGTTGTTAGCATTTCATTTTCTAAGGATAAGGGCAGAAGATTACTACTATCAATTAACTTTTGATAGGCTTGAGATGCGTCATTTAAGCGACCATTTTTAAATAATTCCTTAGCCACTAAAACAATCCCTGATGTGGGTACAAACTTTTTCTTGTTATCTTTGTTTTTAAGATTACTAGTTACTTGATTCTTTAAGAGCGTAGTGGTTGATGTTGGTTGAGTCTTTTCGTCATTATTTTGTTTAGATCCCGAAGGATTATTCGAACAAGATGATAAAAGCAAAGAAACTGAAATACTAAATATGCAAAGTGTACTTTTTAAGTTCATAGAATTAAGCCTGATAATTTTATTTTTAATAGTGATGTCAAAGTATATCATAAAATCTTTACTTATGAAATACTTTTATAAAATAAATTCCATAAGAATTTTTTTATTGCTACTTTTAACCCTTTAAAATGATCTGATTATATTAGGATTTACATGGATAAAAAAATCGCCATTGGAGAAGAAAATAAAATTTTTTCTATCAAAAGCCTTGTATTGTATAGGAATATATTCTATACTTAGTTATATAATCTAGATCTTAATTTATGAAAATAAAAGGGCGTGTAATATGACTAATGATGAAAATATTTTAGGGAAGTGTATGTATTTCACTACTGGTTCTTTATCGAGATGTGTGAACGATGTCGCAAATATTCACTTTGAAGATCTCGGAATCTCGCCGAGCCATGCCTTTTTGTTGGTGGTAATCGATAAAAAAGATAAAGCAAACATCAAAGACCTAGCCTCTGAACTCAATCTTGCCCATTCTACAGTATCAAGAAATCTAGAACTGCACATAAAAAAAGGCTACCTAATAAAAACCACAGAAAGCCGAAGTACCTTTGTCCACCTTACCGAATCAGGACAAGAAATCCTACAACAAATCCACCACCGCTGGCAAAAAATCCACGCCGACTTCCTCGACGCCTTCGACGGCAATGAAGAAGAATACATAAAATTCAACCGCCAAGCCCTATCCATCTTCGAAAAACTCCATAAAAAATTATAGAATGGTTTTATATCTCGCTCTTTGTGGCTGACGTCTTAACAGGCGATCCCCCTATCCGACCCATGCAACCTTAACAGACGATCCCCCTATCCGACCATGTAATCTTGGTAGGTGTTCGATCTATACGAGCAAGTAGTCTTGACAGGCGGTCGCCCTATCCGAGTAAGTAATCTTGACAGGTGGTCGATCTATCCGAGTAAGTAATCTTGACAGGTGGTCGCCCTATACGAGCATGTAGTCTTGGTAGGTGGTCGATCTATACGAGCATGTAATCTTGACAGGTGGTCGCCCTATACGAGCATGTATCCTTTATAGGCGATCCCCCTATACGAGCATGCAACCTTGACAGGCGATCCCCCTATCCGAGCAAGTAGTCTTGACAGGCGTTCGATCTATCCGAGCATGTAGTCTTAACAGGCGGCCGCCCTATCCGACCATGTAATCTTGACAGGTGGTCGCTCTATCCGAGCATGTAGTCTTGACATGCGATCGCCTTATCCGAGCAAGTAGTCTTGACAGGCGATCGCCCTATCCGAGAAAGTAATCTTGACTAGCGGTCGATCTATCCGACCATGCAACCTTGACAGGTGGTCGCCCTATCCGAGCATGTAGTCTTGACAGGCGGTCGCCCTATCCGAACATGTAATCTTGACAGGCGATCCCCCTATCCGAGCATGTAATCTTGACAGGTGGTCGCTCTATACGAGCATGTAGTCTTGACAGGCGGACGCCATATCCGAGTAAGTAATCTTGACAGACGTTCGCCCTATCCGAGCATGTAATCTTGACAGGTGGTCGCCCTATCCGAATAAGTAGTCTTGACATGCGATCGCCTTATCCGAGCAAGTAGTCTTGGTAGGCGTTCGCCCTATCCGAGCATGCAGTCTTGACAGGCGGCCGCCCTATCCGAGCATGTATCCTTGGTAGGTGGGTTGAACGGGGTTTGTTTAGTTGGGTGTGGGTTATTTTGTTGTGCTGGCCTAATATTTAGGCCAGCACAACAAAATAATAATAGAATAGAATGCAAGCTCTATAATCATCTATAATCATTGATAATCATTGATAATCATATATAGTTATCTATCATAATATATCATTATAGATAACTAATTGTTACGCATTAGAAGTATATGTGATTAAGCATGCTTAAGGGGTTTAGGGGAGTAAGGTAAAAAATAAAATATGATTTTTTATAGATGTTAGTTTTCTAATGTGTGGAATTGTGGAGCATTGATGTGTTTGGCGAAAGGGTAAAAGGTTATTCTTTCAAATGAAAGAATAACCTTTTGTATATTAGTGTGGGAGATAATGCTAGGGATTAATTAGCGTTATTGCCGTTACCTGTGCTAGTTACTAGATCTAGTACGAATGCACCTTGTTTAGCTGATAAGGCTAGAGTGCTTTGGGCTAGTTTGTTTTGGACGTTGGATGCGGTTAGTTCAGTGGCATTTTTTAGTTGGTCCACATCGGTTTCGCTATCGGCACTGTCTTTCATGAAAGTACTATACTTTTCATTGAAATCCTTACGAGAATCCAACAGGCTAGTTTTTGCACTTACTTCGATGTTGCTAGCTTTTAAAGTAGCGGTAGCTTGATCCAATAAGCTTTTCGCCCCTTCAAGACCAGCACCGCCAGAACTGGCTTGAGCAACCGCACCGTTAATATTGATATTCGGATTGTTTGAAGAAACGTCAAGGGCTTGTAATTTAATGGCGTGATCAGGATTTGGCCCCACTTGAATGGTTGAAGAGCTTTGATCATTGTCAAGAAGAGATTTGCCGTTATATTTAGCGTCGCTTACCATGTCATCATATTGGGATGCGGTTTCGCTTAAAGCACCTTGAAGAGCGTTGAAATCTTCGCCACTGTCGGCATTTTGCATACCGCTTACATATGCTTGCATCATACCTACCATACCCTCGGCACTTTCGATACCTGTTGACATAGTTTTTACAGCGTCGATCCCTTGAGTAAGGCCTTCTTTAGTTTTGTCGAAAGTAGAAGCACGATCATATACTTCAGTTGAGTGAATTAAAGTAACCGAATCTTCATTATGAGCGGCCATACCACCGCCGATTTTACTACCTGTAGAAAGTTTACCGTTAGTTGAATCAACATTTCTTTGAGCAGATTTCACACCATATAAATTTGTTCTTACTTGTGAATTTAAATTGATAGAATTTACCATGTTTTGATATTCCTTATTTCTTAAGTTAAATATGCCAAGGTGGGAAAATACAATTACCATTACTTGATATTACTATCCTAACATTTTATTAACTAAAAAGCAACAAAAATTTTTAAAATATTATTTTTCTGGATAGAAACTGGCTCTTTCCCTTAACTTCTAGCATAAATATAAAATCCATTGTTAACACATTCTTAACAATATCCCTAAAAGTAGCCCTAAAAAAATCCCAAAGAATCCCCTAAAAATCTCTCATAAAGTTAACAATAAAATATAACCTACATTAGTATCGTTTCCCAATGCAGATTAGCCCCGTTATCACCCCCCTTAAGAGAATGGTTTTTCTCGGATTATGGTATCATTACGTTCTGGGGATGTGGAAATTAGGGAAGCTTTTACTCCTATTAGCTCTTCGATTCGTTTGATGTAGTTACGGGCTTGTATGGGAAGTTTTTCTTCGGTTGTTATGCCGTAGGTGGTGGATTTCCAACCTGGTAGAGTTTCGTAGATTGGGATTATATTTTCTTGATCTTTAATGGATGCTGGAACATAATTGATCACTTCGCCGTTGAGTTTATAACCTGTACAGATTTTTAGCTCTTCCATTTCGTCTAAGACGTCGATTTTAGTTAGAACTACCGAAGTACAACCGTTTAGGGCTACGGATTGGGCTACCATTACCGAATCAAACCAGCCACAACGGCGTGGACGGTTGGTTACTGTGCCGAATTCGTGGCCTTTTTCTGCTAAGTGTTCGCCTATATTGTTTGTTAATTCTGTAACGAACGGACCTTCGCCGACTCTTGTTGTGTATGCTTTTACTATTCCTAAGACCTTATGAGCGAATCCTGATCCCATTCCTGTCCCTGCACTGGCGTTTCCTGCTACTGTGTTCGATGATGTTACATAGGGATAAGTACCATGATCAATATCTAAATACGTACCTTGGGCCCCTTCGAATAGGATATTCTTAGATTCTTTTTTTGCTTGATCAAGAATCTTCCATACGGGTTTTACATATGGCAATATTTTTTTGCCTATGGCTTTTATATCTGCAAATAATTTTTCTTCATTGATTTTTTCTGCTCCTAGGGCCTGACGTTGTACATTATGATGAGCCACCAATAAAGATAGTCTTTGTTTTAGATAATCCTCATGAGCTAGATCACATAAGCGGATTGCTCTTCTGCCTACTTTATCTTCATAAGCTGGGCCTATGCCTGATTTTGTTGTGCCGATTTTGTTTTCTTGGGCATGTTCTTCTCTTAGAGCGTCTAATTCCATATGGATAGGTAATAGAAGTGTGGTATTTTCAGCAATCATTAAGTTATTGGGATTGATGTCTCGCCCTTGAGATTCTATCTGTTGGACTTCTTCAAAGAATCCCCACGGATTAAAAACAACCCCATTTCCGATAATTGAAGTAACTCCATCACGCACCACGCCAGACGGTAACAAACGCAATTTATAGACTTTACCGTCGACTACTAGGGTATGCCCTGCATTGTTTCCCCCTTGGAAACGCACCACGAAATCGGCTTTATCTGCCAGCATGTCAACAAACTTGCCTTTGCCTTCGTCGCCCCATTGAATTCCTGTTATTACAACACCTGTCATAGTTCACTCCATTAATTGAGATTGCACGACCAACCCCTAAAATACACATAATTACATGAAACTATATCACAAACCACTCCTATTTTGCAATATATATTTATTTTTTCTTAAATTTAGGAATATAAATCCCATAGGGATACCAGAGCAGAGCAATTTTTACGTACTTTTTATCACAACTCGAGCGATTAGATCGCCCATGGAAAAACAAGCAGTTAGTAAATATCCGCCTGTTATGGCGTTCCAGTTGAGCATTTCGCCACCTAGATATAAATTATGATAATTTTTCACTTCTAGATTAGAATTAAGTTCCGTAAGATTAACCCCACCAGAAGAGGAAATTGACTTATTAGTCTCATGTAATCCCCCATGGTTAAGGGGGAGATTCTTAATGAGATGAGCTATTTCTTTTACGTCTTTAGGTAATTTATCTTTATGGAACTGCTTAAGGAGGAAAAAGGCTTCTCTTTTGAGCTTGATTCCCTTACGTATGCGATTGCTCATGCTATTCTTAGTGCTGATATTATTGATCTTTCTCACTATATCCTCTTCAGATAAATCGGCTTTAAGATCAATGTAAACTTTTTGCTTATTCATGATGTCTTGATTAATGGCATATATGGGCATCCCCTCCAAGCCGTAGGATGTGATTACCATATCGCCCTTAATATACTTTCCTGCTTTGCCCCCATGTAATGCTATGGATTTTAAATGCTTGCCTGACATATCTTCCCCATGATTCTCCCCATGATCTTCCCCATTATTTTTCATATTATCCCATGCAACATCTACCCCCACGTTAAAGGGTTGAAATTCTGTATAAGATATCCCTAGCTTACGATCCAAAAGCTTAATCACATCATGATTACCGCCAAGCTTTTCATAACTTGCTCCACCTGTGGCGATTATGACAGTTTTGGCAATTATTTCCGCTCCATTCTTAAAGGAAATTTTATACATACCATTAGTTAATCTTTGGATGTCATCCATGATATGATTATAATGAGTTTCTATATTATGGCTGGCAATATATCTTAAGATCGCACGAACAAAGGGCGTAGCTTTTAAGCCTTTGGGAAAAATTTTGTTTCCTGCTCCCATAAAGGTAGATATACCCAACTCATTCACCCACGATATCAGATCTTGCGAGTTAAACTCGTTGATATAAGTACGCATAAAGCTTGCATGCTCGCCATACCCCTTAAGAAATTCCGCTGTATGGATGTCTTTTGTTAAATTCAAACCGCCGATCCCTGCCATGAGAATCTTGCGGGCAGGGGTGGATTTCGCTTCGTACATACATATCTTATGAGTGTGAGAGACTCCACTTTCAGCCAACACATACGCCGATCTTAAAGATAACGCTCCCATACCTATAAAAGCCACATCTATCATGAATAACTACTTATCTTTATCTTCTGATGTTAATATGGGAATAAGCGTTGGTTTATCGTTCTTAGTTTGTTGCTTTTTAGAATCCTTATCTTTAGAGTTCTTATCTTTAGAATCTTTATCTTTAGAGTTCTTATCTTTAGAATCTTTATCTTTAGAGTTCTTATCTTTAGAATCCTTATCTTTAGAATCTTTGTCTTTAGAATTCTTGTCATCAGGTTCGAAGTTCTTCGGTGTATCTATGGGCATTCTAAAGTTCTTTAGCTCATTTTCCTTTACTGGCAAAGGAGCATTCGCCAATATTAAGGATGGCTTAGAGATTCTATTTGAGCCTAAACTAAAAAAAGCTGTAGTATGAAAGTATCCGTAAAGATCTTGTTTTTGTTGGAAAAAATTATCTAAAGCGAGCTTAACCGCTGGTTGATACTTACTATCATACATCTTAAATGTTCTAAGATTTTCACTAAGATACGCAGTATTTAATTTATCCATATTTAAGCCTGCGATATTCTTATTAACCAGATGAAACTTAACGAAATATATTTGGCTCGCAATTTTTAAGATATCTAACTTATTTTGTGGAATTACTAGATTATTCACATCAACGGAACTATCCGAGCTTAAGCTATAATTGGGATTATCGATACTTAGGTGGATTGTGGTAGGTTTTTTGTTCACTTTAGATAGTGCTATCTTGATGTTATTTAAGGCAAAAACAATATCAGAACTCGCCGTTATATTGCCATTATCAGATAAAATTACCACAGGATTACTGACCTTCAATTCTCCTAGATTTAGAATCTTAATCTTTAAGTTATCTGCTGTTATCTTCTTGCTATTTTTCTCTTTTCCTTTAAGGATATGAAAGAAATCCGCATTTAATGTCCCATGGGAATCTATAAGTTTAACATGAGCTATCTGGGATAAACTACCACCAAATATCTTATATTTTAAGGATTGAATGCTAATTTTACTCTTCTTAGATGTGGCAGGAAGTTGGATATTAGCTGTAAAATCGGAAATATTATAACTAAAGTCAGTTAAGGAAATACTTCCACTAAAATCAATCTCTGCGTTTTTATCGAGATTTTTAACAAGGTTAATAACTTTGCTTTTAATATACGCCTCAACCCCTAAGACCGCCACAAACCCCAAAGCAGATAGAATAACTAAACCCCAAAAGTATCTTTTTATTTTTAATGACATCAACAAACACCTTAATATAGATTGAGATAAAAAAAAGTAACTGCCGAATTCAACAATTACTTTCTAATTAGTATTTATGGTGGGTCCAGTAGGACTCGAACCTACGACCGGGCGGTTATGAGCCGCCAGCTCTAACCAACTGAGCTATGGACCCTTAAATCAATAGATATTTTATCATAAATAAAACTTATGTCAATATTTTTTTTATATTTCCGTATATGTATTTGAAATGGATATACTTTAATGATTTTTACAATCCTTACACATAAATTAGGTT
Source organism: Rhodospirillaceae bacterium MC! (assembly GCA_002632265.1). GTDB lineage: Bacteria > Pseudomonadota > Alphaproteobacteria > MC1 > MC1 > MC1. Next base: position 35,492 of record NQOV01000006.1, read on the forward strand.
GATATTTAAATTAAATGTATTATAATGGATATAATGTATGTACTATTATTAGCTATCAGGATACGCACGTGGATAAAGATATATTTAATATTATTAGTTTAGATAACATCATATTTAAATTAAATGTAGAAAGTAGAAAAAGAGTCTTGGAAAATGCCATTGAGTTATTTCAGTCTAACACTGGTATTAGTACGTTCGATTTGTTATATTTATTCCACGAGAGGGAACAAATGGGATCTACTAGGTTAAAGACTAGAAGTGCCATTCCCCATGCTTTTATTGCTCATACAGGAGCTAAAGTCAAAACCAATCCAAAAAACGCCCATGGTGCTGATATTAATATGAATGATGTTTTCATAATATTGGTGGTCTTGGAAAAAACCGTTGATTGGGAAGGTGCAGATTGTAGCGATCATCCTGTGGATGTGGTAGCAGTATGTTTTAGTAGAAGTAAACGTGTATGTCTAAATTATGTTACTATTTTAAATTCTTTTATGTCTGATTCGAAGATAATTGAGCAGATTAAGAATGCCGATAGTAAACAGAGTGTTTATAACATCATAACCAACGAATTAAAAGGATAATCATATCATGAGCATAGAGCATAAAAAGCTTTTAAGCGTACTTGTAAACGCATTCCCCAACGCCGAAATAGATCTCCAAGATACCGTAGGCGATCAAAACCATTACGCCGTTGCCATTAAAGACGCACAATTCCACGGATTATCAAGAATCAAATCCCATAAGATTGTAAACGCATCTTTAAAGGAATTACTTGATAGTGGCGAACTCCACGCAATTTCCGTAACAACATCTTCCCCTTAAAGATAAACAATATTTCATGATGTTTGTTAAAATTATTTTAGAATTTATGCAAGATAATAATAATATTTTAACACAAATCATGTATAATATACATTATTATATATAACATATTGATATACATCAATATTATAACTAGCAACCAACAACTAAGAATTAAGAATTAATTGATAATAAGGAAATAAGAAACTATGAATCGTTATGACTATCAAGCAGGAAAAAAAAGAATTGTACAGATCTTAACAGAATCTAACGAAATCGCTCAAGTGGAGAAGCTACCCAAAGAAATCACAGATGAAGATACAAATGGTTATTTTAGCTTTGTCAGTGCTGTATTTGTCGATATTAGAAAATCATCGGCTATTTTTGAAAATACTAACTCGGCAACAGTGGCAAAGATCTTGCGAAGTTTCACTTCCGAAGTGATCGAAATCCTAACAGGCGATGACAATGAAGACCTAGTGAGAGAAATCGGCATAAGAGACGGCTCAAGCATCTATGTGGTTTACACCACCCCATCCAAGCCGAACATTCAAAGTGTGATAGAACGTGCAATCTCCATTAATACTTATATGGATATGTTAAATAAATTATTGTTAGAATATGAAATAACACATCAATTAAAAATTGGTATCGGCATGGCTACATCTCAAGAATTAATGGTTAAAGCAAGTAAAAAAGGCACAAAAGTTACCCATTCTCTATGGATAGGAAAAGCCTTAGAAGACGCATCAAGATACGCAAAAGTAGCAGGCAAAGACGGTATACACCCAATTACAATAGCAAATATGACCCATGCCAACCTACCAATAACACACCAAGAAGCTTTTACATTCATTCACAGTAAAAACGAAGGATACCTTTATCATTGTAATTCCATACATAGTAATATGTACAAATGGATCAAAGAAGGCATGCCCGACTAAATTAAATAAGGGACTCTAATCCACATCTTACCTTAGGGCTTATGTTAGAGACTCCAATAAACAAGAAGAAAAAAAGATACAATAAATTAATATTGTATCTTTTTTTATAACTTAATATGGATGAAAGCCCGTAATATGTACTCTTCCCCACTTCTGCAAGCCCTTACGGGCAATGAGTGAGTACTTTTTAACAGCCTTAAACTTCACAGCCTTAAACTGATTTAGATCTCATTTTTTCATTACCATAGGCTTCTTCTTCGTGGAATGAGATATCTAAGCCGACTTTTTCGTCTCTTCTGTCAACTCTGATTCGCATAAATTGCTTGATCACGATAATAATAGCATAACTGCCTACCGCTACAAAAAGAACTGTGCCTGTAACCGCTACAACATGATGAATGAATAGGGTTGTTTTACCATATAGTAGACCGTCTAAACCGTCGCTATTCACTTTAGTACTAGCAAAGATCCCAGTAGCGATCCCGCCCCAGATACCGCCTATACCATGTAAGCCGAAAGCGTCAAGACTATCATCATATTTTAATTTTTCTTTGATGTAGGATGTTCCGAAGTAGCACACCACCGCACCAATACCACCAATTAATAACGATGAACTTAAAGTTACATAAGCACATCCTGGAGTAATGGCAACTAAGCCTGATATTGCTCCGCTGATAGCTCCTAAGATTGAGAACTTTTTACCTTTTATGTATTCGCATGATATCCAAGCAATCGCCCCAATACAAGCTGATACATGAGTGTTAATTAGTACTAACATAGTAATTCTATTTAATGATAAATTACTCCCACAATTAAAGCCGAACCATCCTAAATACAACAGAACACCGCCTAAGATAGTTTGTGGAATGTGATGTGGTTTCGACTTACGGTAAAGTCTTCCACCCACCGCTAAAGCCAACACTAAACCCGCAACACCTGCAGAAATGTGAACAACGTTACCACCTGCAAAATCTAACACTCTGTAACTTGTAGCGAATAAACCATCACTCGCCCAAAAGATATGAGCTAGCGGATCATAAATAAGAGTTGTCCATATGACAATAAATATTATAAACGCTATTGTTTTCATTCTTTCAACGATCGAACCTGCTATGATAGATGTAGCTAAACAAGCAAATAACATTTGAAAGAACATAAATAAATTAAAAGGAATATCCGAACCATAATTCGAATCATTGGCATAAGTAACATTTTCCAATCCCACATACTGCATTAAGCCATTAAAAAACCCTGAAAAACTATCAAAGCCATTAACCGCCCCAAAAGATATGGAAAATCCCACAAAAACCCATTGCAAACTAATAACAAACAAACATATATAACATTTAAATGTTGTATTTAAAGCATTATGACTTCTAACCATCCCCGCATAAAATAAAGCGATCCCTGGGAACATTAGTAAAACCATAAAAGAGAATAGTATCATTACGACTGTGTGCATATTGTTTCCTTTCCATGCTCTGTCATTAAAAAGTTCATATCATTAGGAAGTATTATCTAATAATATTTTTACTATACTGGTAAAATATCACTTTTAAAAGTAAATATTTTTTATATTACTCATGAATTCAATCAATCTTAAATTCATAATACATCATAACACCTAAAAACCCCCATGTCAAGATATTTTAAGATAAAACAGTATTTTTTTTCTTATTTCCTAAAAATATTAAATAATTATGATATATTTTCCCACCACCACCCCATAAACACCAAAAAACTCCCACCCCAGCATTCCCCCACCCCAAAAACTCCCACTTCCCCCAATCCACCAACCAACAAAATTAATTTAAACCATCCCCGCCACCCCTTTCTCCCACCTAATACGCCCCACCATCATCCCACCAAAATAAAATACCCCACGACCTTAATAAGACAATACCCACACACACCCGAATCCCACCTCTCCCATAAACATCCCACAATTTATATATTATCTATTATTTATCATTAATGGCCTAATATAAAACTTACTTAATATATTAGTATATCATATATAATCTAACTATTTTTATAGAAACTCGTATTGTTACTCCATACTATAATAAAACATCGCAAATAAAAAGGGTTATTTTATATTGTATTTATTATTATATTTTCTGGCCTAATATAAGTATATAATAAACACTTCCGTATCTACTTTAATATTATTTTTCTAGTTTATCATTGATTTTCTTTCTACTATTAATTTATTACTTGTCATATTGTATAATTTCTCCATTATGGTTAATTAAGTGTTTATTTTCGGCCATGTCAAAAAGAGGCTTATCACTATAACTATCCGAATAGAAATTATTTACTTTACAGTTTGGCAAAATAGATTTTAACCTTATAACTTTTTCATTACCTTTACAATTCTCTCCCATAATTTGAAAATTATCTAAAGAATAATTTGTTGCAATTAATATATCTATATTTAATATTTGACACGGTATTTCTAGTAAAAATTCAGGAGAAGCCGAAATACATACTTTTTTCAACTTAGACACTTGTAAAGTTTCTATGATCTCTTGATTCATAAAGAGTAATTCGTGTTTCCAGAAATCATCCAATAAGTTTAATAACTCATGTTTTGTTATTCCTTTTACGAATAAGAAAAACATTTCTTTAAATTTTTTTGTTGAAGTTATATGAAGCTTTGCAAGAATTAAATATAAGATTTGTATTGGAAAATACTTGATAATAAATAGTTTTTTCTTTAAACAATACTTCCAAAATTCAAAACTAGCATCCTTTGAATATATTGTTTTATCAAAATCCCACACATCTATATTTACTTCATTTAACATATAGCACTCCAATTATCATTACACCGTATAGTAAAGAAACCACTTGAATTCCCCTATCTTTAAACAATATCTCAGTTGGATCTCCTTCTATATCTTTGTTATGAAGAATTAAATGGTATCTTAGAACACCATAAAATACTAATGGTAAGGTCAACCAAATGAATTTAAAAGAACTCTGATCGACATAAAGAGAATAAAAAACCAAGAATATTCCTGTAAATATATTCAAATAATTATCTAAAGATTTTACATTATAGGCATGTAATACTTTTCTTGTACCCATTGTATTTACACTTAAAAGCTCATTTCTTCTTTTGCCAAATCCTAAGAACATTGCTAAAGAGCAAATTGTAAGAATAAGCCAATGAGAAATCTCTACATTAATTGCAGATCCTCCAACCAGCACTCTTAATAAAAAACCACATGCGATAATAATCACATCTATTATAGGATATTGTTTTAACTTAAAAGAATAAAGCAAGTTAATAAAAAAATACATGCCAACATACACAACAGTTAGTTTGTTACTATAGTATATATCTACAATTAAAAGCACTAATAACAATAAAATTAGCTTAATTGCTTCGGTTATAGAAATATCCTTATTAGGTATCGGTCTACTTTTTTTACGCGGATGATTTTGATCTTTTTTTCTATCACAAATATCATTGATAATATAAACAAGAGAGCTACATAATGAAAATATAATAAAAGCATTTATAGATTGTAAAACACTCGTCAGGTCAAATAATTTTAATGAAAAAAATAAAGGAACAAAAACAAAAATATTTTTTATCCAATGTTTTACACGCATTAATCGCAAACAAAATATTATTTTTTTCATACATTTACCCTTTTAATATAGGAATCGTTTCAATATATGTCTTAGAGTAGTATATTTAACTATCACATGTCAAGTACTTTTTTTTGCATTTTCAATTGAACTGTGTTATAAATATGTCATAAGGATTGATTCGTTTTTCTATTCTTGTTATAATTTTTTATTAATCTATTTTCCAATGCGAGCTAAAAATGAACATAGCTAACCAATTATATAAGCAAAATAAAACTGTATATATGTGGATATTTTTTATAAATATTTTATCATTTGGTTTTATGCTCACTCATACATACTATACTCATGATAGTATGTGGTCAGAATCATATATTCCATCTACACAATTCTTAGGTGTTCAAGGTCGTGTTACAGGAATGCTGTTAAATAATATCCTATCTGATGGGGTACAATTACCGTATTTAATGTTATTTCTTTCATTAATAGTCAATTGTATATCAGCTATATTATTATCAGATGTGCTTGATGTTAGTAAAGATATTAATAAGTTTATTATTGGTTCAATTTATACTCTATTCCCATACTGGTCAGAAGTGTACGTCTATTATTTTTATGATTTTTCATATATAATAACATTTTTCTTACCATTAGTCGCTATTGCAATTTTAAAAAGACGTGTATCTTTTATTAGTATAATTCTATCAATATTTTTATACACATTTGCTACACTTGCTTATCAAGAAGTGTTGATGGTTGTCCCTACATTGCTTTTATCTATATTTATTTTACAATTACTAGATAATCAATATCAATATAAAAAAATCTTTATAAATTTAATTCAACATAGTGTAATTTTCTTATTAAGCATTCTTTTATATGTACTTGTTATAGACACAATGGAATATATAATTTATGGTAAAATAGTACCTATGACTTATGGAGGAGGGAGTAAATTTATTGTATTTGATAATATACAACATTTTATTCACAAAGCTTTATATTTTTATAGAAGTTTTACATTTTATAGCTCGCCAATAACCAAAGGATTGTTTATACTATTATTTTTTATAACAGTAACTCTCATATTTATAAGAAAAATCAACATAATAAGTAAAATACTGTTGTTATCTGCATTTGTATTTTTATTATTCACACCAGATATCATGGAATTAGTACACAGTAATGCACGTTATTATCATTTTACAATGTTTAGTTACTCAATTGTGTATATCACTATTTTTTTAGCGTTGCTGAAATTAACGAAGTCTAAAACCGCTAATTTAATAATTACAATATGTATGGTAATTCCTGTATATACCTATGTCAAAAATAATATTTTTCTTCAATATAATGCAAATATAAATTATCTAAATGGGTATAACAAATATAACAAAATAATTGATAAAGCTCTAGAAGTAGTACACAATAATAATAAAACATATAATTTATATGTAGTGGTTGACACGCTAGAAAAAGATACATGCTTGAGATCAAAAAAATTGCAATTTCAAGATATTATTAATGCCCTAAGCTTAAAAAACTACAAACATAAATTTTGTGTTGATTTTAATATAGACATTGAAAAACATCGCTTAATTCTTGTTGAATATCTATCAACAAGCTATTTAAATAGTATAATTCAAAATAGAAAAATACGATCATTAAAATTAGTATACCCTCCTTATAAATATAATGGTTTAATTAAAAAATTTGCATATTTACGAAACACTCCACTTTATAAACAATTGATGAAGAATCCTGACTATCTAAAATTTATGAAATACGATCACTACTCTGAATATTCTTATAAATATATAATTATTGGAAATGACTTAATCTTCAAAACTCAAGAAATGAATAATAACTAGCACTATCCAGAAACCAACAATTTTCCTTTATGGACACATTGATCAAAGTATTTTCATTTCGATGATATTCCATAGATAACCCATAAGTGAATTCTAAATAGTTATGTTTAGTATTGTATAATTTTAAATATATACGATCAAACATGCTTTGTCTCATACTGTTGTATATAGCACATCTGGCAAGGCATGCGTTGGCGGGGCAAATATAAGTGATTTTAGTTCTTATTGACTTTTTACAATCAAAATGCAGTCAAAAGCATGAGATATATATTATGATTTTTAAATAGATTACTCCAATGATTACTTAAAGTTTTTTAAGTATTTAAGTGTGCGATACATTCTTCTTAACAAATGATAAGGCAGTTTAAGAATTTTAGCAATTATTGGATGTTTTGTTAATAAATATCGTTTTACAGTAAATAACAGATTAAATCGATTACGAACACCTGCAGATTTAACAATACATTGTTGAAGGAAACATTCATAAAAAGGTGTTGTTTTAGCAACTTCCCACCAAATATTTAGTTCTTTGACATTAAGATCTACGGCAATCCATGGTTTTACAGATCCTGTATAATGAATAATTTTATGCTCATCAATAAAATTCTCTTTATACATTTTATATGGTACAGCACCATCAAAGATATCCTTAATGTCTGGAATAAGGGCTATAGTGGTAGGTTCTGTAGCATTCCAATATTGTGGTAAATAATTAATTTTTTTATTAAAAACAATATTGTAAGTATCTTGATCTAGAAGTGTAAAATATCTTTTTTGTATAATATCAAGAGAATTTTTTATAATACCATCTTCTTTTAACTTAGTATAATCCATTAGTAAAACACCTGTGTTAATATACTCTTTATAATTTATTTCTAAATATTCCTCTACATAATTAGTAATATTATAAGTAATAAAGCGTTTCTTTTTAGTGTCATAAACATCAAGATCCCATGGAGATTTTTCAATAGAAATACCCAGATCTCTAACTGCACCAACATATTTATCTTGTAAATCATAGTTATATAGCTCTTGTATATCCGTATTTACAATAAGATCAGAATCCAAGTATACTACTCTTTCCAATTTTGGTAAGATAATTGGTATAAATAATCTAATATATGAACTAATGGTATGGTTTGAAGATGGGGGAACTTTGAACTTAATATTTTTATCTAATAAAAATTTAGTTACGTTTATAATTACTATTTTAACATTAGAGTATTGTTTTTCTAAATCTTCTAAGTATTTATATTGAGTACTCTTTCCTTGTGGGAAGTCTATAAAACAAAAAATATTTATATTATAATTTGTTTTTCTATTCATAAGCAAAGATTTTATTGCTACATAAGAATACCCTATATAATTAGTTGAAAATGCCAAGCAAATGTTAACATCTTCTTTATTAAAATCAAGCGTAGTCAACGTATAATTAAGAGTAAAGGATTCAAGAATACTACTTTGTTGTAATTCTTTTGTTTTAAACGCTTCCTTATTTTTATATATAAAAACTCCTAATAATAAATCCCCAATAAAAGCTATATATTGAATATTATTAATAGCTATATCTGTATTATCAACTTGCTTTTCTAGAGATGTCAGTATACTAAATAAAAATTCAGAATATTTCATAAATACTGATTTTTTCATAATAAACATACGTTTACTATAAAACAAGTTATCTTCTAAATATTCATCGAAAGCCGTAGCATAATCTGGATATAAATCTTGTATTATTTGACGTAACATTTTCTCTTTTACAATTTCAGAGTAAAGTTCTAGACTATCTTTATTTGTCTCATCTTTAGAATTTTTAGAATTAGAAGATAGATTTTCAGCGAATGGCAATAACACATCGCATCCATTTAAAGATTGTTTAATATTATCCTCATCAATTGCAATGGAGTTCAAATAGGAATCTGTTATGTAATTTTGAATGAATATTTTTGTCTCATCCATTTTATCATTATGGTAATCAGAAAAAGCTTCATGTGTTGTTTGAGTTTTCCCAAAATTAAAGTGTCTTCTATGATCCATAAATCCTATATAATCATAATCGCTATCATTTTTCCATGCCCAGTATTGAGCGGTCAGCTCACCATACATGTAATTTTTCTCTGATATATTATCACCTGTATCATCGCCGATCATGGGCAATTTAACATCTGCAGTAGCTCTACCACATTGTATTGGTGTTATAATATCATTTTCAATAATATCCCATGGTTGAAGATATGATGTGAAAATTTTTACTTTTAATTCTGAAGTATTCATAATAGTTTACTCTCCTGGAAAATTACTTAAAGTTTTTAAAATATTGAATTGTATGATGTATTAGTCTTAACATACGGTAAGGTAATTTAAGAATTGTAGCAAGTATGGGATGATTTAATAATAAATACTGTTTAATCGAAAATAAAGGGCTAACGGGATGATGAATCTCTGCAGGAAGATTAGAATTACTTGCCGAGAAATTCATACCCCTTTGAAGAAAATGTTCATAAAAAGGTGCTGTTTTAGCAACTTCCCACCAATATATCTCCAATTTTCTAAATGGCTTTAATTCATCGTATGGTTTGCGAGGACCTGGATAATGTATTACACCTGGTTTGTTTATAGCATTCTGCCAGTCACGGTAAACTTTTACAGATAGATTTTTCCTAAACCTTATCTCTTTTTGCTCTTCCATAAAACCCGCCCAAATATTCCATCGAGTATCTATAATTTTAATTTTATCTTTAAAAGAAATATTTAAAATATCTTGATCCACAAATGGATGATACTTATTTAGCATTTTAAACCATTGATGTTGGATTTTATTCTTTCTTATATAATCAAGATTTAATAATAAAACTCCTGCATTAAAGTATGTATCTGGATTAAGTTTATTCTTATTAAAAAATTTATTGACAGTGTATAGTAGTTTACCGTCAAGTAGAATCTTATGATTATGACGTAACAAAACTTTCATCATTAATTCAGGTACTGCTCCGACAGCTAAATTTGTAAGATCTATATCATACATTTTTTTTAAATTATCACATACAATTACATCCCCATCTAAATAAATAATTTTTTCAACATTCGGTAAAATATCTGGTATAAACAATCTTGAAAAAGTATCTACAGTATAGTGTGTAATATCAGGCATAAGGAAAAGCAATGCTTTATAATTTGTTATATCTAGACAAATAATTTTTAAATTAGGAAAACTTTTTTCTAAATCAATCATTATTTCAAGAATACTCATAGCATCATTATTTTGGCAATCTTGATCAATATTTCTAGTTAAACAATATATATTATATTGATCATTAGGGTTTGCATTATCCATTATAGACTTTATAATAACGCAATTGTGTGGTAAGTAATTTAAATTAAAACATAATGCTATATTAATCGTATCATTATTATTTTGAATTAGCTCGTTATAATTATAATTCATAACAAGTGAGTTATTAATATACGTACGTTGTAAATACTTTATTTTTTTATTATCATGATGTTTAATAAATAATTGCAATAACCTTTCCCCAATATATCCACAAGCTCTTGCTTGGTATTCTATCCGTAAATCTAAGTCTGCTACAATTTCAAATTCGTGAAGTATTGTAAATAAAAAGTCAGAATATTCATTAAATAAATCCTTTTTCATTATAAACATATTAAAAGGCGATATCTTTTCATCTTTTAGTAAAGATGAAAATTCCTTATAATATTCAGGATACTTATCTTGTATAATTTTTTTTATAATAGAAATATCCTTACTTTCATGAATACTGCTATAATGTTTTAAAACATTAGGCAATGTCTCCTCTTGATTCGCAACAATAATATCAGCACTATCTATACATTTAGTGATATTTTCCATATTAATATTTTCTTTATATGAATCATCGATGTAATAATTATGATATACCATACCTGCATCATCTAATGATGAACTTATATCGCCATTATATTCATCAACAGTCTTTAAAGCGTCTTCGCTAAAATTAAAGTGTCTTCTGTAGTGCATAAATCCTATATAATCATAATCACTGTCATTTTTCCATGCCCAATATTGAGCAGTTAACTCGCTATACATGTAGTTTTTATCTGAAATATTATCACCTGTATCATCACCGATCATGGGTAATTTAACATCTGCGGTAGCTCTACCACATTGTATTGGTGTTATAATATCATTTTCAATAATATCCCATGGTTTAAAATATGATGTGAAAATTTTTATTTTTGGTTCTGAAGTGTTCATAATAGTTTATCTTTCTTGCAAATTGTTTAAAAAGTCTAAAGCTTGTTTGATAGATTTATCCATATCTAAATATTCATATTGTGCTAGCCGACCTCCAAAGTGAATATTTTTAAGTTTTTTGGTTTCTTCTTTATATTTATTTGCTAATGCTTGGTTTGTTTCATTGTTAATTGGGTAGAATGGATTGTTACCGTCGTCAAATTTAGAGAATTCCTTATAAACTACAGTTTGATTATTAATAAATTCATCGCTATTCGGGTAAAAATGTTTTGGCTCGCATATCCTTGTATATGGGTATTGTTCTTCCACATAACTCATTAATATAGTACCTTGATAGTCTTGGACATTATGTAATTCTTTTTGAAATGTAACAGTTCTATATTCTAACTTACCAAGTTTATAATTGAAATAACGATCTATTGGCCCGGTATATATTGTATAAACATCATCAGATAAAGAATCTCGCACTTCAAAGTAGTCGGTATTTAATTTAATAGTTATATTTTTATGGTCTAGAATATTTTTAAACATATGAGCATAGCCATATTTTGGCATGGCTATATGTGTATCAAAATAATAACAAGAATTATAATTATTTCGCACTGGTAATCTTTTGATAATGGAAGCGGGCAAATCCTTTGGATCTTTTTCCCACTGTTTTGCCACGTATCCTTTAATAAACGCCTCATATAATGGTCGACCTATTAATGAAATACTCTGTTCTTCTAAATTTTTAGGATTTTCATAATATTCTTTTTTATGTTCTTTTGCCATAAATTTTTCTAATTCACAAGGTTTTAAATTTACATCGTAAAATTGATTTATAAGAGCCAAATTAAATGGCAATGGGTATATTTTATCTTTATATTGTGCCATATAATTAAATTGAAAGTCATTAAATTCTGTATATTGATTCACATATGCCCATACGTCTTCCATACTAGTATGAAAAATATGTGGTCCGTATCTATGAGTTAAGATATTAGTATCTTGATCTCTTTCATCAAAACAATTACCACCAATGTGATCTCTTTTTTCAATTATTGTTACTTTTTTATTATGTACTTCTGCTAATTCTCTAGCAATAATTGAACCATAAAGACCAGCACCAACAATAACAATTTCTTGAGAGCTTAGTATGCTTTTTTTAACTACCATAGTTATTTGTACCTATTATGAATAGCTTCAATTTCAAGTAGGGTTTCATCAGTTAATTCAATATTGACAGCATTTATATTATTTTTTAAGTGTTCAAGCTTTGTGCCTGCAACTATTGTACTTCCCATAAAACTACGGTGCATTACCCAAGAAAGAGCAAGTTCTGCAGGTGTAATATTCAGGCTATTTGCAAGCTCCACATAATCTTTGATTAGAAAATTCCCAGAACCCTTCTCCGATATATAGTTATTTTTTTTATGTTTTGACCAATTATCATAACGACTATCCTTTTGAGTCTTTAATAAATGCTTACCAGTTAACAACCCCCCAGCAAGAGGAGAAAATGCTAAAACAGGTGTATGTTCACGAATGGAAGCTTCAGCAATATCTGTATCAATTTTTCTAGTCAATAAATTATATTCATTTTGTACAGTTAGAGGTTTAATCAAATTTAGCTCCCTAGAAATAGCACAAAATTTTGTTATTCCCCAAGCTGTTTCATTACATAAACCGTATGCTTGTATTTTGCCTTCTTTAATTAAGTCATTACAGGTTTTTATAATATTAACCATCACATCTTCATCTGCTTTAATGTCATCCGATGTAATTTTATCAGGATTTACAGAGCGAGTAGGATAATGAATTTGAAATATGCCCAATGAATTTAAGTGCATTCTTTCTAGACTACCATTTACAGCATCGATTATGTTAGATGGAGTTTTCCCTAAACCTTCTCTTATCCAATTAGAAAATTGACCTGTAGCCATTTTAGTAGCTATTAAAACATCATCTTTTTTACTAGGATTCTCTTTAAAGTAGTTTCCTATAACCACCTCTGTAGAACCATATGTATCTTTATTAGCAGGAACTGTATAAACTTCAGCGGTATCCCATAGATTGATTCCCAAGTCATTCGCTAAAGATATTTGATCAAACGCATCTTTTTGGCTAACCGTACCACCCCAAAGCATAGTTCCTAATGATACCTTACTTATTTCAGGACCATTGTTTAGTGTTGTATATTTCATAAAGTCTCAATTATTCCCATTTAAAGTAAAATTTGGTTCTTGACTGATTTAGATAAAAAAGTTTACACGATGTCATCCACTATATTATGGCATGATATCACAATTAAAGTCTATAAGTCAAGTATATTTTTTTGAGCTACTTCTCACACATTTTTACTAGGATTTTTTGAAATAATTCTCAATCATAACAAAATTAATTTTAAATGTAGCGGATTCGTCATTCCCTACGAATCCATCTCACACACACATCTTCATAAATGAAAAATTATTTGGCTCTTGACTTAGTTAAATAAAGCATGCTAAACTAGCCAGTAATAAGTTATATTTACACTATAATTTTTCACATTTCAATTATTAGAGAATTCTCCATGAATATGAATATAAAAAATAAAATACTATTTCCCTTTTGCTTATTGGCAGTTATTCCACTTTTTAGTTGTCTAGATAAAGATTCACAAGAGGCACAAGAAAACCTTGAATTTAATCGCAAGTTAGCCACGACTTTAAGCACTATTATGGGTGATAGTATTAAGATATTCAATACTACGCTTTCTCAAACTGAAAAGATGAATATTAATCCAGCCCTTGCACCAGACTATACAGGCCATAAATTATTTAAGTGGATACCCAATGAAAAAGATGTAAAAAATCCAGCAGTAGCCTTACATAAAATGTATGATGATATTATAAAAGCTCATCCAGGTATTAATATGATCACTGTGGGGTATGAAAATGATCATCTTTTAATGAGTGGTACATTGGTGGCACTTAAAAATTTCTATCCAACAAAACGCCCATGGTATATTAAGGCGAAAGCTAACAAAAATAAACTTATTATATCAGATCCTTACACTACCAGACATACTAATGTAAGCCTTACTAAGCAATCGGCAGATGGAAAATTTGTTCTAACTATAGATGTGGATATATCAAAATTTGCGGGAAGTGTTAAGTATTATGATCCTTACACAGATAAAATATTTCTAATAGATAAATCAGATCATCATGTAGCATTTTCTAATGTTCGAGATATGATAGGAAAATATAGCAAGCTCTATAAAAAGAAACCTAACATGAGGCATAATTCTAGCTATCAGGGATATTTCCTAAATAAAACCCCAATTGCCCATACAAACTGGGAATTATATACCATGATTGGACGAGAGGATATTTATAACACGTCCTACTAGGATTAAAGACGGATTTTTAAATTCATGGTTAGCGTAATCCTTATGGATATTTTCTAAGGTGCTGTAATACTCCCTATGTTCGGATGTTGTGCCGTTTTCGATTATGGCTATGGGAGTTGTTGGGGCGAAGTTCTGTTCTTGGAGTTTCTGCCCTATGTTATGAAGATAGCGGATACTCATATAAAAAACTATTGTTTCATTGGGATCAAGATATTGCCATTTTTTATTATCGTTTATGTCATCCTTATAGATAGTCATAACCTTAATACTTGAAGATACGCCTTTTAATGTTAGAGGAAATTTAGCTTGAGCCGTACATCCGCTCATGGCACTTATTCCTGGGATGAGTTCATAGGCGGTATTTGTTTCCTTTGCTATGTTGATCTCGTCGCCCACACGAGAAAACACCGCAGTATCGCCACCTTTTACTCGAGCTACGATTTTGTTATTAGCCACATGCTTACGTATGAGATCGTTGATGTTTTCTTGTTGCATGAGCTTATCGCCACGCTTTTTTCCCACGTATATTTTAAGGGCTTCTGATCTTGCATAGAAATTTAAGATATCTTTGGGGATTAGGCGATCGTATAAGATTACATCGGCTTTAGCTATGGCGTGTATGGCTTTTAGCGTGATATTTTCAGGATCGCCACTACCAACGCCGATCAAATATAATTTTGCTTGGGCGTGCTGGTTATTCATATATCCTTGCAAGCATTCATCCAATAGGCTTTGTAAGGATTGGGATTTTTTGCTTGCTGTTAACTCTAGGAAATCATACCAAAATAAACGGCGAGCTTGCGAATCCTTAAGCTTAGATTTCACAAGATCACGCTTATTTCCCATAAAATCTAGGAGATTATCATGGGAAAAATTCAAGATAGATTCCAACTTAGCTTTCAGCCAACGAGCAAATGCAGGCGATTTGCCATTGGTTGAGATAGAGACTTGGAGATCATTTCTTTTAACAACCGCAGGTAAATGGAATGTGCTTAAACTACTATTATCGACAATATTTAACAGAATATTTGTGCCATATACTTGCTGATGAATATGCTTATTTAGCTGGTCATTATTACAAGCTACTACAACTATAAACCATTCTAATAATTTAGTTTTATCAGAAAAGAGATTGTTATAATCATCTTGAATATACTTAACATTTTCCCGAGCAATCACTTCCTTAAACTCATGGATAACATCTTTGGCAACGATTGTAATATTCTGACTATAATCCTTAAAAAACATATACTTAGCCATAGCTATTTGCCCACCACCAACGATGAGTATCTTATGCCACGCTTGAATATTCAATGAAATTTGCGTTGTCTTTGTCATTACAGTATTTAGATTCCCCACTACTCACATTCTACCTTAGCATAGAGTTTTAATTTTCGAACATTAGGGTTTCGTGGCAATAATCTCCGAAAGAAAGCTTGTCTTTTTCTAGGCTGTAGTCTTTGAATAGGGATTGAAGTTCTTTTAAAACGTCATCTTCATGGATATTGCTTTTATAGAGTTTTCCCAATCTTGTCCCCTTATCATTTCCACCTAGCCATAGACTGTATATGTTAGGATAAACACCAGTTAAGCCTATTTCTGCACTATAGGTCCTAGCACAGGCATTGGGACAACCGCTGACTCTGATAGATAATTGTTTATCGCCGATATTGGTTTTTTCTTGAATTTCTTGGATATTCTTTACGAATGTAGACAAGAAACGACTTGATTCCGATAAAGCTAAAGGACAAGAAGGCAAGCCATTACAAGCTAAAGCGATTTGCTCATTTTGTGTAAAGTACTCATTTTTGACATTATATTTAGCTAATATTTCATCCACTTGTTTTTTATTATCTGGTAGGATTTCCACAATACGGATATTTTTTTGTCCAGTAACTCGAATGTTAGCCAATTTCAATTTGGTAATTTCCAATAAGGCACTAATGGCTTTATAATCTTGATAATCTTCCAAATATCCCTTTTGTAAAAAGATAGTTTTAGACCATGTATTATTTGTATCCACCACCCATTCAAGATTATCGTTGCGTTCTGTTAGGTCAAACTCTTTGATTTCTTGTAATTCGAAATCAAGATTTTTCGCTACTTCGCTTTTAAAAGTGTTAAATCCCATATCTCGAATGGTATATTTAACACGAGCTTGGTTTCTATCGGAACGATTACCATTATCACGTTGAACTTTAGCAATTTCCATGACCGTTTGCAAGATCTGATCCTTTTCCACGTAGGCGAAAGGTTTTGCCAGTTGGGCATATGTGTCGATATTATCGTACATAACTCCCATACCGCCACCGATAAGAACATTATATCCCATAAGTTTTGAGTTAGTTTCATCACTATGAACCGCAATAATGGCGATATCGTTGGTTAAAGCGTCCACTTCATTATGTGGCGGTATTGTGATAGCAATTTTTAATTTTCGTGGTAATAAATTAGTGCCGTAGAATTTATTATCTTCTGTGTTTTCAGACTTTTTATCTAGGAATATTTCGTTGTATGGACTGCTTTTATATTCAAACATATCCGCCATTTCATAAACCATCTTGCTAATCTGATCGAATTCTTTAGAGCAACTTGAATAGGAACACAAAGCAATATTCGCCACCAGATCGCCACCAACACCTGATTTTATATTCACAGTATCCAATAACTGGAGAGTTTTTTTCATGGTTGGTTTAGTGATTCCGTATATTTGGAATGTTTGACGGTTAGATATCTTAAGCCCAGCTAAAGAACTTGCAGATTGTAAATTAACAGCGTCAAATACAGTAGTGAATTCTTCAGCAGTAAAATAACCTGTAGGATGTACCAAACGAGCCTTATAATGATAGTCCATTTCTAGCTTTTTGTGTTCTCGAATTAGACGTCTGTCTCGGTTATCCTGCATATACAGACCGAAGTTTTTAGCTACGCTATAGCTTTCATTGTCCATGGTTTGAGTGATGCGATTTTCGATCTCATTGGCAATGTTTGATTTCAAACCGTTACTATTTTCTTTTGCGTGTTCTATGGGGGTTTTATTAGTCATAATTATAATACATCCTTTTGCAATCTGCCTTCATCTAAGAAGTCAATTAATTTATCATTAGCCTGTTCTTTAGTGATATTATAGAATTCGGAAAAAATCTCCACAAGTGCTTTATGTATGAACTCATAGACTTTTGCCGAACCACATACATATATGCAAGCTCCATTTTCTATCCATTTCATGAATTCTGCTTTTTCTTCTAAAATACGATCTTGAACGAAGATCAAAAGATCTTGATCATGAGACCATGCTAAGCTTATATTATGTAAATTATCACTTGCCTTAGCGTCGATCCATTCTTGTTGATACAAGAAATCGCAAGTCATATGCTCATTCCCAAATATCAGCCAGTTTTTGCCATTACCGTCGGTTTCAACGCGATCTTGTAAGAATCCACGCATGGGAGCAATACCCGTACCAATGGAAATCATAATGATATCAGTGTCTTTTTTCGGTAATCTAAACATGGTATTTTGACGGATAAAGCCATCCACTTCATCGCCAACCTTAAGATCATTCAGATAGTTAGAACATAAACCTTTAACAAGCTTACCATTTTCATCTTTATAGACCAATCTACCAACAGTAACATGAACTTCATTGGGATAAGCACGTTGTGAAGATGAAACAGAATATAAACGTGGATTTTTATCCTGATGAGGATTTCGCTTCTCATCCATGGGAGGCATAACACCAAAGGAATCCCCTGCCACATAGCTTAAGGATTCTGGCAAGGCAAAACTAATAAATCTTGTTTCCTTAGGCGACGGTTCGTCATGGAGATTGATAATTTCTTTTACCTTAAATTTTACAGGCTCTTTGGAGCTGTATCCTAAACCGTCTTTAATGTCTTCGACTTCATCTTCGTCCTGATCGTCTCCCATGAGAGTACTAGCTTCGTAAGGGTTGGGATTTTTAGTATCGATAATAATATCTTCTGCTATTTTTTGAAATGTTTCATCCATGATACTATTAAAATCAACATTAAATTTCACATCTGGGGAAACTTTAGTAAAATTTAATCTCTCAAACTCATCGCCCAGCACATCCACAGAGTTACAAAATTTACTATAACTCTTGTCGCCTAAACCGACGATAGAATAGAAGATGTTTTTATTTCCCTCTATGGATTCCAAAAGGGATGTATAAAAGTTTTGTGCCATATCAGGCAACTGGCCCTCGCCAAAGGTGGAACTCACAAAGATATTATATTGACCTAAAGCACTCATGGAATACAATGTGTCCACATCTATTTTTAATATTGATTTAAATTTTACTCTTAAGCCATTTTGTTTAAGCTTTTTTTGCAATGTTATGGCAACTGCTTTAGCATTACCGCTGGATGTTGCAAAAAATATATTGACAGTTTTTACACTAGGATTCATAATATTTACCCCCATTTATTTATTTTTTATGTTTTATGTTTTATTTTGTTTACGTATAGCTTACAGCAATTCATATTTCATTATATCACCTTTCCATTAAAATTATTTTAAAAAATTAATGGAAAGTGCAAAATAAAGAGTGAAAAATAAGTGCTTAAGAACGCTAATTTTTCACACCTCGCCCATATTTATATGTTTTTACGCATAATTTGATGACCTTTTCTTGTAACGTATCCCACAGGCACAGACCATATATGAACAAGTCTTGAAAATGGGAATACCAAGAAGATAGTAAATCCAACAAGCACATGGGCTTTATAGATCCAATTTTCATTAATGATATACGAACCCGTATCAGATGAGAAAATAACCAAATGTTGTAGCCAGTTAGATAAGCTTACCATAGAAGTGGCACTTGCGTCATCGTGCATAGATACAGGAATAGTAGCTAAGCCCAATAGTAATTGCACTAATAATAAAAACAAGATAGCCATATCGCCAAAGCTTGTATTTGCTATTAATCTAGGATTTAACATACGACGTTGGATGAGAATTAACAAACCAATTAAGCAGATAATACCTGCAATACCGCCAACAGTCATCGCCATAACTTCCTTAGCACGAGCCATGATAAACGGACTGTAAAAAGCATGTGGAGTAAGTAAGCCGACAAAATGTCCAGCTAAAATCACGATGATCCCAATATGGAAAAAGTTTGAGCCAATAAAGAACTTAAGGCCTTTCTTTTCCATAATTTGGGTTGAGCCTGCACGCCAGCCATAGGGTAAATGTTTAAGACGTAAGAACGAACCCAGTAAGAACACAGCCACAGCCACATAAGGGTAATATACAAATAGTATATTATTAAGATATATATTCATTTTTTTTGACCTTAATATAATAAATTAAATTTTAAAGAGAAGAGCTAGGATTTGCTGATCCGCACTCATTATCTGCTTGCATAGAATTAAGTGCTTTCATCGAGGATGAAACATCAGAGGCCGGACAGGTTTGACAATCTGTCTCCGAGCCGAAGACTTGCGGTTCTTCCCATTCCTTATCCATATCATAATCTTCTTCATTAAGAGATATGGCTTTTTCCAAACGTTCTAAATTAGGCTTTACGGATGTAAGATCTAAGATAGAATCAAAAATAACAGCATAGGGACTTTCTATTTTTTCAAGAGATGTTTTTAACATCATTAAAATATCAACAGTTTCGCCCAATTCTTCATCCATTGCCGATTTATCAAGTAAAGATATATACTCTAAAAACAGCGGTAAATAATCGGGCAGTTCGTTGGAATTCATATCCAGCCCTTTAGCATGATAGTTTTCCACAAGATCGATCATAGCTTGACCACGGAAACGAGAATCCCCATGAATATGTTCGAACAAGTGTAAACTATTTTTACGCCCACGATCAAAGGTTTTTGTATATTCACTTTGTAAAAGATAAATATCATGTTGATCATTGGTTAGATAATCAAAAAAACCATCGAGCTTTGTGAGAATACCAGCAGATAGTAACTTCTCATCTTTTATAACATCTTTAATTTCACCCAAAGCAGAAATTACTTCTATTTCAGGATACATTAAGAGTAAAGATAAAGCTTTTGGAGTATTAAACATATTTTAATTACCTCCAAATAGGTTTTTACGCTTAGGAGTAGCACCACCACACATACCACCAGATCCGCCGAATGTTTCATCACTGATAGAACAGTTGAAATCAAGGCCATTATCTGTGCGTTCGCCAAAGGCGTCATTCACGGCGTCAACATATTTGGTAGGAATAACGAATCTATCATCATAATGAGCTAAAGCTAGATAACGATACATTTCTTCAACTTCCACAGTTGTTAAACCTGCCTTATCTAGGATCTCTTTATTACGACGACCGAATATGGTTTTCTCTCTCATGTACTGACGCATGGTCGCAATTTTACCCAGCACGCCTGCGATCACTTCCGTATCGCCTGCACTTAGTAAATTAGCCAGATACTTAAGTGGGATTTGCATATCTTCAATCTTAGGTAACAGACCGTTTAAGCCATCATTTGGCAATTCGCCTTTTTCCACTGATTTTTGTAAAGGACTCAATGGCGGAATATACCAAACCATTGGCAATGTTCTGTATTCAGGATGTAATGGTAATGCAATTTTCCATTCCACTGCCATTTTATATACAGGCGAAGCCATGGCCGCATCGATCCAAGTTTGAGAAATACCTGCCTTTAATGCTTGAGCTTGCACTTCTTCATCATGTGGATCTAGGAATACATCCAATTGACTTTTATAAAGATCTTGCTCATTATCCACCGAGCCAGCACTTGCGATTTTATCAGCGTCATACAAGATAACACCAAGATAGCGAATACGACCCACACAAGTTTCCGAACATACAGTCGGTTGACCTGCTTCCAAACGTGGATAACACATGATACATTTTTCCGATTTACCAGAACGCCAATTGAAGTAAACTTTCTTGTAAGGACATGATGAAACACACATTCTCCAGCCACGGCATTTTTCTTGATCCACAAGAACCACGCCATCTTCTTCACGCTTATACATCGCTCCAGACGGACAAGAGGCAACACATGCAGGATTCAAACAATGTTCACATAAACGAGGTAAATAGCTCATGAAAGTATTTTCAAATTCTTTATATACTTCCTTTTGCACACCGTCGAAATTTTTATCCTTACTACGTTTTGCGAATTCTCCCCCTAGCATATCTTCCCAG
The DNA here is from genome assembly GCA_002632265.1 of Rhodospirillaceae bacterium MC!. Taxonomy (GTDB): domain Bacteria; phylum Pseudomonadota; class Alphaproteobacteria; order MC1; family MC1; genus MC1. Next base: position 57,525 of record NQOV01000006.1, read on the forward strand.
TTAGCCGAAGATGTAATTTTATCCATGGGCTTTTTGGTAATGATAGAACGAGGTTTTGCAATTGGTTGGATGTTTGATCTTGGAGCTTTAGTCAGATCCGTATAATCAAAGGTAAAAGGTTCGTAGTAATCATCAATACTTAGCATATTCTGATTAACAAAGATATTAGATAAAAGTCTAACCTTATTCCCTGCCTTAAGTTTTAGTTTACCATTTTTAAGAACCCAACCGCCCTTATAATGTTCTTGATCTTCCCAGTTATTGGGATAGCCAATACCGGGTTTGGTTTCTACATTATTAAACCAAGCATATTCCACACCCTCACGAGATGTCCATACGTTTTTGCATGATACAGAACAAGTATGACAACCGATACATTTATCTAGGTTAAGAACCATGCCTATTTGTGCTTTAATGTTCATATTATTTTTCTTTCTTAGTTAATCTCTATTTTAGATTAAGAATCTTAAATAATAAAGATTATATTGTTACAAATACTTATAAAGTAGCTTTTTTCATTTTGCGAATAACCACAAAGGCATCTCGGTTTGCACCAATTGTCCCGTAATAGTTAAAGCCATATGCAAGATGTGCATAACCACCGATCATATGAGTAGGTTTAAGAGTAACCTTACAAACAGAGTTATGAATACCGCTACGTTTTTTAGTAATTTCACTAACAGGAAGATTTACAATTTTCTCTTGTGCGTGATACATGATAGTTAGACCATCGGGAATACGTTGAGAAACAATAGCACGAGCGGAAAGTGTTCCATGAGCATTCCATGCTTCCACCCAATCGTTATCTTCGATATCTGCTCTTTTAGCGTCAGCCTCACTTAGCCAAATACAAGGGCCACCACGCCCTAAAGTAAGCATGATCAAGTTATCAGAGAACGTCGAGTGAATACCCCATTTTTGATGTGGAGTAATGAAATTAAGAGTAATCTTTTTATTATCATTATCATCTCCATTGGAAATATCTTGAACTTCTTGGCTTAGATCCTGCATATCTACAGGCGGTTTATAGCTCACAAGCCCCTCACCGAAATCTCTCATCCATTTATGATCTTGATAGAGTTGTTGACGCCCTGTAATAGTTCTCCACGGAATATTCTCATGAACGTTGGTATAGTTCGAAGTATAAGATACATCATGGGATTCAACTCCGCTCCAAGTAGGCGAAGAAATAATCTTTTTAGGACTAGCTTGCAGATCCTTAAAGTGGATATTCACATGTTCAGAACCACTAGCTAAATGCGAATGATCAATCCCAGTAACTTCGCTTAAGGCTTTCCAAGCTTTAACCGCCACTTGTCCGTTAGTTTCAGGAGCTAGAGTTAAAATTACGTTAGCTGCGTCAATATCGGTTTCGATTTTAGTTAGATTTTCGAACTCTGTACCTTCGTCTCTTAATTCAATACCATTTAGTTCTTTTAAGTGATGAAGTTCTTCTTTAGTTTTCCAACTAATACCTTTCCCGCCGTTACCTAATTTATCGATTTTATCGCCTAGAGTTGTGAAACGTTTATAGACATTAGTATAATCACGCTCTACCATCATAACCGACGGCATAGTCTTACCTGGAATCGGTTCACATTCGCCATTTTTCCAATCTATAGCATCGGCTTGGCCCAGCTCGTTAGGGGAATCATGTTGAATTGGTAACAATACGATATCATCTTGTTTACCCAAATGACCTTTGGATAATTTAGAAAATTCCTTAGCGATACCCTTAAAGATATCCCAATCGGATCTACTTTCCCATACAGGATCAACCGCACGAGTTAGCGGATGAATGAATGGGTGCATATCCGAAGTATTCAGATCATTTTTCTCATACCACGAGGCTGTAGGCAATACGATATCAGAATATACACAAGTTGTCGACATTCTAAAATCTAGAGTTACAAGAAGATCAAGTTTACCCTCTGGAGCGTCTTCATGCCATTTAACTTCTGTAGGTTTTTTGAATTCGCTACCATGACCATAGTCATTTAGCACGCCATGATCTGTACCAAGAAGATGTTTAAGGAAGTATTCGTGTCCTTTTGATGAAGATCCAAGAATGTTAGATCGCCATACAAACATATTACGTGGGTAGTTTTTCGGATTATCAGGATCTTCACTGGCAAAATTTAGCTCTTGAGATTTTAGATTCTTAGCCACATATTCGCCCGCTGACAAGCCTGATTCCTTAACAAGTTTAGCAACTTCCAAAGGATTCTGCTGTAATTGTGGAGCAGATGGCAACCAACCCATTCTTTCCGATTTCACATTACAATCGATTAGAGAGTAATTTTCCCAATCTGATTTCTTCGCAAGTGGAGAAAGTAAGGCCGTAGTATTTAATGTTTCATAACGCCATTGATCCGTATGAGCATAGAAGAACGAAGTGGAATTCATATGACGTGGAGGTCTATTCCAATCCAAACCGAATGCCAACGGAATCCAACCAGTTTGTGGGCGAAGTTTTTCTTGTCCCACATAGTGGCCCCAGCCACCGCCTGACTTACCGATACAACCACAGAACACAAGCATATTAATAATACTACGATAAATCATATCAGTATGGAACCAGTGATTGACACCAGCCCCGATAATAACTAAAGATTTACCATTTGTATCATGAGCATTTTGAGCGAATTCACGAGCAATATTAATAACTGTTTGCGAATCCACACCTGTAATTTGCTCTTGCCATTTAGGAGTATAAGGCACATCATCATTATATGATTTAGCACTATATTTATCTTCCAAACCACGATCAATACCATAGTGAGCTAACATCAGATCATAAACCGTAACAACTTTAATTTTACCGTCTTTCGTAGATAAAGTACGAGTTGGTACGCTATGGGTTAAAATATCAGGATGATTGGAACTTTTAAAGAAATCATGACCTTGATTGCCGTGGAATGGGAAAGCGATAGTTGAGATATCTGTATTATCTTCATCAAGTAAAGTAAGCATAGGCTTCATGGCCTTACCGTTTACATCTTCGTCTTTTAGATTCCACTGACCTTTTTCGCCCCAACGAGAACCGATTGTTCCCTTAGGAATGGTTAGCTCTTTGGTTAATTCATTATATAGAACAGGTTTCCAACTGGCATTATTTTCTTGCCCTAGATTATCATCCATATCACTGGCACGTAATAAGTTACCTGCAGTTAAGCCGTGTTCTGTTTCTTCTAGTTTGATCAAGAATGGCATATCAGAATATTTGCGGATGTAATCATCAAAGTACTGACTCTTTTTATTACCCACATGATATTCATTTAAGATCACATGACCCATAGCCATAGCCATGGCAGCATCCGTACCCTGTTGTGGATTCAACCAGTTATCAGCAAAACGAGCCGCCTCATTATAATCAGGAGAAACTACCGAGACTTTAGTACCTTTATAGCGTACTTCTGTCATGAAGTGAGCGTCTGGCGTACGTGTTAAGGGTACATTTGAACCCCACATCATAATATAGCCAGAATTATACCAATCAGCAGATTCAGGAACATCAGTTTGTTCGCCCCAAGTTTGTGGCGACGCAGGTGGCAGATCACAATACCAATCATAAAAGGACATACAAACACCGCCGATTAAAGATAAGTATCTAGAACCCGACGCATAGGAAACCATAGACATGGCAGGAATTGGCGAAAAGCCGATAATTCTATCAGGACCATAGGTTTTAGCAGTATAGATATTGGAAGAGGCGATAATCTCATTAACTTCTTTCCAGTTAGATCTCACATGTCCACCCATACCACGAGCTTTTTGATAGGATCTTACAAGCTCTTTATCTTCTTGAATACTTGCCCAAGCGTCCACAGGATCGGAATGAATCTTGCGAGCTTCACGCCATGCTTTAACCAATTCCCCACGAATTAGCGGATGTTTCACACGATTCGCACTATATAAATACCACGAATAACTAGCCCCACGTGGACAACCACGAGGTTCATGATTTGGCATATCGGGTCTTGTTTCTGGATAGTTGGTTTGTTGGGTTTCCCACGTTACAATACCTTTTTTAACATATACTTTCCAGCTACAAGAACCAGTACAGTTAACACCGTGAGTCGAACGGACAATTTTATCATAAGACCAACGCTTACGATATACATTCTCCCAATCACGATTTTCTTCAGTAACAATACCATGCCCATCAGAGTAAGTATCAACTACTTTTTTAAAAAAAGAAAAATTTTTAAATATACTCATTTGTTATTTCCTAAAATAATAAGTTGTTTTTCGTTGTTTGTTTTAGAGTTTTAAAATAAAAATTAATCCTATTGTAAAGAGATAATGCCTCTATAATCAATAAGAAGATGGGGTGGGAAAAAGTGCTTAGCCAAGGTTCTTAAGGCATACGGGGTGTATACCCCATACATAAGTACGCCTTAAGAGCCTTGGATGAGTGCTTTTTCACACCCCTTATTTTCACACCCCTTATAAGATTAATTTCATTTACAAACTAAGCATTACGATATTTAACGCCTGGACGTAAATAGCATGCTATGATAATCACTAAACACACAGCATAGAATATCGCTAAACCGATCATCGCATGGCTTGGTGTACCTGCTTTAATTTGTGGGCCGATAACTTTCGGAATAATAAAAGCACCATAAGCCGCAATCGCTGCAATCCAACCAAGTAAAGGGCCTTTTTGTGGACCTAGGAATATCACAGCCCCAGTTCTAAAGATCGAACCATTAGCCACACCAGTAGCAAAGAACAAGACCAAGAACAGAATAAAGAAAGGCATGAAATAAGTTTCAGGAGTCGGACTATAATAAGCCACTTGCATATAATGTCCTGCACCTAAGCAACAAATGATCATTAATACAGTCATAACCGCAGTAACTTTCGAACCGCCGATTTTATCAGCTAACATACCACCTACTGGACGAATTAACGCACCAATAAAAGCACCTAACCAAGCATACGATAACGCCGAAGGGGCATTCGGATTAATCACAGCAGTAATAGAACCATCAGGATTTAAAGTATGGATAAAGCCAAACACAAATTTAATTGACAGACCAAAAGCACCAGCAAAACCAATAAACGAACCAAAAGCCATAGTATAAATAATGGTTAAAGACCAAGTATGTGGATTTTTAAAGATCGCATATTGTTTATTTAAACTTTCGCCGATACCACCTGGTAATATACGTAAAACGCCCACAGTAACAATAACCACAATCGGCAATACATATACCCAAGAACAACCGCCCTCAAAGAAACCATTGTTCGCTTTAGGTAAAATAAACATAATACCAATCGCCGAAGTGATCAAACCAATTAAAGTCATACCAATGATTTTAGCGAATGAACTGGCAGTAGAACCCAAGTTAGGAGATACATTTTCAGTTACAATATTATTCATTCCAAACCATGCCGCAGCACACATAGGAACAAGTAAAGCAACCCATACTAAAGCACCGTTTTGAACGTAAACTTCAGTACCTTGAGCCAGTTTACCAATGATAGATCCACTGGTCTGTTGTAAAGCCAAAGAATGTCCAATAACGCCAATTCCTAAAACTAAAGGAACTAATACTTGCATAGTTGTAACACCAAAGTTACCAAGCCCTGCATTCATACCTAAAGAATAACCTTGCACTTTTTTCGGATAGAAAAAAGAAATGTTTGACATTGAAGATGAGAAATTCCCACCACCGATACCACCAAGTAAAGCAAACACTTGGAATTGCCATAAAGGAGTATTAGGATTCATTAAACCGATACCAGCACCTAAAGCAGGGATAATAAGGAAAAATGTTGTTAAAAAGATTGTATTTCTACCACCTGCAATACGCACAAAAAACGTACTAGGGATTCTCAAAGTAGCACCAGTAAAACCACCAATAGCTACTAAACTAGTTAATTGTAGTTGGGTGAAGTGAAAGCCTAAATTTACCATTTGCACAGTAATTACAGACCAATACATCCACACGCAAAAGCCTAATAGTAGGCATATAATGGAAATAAGAAGATTTCTATTGGCAATTTTTTTACCCGTTTCTTCCCAAAAGTTCTCGTCCTCGACGTCCCATTTTTCTAAATCAGCACTCATTTTATAAAGTCTCCATAAAAAGAAATAAGTATTAGATACTAAAAATACATAAGATATAACTAATAATTTAATTTAAGTTATATTTTGCCTGTCAATATACTTGTATAAGCCTTTGAAATTTGCTTTACAAACTTAATATCAACTCTAAATATATTCTAAAAAATAGTAAATAATAAATAATTAATAAAATACACATAAGAATATGTATTTACTCAATTTTCATGATATCATAGTAAACATAATATAACATTGACAATTGTCAAATTCCCAATTTAAAGTTTTATTATATATTATTTTCAACAACTTAACAAGGCGAATATTTTCCATATTTGATAAATAGCCGATTCTCACTCCCTAAAAAGAACTATTTCCCCACCCACAAACAACAAAAACACACGATATTTCCCCCCAATCCCAACCAAGACCCCACATTTAAAGTATTTTACATATTCCTAAAAACATTAAAACATCTATTCCCTTGATCCCCCTACACTTTCCACCCTAAAAACAAAAAAAATACCCCAACAAGACATGATCTAAATCAATAAATCACAATATTCCCCAAATAAATAAACACTAACATATTAATTTATAAAGAAATTAAATCACCCATATTATATTATCATTTGTCATTTCACATTATATCTCCCACAATTAAGCATAAATGCCAATTATATATCATCTCTATTATTTATATTTGCTGGCCGAAACTAAATCTAATGTAAATATATATGCTACCACTTTAAGTACACTTTAATAAATTAGCGATATATCTAAAACAACCACTTTGTTAAACTATACTTAAAGTAGTAATAAATGTATTTATTATATACCTATTTTAGGCCAGAAAATATAATAACAAACATAATATAAAACAACCCTTTTGATTTGTGATGTTCTTTTATAATATGGAATAACAGAACGAAACGAAACGGAACATTATCGCAGAACAGAGCATGATAAACAAAAAAATGGTTAGTTCATATTCTATAAATTATTGTTGCTGGCCAAAAACAAACATACAATAAGTATATATTAAATAACTTTAAACACTGTTTAGCAAATAACTATTTGTAGCTATGTAATTATTATATTATCATTCCATATTACATCTTCCCCACACATATAAAACGCTCATTATATATCATGTCTATTGCTTTCACTTACAGGCCGAAACTAAATCTAATACAAGTATATATACTACTACTTTAAATACATTATAACAAACTAATGACACAACTACAAATAGCTACTTTATTAAAGTATGCTTAAAGTATGATTAGATATCTTTATATTATACCTATTTTAGGCCAGCAAATATAATAACAAACACAATATACAACAACCCTTTTTTATTTATCATGTTCTGTTATAACTTGGAATAACATATTATACAAGATCATTCTCTTCACGCTCCAGCACATACAATCAAAAATGCTATGCTTGGCTTGACATCTGGCAAGACTTTCCGCCTAAAGAATGCGACCGTATGGCAAGACAGATTCTCGGATTGGGGATCTATTCTATTAGAATGTGGAAATGAAGTGATTTTCCACGTATAGAGGGCATTTTTCTACTTCTTTATTCATATACAATTGTGAGCAGTTATCGCATATGAGTTGGCGTGTTTTGTTAACGTTTTTAATTTCCACTTGTTTGGACATGACGACAATTCCATATTGTTCTAATTTTTTCAAAGATCTTGAGAATGTTTCGAACTTAATCCCTAAAAGGGTGGCGATGTGTTGTTTTTTAAAGGGGATGATAACGTTAACTTTTTTAGTATTATCTTGGGATACATGGCGTAAAAAGAAACAAGCCAAGCGTTCAATACTGGTAAAATTCACTAGATGTTCGAGCATAACCGAAACATCTAGCATATATTTTGAAATATTATCCAGTAGTAATTGATCGAGTTCTTCAGATGTATTTCTTAATTTGTTAATAAGAGATCCTGGAATGGTAATAATTTCGCTTTCTAGAATTGTTTCAAGGGTATAGATATAATTTTCTTGACGTAAGGCAATTGATATGCCGATTAATTTAGTGGCAGGAAAACCTAAATATAAAAATACTTCTTGACCTTTAGGCGATGAAATATAATGTTTTACAAGACCAGATCTAACAATAAAGACTCTATCGCCAACGCTACCTTGGGTAAATATTTGCTCTCCTGCTTCATAATGGCAAATATACGCATGTTCTATAATTTCGTTTAATGTTTGTTCGTCTAACTGTTGAAGAAATTTAATGCTTCTAATTGATTGTTCTACATTTTCCTTTAATACACGCATAAATCTTCCTAAGTTATCACATTTCCATATAATAAGATTTTTATTTTTAAAAACTTATTTTGTAATTTTCTTATATTAAAGAATACACCGTTATACTAAATAATGCAAGTTGTTTTTACTTTCATAAAATAAAACAAGAAAAAAGCCATAATAAAAAGCTAGATTCCACATTCTAACTTTCTATTATAACTTGCTTATCTTTAATTAATCACAACCAAGATTAATCATAACCAAGATTAATCGATCATAGTTTCTTCAGCGTCCAAGGCAACATCTTTCACTTCTTCGATTTCAGGAATATAATAACGGAGCATATTTTCCACTCCTGATTTTAAAGTCATAATCGCACTAGGGCAACCAGCACAAGCCCCTTTTAGTCTTACCCAAGCCACATTTCCTTCGACCTTTTCCAAATGGATATCGCCACCGTCTTGAGCCAAAGCAGGGCGGACTCTAGTTTCGAATAACTCTTCGATACGAGCTTCAAGCGAATCATCGGCGTAATCATGATTGCTTGTGCTTGGGCTTTCTTGGTTGATCATTACTGATTTATTCTGTTTGAAAAATTCCACGATTGTTTCAATAATCACAGGTTTCAACACCAACCATGAAAAATGCTCTGTTTTATTAATTGAGACAAAATCTTCAGCTATCAAGATACTTTTCACTCCGCCAATACCTTGCAGATCAAATAATTCTAAAGCAAGTGGCGAATCCTTTGCGTCTTCCACAGTGCCAAACGTGTAACTGCCCTTTGATAAAAATCTTATATCGGCAGAACTAAATTTAAGTACTTCAGGATTGGGGGTTTCTTCTGTTTGAATGAACATGTTATAAATTCCTTATTTAAGTATATTAATATCTTAAATATTAATATAGAATACTATGCTCATAAATGCAATATACTTACTTCATTTTTTATTTTTTATTTTATTTTGCCATTCATTAATGGTAACTTTTTTGCTTTCATTTTATGTATATTCCATAGGATTTTCATAGGATTGTAGCTTGTATTTGATAAATTATTTTTTTATCCTTGTTTTAATACTCTTAATTGGTTATTATATTAATAAAATTTAAGTTACTTTCATTTATAAGAAGAAACTAATAATGAAGAAAACTAACAAGCATTTACAATATAAAACAACTTCTAACATCTCATAGAAGATTTCACACATCAGATTACACAATATATATTACATCTCATATATTATAATGGTTAAAAGGAAAGGGCTAAAATAAGTGATTAATTTTCGTGGTTTATTATTTACTCAAGGTATCATGCTGGCATTCTTAACCATTGGAATGATAGCATGCGAGCTTTTTGATCTGATTCGAGCAACTCATGTCTTACATGTGATGTTCATATCGGCGATGATTACAGGATTCTTTTCTATTATCATGATTTTTTCAGGGTGGAAAGATCAATCATTTTTCACGATTCGCCACGGATTCGCTCTAACGATTCTTAGTTGGGTATTTACCACTCTATTCGGTTCAATTCCTTTAATGATGATGCCACACGGTTTACTATTTACCAATGCCATATTCGAAACCATGTCAGCCATTAGCGGAGCAGGTAGTACGGTAATGGCTGGCCTTGATTCCACACAACCAGGGATCATCCTATGGCGTGCCTTATTGCAATGGTATGGCGGTATAGGAATTATTGTGATGACCTTAGCCATATCGCCGACCTTACGTGTGGGTGGTATGCAGGTCTTTAAAGCCGAAGGGGCAGAAACGGCGGAAAAGGTCATGCCTAGGGCGAGAGAATTGGCAGTATGGTTGCTGATTTCCTATACAACAATAACAGTAATATGGGGAATCGGATACTATATTTTAGGCATGACAGTATTTGAGGCCGTTGTCCACGCCATGACAACCTTAGCCACTGGCGGATTTTCCACATCCGATGGTTCAATGCAACATTTCAATAGTATGGCCATAGATTTTTGGGGTAGTTTTGGGATGATTCTTGCAGCTCTTCCTTTCATGCACTATATCGTTATCATACGAGAGGGAAAATTTAGGGGCCTATTTAAAGATACCCAAGTACATACTTTCTTGATAATCCTATCTATTGTAATTTTCATGCTAACCATGTATTTATGGCTAAAAAATGATTATCCTATTTTGCAAGCTCTTAGATACGCCATGTTTAACGCCACATCCCTAATGAGTGGGAGCGGATTTGTAAGTGATGATTATCAATCTTGGGGCAGTTTTCCCATTCTAATCATGTTTATAATAATGTTCATTGGCGGATGTTCTGGCTCAACTTCAGGGGGATTAAAAATCTTCCGTCTTCAAATCATGATGAACGCTTTCATGATTCAGCTAAAAAAGATGATCTATCCTAACGGGATATTCATCCATAAATTCAATGGTAAATCCATAGATGATGACATCGTCCAAGGTGTTATGGGATACTTTTTGATTTTCATATGCACATGGCTTTTTGTTGCGGTAGGCTTAACCCTAACAGGAATGGATTTCCTTACGGCCTGTTCTTGTTCTATCACTGCCTTATCCGCAGCGGGGCCTGGTATGGGAAGTATAACCCCTTTCGATAATTTCGCTGGCGTTTCTTCTGTGGCTAAATGGTTAATGATCTTCGCTATGATCATGGGACGTTTGGAAGTATCCTTAATACTCGTAGTTCTAACTCCAACATTCTGGCGTAAATAAGGTCTTTTAAGGAATCAAAGTATAGGAAAAAATAAGATGAATGAACATAAAAGAAAATTTCTCGAATTATCCTTGGTATTTGCTGTGGTTTTTGCCATAGTATGGGCTTTAATATCATACATATATAGCCAATACTCTAAATATTATGTGGTACTAGATAGTAGTATCCATATAAAATCCTACATTTTCGCTTTCTTTTTAAGTATTATTATTCTCACAAGCATATTGTTTTTTATCTTTAGAAAATTCCTAGAGAAAATGAAAATAATCGCTCATATTAATGATCGCTCTTCCCATGCTCATGTTGTGGTTAACAGTATGGGGATCATCTTTGTGTTAATTTTAGTACCTATACTTTACGCTGTCGATGTGAAGATCCCTGCTCATACAAAATTTTTAAGCATAATATCTTCGGCGAGTATTGTAATTGCCATAGTCTCTTTTTTAGATGATCTTAAGGAAATTAAATCCTTTTACCGTCTGCTAACTCAAGTGGTAGTTGTGGGAGTTAGTATGTATCTATGGCGACCTGCACACGGATATTTAGGTTTGGATTTCCCCATGTATATGGATACAATCATAACATTCTTAGGTTGGGTTTTGTTCATTAATATCTATAATTTCATGGACGGTATCGACGGTGTAACAGGAATAGGAACAATTACCATATCCTTAGGAATTATCCTAATTATGACAACAATCACATTCTCATCAGGGCAAACCCCAACAATGTCTCATTTAAGAATGGTCTTTATTATGCTGATTCTCATTGCTACATCCCTATCTTTTTTGATATTTAATTGGCATAAATCATGGGGATTCATGGGGGATGTCGGCTCGGCTACTCTCGGATATATGTTGGCAGGATTCTTATTGTATACCTCATCTCATGGACATTATGTGGATGCGGTAATCATTGCCAGCTATCAAATGGGAGACATTAGCTTTTCCATTATCCGTCTCCTAAATCGCAAGCAGAAACCTTGGGTTGCTCACCGAGATTTCCACTTCCACCGAGCCTTAAGAGCAGGATACTCACAACAACAAGTAATATTCATAATCTCCCTATGCGAAATCATCTTACTAGCCATTGCCACAACCCATATTATGTACAGATACAGTCCATATATAGCCTTTGCTTTAGGATTCACAACAACAGTAATATTCCTACTGTTCTTCCACATAACATTCGTAATAAAACGAAAACAAGATCCTAGTATTTAATGCTTTTTTGTTAAATACAAAGCTTGTTCGATCTCATATTATAAAAGAACATCACAAATAAAAAAGGTTTTTCATGGCTCTTTATAAGGCAACGATATTTTGTTGGTGATGTTTTCTTAGCATGTGGGATAACAATAATATAAAACACTGGTTTAATAATTGTATTAAACCAGTGTTTTATATTTTTATTACTATAAGTAATTATATGTAATATTATTATTCTTTATTATTAGAATCATCAGGCTTGCCACTACGTGGGCTACGATCTTGTGATCCACGCTCTCGATCTCCGCCGAACCCACCACGTGAGCCACGCTCTCGATCGCCACCGAATCCACCACGTGAGCCACGGTCTCGATCTCCGCCGAATCCACCACGTGATCCACGGTCTCGATCTCCGCCAAAGCCACCACGTGAGCCACGGTCTCGGTCGCCACCAAAGCCACCACGTGAGCCACGGTCTCGATCGCCACCAAAGCCACCACGTGAGCCACGGTCTCGGTCTCCGCCGAACCCACCACGTGAGCCACGGTCTCGATCGCCACCAAAGCCACCACGTGAGCCACGGTCTCGATCTCCGCCGAATCCACCACGTGAGCCACGGTCTCGATCTCCGCCGAACCCACCACGTGAGCCACGGTCTCGATCTCCGCCGAATCCACCACGTGATCCACGGTCTCGATCTCCACCAAAGCCACCACGTGATCCACGGTCTCGATCGCCACCAAAGCCACCACGTGATCCACGGTCTCGATCTCCACCGAATCCACCACGTGATCCACGGTCTCGATCTCCACCAAAGCCACCACGTGATCCACGGTCTCGATCGCCACCGAATCCACCACGTGATCCACGGTCTCGATCTCCACCAAAGCCACCACGTGAGCCACGGTCTCGATCTCCGCCGAACCCACCACGTGAGCCACGGTCTCGATCGCCACCGAACCCACCACGTGATCCACGGTCTCGGTCTCCGCCGAATCCACCACGTGATCCACGGTCTCGATCTCCGCCGAACCCACCACGTGAGCCACGGTCTCGATCGCCACCGAACCCACCACGTAAGCCACGGTCTCGATCTCCGCCAAAGCCACCACGTGAGCCACGGTCTCGGTCTCCGCCGAATCCACCACGTGATCCACGGTCTCGATCTCCGCCGAATCCACCACGTGAGCCACGGTCTCGATCTCCGCCAAAGCCACCACGTGAGCCACGGTCTCGGTCTCCGCCGAATCCACCACGTGATCCACGGTCTCGATCTCCGCCGAACCCACCACGTGAGCCACGGTCTCGATCTCCACCAAAGCCACCACGTGAGCCACGGTCTCGGTCTCCGCCGAATCCACCACGTGAGCCACGGTCTCGGTCGCCACCAAAGCCACCACGTGAGCCACGGTCTCGGTCTCTACCGCCAAAGCCACCACGTGAGCCACGGTCTCGGTCGCCTTCATGACGACGTTGAACGCCAGAACTTTTGGCATTTTTTGCTCGTTCTAGGATGTCTTCTGGTACATCATCGAATCTTGTATCAGGAAGAATTTCGAAAAGTAAACCGCCGAGTAGCACTTCAACTTCAATTAATTTCACTGGCACACTATCGCCTAAGCTATATTTTACGCCTGTAGCTTGCCCTATGTAGCGTTTAGTATCTTGGTCGAAATTGTAGTAATCGTATGGTAATGTTCTAAGTGGCACTAAGCCCTCAATTCCACCAATGGGAATTTCCACAAATAATCCTGATGAAGTAATGCCTGTGATTTTAGCTTGAAATTCTTCGTGTAAGCGATCTTTCATTAATTCCACACCATAGCGTTCTACGGTTTCACGCTCAACTTTTGCCGCTATGCGTTCGGTTTTGCTGATGTGTGCTGATATGTCATAGAATTCTTCATCCATATCTTCAGGCAAGCCGTCATTATTAATTTCCAGCTTCAAGCCTTTGATTAAGGCTCTATGGACCAATAGATCACTATAGCGACGAATGGGCGATGTGAAATGGGCATATTTTTCCAAATACAAACCAAAATGGCCCTCATTTTCAGGACTATACATGGCTTGAGATTGAGAACGTAAAACCATCATATTAATCATGTCGGCATATTCTGTATCTTTTGCCAGTTCGATAACCGCATTGAAATCCTTAGGAGTAATTTCTTCCTTATAGAAATCGTAATCCATTTCCAAACCAAATAGCAGATTTGAAAGGGATTGAATTTTCTCATAAGAGGGCGACGGATGAACTCGATACATACAAGGTTGTTTTAACTTCTCAAGGGTTTGAGCGGTTACCACGTTGGCGGTTACCATGAACTCTTCAATGATTTTGTTACTTTCGTATGATTCCTTTTGTGTGATATCTTCCACGGAATTATCATCATTGAAAGCCACCTTGTACTCGTTTGTATTAATATTTAATGTACCACGAGCATTTTTATTGACGCATAAAGCTTTATAAGCTCCAAAAATAGGCAATAGCGATTTTTCATAGATTTCGCTTTCCACCTCATCATTGGCATTTTCGTTATCTAAGGCCTCTTGCACTTGTTTATAGGTTAAACGAGCGTGAGACTGCATTAAGCAACGCTTAATTTCTGAAGATTTGATATTACCTGCGTCATCGATATTAATGAAGGCCACCAACGCCCCACGATCTTCCTTAGGATTTAAAGAACACCAGCCATTGGATAAAGCCGTAGGCAACATTGGGACAACACGATCAGGAAGATAAACCGAATTACCACGCTTTTGAGCTTCCACATCAAGGGGAGAATTGGGGGTTACGTAAGCGGATACATCGGCGATAGCTACCACCAATTCCCAACCGTCATCGGTTTCTTTGGCGAATACAGCGTCATCGAAATCACGAGCGTCTTCACCGTCGATAGTAACAAGTGGGATATCTCTAATATCTGTACGATGTTCGAGTGTAGGAGCTTGAGAATCTTCGGCTTGTTTTAGGGCGTCGGTTGGAAATTCTTGTGGGATGTTATGGCGTGCCAAAGTAATTTCGGATGCGATTTTCTTCCCACTAACATCGCCAAAGTTTTCCGCTAAGCTAACGATAGCCGAACGAGTGGAAGATTTTCTACGCTCGATCAATACTTTTAAAAGCATGCCGTCGCTTAGTTCTTGGTTTTCTGCCTTTTGCATATTAAGGCGAATATCCCAATTACGCCAAGCACGCTGAACAGGTTCTAACACGCCATCCTTTAAGATACCGAAAATATATTCATCTGGTTCTCTTTCAAGAACTTTAATGATTTTCGCTTTGTACGTGCCGTCATTTTTGCGGATCAGCTTACAAAATATTTCCATACCAGAAATGAAGTTAGTTTCTTCATGACGTTCGGTGATATGTAATGATATTTTATACTCACTGGCAGATTCTTCCTTATCGTTGGTATCAGCTACCACCATAAGGACTTCGCCTGTTTCTTTATCTACGTTATATACTTCAAGCATGGCAGTTGGTGGAAGTTTTGTTTTTCTCTCGAAGGTAACTTGTCCGCCTTCTACCATGTATCCTTTACGATTGCCTAAGACTTTTTCTTCTTCTTTTAGGCGTTCCATTGTTTCTTTAAGTAATTCTCTGTGTTCTTCTAACTGGAATTCCTTTATAAGATCTCTCTTGTTTGGTGCTACTGCACATATTTTTATAAAGTTGATTATTTCGTCATCAGTAGGGAATTCTACTGGGCTTGTGTATTGGTCTTGTTCTTGATATTCTTCTTGATATTCTTCTTGATTGTTATTGTTAAGGTTAATATTATTATTCTCATCGATATTCTCGATGTCGTCCATATGATCAGTCATTATTATTGCTTTCACTCTCTAGGTATTATGCACTAGGATTATAAGTAATCTTATAATCTCTTAAGTCATAATTTATATAAAAAAATCATTTTCGTTTTAGTCAGATATTAACGTGAGTAAAACTACTTCTGAATGTAGAATTATGAATAAATTGTCAGAAGTTTGAAGTATAATTTTTCAAACGTAGATATTAATTTTTAAATTCATAATAAAAACATGGTAACACTATAATATTCATTTGTCTATAAATATTTATTTTATTTATTGATTTTGATCATCTGATACATATCTAAAGCCTAGTTTTTTCAAGCATTCCGCTTGATATTGGCGAGTTAATTTATATTGATTTTCGCTTGAATGAAGTTTTAATATTAAATGCTCATGGCGGAATCGTTCCCTATTATTTTTCTTAGGGAAACGAGATAAACGATCATCTAAAACCGCAATACGCTCTAGGGCTTTTCTGCGAGCCTTACGGTAACATTCTTCCCTAGTTGGTTGTAGGTCGTCTTTCGCTATATTATAAGGTGGAATCCAAACATCTATGATAGTTTCATGACTATTGGGATCAATGGATTTTACTTTGATCGCACGTTTATTTTGAATCTGATAAACAGGGCCTGCAGTAACAATATATTGCCCTGGACCAACTGCATATGTACCGAATCTTGTTGCCATTTGACAACCTGTCATTGGCAACAAGAATAATATAGATCCTAATGATAATATTAATTTTTTCATGCTTTACACTTTACATACTTGTACGTATATTTCATATACCTTGAACCCTATTCCTGCAAAAACCATGCCAAAATTAACTAAGATGTATTTCTTAGTTAATTTTGGCAATTCTTATTTGGCACGTTGGTTTCCGTAGGCGTAGACATGAAGTTGGGGAAGTACTCTTACATTTACTAGGTTGTCTTGGCCCGCTTTTTCCATGAGCCATTTTAATTTTTCTGATAGGATGTTGAGATCTACGTCTTTTTCTGGCTCTACTTGATTATTTCCCACTTGTAAGATAAATGGAATTTTTGGGAAATCTTTGTAAATTTCCTTGTGAAGATCTAGGGCGAATTTATAATCCAGCTCGTCAAATATCACGACTTTTAGGAATGTTTTTGTTGTGATATTTGCTTTTTTTAGCGAGTGTTTTATATCTTGAATTTTCGTCTCTACTTTTGCCGATGGTGGTTTGGGGCTTATGGCTAGAACTTCCAACTTAGAAAACCATTCTTTAGATACAGATCCTTGAGTTTCTAGGGCGAATTTATAACCCATTTCGTGGCCTAGATCTAGAAGTTCATTGAGATCTTGCAATGCTGGATTTCCGCCCGAAATGGTTATTGTACATTTTTTTTTAGTGAGTTTTTGCACTTCTTCCATGATCTCGTAAGCGGTTAATTTATGCCATTGATCTTTATATATGGGATCTACTGCATGGAGAGTATCACACCATGCACATTTAAAATCACAACTTGCCAGACGTACAAATACGGTAAATGTTCCTATTTCTAGCCCTTCCCCTTGGAATGTTGGTCCGAATATTTCATTTACCACTAATTTTTTACTAACCACTTTTATATTTTCCTTTATTCTTTGCTTTATTCTTTGCTATATTCTGCCCAAGTTTTGGCGGTTTCTGAAACTCTTATTTTATGAGTTTGCGGCCAACGATTTTTACACCACTCATATAAGGTCTTGGCGATGTTTTCGGCGGTGGTTGGGGTTTCCTTATAGATATCATTTAAATGTTTATGATCATAATTGGTATCTAGAAAGTTTTTAAGTTCATTTAGTTCCGTATAATCTACAACAAAACCGAATTCATTCAAGCTTTTAGATTGTAAGATAACTTCTACTACATAATTATGCCCATGTAAGTTATGACATTTATGACTCTGTGGTAAGTTCTCCAACCTATGGGACGCAGAAAACTCAAAACGTTTAGCGATAGTATACATTTATTTAGGACTCTTTTCTTTTATATGATCTTATTATATATTATGTTTATATATTATGTGTAATGTGTGAAAAACTATAACATATTAGTGAATGAATTACTAGAGAATATTTTTTAGCATTATTTATCTTGATCAAAAACATAACCCGATAACTCTAACATCTTAGTAAAAAATTGTATATTGGTTAATGAGGGATTAAAAAGCATAGTTTCAGGTATGGCACTAATTAGATCTGTACGGAAAGTAGTAAGTTTATCTATATTATTGGGAATTTCTCTTAGATCTTTCATGCAGTCTTCTGGGGTATCATATACATATTCCTCATACATGCTAAGGGTTGATAATATGGATAAAGCTAGGGAATCATTACTTAAACCATGACGGACATAATACACAGATATCCCCATATATAAAGCTGTAGCCATGGCTTGGGGATAGACTTTTGCTCCATTTAAGAAAACATCAATATAGCCGAAAAATTCATCCTTTAGATCTAGCTGGTTTGCTTTATCTTGTGGATCATTTTCAAGAAAAAAGATTTGATCTAGTAAATTTTCCCCATTAAAATGAGATATTAATTCCTGTTTATATTCTTGATCGATCTCATTCATGTAACCAAAAATCACACGGATATTTTTTGATGATTTTAAAGTATCTGTAATACTAGCGATGTAATCAGGAGTGATATTACGTTTGTCGGCTATCATGCCAATGGTTAGAATCTTAGAACTGGTTATCGGCGGTTGGGTATAACGTTCATAGGTTGGCGGATCATAGGCGATAAAGGAGTCAAGATTAAGAACATCTAACTTATCAAGATCTGGAGTCTTTAGGATATTCTTATTATCTGAAATTAATAATCTGTTGCTTTGCGGTTTAACTTCGCTATCAAATAAGGATATTTTGCAATCCACAATGTTATCATAATCATACATTAAGGTAGAATTTTTGGCGTTTTCGTAGGTGGCATCAATGAGAATATCCAAACCCTCGCCCCTAATGATCATAGCTGATGATTGATAATTCTCATAATATAAACTACGATATTTACAATCATTTTTATCAAATAAATCTCGCACTTTAATATTTTCCGAACCAAGATCATATATGGTTAAAGAAAAGTTTTGAGGAACAGCACTAATGGCAAGCAAAGCCGATAAATACTCACTATCCATATGATTATCAATAATCATTCCCATATTACAATAAAATTCTTCGTTATTGATATCATTTAAGCGAATTGGTTTTTTATCCTTAGCAAGGGTTTGTATTTTTTCTTGGATCTTGGGATCTTTTTTAAGATAATAATTGAGAATTTCACTTTGGATTTTATCATCTAAATTATCCGAATGTCCATTTTTTAATTGGTTTAACTGGGATAATTCCTTAAGATAATCTTGGAAATCGTCCATTTTAGCTAATTTTAATGCAAGTTCCATTAATAATTTAAGTTGTTCTTTTTTATCTTGGGCATTATTGTAGGATATCTTAAGAGCTTCATATGCCAAATCATAGTCCAAGATATTATAGTAAGCTTTTCCCAAATATAAGAACAAATCAGCATTATCTTTTGCCGAATTCGCAAACTTTAACGCCGAATTTATACACTCATAATAACGCCCATTTTCAAAGAATCTTAAAACTTTCTTTAAGTTTTCCTCAATATCGCTATCATCATATAATCCTTGATAATTCATGATATACGAATCTAATAGGTAATCTATATGGGGATGTGGCTTTAAAAATTCTGACGTTTTAGCATAGGATAAAGCAAGATCCTTTTCTTGTAACGCAACAAAAGTAATTGCAATGGCGTCCGCATATTCTTGTACGGTTTTGTTTAACTCCCACGCTGTGGAAAAATATTCCATTGCCAACTTGTAATTCCCAAGATTATAAGCATAATGTCCTAAAAGAAATACGGCCTCGTCATGCTCTGAATTATTTTGCATGATCTCTTCTAGTTCTGCCATAAATTTTGTATAATCCTTATACTTAAGATGAATAACTAATTCTTGCACTGCTCGATAATATTCTTGAGTTTTCATTTCGTTTTATCCTTTAGCTCTCTTTTTTCTTATAAACACACGTTTTACATATGGATACAGTATAACAAGAAAACTAACCAATTAAAAGAAAAAAATTTCAAGCGATAAGCTTGACGTAGTAAACTCTGTTTTATGTAATACTTATGTTTTAAGAGAAGTTTTATTACTTCAAGATTCTTGTTATATAAAATAGCGTACATTAAAGGGGATATACCGTTGTCATCTGTAATATTTATGTCTGCTCCTGCTTGTAATAATGTGGCGATAATTTTAGGGTTGGGATTGTATCTGCTGGCGTAAAGTAAGGGTGTGTATAGCAGTGAATTTTTTGCGTTAACTTTAGCTCCTGCCTTTAATAACGCTTGAATTACTAAAGGATTGGAATTGGACATACTAGCATAGATTAATGGTGTGATAGCGTCATTATCTTCCACCTTAAAATCTGCTCCTGCCTTAAGTAAAAGATTGATTATCTTAGGATTAGTATTATAAGCACTGGCATACATTAAAGGTGTTAAGCCATAATCATCACGAGCATTTACGCTCGCACCGTCATTTATGGCTTGTTTTATTCGTGCTATGCTTATGGTTTTTGCATTATATTTATTGATAAATAAGCCTTGATCTGATTCCTTAGATGAAAAACCAGTTATCAAGAAAAAACTAACAAAGATAAACAAAATTTTTAACATAATACTTTATTCTTTTGCTCCTGCTTTTACTAATATTTGGATTATATCTGGATTAGACTTGAAACGTTTAGCGAAGTATAAAGAGGTTTGACCGTGTATATCTTTAGCATTTACATTGGCTTGATGATCTAGTAAGACGCTAATGAGTTGTGATTTAAGTCTCTCAAATTCCCTTGCTGTATAGGTGCGTCTACTGTTCGCTGACCATTGTGGGTGTGAGACATTATATTTCATTGCAGCTGCATACATTAAAGGGGTTTGCTTTGCTTTAGTGGCTAGATTGACTTTAGCTCCGGCGTCAATTAACATCTTAACTATCTTAAGGGTAGCACCGTCACTTAAGTTATAGTTTTCAATGGCTGAAATTAATGGGCTTTTCCCATCCGAATCTGTTGTGTTAACGTGGACTCCTGCTTTTATCAGCATTTTTGTTAAGGCTGGAGTTTCTCTTACATGTTTATTATAGGTATTATAGTTTTCAAATATATACGCAAGTGGCGGTTGAGAATCTAAAGGATCATTCACATCGCCACCACCGTCGATTAAGGCTTGGATTACATCAAGATCCATATGACACATTATAGCAGAGGCTAATATATTCAAATCGTCATAGGTGGTGATATTACCAGTTTTAACACCTGATTGCACAAGAAATCTAATTATATCAACAGGGGCTTTCTTCTCATATCTTTTCGTAACTAGTTGTTTATCTACGGCATAGACAAGAGACAAACCGTCATGGGCTTTGGGGTTTGCTCCTGCTTGGATTAGAGCCTTAACTATTTTAAAGGTGTTATCATTATCAGCATGACTAGTCGCAACACTTAGGGGATCTTTATAGACATATTCTTCATTGACTTTCGCTCCTGATTTTATCAGAGAGTTAACCACACTCACATCTTGATCGTGGTTAATGGCGTACATTAATGAAGTTTTACCTTTTAAATCTTGGTCTTGCGTGCTACTGCCTGCTTTTAATAGTAGATTGATCATATCTTTATTTTTAGTATAGGCGATAGCCGATAATAAGGGAGTCCTGCCATGTTTATCCGCCAAGCTTAGATCAGGTTTAGCCTGTAAAAGAACCTTTACAAGATCAAATTTATTATGCTTAATTGCCAAGATTAACGGCAGTTGATCATATTCATTTTTAGCATTAATATCCGCACCGCCTTTTAATGCGGTTTTTAGTGTTTCTGCGGTTACATCATCAATATTATACTCATATATCAAGGCCTTACTATTGGCAGTTTGCGATTTTAAAGCTTTAATTAACATTGGCATTACTTCGCTTTTATTTTTCAACTTGCTAGCATAGGTAAAAGGCGTGTTATCCTTATTATTGACAATCACGCTCGCCCCTGCGTCTATTAAGGCTTGTATGATATGGATATCTTGCCCGTTTTTCACGGCCTTTAGTAATAAGGTATCGCCGTCTTTAGATTTTTTATTGACGTCCACCCCTGCTTTAATAAATAGTTGCAGTATCTTTTTAGTGGGTTTATGATCTATGGCTAACATGAAAGCTTGATTTATTTTCTTCGGTTTTGTTTTTAATAACAGAGCGATAACATCAGCATTTAATTTAGGCTTGACCATACAGGCATATTCTAAAGCGTTTAAAGATTTACTACTTTCCGCATTAACATCTGCTCCTGCTTGTAAAAAGAATTTGATTACTTTAAGATCAATGGATTTATTATAAATTTCGGGCCAAGTAATGGCGTCTTCCAATAAAGTGGTATTATCATATGATACTCTTAAATTTATATTTGCACCTGCGTTTACGAGAATCTTAAAAAATTCTACAGACTGATTAGTGTCTATGGCGTCTTGTAATAGTGTATTATCGGTCTTGCTAACCTTAGCACCTAGTTTTATGAGCGTTCTTAGTACTTCAGGATTCTTATAAAATAAAATAGCATATCTTAAAGGTGAGTATAACTTACCTTTTGGATAATTTAGTTTAGCCCCTGCCTTAACTAATATTTTAACGATACTTGGCGATTGTTTGTATCTTAAGGCATTTTTTAAAGGTCTATTAAAATTAAACTTTACATCAGCCCCTGCTTTAAGAAGTGCTTTAAATACTGCAGGATGTTTATTGTATCTACTGGCAAATGTTAAAGGTGTTTCATAGTCCCTACAATCATTGGGATTAAGTTTTTCTCCTAATTTTATCAGATAGTTAATTGTTTCAGAATTATAATTATTCTTAACAGCATACATTAATGGTGTTACCGCATAATTACATTTAACACCGACTTCCGCTCCATATGCTATTAAATATTTAAGGGTTTGTAAGGGTTGATGACTGTTAAGAGCATCAAATAACGCCGAATCCGACATCTTCACCCCTTTAGAAATTAATAACTTAACTATTTCGGGACTTTTATTATATTTTATCGCATATGCTAATGAATTATCAGAGGTATAAGGATTAACCCTCGCATTATTTTCTATTAATAATTTAATTATATCCACATTATTTTTATACTTTACGGCATACATTAAGGGAGTGTTAGATTTTTCATCTGGATTGTTAATGTCTACTCCATGTTCTAAGAGTAATTGCACCAATTCCATATTATTTGGTTGATATTCTAAAGCATACAGTAAGGATGTTTTTCCATATATATCTTCTTTGTTAAGATTCGCCCCCTGTTTCACTAAAAAGCGAATAATATCCATATTCTTTGAGTATCTCACCGCCAACATTAAAGAGGTTACAGGCCATGTAGGCCTTGTAACATCGATATTTGTACCGTCTTTTAAGATTTGTTTAATTTCTGCTACTGTGATAGTATTGGCGTTTTCCTTGGTAATGAATGGTTTATCTTGATATTTATTGCAAGCGGTTATTAGAAATAACGTTATAAATATTAGTATTACTTTTCTCATAAGGTGGATCGTTTCTTGTTATTGTTATTGGATAATTTAGTATAAATAAACCTTAATGGTTTCGGCTATGATCTTGGCTAGGTGGACAGGTACGGCATTTCCTATCATTTTGTAGGCGTCATTAATGTTGGAATATATGAATTGAAAATCGTCTGGAAAGGTTTGGATTCTGGCACATTCTCGCACGGACAAGCGTCTTACATCTTTTATGGGTCCTGAAAATACAAACTTATCCTTTTGGATTTTAATCATTCCTGGAGAACTATAATGCAAAGGGGCTTGACGCCCACTCGCTTGAATTGTAAAACTGGGCTGGTGGGCGTAGCGTATGCGGTTTCTAGACATAAAAATACTAGAAAATGTTCCTGTAACATATTCATTACTATCAAAAGTACTTATTTCTCTATCGAATGGTTTTTGCGGTGGTAAATTAGCTAATGCTTGCCTTAAACTAATTTGGTTTTTTTTTGCTCTAGGGAATTCAAAATCGATATCCAATTGAGAAAGAAAGCCCACAATAAAAACTCTTTCTCTGGTCTGCGGGACATGATAATCGACAGCATTTAACACCTTATAACTAACTGAATAGCCGATGTTTGTTAGGTTTGTTAAGAGATAATTAAAATCATCAATATGGGTTTTAGAAATAATTCCCTTAACGTTTTCAAATAAAAAAAATTTAGGTCTTACATGAGAAATGACTCTAAGATAGTCATCAATCAACGCTCCACGTTTGTCTACTTTGCCTTTCATATTGCCTGCGACGCTCCAACTTTGGCAAGGTGGACCGCCGATAATACCATCGATGTTTTCGGATGGTATTTCTTCATTGGGGATTAATGTTATATCTTTATTAGAAAATATAGTATTCGGATGATTATATTCATAGGTTTTTTTTACTTTCTTAGCTTTTTCATTTGCCCATATAATATTAAAGCCTGCTTGGATAAAGCCTAGATCTAAACCTCCAGCACCTGAAAATAATGATATAATATTCATCTTTCTATAATTACCCTTTTATTATGACAACATCAAAAAGATCACTTAAATTATTGGGATTGGGCCATTTACATTCTTCAACTACAAGTTTATCAGAATTTTTTAGCTTAGATAACATCTCTGGAGTTGCTAGATCGAATTTGTCTTTTTTCATAACTACTAGAATATTATATTCACTGACATCGATATCGGTAAATCTTTTCATTAAAGATAATGGATGTAAAATATTCCACATACCTCTAACTCTTAGATCTGTAACCTTTAGCGGATCAATCTCTTTTACTTTTCCTAGTTCTTTAGTTTTTATCATTTTAACATCAGGAATTTCGCTAACACCAGATTTTATCTGCTTAATTAAACGTTGGTAATATTCTTCATTGGCAGTATAACACGCACCGTCTATGATAAACATAGATTTACAATATTGGTTTTCCACTTCGCCGATGTAATAAAATAAAGGTTTGATCCAGTTTCCGCCTTCAATTTCTCTTGTATCTGATTTTAATAAGCTATCATTGGCAGAAATTGCATCTCTCGGATGAGAACTATTTAAAGGGATTATACTTCTAGTAGTTCTTTTTTTGTTGATCTTAATAGCGTAACTATTATAAAACATCAGATCAGGCGGATTATTAGTAGCTCCTTGAAAGGAAAAGATTCTTTGATATTCTTTTAATCTTTCTTGTTTACTGATCTTGTTATTATCAAGAAATAATTCCTTAACAAATTCTTCAAAATCACCGCCACGGGTTTGTATTAAGCTAGCAGATTCATCGCTATCTCTCACATTAAGTCTATCC
Organism: Rhodospirillaceae bacterium MC!; assembly: GCA_002632265.1. Classification (GTDB taxonomy): domain Bacteria; phylum Pseudomonadota; class Alphaproteobacteria; order MC1; family MC1; genus MC1. The sequence goes on from NQOV01000006.1 coordinate 83,033, forward strand.
AAACTTGCATAGTTTATTATGGATTTAAGTATTAAATCAGTACTCATATATATATCTCCTAAACTGGTATAAAATTTATAATTTATATGTAAATTATTGTATATGTAGATTGTTGATTGGTTGATTGTTGTTAACTACTTAATTAAGATATATGATTATATCTTAATATTTGGGCATCGCTCTGCCTTAGCTTCGCTATGCCGTGGTATGTTTTATATAGTATACTATTATAGAATATATATCAACAATAAAACCACCGCTTATCAATTATTTCTTAAGATTTCTCCTTAACAAAAAGCAAATTATCTTCGTCATATAATTGTAACCCTCCAAAGTTAAATTTTTTTAATTTTTCCACATTGCATACTTGATTTTGAATAATATAGCGTGCCATCATACCACGATAGCGTTTAACAAACATCCCACATGGCTTAAGTACGCCATTTACAAGATTCTTAAAATCAGGAGTTATAATTTCCACGGCCATTTTACTTTTATCAAGAACCGAAGAATATTCCACAGACGCAAGATTGATAATTTTAGTTATATTATTTTCTTTAATATAAGCATTAAGATCAGCAGTTAGCAACTCGGACCAATATGCGTAAAGATCCGCACCTTGAGAATTTTGAAGTTTTGTTCCCATTTCTAATCTGTAAGCTTGGATATTATCAAAGGGAGCAAGCAAGCCATATAATCCAGAAAGAATCCGCAAGGCTTTATTAGAATAATTTTGCTCTTCTTCCTTTAAAGTACTAGCCTCTAAGCCGATAAATGTATCTCCTTGAAAAGCGTACATTGCTGGCATTAGCTCTAACTTATCTTCTGTAGATTTCTCCACATAAGAAAAATCAAGATAACGCTCATAATTTAATTGGGATAACTTTGGCGATATTTTTAATATATCCATGAGTTCTTGAGCGTTATATTTTTTCATGATCTGTGCCAATTCCCAAGCCTGCTTGCCATATTTAGGAGTGTTGACCTGTCTTTGAACATTTTCAGGTACAAAGCTAGCAAAGTTTATTTTCTTAGAGGGGGATACAACACTTAAAAACATGGGAATAACAACATAATCACTATAATAAGAGTAAATATTTATTTATCGGATTTAGGCAATGGATTCTTAGAATGCCAATGTGCCTTTCCATCTTCTGATTTTGTAATTACCCAACGTTGGAATAAACTACCGAAATATGTTTCTTTTTTAGCCGAATAAATTGGAGCGTCCAGCCCTAAGATATCAGGAATCTCCATGCCCCATAAATTCATAGCAAACGGTTCTAAAGTTTTGTATATTACCCACATGATAGGTAATAAAGGATGTAATAAAAATGGCTTATGATAATCAACAACAATCAGATCACCACCGGGCTTTAAGACTCTAAAGGCTTCATTTAGCGTTTTATTTCTCACTTCGATTGGCTGTTCGTGTAATAACATGAATACATATACTTGATCGTATTTTTCATCTTCAAATGGTAAATCAGAAGAATCCGCAAGATAATAACTCACTCTATCTCCCATAATAGGATCTAGCTTTCTTTTTGCCGATTTTAACTGGCCTGTAACAATATCGATAACATCCAGAGTAGTTTCTTTATGTAATCTTTTGGCAGTATCGGGCATAACGTTCCCATATACGGAAGTTACTTGCAACATTTTTTGTGGTTTTCTAGTTTCAAGCTTATCATATAAAGCTTGAGTTAAACGCTTAGCATTTCCCCATAAAATAAAATTAACCTTAAAAGGAGTATCCCAAAACTTAATGGCCTTATCATCCACATATGCCCATGAATAGGTATCACTTAAGTACTTAGGAACATTATTTTCAATACTCGGATCTGTAAAATCAAAGGGCGTAGGGTTACCTTTTTCCACTGGTTTTTTCTCTTCTTGAGTATTATCAGCTTGCGTCTTGTCAGCTTGAGATTCTGATTTCAGTTCTTCCACCTTATCAGTTTCTTTTACTTCCAAGTTATCTTTATTGTCTTCCGAATGTTCCATATTAATTCCTTTACTTTCAGATTGTTGTAATTCTTCTAATTTTTCCGCCTTAGTGGCTTGTGTATTAGCTGTAGGTTTGGTTGTAGATTTGTTAGTTGTTGTAGTTTTCTTGCTAGAATCTTTCTTCTTGTCTTCAGATTGATTATTGGCAGATTTTTTACTTGTGTTCTTTTTGCTTACAGATTTTGCCTCTTTAGATTTCGAATCTTTTTTCTTTTTATTGTTGTCAGATACGTTAAGATCTTTATTCTCACCTTTATTATCTTCTGTGTTGCTAGTCTTCACCATTGATTAATACCTTGAGTTTATGATTTAACGTAATTAAATACAAATATATCATAATAAAGTTTACTTGTAAATAGAAATTTGATATTATTCTTTATAGAATATTTCTATTGACAAAAAAATACATAAGGTTGGCAAATGATTCCCATATTTGATTTAGAACAATGCTTAAAACTCGACGAACACATCGAACTAGCAGAACTTACCAAAAACGATATCGCCCAAGATTCGGCAAAGGAAATAGCTAAATATCTACTGGAAAACACAGAGGGTTCTGTACTCTGCCTAGTAGGATCAAGCTATAAGGGGGTAATAAACATAATCGTGGCCGATATTTTACAAAAAAATAATCGAGAAGTATCCCTATTGCCGATAATTTGGGAAAAGGATCACATCGCCAAAAACCTCTTAAAATCGAGCGGAGTAAAAACGCATAAATCCGTAATATCCGTTGACCTTTTATTACAAAACAAGATCATAGTAGATGGTATCTTCGATATTGATGATGATCTACAAAATGTAACACCCAGTATATATAATGTGATTGAAGATGTTAATGAAGCGAAAAAGCTCTCAAAAGTCTCACAAGAAACTCGCATATATGTAATAAGTATTGATATACCGTCAGGAATAGACGTCCAAACAGGTCGCATGATCGGAAAACATGCCATTGAGGCCGACGCTACCCTAACATTACAGATCCTAAAACAAGGCTTATTGCTGGATCAAGGAATCCAATCTTCAGGGAATATCGCCGTGCTTGATATTGGCTTATCGGAATTCACATCCTTTTTAAAAAGCGATGCTTTATTGAATGATCCGTCTTTATGGATATCAGATCTTAAACCACCGCAATTTAATTCCAATAAATACACTCGTGGACACGTACTATTTTTAGGTGGTCAGCTAGCGGGATCTGTGAAGATATCCGCCGAATCGGCTCGCCGTGCAGGGGCTGGCATGGTTACAATTGCCTATCTTGAAGAGTATGAGCAATTCTACACCAACACCCCCGAGGGGATTACCTTAATTAAATTATCAGGATCGGAAAAGGAAAAAGTTACTCAATGGTCTAAAATCGCCACATCTAAGAACATAGGCTCTATAGTATTGGGTTGTGGATTATATGCCAATAAGTTTACTCAAAATATAGTACTAACCACTCTTGAGGCCATAACCCTAAATAACGCCAAACTAACCCTTGACGGCGGGGCCTTACTGGCTTTCACTCGCAATCATCTTTTTCAAGATCTTTATAAGAACATCAAAAAATCTTCATCAGATGTTATCCTTACTCCTAACATGAGCGAATTTTACAAGATGTTTGAACCCTATATGAATCTTAAAAAAGATATTATAAAGCTAGTGGAAGAAGCTACGCTTATCACAGGAGCTTATATCGTGCTAAAGGGGAGTATAACCGCCATATCTAACCCTGCTACACCGCAGGTAATACTTAACAATCACTCAAGCTTTTGGATGTCCACTCGTGGAGTTGGGGATTCTTTGGCAGGAGTTATCGGAGCATTATCCACTCAAATGCCCACTTTAACGGCCATATCAGCAGGAGTCTGGATTCATGGAGACGCAGGAATCGAATCAGGAGCTTATATGCTTTCGGAAGACTTACCGTTTTTCATAAAAAAAACCATGGAAAAACTTATAGTTATCTAATAAACAAAATAATTTCTTGCATTTGTGAGTACGATAATATATCATAATTACATAAGAATGCAAACGAGATACCTTAACACCTATTAAGATATCGCTTGAGTTTTCTCTTCATATATATGCGAGTGTGGCGAAATTGGTAGACGCGCTGGATTTAGGTTCCAGTGGTGAGAGCCGTGGGGGTTCGAGTCCCTTCACTCGCACCAATATAAAAGGATAGTATCTTAATTTTTTAAGATACTATTTTTTTGTCTTTAAGAATAACTTGAAATCATCATAAAAATAGACTATAATCAAGATTAATCGAGAATCAAGAGATGTGAAAATGAACTTCAAGGGATAAAAAAATTAATTAAGATGTGCCTTAATTTAGGACGTACATGTACTTTAAGTTTATCTTAGCCCTTATTTTCTTAGCCCTTATTTTAAGACATATGAGCTAATTTTCCCTATCCCTTGCAAAGGATTATAATAATGCAATATATACGAGACAATTGGAACGGTAAACTTTCTTTAAAGCTTACATTCTACTTTAATTTTATAGCAGTGGACTTGGTGGCACTTTTACCATGGGTACACATGCACAAATCAAGTATCAATGATAATTCTTACGATTTAATGATATATCTATTTATCGTGCTATTAATTACTTGCTGGTCGGCGGTTGGCGTCTTTAACTGCGTAGCTAGAATCGGCAAGACAAAAAGCACGAAGAATCAATCTCTGTCATTTTTTGAAAAAATAGCTCTTGTTATTGCTTTATTATGGTTAATAGCTGTTATCTTTCAAGCCTATAGTAGTATTAAAACTTCCAACGAAGAATTCTTACATCATAAGCATAAAACAACTCTAACCATTCAACAATAGCTATTCAACAATAGCCATTCAATATCAACACTCAACCACCAAACAATAAGTAAGGATCACAAAATGCTAAATGTTTTCTCTTGGGATAGATGCCCAGACTGTATTAAAGTAAAAGTTCTACTCGGCTTAAAAAATATAGAATACACAACAACAATAATGACAACAGAACGCCAAAGCGAAGTAGAAAAAATTCTTGGTAAAGTCTGCGTTCCTGCCATTGCCTTAGATAATAACATCACAATTGACGATTCAGAAGAAGGCTTAAAACTCCTTGATCAACATACAGGCAATAATAGAATCCTAATTTCCAAACCCCAAGATAAAGAGATCGAAAAATGGCTAGAAAATTTCATCGCTAGCGAAATATGGCAACAACTTCTTGCCCCACGTTGGATAAAACTAGGAATTAGAGAATTTATTGAAGATCCGCAAATGTATAAAACATACATAGAAAACAGAACCCAAGAAAGCATTGATCAATGGTTAAAGAAGACACCAAACTTAATCAATAAGCTTTTCAACCAATTATCGGTACTAAAGGAATTCATCGAACCGATTAATGGTGAGCATATATCCATATCAGAACTAAACCTATTTTCACGCTTAATATATTTAACTGGTGTCTTTGGAGTAGTCCATAGCGAGCAAGGTATGAATGAGAAATTCCCCATGGAAGTTAAACAATTCATCGCCAGCGTAAAACGCTCTTCAGGTATAGACTGTTACGGCTCAAAAGCAGTATAAATCCATTGATATACGAGAATAAAATGTCAACTAATATTAACGATTATAATTTTATCTTACCAGAAGAAAACATAGCACAACGCCCAGTTAGTCCAAGAGATAGCTCAAAGCTTTTATATGTCAATCAAAATCAGCCATTACAGGATCAAATATTTAGCGATATTGTTAATATCCTACAAAAGGGCGATCTTCTATTGATGAACAATACAAAAGTTCTACCTGCTCAATTACAAGGCGTAAGAATCCGTGGAGATCTTCAAGCTAAGGTATCGCTCACACTTCATCAAAAGACTCATAATGGATGGAAAGCCTTTTGCCGTCCTGCCAAGAAGTTAAATGTGAATGACATCATTAAATTTAGCGATGATTTCACAGTGAAAGTTCTCGCAAAAGACGGTGGCGAAGTTTCCTTAGAATTCCCAGATCATGCAGAAGAAAAGCTCACAGAATACGGAGCTATGCCCTTACCCCATTATATCAAGCGTAAAAACAACATAGCCGACGCCCAAGACAAGGAAGACTATCAAACCATTTACGCCAAACACAAAGGAGCAGTGGCAGCCCCAACTGCAGGCTTGCATTTTACCGATAATGTTCTCAACGCCCTAAAAGATAAGGGCGTTGATGTGGATTTTGTTACTCTACATGTGGGAGCAGGTACGTTTTTACCTGTTAAGGTCGATGATGTTAACAATCACAAAATGCACTACGAATACGGCGAACTAAGCCCACAAGTAGCCGAAAAAATCCGCCAAGCCAAGCTCGACGGTCGCCGAATTATTAGCGTCGGCACTACCACCTTACGCATATTGGAATCCGTAGCCACCTTTAACGATGGTCAAGTAAAAGCATGGAAAGGCGAAACTAACATCTTCATAACTCCAGGCTATGAATTCAAAGTTATTGACGCTCTAATCACCAACTTTCACTTGCCAAAATCCACTCTATTCATGCTAGTTTCCGCATTCATGGGCTTGGATAAAATGCAAGAAGTATACGCCCACGCCATACAAAACAATTACCGCTTTTTTTCCTATGGCGATAGCTCTATACTCATCAAAAGCACAGATGAAAAATAGAAACTAGATAAGATAAAAGTCAAGTCAAGTAAAGTAAATTAAAGTAGAATGGAATAAATTAAGTTATATGAAATTATTAATAAAAGCCACACATAAAGCCACATATTTAATGTTACATATACTATATACATTAAAAATAAAGGCTTTATTAAGTATTACATTAAGTATCTTATTAAGTGCCTTATTATGTAACATGTTAAGTAATATAAATTCTGCGTATGCTCTTGAAAATAATCAGATAAAAAACAATCAACATAAGGTTGACTCCCTAGTTAAAGGCTTTAGTTTTAACTATGATAAAGTTGATCAACTCCAGAATAAAAAGGCCCTTTCTTCTGTAAATAAGTCCTTTGGTAGGGTCTCACTTGACGGCTTTGTTAAAAGCCATAAAACCAATGATAATAGTTATTATGTCGGCTTACATTTAAAGTTAAAACAAGGCTGGCATTTATATTGGATCTCGGCAGGAAGTGCAGGACTACCAACAACAATCAAGTTAAATCAACAAGATAGCATAAATATACAATCAGCCACAATCTCCTATCCACAACCAACACGCATGATCACCCTAGGCGAAAACATCGCAGGATACAAAGGTAACGTATATCTGCCCATACACATCCTTTTTAATAAGCTTAAGAAGATACAACGCAGTACAATCAAAATAAAAACAACCATTTTCGTTTGTAAAGAACAATGTATCCGTAGAGATATCACTTTATCAACTAAGATATCCCAACTAAACGATCCAAATAATGCAAAAAACTTAAATATAGCTCTTAATAAGCTCCCAATAATCCACAAAATAAATCCCAGCACCCTACAAGCTCACTATAAAATCATCAGTAAATATAAAGGCCTGATATCTGTAAAAACCTTAAATAATATATCTGATGTATTCCTATATCATCAAGGCTTAAACATAGATAAACCAACAATCACAAATCCACAAGAAAAGATAAAAGATAAGCAAAAAACATCCAAACTATTTACCTTTAAAGTAAACGGTATTGATATGTTAAAAGATAAAATTGATGTTTATATGACTAGAAATAATTCCTTTTATCTCGTAAAAAATCTAGCCATAAGCCCACAACAAACACAGGAAAATACTCAAGAAAATACCCGAGAAAATACTCAAAATATCTTATTTAATGCTCGCATATACTATACATTATTCTTGTCATTACTTGCAGGATTAATCCTAAATGTTATGCCCTGTGTATTGCCTGTTTTAGGATTAAAAATATTATCCTTAACACGCAACACAAAGCAACCAAAAACCCTATTATTATTCATGTCATTGGGGATGATCTCCACATTTAGCCTATTGGGATTACTTCTATTAATCTGTAAGTATCTAGGATACGCCATTGGTTGGGGTATGCAGTTTCAAAGTGTAACTTTTACCATATCAATGGCCATACTAATGCTAATTATAGCCCTATTTATGCTATTTGATATCTCTCTTTTAAGCAAAATAAATGCCTTTAACCAAATATTTAACAAGATATTAAACTTTTTCCATAACAAAATCCCCCTACCTAAAGATAAAACATCCGCTTTTTTAAACGGCGTACTTGCCACAATCTTAGCCACTCCATGCACTGCTCCATTTATGGGCGGTGTCATATCCTACTCCCTAACCCTGCCCATGGGCTTAGGTCTGTTCATATATATATTCTTAGGTATGGGCATGGCCTCGCCTTTTCTCCTAGCAACCACCTATCCCAACCTAGCAAAAAACCTAACAAAACTAACAAAATTTCACAACAAAATATTCCTAATAAAACGCCTGCTATTCATTCCCATGATCGCTACCGCCCTATGGCTAACCACAATCGCCTACCACCAAATAACCACAACCAACCAACCAGAACAGACAAACCAACAGACAAACCCAAACTCACAAGATCCCCATATAAAATGGCATAAATTCCAACCCAACAAAATCCAAGCCCTAGTAAAATCAGGCAAAAGCGTATTTGTCGACATTACCGCCGATTGGTGCTTAACCTGTAAAGTAAATGAAAAATTCGTACTATACACAAAACAAGGCAAAAATCTACTATTTAACACAAAAAACACCTACCCCATGCAAGCCGACTGGACCAATCCCAACAAAAAAATCTCAACCTACCTATCCCAAAACCACCGCTACAGCCTACCATTTTACAAAATATACACCCCACAAAACCCAAAAGGCAAACTCCTACCAGTAATCCTAACCCCCCAAACCCTACAACAATACCTCCCACCCCCCACCAACTCCCCAAAATAAAAACCTTACCAAACACCTCCTACCACATGGAAGATTATGAAACAAATGATCTTATTTTATATTCTTCTCGCCTGTTACTCTGGTTAGTCTGTTACTCTTTTTGCTGGTTTCTTTGATTACTCTGATTGCTCTTTGTTGCCTGTTACTCTGGTTTCTCTCTATCTCATTTGTCATTGTTATCCCCCACATTACAACAGAACACCACAAATAAAAATGGCTGTTTTATATTTCATCATTGTTATTATTTTTTCTGGCCTATATATTAGGCCAGCAATAATAAAACATAGCAATATTACACCCACCGATATTATAGACAATTACCTATCCCCCTAAAGCATGTTCGAACAAACTTTGTTCGAACACCTATCAGGATATCCAGCCAAAGAGTGCGAACACCTATCAAGAAATCCAGCCAAAAAGTTCGACCACCTATCAAGACATCCAGCCAAAAAGTGTGTATAAATTGTGATTTTGAAGAGGGTATATTAGCAAGAAAAAAAAACCAGCTAATAGCCATTCATCACGCCTTGCAGGATAAAGGCGGCGGCGTGTTGGTCGACTTGTTTACTGCGTTTATTGCGTGAGATGTCGCCTGCTTGGATTAGTACTCGTTCTACTGCTACGGTGGAATATCGTTCATCAAATAGCAAGATATTCATGGCAGATTCTCGCATTAATCTATGGGCGAAATCTTTCGTTTTACTACAACGATCTCCTTGTGTACCGTCCATTTCTAGGGGATATCCCAATACGATACCTTTGATATTTTCTTCTTTAATGATATCTTGTAACTTCTTGATATCTTGTAATAATTTAGTTCGTGAAATTGTCAACATAGGCGAGGCGACACCTATGGCGATTGTTCCTAGGGCTACGCCTATGGTTTTATTGCCAAAATCCAATCCCATAAGGCGACCTTTAGGGACTTGATGAATGAAGTCATTAATATCAAAGAAAATGGATATTTGATTGTTATTACTTTCTATCAAATTATTCTTTCTTTTTATCTTTACCCAACTTACCCTTAAGTTCTGAACATCTAAGGATCAGATTTTTAGGCAAAAATCCATGGATTTTAGTATTCTTGTGAATCTTTGCATACAATCCTTCAAAAACGATCATATATTTCAACACCTTAAACCCTAGACGTTGAGTTAAATAATCAGCCACATTTTTCGCAGTAATGATCGAGTTAAAATTACCGTCCTTACCCAAATGAATGGGATGACTTGATAAATACTCAAGAGATAGATCTTTAATCTTCACCACTTTCAAGCACAATAAATGGGCGTCTTCCTTTTTTAGGATATCGGTAGCAGAGACAAAATTCAAGTTAGTATTTACACTTTTACCCTTATAATCTATGGCAGGGACGAAAGTTGAAAAGAGCCACACATAGCGATTTTCATAGACCTTAAAAAGCTCCTTACGCTGGCGACGTTGCACCATTGACTTTTGAGTAATTTTAGAAAAATCCATTGCTTGCGAATTTAGATTTTTAGCTTCATCGCCAATTTCTCCAGTGATTCCAACATCTTGATTTCTTTTCACTTTAAAGCGAGCATTTGCCGAAGTGCTTAGAGACAATCCGCCAATAATCACAGATACAAAGAGGAAAAGCGAAAAATATTTGCTTATTATCATCAATATTCTTTCATTAATTAAGGTTTATAGATAGATGAAAACCCACAAGTTACTATTTCATATTCTCGTACTGAATCACACTACCTTTTTCTGGGAACGGACAAGTTACCTTAGATAAACGTGAATGTTTTGTATTATACAAAGCGATCCACACTTTCATTTTATTATATTTCCCACTCAAGAGATGCCAAAAGTCCGATTTATAAGATGGGCAACCATTACGAGCCACCACAGTTCGATCCATACGAGAGATTCCCTCTAACATCATTTCTTGCCCAGGAGCTACGATATCCACATTAATTTCGATATCTTTACCGACGATTTTCACGCTCTGCAGTGTCCAGCCCTCACGTATTCCATGAGCAGATACATACTCTTTATAATATTGAACCGCATCTCGTTTATCTGGATCGCCTCCACAGGCCCACACAGTAAAAGCGATTCCCAAACAAGCAATAGCAATAGCAATTTTCCTGAAATTTTTCCTTGTAATTGTCATATTATACGCCTCCTAATTTTCCATTGTTATTTTAAATAATACATCATTTCCTTTATTATACCTTAATTTATTGTAATTTACAAGAAAATATGATATATTATATAAATAATTATCTATCCGACAATCACGAAAGAAGTTAAATACATGGGAAATATATTAAAAATCTACACCCCACCCCACGAGGGACTATCGAAAAAATGTGAACCAATCAAGGTAGTTAGCGAGGAGATTCGCAAGCTTGCCCAAGATATGCTAGCCACAATGTACGCAGCTCCGGGGGTTGGCTTAGCAGCTCCGCAAGTTGGTCATAATATTTGTATGTTTGTGATAGACGTATCAGAAGAAGGACAAAATAATCAACCATTAGTCATGTTAAATCCACGAATCACTTGGGAATCCGATGAAGAGAGGAACTACAGCGAGGGTTGTTTATCTGTCCCGGGAGTATTTGCCCAGATCACTCGCCCCAAGCGAATCAAGGCTGAATACATGGATCTTGACGGCAACACTCAAACAATTGAGGGCGATAATCTACTTGCCACCTGCATACAACATGAGCTTGACCATTTATCGGGCAAATTATTTATTGATAGAGTTTCCCGCTTACGCCGAGATATGTTATTGAAAAAGATGAACAAACACATTAAATCCAACACAAGCGACTAAGACAATGAAGATAATATTTATGGGGACGCCAGATTTTTCCGTTCAAGCCCTAGCGAGTTTAAAACAAGCAGGACATAAAATTTTATGCGTCTATTCCCAACCGCCGAGAAAGGCTGGCAGAGGACAGCGAGAGAAGAATACGCCCGTGCATGATTACGCCCTAGCGAACGATTGGGAAGTCAGAACTCCCATATCCCTTAAGAACAACGCCGAAGAGCTATCCTACTTCCGCAATCTTCAAGCAGATATTGGGATAGTTGTGGCCTACGGATTACTTTTACCCACAGATATTTTACAAGGAACGAAGTACGGATCTTTAAACATCCACGCCTCTCTTCTGCCCCGCCTAAGGGGATCAGCCCCGATCCAAAGAGCCATAGAGAACGGCGAAGATAAAAGCGGAATAACCATAATGCAGATGGATAAAGGCCTAGATACAGGCGATATTTTACTCACACAAGAACTTCCCCTAACTCCGCACACCACGGCAGGCACGTTGCACGATACTTTATCGCACATGGGGGCAGATCTCATCTGCCAAGCTCTTGAAAAATATCATGATCTTATTCCAATCAAGCAAGATCACGCCCTATCCACCTACGCCCACAAGATCAGCAAAGAAGAGACCAAGCTTGATTTTTCCGCTCATACTTCCTTTGAGTTAGAGCGTAAGATCCGAGCATTCAGCCCATTCCCTGCGACGTTTTTTGAGATCGAAGAGAACGCCAAACCCACACGCATAAAGATCCTATCAGCCACCACGGAAGACGCTCCGCCTTTTGCCTCTAGAAAAACGCCTCCTTACGGATCGTTCATAAGTAATGACACATTGCAAATTCTATGCAAGGATAACCGCTTGTTAACATTGAATAAAATCCAGAAAGCGGGCAAAAAGCCCATGGATGTAAAAGCCTTTTTACTTGGCAATAAAACCCCACCAAAAAAGTGGCGATTGCTATAGCCCCTATATATAGTGTGTAGCCCCCTTTAAAAAAGCGCTAAAAAACCACTAAAAAAACCCACTAAAAACACCCAGCATACAGAGAGCCATAAGATCCATGTTAAGATTATTACCCAAGAACCTAATCAATCAGATATCCGCAGGCGAAGTTGTCGAGCGTCCGGCCAGCGTAGTCAAGGAGCTAGTTGAGAACAGCCTAGACGCAGGAGCAACTTCCATTCACATAATCATCCGAGACGGTGGCAAGTCTTACATATCCATTACAGATAACGGCAAAGGCCTATGCAAGGATGATCTACACCTTGCGGTTCAACGCCACGCCACATCCAAGTTACCCAACGATGATCTATTTGATATCAACACCATGGGATTCCGTGGTGAGGCTTTACCGTCCATCGCCTCGGTTTCGAGGTTCACGCTCACATCCAAGCAAGATACCAGCTCCGAGGCTTGGCAACTTACCATAAACGGCGGAACGCAAGAAGAGATCATTCCAGCCACCCTACAGCAAGGAACAAGGATAGAAGTAAAAGATCTCTTTTATAACACTCCTGCTCGTTTAAAGTTCCTAAAGGCCGATACTACAGAGCAAACCCATATCCTAGATATCATACGCCGACTATCCCAATCATTCATAAAAGTAGACTTTAGCCTATCAGACGATAAAAGATCACTTTTCACAACCAAGGGTCAGCAGACCCACGGGCAACAGCCCCACACTCTTCAAGATCAAGATCAAGATCCCATATTTGCAGATCAAGAATTAATGCTCGCAAGATTATCCCAAACCATAGGCAAAGATTTCCCCGAGAATTCCCTACCCATATATCACAAAAGCGATGACATTTTCATAAAAGGATTCATAAGCATACCCACCTACAACCGTAAAGATAGCCGACAGCAATTTTTTTATGTCAACAACCGCCCCATGAAAGACAAGCAACTATTCGGGGCCGTTCGCCGTGCCTATCGTGGATACATATATCACGACAGATTCCCCATTCTAGCCATATTCATAGAAGTCAACAATCGCAATGTAGATATGAACGTCCACCCAGCCAAAACCGAAGTAAGGTTCAGATACCAACAGCAGATACAATCTGCTTTAGTATCTGCCATACGCCATACTTTAGCTCAAAGTACATTTGAAGTTTCTACCACCGTAAACGCTCAAGCCATATCCATGCTAGAAAAGGAAGAGCCACAATCACAATCTTATTCACAATCACAATCCTATTCACAACATTTAAGCCCAAAGGCAAGTTTAATTACTCGCAATCATTTTGAACCCATGCAGGTTAACGCCAACGAGTTCAACCTAGTTAATCCAGATACAGGCGAAGTTCTACCGCCCACATCCCAGCCCACATCCCAAGGCACAAGCGAGAGCGAGAGCGAAAGCGAACTCACAAGAGAGAGTTATCCCTTAGGCATGGCCAAGGCTCAACTTCATAAGACATATATTATATCACAAACGAGCGAAAGTATAATAATAACAGATCAACACTCGGCCCATGAGCGAATAACCTACGAAACCCTAAAGGATAACATGGCAAAAAACCAAATAAAAGGACAGCTTTTACTAGTACCAGATGTTGTCCAATTATTAGAAGAAGAGTTAGCCTTAATTCTCAAGCAAGCGAAGAAGTTAGAACAGCTAGGGTTAGTAATAGAGAAGTTTTCCCATAATTCTTTATTAGTCCGTCAAACTCCAGCATTATTGGGGGAAGTAGACTCTCAAGGATTAATTGCCGATCTCCTATCAGGCTTAACAGAATGGGGGGATTGCGATATTCTTCAAGAGAAACTTTCCGCAGTTGTCCACCGCATGGCGTGCCACGGATCAGTAAGAGCAGGCAAGATCTTAAACATAGAAGAAATGAACAATCTTTTAAGAACCATGGAGAACACTCCAAAATCCGCCCAATGTATCCACGGCCGCCCCACCTACGTCAAGCTAGAACTCAAACAGATCGAGAAACTTTTCGGCCGTTAATAGACTTCCACCCCATAAGGAGCAAGAAAAAAAATGAACAACGAACACACACAAGATATCCGCTGGCAACAACGCTTTGAAAATTACGAACGTGCATTTTTACGCTTAGAAAATGCAAACAAAGAAAAAAGGGCTTTCAACGACATGGAAAAAACAGCCATAAAAATCTTTGGTTCACGAGCAAAAGGTAATTATAGAAATAATTCGGATATAGATCTAGTAATATGGGGCCCCATTTCTCCAAGAGAAGTAGAAAGCCTAAGAATGGATTTAGATGAGTTGCCAACGCCCTATGAATTCGATCTCATCAATTATGAAAATCTCGATCATGAGAATCTAAAATCTCACATCGACCGCATAGCGAAAGTCTTCACACCCCATGACTAAGCAAATACACAACACAATAGCCCAAGCTTTAGCCTATCAAAAAAAGCATGATAGCATATGGGATCAGAATATGGCAGATAAGCCAGATTATAAACAAATAAAGGCAAGCCTAATAGAGCAAGCCAAATACTGTACTGCTCAAATCAAACATTACGAATCTAAAAACGAACAACAAAACAAAGATCAATACATTAAAGACTACTCACAAATAATAGAAGTATACCGAGAGTTCTACCACTATTAGCTAGTAGAATCTAAAGTACCATTTACTTTTCTTCTTTCATAGCTGATTTACTTTCATTTAATAAGACTTTAACATAAAAATCCAGTAAAAAATAAGTTAGAATCTGCTAGTATAATTAGTGGTAAAAAAATTATAAAGTGATTTTTTGCCTTTTTTTAGCTAATGTTAAGTGATTAAATTAACAGAGAGTAATTAATAACTCACTTTCACTCTAATCTAATAAAAACAGTATTTTAGAGAGGAGTATTTATTTTACTCATTAATCAATTATATATTAATTCTAAAAAAAAATTTAAAAAAAAATCATTTTTTTATTGCATAATAGAATCATCTCGGATATACTTAAGAACATAGGAAGAGAAAAGTAGTGTGGTCTTTTCCTTGATAGAAATATATTGTGTGTTAAAAGTCATGAGATATGTTTCGAGACAATGAGGTCTCAATCATAACTTATTTTCCTATAACCCCCTCAACTTTTTTTAATAAACCCTACAAAGGAATATATAATGAAAAAATTACTAATTAGTACTACAGCATTAATCGCAGCAGGTGTGATCGCTAATAGTGCAAACGCAGCAGATAACGTTACATTCACATTAGCTGGTAGCGTAACATCAACAGTAGCTTACGGTTCAAGTAGTGCTATTAAAGATTTCCAAGATAACAAAATGGGCAAGCATAACTCTGATGCTCAAGGTAAGTACGCATTACATAATGAAGACTATGACCGTGTTGTAGCCTCTGGTGATTATGTAAAACCTGGTTATACTTTAGTCCGTTCCGTTGGTTCTATTTATACTAATCCTTATGACGACTATCGTGATGCCGGACATAACACTAAACTATTAAATGGTACTCATGCAAGTGATGGTCAACCTTTAAATGATGCTACACGTGGTTCATACACAGCAGCTAAAAGAGCATTTGATATGAAAAACTCTGCAGAAACAGCAGATAAAGATTCTTATCGCAACTTCGATCTTTGGAATGAAGCTTTCCTAGAAGGTACAGCTACATACACTAATCCAAATGAAGAAGGTATTCTTAACTCTGTAACTGGTCATGTTTCATTATTTGATAGTGCAGCTATCACAGCAAAACAAGATATTACAGCTAACGTAGAAGTTAACACTAAATTTGGTAACGTAATCATGGGTGATCATAACTTCACTGCAGTTATGGGTACACTTGGCGAACAAGATGATGACATGGGTTCTGATTACTTCAGTGCTAGACATGTTGGTAACATTTATCAAGCAAATAGTTCTACAACTCATTCAGGATATTGGGATAGCTACTATAATGGCGTTAATGAAGAGAAAGCTCATCATCACAATCATGTAATCCTAGGAACTACTCCTGGTGTATGGTGGCATCCAAATACAGGTACAGGTGGTACTTCTGTTAATGGTTCTCTACAAAATGTTTCTACTGGAACTGTAATTGATGAAACTCTTTCACAAGGTGAAGAACTTTCTTTAAGAACTGATTTATCTGATACTGATTTAGCTAATGATGTTGAATCTCGCATTCAATATAACACAGGTGATTTAATCAAAATCGATGAAAACAACAAAGTTGTTGTTGGTCTTTCTGTAGCTTTCAACAATAATGATAATGCTGAAGAAGCAAGTGATGGTGCATTCACTCATAAACAAGGTTCACTTAACGAACCGTTAGTAACAGAAAATACAGATGGTAGCACATCTTACGCATGGACTAGCAGTCTTGCTAAAACTATGGTATATGCTGGTGGTGTTTCATACACTGGTGCATTCGGCGACACAAGCGTATTCGCTGTTGGTACATTCCAACACACAGACGGAGCTAACATGTTCAACGTTTCTGCAAAAGTTGGTTTATTAGCTGATACTTTACACATTAATCTTGGTACAACCATGAAAATGTTAAGTGCTAAAAACGGTACAAAGTATAATTCAATAGCTGAAGCTGGACTTCAAGCAGTGGAAACTGGTGATTTCTACGGTGCTATGAAAAATACTAAAGAATTCAACGGTGCGATTATGTCATTCTACGGTTCTGTTGATTATGCTGTAGCTGGTTTCACAATCGGTCTAGACGGTCATTTCGGTCATCAAGGACATGGTAAAACTGGTGTAAATGCTAATACATTCACAAGCGATCTTGTACATACTACTTGGACTGCTACAAACTATGATCACACTCGTAATTTCGTAGGAGCTTTAACAGACTCTGCTACTAACGAAATGGGTTTCGCTGCTCGTCTTGAAATGAACCTAGCTGAAAATGTTACTTGGACAGTAGCTAAAGTTAACTTCGATTACGCTAAAACAACTGGTGTAGTAGATTATGAAACAAGTGTTCAAAATACTGAAGGTTCTGAAGGTTATGGCCCAAAAACAAGTACTGTAGCTAAGAAATTTGACATTGCTTCTACAGCTTACGGCGTACAATCAGTACTTCACATTGCATTCTAATATTTGATTAACTTCAAACATTAAAATACAAATTTTAAGTACACAAAGAATTGAGCTTTGTACCTTAACCCTACAAAGCTCTTTTCTTACACACACTACAAAAAAAGAACTGGTATATTTATTATATTAGTTCTTTTTTTTTATATCTCTCTTTTATAACTATAGTCTTTCATAAAACTATAGTTATTTTTTTTCTACCTTAACATCCCTCACACACCACCCCAC
Source organism: Rhodospirillaceae bacterium MC! (assembly GCA_002632265.1). Taxonomy (GTDB): domain Bacteria; phylum Pseudomonadota; class Alphaproteobacteria; order MC1; family MC1; genus MC1. Next base: position 101,048 of record NQOV01000006.1, read on the forward strand.
AGCCACCAAACCACCACTCCATATACTACAACCCCACCCAAACCCTTACCACCCCCACACCCTTAAAAATCGCCATACACCACAAACCCACACAAAAAAATCCCAGTATAAATAAATATACTGGGATTTAACATATAACAATATGAAACATACTGTTATAAAACTTGTTTTATAGCCTCTATAGCCTGTTGAGCTTGCTCTGTGCTACCTGTACCGCCTGCACGGGCAAAGTTAGGCTTGCCCCCACCTTTTCCGCCGACTTTAATTGCCCCTGCGTTTACTAACGGATTAGCGTTATATTTATCCATAAGCGAATCCGCCACTATTACCGCCAAAGCAACCTTACCTTGATCAACTCCCGCAACTGCAATAATAGAATCCCCAAACTTCGCCTTTAACTCTTCGGCAATTGTTCCTATATCTTTCCCAGACACACCCTCAAGCACCTTACCAACAAACGGCACACCATTTATATTTTCTTGCTTGATTTCGCCACCCATGGCTAATTTTTGCTTGGTATTTTTAAGATCTCGCTCCAGTTCTCTATTTTGAGTTCTCATACTCTCAATACGCTCAAGCACAATCTCATCCTTTACCTTAAAAATAGATTCAACCTGCGAAAGTACATTAATCTTAGCTAAAACATAATCCAAAGCCGATTTACCACAAACCGCCTCAATTCTACGAACTCCTGACGCAATCGCCATTTCTTCAACTATCTTAAACAACCCAATATCCCCCGTGCGTGAAACATGCGTCCCCCCACACAACTCAACCGAAAAAGCTTTGTTGCCAGCCTGACCGCTAGCACTTCCCATAGAAACAACTCGCACTTCATCCCCATACTTTTCCCCAAATAAAGCCATAGCCCCTTGCTCTATAGCCTCATCTGGCGTCATTAACAAAGTAGTAACTGGAGTATTCTTTCTTATTTGCTCATTTACAAGTTGCTCAATAATTACAATATCCTCACTGCTCAAACCCTTTTGATGTGAAATATCAAACCTTAAACGTTCAGATGTTACCATAGACCCCTTTTGCGTTACATGCTTACCTAAATGTTCTTGTAAAGCCTTATGTAACAAATGTGTAGCCGAATGATGTGCCTTAGAATTAGCTCGCACATGCGAATCTATCCTAGCACTAACATTTTCCCCCTTGATCATACCACCTTTAACCAATTTACCCCTATGAGCAAATAACTTACCGACAAACTTTTTAGTGTCTAACACTTCAAATATGCCACCGCTTTCCAATTCAATAAATCCACTATCCCCAGCCTGTCCGCCACTTTCTCCATAAAATGGGGTTTGGTTTAAAACAATATATCCATGATCATTAGTAGCTAACTCACTAACCTCTTCTAACTTATCATCTTGAATTTTAACAATAGCTGTAATTTGTGCCTCGGCTACTTCATCGGAATATCCTAAAAATTCAGTAGGTTCGATTTTATCCGCAATACTAAACCACATAGTATCCACCCCCGAATCGCCACTCCCTGCCCAATTGGCTCTTGCTCTCTTTTTCTGCTCCGCCATAGCATTATTAAAGCCAGACTCATCAACGCTTATGTTTTTCCCCTTTAAGGCATCTTGCGTAAGATCCAAAGGAAATCCATAAGTATCATACAACTTAAACGCAACTTCCCCCGATAACTGACTCTTACCACCTAAATTAAGAATCTCATCATCTAACAACTTCAAACCACGCCCCAACGTCTTCGCAAAACGATTCTCTTCTAAACGTACACTTTCCTTAATTAAATCACTCGCCCTCGCCAACGCAGGATACGCTAAACTATGATCTGATATGAAATTATCCATAAGCTTATACATTACTGGCTCATTTAATCCCATTAAATTAGCATGACGCATAGCACGTCGCATAATACGACGCAATACATATCCACGACCCTCATTGGACGGCAATACCGAATCACTAATTAAAAATCCCGTAGAACGTACATGATCCGCTATAATTCGCAAACTCGTATTATGCTCCCCGTCAGGATCAACCCCAACTATCGACGCTAAATTCTCCATAATATTACGTAAAAGATCAATGTCATAATTATCATTAGATCCGTTAAGAAGTGCCGTGATTCTCTCCAATCCCATACCCGTATCTACACCAGTTTTAGCAAGATTAACTTGATCCCCATTCACTAACTTTTCATACTGCATGAAAACAACATTCCAAATCTCAATAAATCTATCCCCGTCCTCTTCAGCCGTACCAGGTTGTCCACCCCAATGCTCATCTCCATGATCAAAAAAAATCTCCGTACAAGGCCCACAAGGCCCCGTATCTCCCATTGACCAAAAATTATCATTAGTGTTAATGCGGATGATCTTACTATCGTCAAAACCCGATACCTTTTTCCATATATCCGCCGACTCTTCATCACTTGCGTGAACCGTTACCAATAAACGACTCGGATCAATGCTAAACTCTTTCGTAACCATCTCCCAAGCAAATGCTATCGCCTCATCCTTAAAATAATCCCCAAAACTAAAATTCCCTAGCATTTCAAAAAATGTTTGATGTCTTTTCGTAAAACCAACATTCTCAAGATCATTATGCTTACCTCCAGCTCGTACGCACTTTTGCGACGTCGTAGCTCTAGTATAATCTCGCTTTTCTGCTCCGATAAACGTATTTTTAAACTGCACCATACCCGCATTCGTAAACATCAATGTAGGATCATTTAACGGAACTAAAGACGAAGAATCTACAATGCGATGACCCTTTTTTCCAAAAAAATTTAAATAAGTATCTCGTACGTAATTGGCTGAAACTGGCATGCTACTTTCCTTGTAAAATGTTCATAATAATTAAATACTATACTATATCTTATGCCAATTTGCAAGATAAATAAAAAAGTATAGCCTCTAAAGTTGAAACTATACTTTTCTTATGGTCGGGAAGACAGGATTCGAACCTGCGACCCTCTGTTCCCAAAACAGATGCGCTACCAGACTGCGCCACTTCCCGAATTATCTTTCGCAATGCTATAATGCTAAATGCTAGTGGATGTAAACAATATAATATAATTATCATACTTACGCAAGGAAAAAATAAATTTCTTATATAAAATGTTGATTTTATATGAGAATTATATTATCTATACTAAATCTTGCTATCTATAAGATTCGTTTGTATTTATTGTATTTATTCTAATAAACACTAATAATTTAAATAATCTCTTGACTATTATCTTTTTTTTTGCTATAATATCTCCTGTACTATCATATTAACGTATGATACTAAAAGAAAAATGTGGTTTTACATAATAGTAGATTATAATGTAAAACTTCTTTATTTTTATAGATAAAAAAATTAAAAAGAGGTGTAATATGGAACGCATTCCAATGACAGCTGATGGTTTCACAATCTTAGAAGATGAATTAAAAGAATTAAAAAATGTCGAACGTCCTAACATTATTGTAGCGATCGCCGAAGCACGTGAACATGGGGATTTATCAGAAAATGCAGAGTATCACGCAGCACGTGAACGCCAAAGCTATATCGAAGGCAGAATCACCGATCTCGAAGCAAGAATCGGTCGTGCCGACGTCATCGACTCATCAAACTTCACAGACGATCAAGTCCGCTTTGGGGCAAAAGTAACCCTAATTGACGAAGATAGCGAAAAAGAAAAAAAATACCATATCGTCGGCGTCCACGAAGCCGACCTCCGCAACGGCAAAATCTCTATCGACTCCCCAGTAGCCAAAGCAATCATGGGCAAAGAAAAAGGCTCAACCATCGAAGTCGACACCCCCGGCGGTGTAAAATACTACGAAATCGACAGCATCGAATACTAAAAAACACAAAAAAGCCAGCATATAAAATATATACTGGCTTTTCTTATAGCTAGCCCGCTAGGGTATTCTACAAGTAAAAATCCCATTAGAGTATTTTATTTGTGCTCAAAAGTGCCCAGTAGGCAGTTTTAGGCGATACGTACATGTATACACAAATACCTAAGTATCGGCTAAAACTGCATAATGGGTGCTTTTGAGTGCAAAAAAAATACCCTAGAGTGGTTTGGAAAGCTTGGCAATGATTTACTCTCCCGCGCCTTAAGACGAAGTACCATCAACACAAAGAGGTTTCACGTTTCAGTTCGAGATGGGATGAAGTGTTTCACTCTTGTTATTATCACCAAGCTATCTAAACCACCCTAGGGTGTTTTGAGATAGAGAGAAAAAATAGTTTTTTAAGTATGTATCATTATATAAAGTAAGTTTATAAGGGGTTATTAAGAGTAACCTTGAGTTCAAGAGATAAGCATATGATTTTAAGAAATT
>NQOV01000015.1 GCA_002632265.1 Rhodospirillaceae bacterium MC!
GTCATTGATATATTCATCTGCATTTGTAGTATTGGCAATATTCATATACTTATTTGCATTTGCATTTGTATCGTTAATATCGGTGGTATTATTGGCGGTATTGTTGGTATTGGTAGTATTATTATTGGTGGTATTGTTGTTGTTGTTGTTGTTGTTGTTGGTGGTGGTGGCGGTGTTGGTGGTGGTGTTGGTGCTTGCAACAGTGTTATTCTGGTTGTTTGAATCTTTATTATTGCAAGCGGTGAGAGTTAGGGCGATTAGTAGGGTTAGGATTATTTTATTCATGATTATTGTTCTTTCTATTTGGTTGATTTTAGCATTTTAGCATTTTTTAGGGCAAATAGTCAAGGTTAATTTATTTGTCTTACATTTTATTTTTAAATGGGTTTGGGGATGTACAAAAAAGAGTACTAAATTATTCTGTGTAATTTAGTACTCTATAAGTTTAGCTTGTAATTGATTGGGTAATCAGTTATAAGGGTTTGTTTCTATTGGTCATCATCCACATCTGATGAAAGTATGTCGCTTAGCATGGTTGTGTAGCCGTCTTGTTTGTCTTCGGTGTTTAGACTTAAAGCACCGGCGGCCATGCCGTTTTGTTTATCGTAGTTATCTGACAATCTGGTCATTTCTTTACCTAGATCAGATTTCATTTTATCGGCAATGGCAGAAAGTTTTTTCATTTCTGAAGAGCTTAGGCGATCACGTGGCATACGTTTTAAGGTAGTTTCCTTTTGATTTTTCTTATAGGCAAGGTGAGCTACGGCGTGTTTAACATCTAAATTAAACTGGCTGTCTTGCTCTAGAGAGAATTTTACGTGTTTATCCATGTGTAATGAGGCATATGTGGCGAATCTATCACCTTCTTTACCTGTACCACCCGCATTCTTGTTACCTTGAATTACTTGATCCATCATACTTGATCCCGCTTTAAAGGCTGGCGGAACTAGGTAAGATTCTAATTTTTTACGCCCTGTAGCAAGACCTTTATTCCAAGGACCTGTATTAAAGCTTGTAACTTTTTCGTCTTTTGGAGCGTCGTTATTTGTATCATAAGCATCTTTAAATTCTGTTTTAAAATCTCTACCTGCTGATAAATCTTTAACTCGTGCTAATGAATTGATCATGTTTGTTCTATAAGTATTTAACTTACGAGCGTCATCGGCAGTCATGATAGGTGGTTTATGTGTTACAGGATCTACAGTATGGAGTTTAGCCTTTAAGGTCATGTAATCTTGAGAGTTGGTGTTATAAGCTTTAAGGTTGTTTGTAACAGATTTTGCTTTATGTTGCAAAATATCCATGCTATCGATTTCACCCTTAACTCTTTTAAGGTCTTTTTCCGTCTCGTCGATGGCTTCGGTACGATCGGGATCGGCTAAAGTATCAACTTGCTTTTGCTTGATCTGTTCATTAAGTTCTTTAATCTTCTTATTCTGGTAGGTTTGAAACCATAATTCAAAACCGCCACCCTTACTATTACCTACCGTAGAAAGGATACTGGTTGGATCTCCTGATGATGCTAATGATGCTACCATGTGCTTATTCTCCTAAAATTTTAACCTTAAGGATTAATTCTTAACCCTTAAGCATGTAAAAATAAATTTTATTCTGGTGTTTTTAATAAACCCGCAGAAATACTTCTATTAATTGAGATCATAGATTCTACTAAATCAAACTTATTATGTAACATAGATGCTGGACTAGCGTGATCGATAAATGTGGCAATCTTTAACATATCTTGTGTGATGTCCGCAGGTTGTTCATTATCTTCACTTAATAATTCTGTTTGGAATATAGTCCATAATTTCCAGTTTTTTGTAATAGCATGACGGAATTCTCCAGAAACTTTTAAGCGTTCTCTTGGGTCAACATTTTCAAAATCTTTCATTTTAACCAATGCTTCTTCCATTTGCTTGGCAATAGTAGAAAGTGCCATTGCTTCGTTTTTACGTGGATCTCCACCATTACCAAAGCGATCTGTACCAGATGCCTGTTTCTGTGCATTTCCATAAACTCTTGCTGCGTAAGGGTTAGCCATGTGTTTTTTCCTAAATTATCTATGTATTTAAATCTTACACTATATTTAAAACCAATATTGAAATATAGTCCTTAACTTAAATATATTATCATCTAAAAGTTAAAATAGTTTTAATATTGTAAAATCAATGTTACTATCAATAATTATTATAGTTTATTTCCTGTTGTTTGTCAATAAATAAATCCATGTAACAATACATATTTTTTATTAATTGGATTTATTATTATTGTTTATCGGTACTTAAGATTAATATTCTAATACTAATCATTTAAGCAAATATTAGAGAATCTAAGAAATAAAACAACGCATATTACTTCTATGTATCTTTTAAAGAGTTGAGAATCCTTAAGATCTAGCTAAAAGCGTATATGATTGTGTGGTTATATTCTTCGCCTGGTTTTAAGATATCAGAGGGAAAATGATCGATATTTACGGAATTTACATAGCCTTTAGGTTCTAAACATAAGCCTGCACATGCGTTATATACTGCCCCATTTTTACCTTTTTGATTACTTAAACCGCAACCGTTATAAAAATGAATGGTTTTTTCGTTGGTGCTTACGCTCATTGTTCGCCCGTAGCCTGAAATTGTGGCAACTTCTACTACTTTACTCGCATCTTTTTCTTCTTTGGGAATGATGTATGAAACGTCAATGGCTTGTATTTCTTTGTAACTTCTTTCTAAGGATTGCGGTTTTGTGAAATCTAAGTTAGTATTAAGAATTGACGAGATATCACCATTGGGGATAGAATCATCGTTTTTATCTAAACGTTTTTCTGCGTTAACTTGTAAGGTGTGCTTGCTTGTATCTTCCGAGCTATCATGACCATTTAAATTAAAGTAGCTATGAGCTGTGAAACTTATAGGGGTTTCTTGATCTGTAGTAGCGATCATTTCCAGCTTTAGAGTGTTATCATTGCTTAGGGTATAAGTGGCGGTAACATTGACATTTCCGCCGAAACCTTGTTCGCCATCGGGATCAAGTAGGGAAAGAACTAGGGATGTTGAATCCTTAGTTGTATCTGTGCTTTTTGTATCCCAAACTCGCATGCTATAGCTATTTGTTCCGCCGTGTAGAGTGTTGCCGTTTTCATTGGCGTCGAGCTTATAAGTTTTGCCGTTAATGGTATAGCTTGCTCCACGTATACGGTTGGCTACTCTACCAACTATAGCTCCAAAGAATGGATTAGGTTGAGTTGCATATTGGTTGAAATCATCATAGCCTAGTACTACATCTTTGGTTTCGCCCTTATCATCAGGAACAATAAGGCTGACAATTATTCCACCTAGTTCGCTGATTGTAACTGTCATATTATTATCGTTGCTTAGGGTGTAGATACTTACATCCTTATTTCTGAAATTCCCATGATGTTTTTTTGTGATGTTCATTGTTGATCTCCTATGATTTTATTTGTTAGTATCGTAACCATAACATTAAAAAAGACTTTAGTCAAGAACTAAATCATATTATAGGGAAATATCAATAATATCTTGAGCTTCGAGCCATTTTTTAGAGCCACGACTCATACTTTTTTGGGCTTTTTTTGCAAGGGTTAGGGCGTCAGCTCGTTTGTTTAAAAGCCAAAATTCATGGGCTAGGGCAAGTTGCGATTGGGCAGGCTTGCCGTAGTTGGATAGGGCGACGGCGTAGGCTTTCCAAATGAAAGGCATGGATTTATCTTGAGCTAAAACTTTTTCAAGAATCATCATAGCTTTTTTGTAATTGCTTTTTCCTTTGAGTTTCATATATGTTTGTGCGAGAGGATATAAAATCATAGGATCGTTGGGGATCTTCTTGATGGCCACAAGTTGAGCAGATAAAGCACTATGGAACATATTACCTTCAAAGCTGATTTGACCTGCTAGATCATATAAATATGGCTTGTTCTTGTTGTGTTTGATCAGATTTTGTAATAATCTTAAAGATTGTTTGGTTTTGCCAATGCGATATAAATATACGATGTTTACGTAATCTCGCACGTATGGATCGTGGGTGGTTTTGATTATTTCTTTTAAGCTTTCTGTTTTAGCAAGGAAACTTCTTAATTTATATTGTATTAATCGGTAATTATATACGGATTGTTTGGATTCGTATTTGTATGTTTTTAATTGTTTTACACGTAATTTTAACTGTCTAATTCTTTCGCTTGTTGGTGGATGATCCATGATCCATAGGGGTGTTTTGATGTTTAAAGGATTGGTTTTAGCCTTTAGGATTGTGAATATATCTACAATTGATTGGGGTGGGATTTTTGCCATTTCTAAGGTTTGTACACCGAACATATCGGCAGATATTTCCTGTCCTCTTGATGAGGCGTTATTGTCGGCTTGATACATTTCCATGATTGCTTGAATGGCCACTAAAGCCCCTTCGCCAGATTTGGCAATCATCATGCCCGCACTTGCGAGTAATCCTGTGAGAATGGCTTTGATTAGATTGTTGTTATGTTCTTGTTTCCACATATATAAATGTCCTAAAGATATGTGTCCGAATTCGTGGGCTAATATGGATGAAAGTTGATAGGAATTTTTTGCATTTAGGATCGCTCCTACAAATATATAGATATGGGAAGGATCGGCAACAAAGGCGTTAAATGCAGGGCTATCAACAAGAATCGGCTTAATGGAGTTGGCTTTTCTACCACGTGCGACGATCAATCTATTGATTAAGGTTTGCATGTAGTTTTCCACTTCGGCATCACGTATGATTCTTAAGGCTTGGGCTTGTGATGAAAATAGAAGAAAGCTTGCAAATGTCATATATAGGAAGATATTCCTTATTATAGTTCTTTTGAAGATATTTCTTGTGAATATGCTTGTTAAAATCATTATAAACCTGCTTTAATTGTTCTTGTTAGTTATTATTACTAGTTTTTCTTGTGAATGTTACGGTTGTGTTGCCCATGGTTTTTTCTTCTAAGATTGTATATGTGTCATTGAGCTTGGGGAGGTTTGTGGTGGCACTTTCGATGATGAGAAGTGTATGGCAAGCGATCCAATGAGCATGCTCGAGAGAAGTTAAAAGGGTGGGAGTCTCGTGCATGTTTTCATAAGGGGGATCGATGAAGATAATATCGGCGTAGTTCTGTGCTTTGTTCGGAGTGTAAGCGTTTGTTTTCTTTACTTTATATAGGCTAGGATCGATGGTTTTTAGGTTTTGATTTATGATATCAATGGATTTTTGTGAGTTATCCCAAATGTTGGCAAAGCTAGCTCCACGGCTTAAGGCTTCTATGGATAATGCTCCAGTGCCTGAAAAACAATCTAATATGATCGCCTTATGTAAGAGTCTATTGCCGAATTTTTTTGTGGTTAGCATATTGAAGATAGTTTCTTTTATGCGATCTGTAGTTGGGCGGATTTCGTTAGTTTCCAAGCTTAAAAGCTTTTTGCCACGCCATTTTCCACTGATTACTCTCATGTGTTTAGTTTCACTTTTTACGCTTGTTAGATATTATACTTTAGTTTATCTGCTCTTTTACCGTATTTGTTTACTCCTTTATGATTGTCTTTTGTGTGAGCGAATAAAAGATAAATATATAAAAGAATATTTAGTAAAGGAATTAGTAATAATAAAGAGTAAAAGCCTGTTTTATTCATATCGTGCAATCTACGGACTACTAAAGAAAGAGTGGTGAAAGTAATGAGAAATAGGTATATTATCTTTACATATCCTACCACATTGGGAAAACCTAGCTTAACTTCCAAATCAAAAAGCGATGAGCATAATTCTAAAAGAATAATGATAGCTATGTGAATTATAGTATAATAAACAATATCTTCTCGTGATGATCTGTTGGTGAAATTCAAACTATTTTTGATTGAATTAAAATATCTTGTCTGCATAATGTTGTTGTACCTTAAGAATCAAATAATCTTAAAGAGCTGTGAAAAATACCTGTCTAGATACTTTTTCTTACCTCTTATGAATCCTTATGTGAGTGAATCCTTTATGAGATGATTATATCATTAGAGAGATGTTTTTACAAGAAAATAATTTAAGAAATTATTAAGTGCGTGGGAGGTTTATTCTACTGGATAGTTGGTGCTTGTGAAATAGTCGTGATAGGTTTTAGTTAAAGTTTCGAAATGCAATTTATAGTTAGATATATGGTCGCATACTGCTTTTTGAACATTCTTTAGATCTTTGTTGATGATAATATTAAAAATCTTTTTATGTTGGGTGATAACTGTTTCAATATGGGATTTTTCTACGGCGTCTAATACTCTTAGGCGGTCGAAGTGGGTGCTTAGTGTTTGAATGGCTTGCCAAATGTTTTCTTTATTAAGATTCTTATAAATGATGTAATGGAATTCATTGTCTAGTTTGAAAAAATCTGCTGATGAGCCTGGGAATTTTAGATAGTATTCTTGAAAATAGATGTTTTTTTCCAGCTCCATAATTCCCTCTGGCGATAAATTGTGGCAAGCGTCTGTTATTATTGCGACATCTAATATTTTTCTCATGAAAAATGACTCTTCAATTAATGAGAGATTTAATTTGGAAATAAAAGTTCCCTTTTGTGATTCCACATCAATTAGTTTATTACTTTGTAAAATGCTGATAGCTTCCCTTACTGGGGTTCTACTTACATTTAGATGTAAAGCTAGATCTTTCTCGCTTATGGTTTGCCCTGGCGATAATGTTAAGGACATAATGTTATCGTGTAATACTCTGTATATGTATTGTTTGGATGTTTCATGGGGGTTTTTTGTTGTGTTCAGTAAATTCATCTCTGCTATCTCGCTCGCTTAGATATGTTTATATAGTGAACTTATTATACTATAAGATATTACAGGAATCAACACAAATTATAAATTAATATGATTTATTTTTTTTATTGGGAATGGTAAATAGCCTATTTTTATTTTATTTAGTGTTAATATCTGACAAATAGGGAGTTAGTTTTGTAGGATTTTGAATTGTTCTTCTAGATCAAATCTCGCTTCTTCTTTGTGGATCGCTATCATGGATTCTATTATTGTAAATGCTTCTTTATTTAGTCTGATATTATAGCTTTTATTTGTGCCGTCGTATAAACTGATGGCCAAGCGATTATTTCTTTGGTAATGTTCCACTTCAAAGATCGAGTTGAGATCTATTTTCGCCACGAGCTTATTATATATTACCCTGTATATGTAAACGTTGGATTGGGTTATTACTATGCTATCGGTTAGGAAATATCCATATATCCACACCAATAATATTAGGATTAATACTATACATATGTACTCGCTCGAAGTAAAATATATTACTGATAGTAATACTAATGTGAATACGCTACAGACGAATATTATTTTGTTTTTCCATGTGTAGCCCATATGATAAATAAAATTTATACGATCTTCTATTTTTAAGTGTTTTGTGTAAAATGATTCTTGTTGCTTGGTAATATTAAGCATTGCACTTTGATTTATGATCATTTTTTCCACTCCTTAGATGTTCTATATTTGCTTTATGTGTGTTTTATTGTTATTGCTTGTTATGATGTTAAAAGAATATGCCAATTTACATAGTATAAATTGGCATAGTAGTATATTGTGTTTAACCACATAAAAGGAATATTTATAAATAAATATAAAACAAGTTAATTTTTCTAAGTAGTGTGTGAAATATTAACAATGTTTATGCCTATCACTAAGCACACTATATATATGAATACTCTTTGCTTAAAAGTCAATAAGAATTCCAATGATATTAGTAATTATATTTTATTTTGTTTTATCCCTTTATTTCTATGCTTTTATCTTGATATCTTTTGCATTCTATTTTATACTCTATATTTTCATACTCTCTATATTCATACTCTATGCCATTCTACTCCGTTTGCGGTGTCTTTTATGCTTATGTTGTTATCCTTTAAGAGATCTCTAATTTCATCGGACCTTGCAAAATCACGATTGCTTTTAGCGGTGGTGCGTTCGCTTATGAGATTGTTAATTTCATCATCTGTTAGATCTGATTCCTTAACTTCCACCTTAAACCATAAGGCGGGATCTTCGCTAAATAATCCGATAAACTTACCGCTTGCTATGAATGATGTTAAAAGATCTCTGTTAAGATTATTACCACTGTTATTAATCTCATTGGATAGTTCGTGCAAGCGTGCCATTGCCAAAGGAGTATTTAAATCATTGGTTAAAGCTTTGAAGAATTTATCATCTATCAAGTTAGGATCAAGATCTTCTTTAAGAATTGATGAGCTGATTTCTATGTGATTGTTTAGGGTTTTATAGAGACCATTTAAGGACTTTTTAGCAGATTGTAAATTCTTCTTTGTCCAATCAATGGGCTTGCGATAGTGAGTGCCTAACATTAGAAAGCGTAAAATTTCGCCTTTAGTATCTTCTAATAGCTCATGTACCGTAATGAAATTGCCCAAAGATTTGGACATTTTCTCGCCTTCAACCATTAAATGACCGTTGTGCATCCAATATTTTGCGTAAGTATCTGAACCATTCGCACAATGGGATTGTGCAATCTCATTCTCATGATGTGGGAAAATGAGATCATGACCACCACCATGAATATCAAAGGTTTTACCCAAATACTTTTCACTCATGGCCGAGCATTCCAAATGCCAACCTGGACGACCGTATCCCCATGGGCTATCCCAACCAACTATATCTTTTTCCGATGGTTTCCATAAAATAAAATCGCCTGCGTTCTTTTTATAGCTGGCAACTTCAACTCTTGCTCCTGCTATCATATCTTCTAGCTTGCGACCTGATAGAATACCATAATTATGGCTTTTTGTTACATCAAATAGCACATGATTATCGCTTTCATAGGCGAAACCTTTACTAAGTAAGGTTTCCACTAGAGCTATCATTTCCTTTATATGCTCGGTGGCTTTTGGCTGAATGGTCGGATCTAAATTGTTTAAAGCTCGCATATCATCTTGATAGATCTTGGTTGTTTCTGTTGTTATATCCAAAATCGAACGCTTGCTCGCTTGAGATTTTGCAATGATCTTATCATCAACATCGGTAATATTACGAGCATAGGTAACCTTAGGAAATAATCCTTGTAATATACGATACAAGATATCAAAAACAATAACAGGACGAGCATTGCCCAAATGTGCATAGTCATAAACCGTAGGACCACACACATACATATTGACATGATCTGCATTTATAGGCTTAAACTCTTCCTTGGTGCGTGATAAGGTATTGTAAATATGTAATTTATGATTGCTCATGTGAGAATTGTTAAGAGTCATTGTAGTATGTTATCCTTGTAATTTTATCCTTGTTAAGTTTAATTATGGGATGGCTTTTAACTTTGGTTTTGAACTTAATCTTTTAGCTTAAGCTTTTTCGCCTTTTAGACGTTTTACTACTGTATCGTATCCGATAAGTGGCAGTAATACCTTAAGTTCTGGACCATGATCAAGGCCAGTTAGTATCTGGCGAAGTGGCATGAATAATTGCTTACCCTTAGCTCCTGTGGAATCTTTTACAGCAGTTGTCCATTCTTTCCAAGTGTTTTCATTCCACGGTAAGGCAGGCAATACCGCCAAAGCTTGCTCGGCAAATTCGCCATTCTCAACAATCGGTTGAACTGGAGAATAAATAAGATTATACCAATCTTTCGCTTCTTTTATGGTGGTAATGTTCTGTTTTATCGCTAGCCAGAACTCTTCCGATACATTTGAGATATCTTCATTTTCTAGCTTGGATTTAGCCTCTTCGAATGTCATATCATGTACAAGTTTAGAGTTAAGGCGGACGATTTCATCAGGATCAAACTTGGCTGTGGCACGACCGAAATTTCCAAGATCAAAGCTCGGAATTAAATCTTCTAAAGACTTGTGAACTTCAATATTATTACTAGTTCCTAAAGCCGAAAGAAAACTTGTGATACTCATGGGTTCTAAGCCCGCATCTCTTGAGGCCTCAATGGGCAAACTTCCTGCACTTTTTGAAAGCTTTTCCCCAGATTTCCCCGCTATTAATGGCAGATGTGCGAATTCTGGAATATCACCGCCTAATAGTTCGAACATTTCCGATTGAACAGCGGTATTATTAACGTGATCTTCCCCACGCATGATCATGGTTACATTCATATCGATATCATCAACAACCGACGGCATCATATATAAAAAAGTCCCATTTGCTCTACGGATTACAGGATCAACTAAAATTTCTCCCTTAAAGTGAGTTTTACCACGTACAAGATCAACCCAAGCCACATCATTACCGCTTAACTTAAAACGCCAATGGGCTTTTCTTCCTTCATCTTCAAAAGCTTTGATTTGCTCTGGCGTTAAACTTAAGGCCGAACGATCGTATATGGGTGGCTTACCACGAGACATCAGTCTTTTACGCATGAATTCAAGCTCTTCAGGTGTTTCATAACAAGGATAAACACGCCCTAGATCTTTTAATTTATTGAAAGCTATTTCGTATCTTTCTAATCTTTTTGATTGCCATTCCACTTGATCCCAATTTAATCCCAACCATTTAAGATCGGTTTTGATACCTTCTTCGTACTCTTTAGTTGAGCGTTCGAGATCTGTATCATCTAGACGTAAAATGAATTTACCGCCTGTTTTTTTAGCATATAGCCAGTTTAATAATGCCAATCTTACATTACCAACATGAATTTTACCTGTGGGCGAAGGGGCGAAGCGTACAATTGAAGACATGTGTTATTATCCATACAAATTAATTTAATAGTTATGAAATACTAACATATTTAAATCTCTTATGCAATATAAAAATATAAGAACATCTTAAGCTATCTTAAGCTATCTGATTTGATCTTCCAGTCGGTTGGCTAATCTTTTAGCTTTTCTAAGGCTACGACGACTCATATGATAGGATAAATTTCTGCGTAAATGCTTTACTTTTTCAACAAAACTATGATTGTATCCGTGCTTGCGAACTGCTACAATATACCAAGCTAGGGCATGGGCGTTATTGCGTTGTAATCCACCTTGACCCCTTTGGAACATCTTGGCTAACATGATTTGTGCCGAACCACTGTTATTATAAGAGGCCATTTTAAAATAAGTCAGTGCCTTTCTTCTATTTCTGTTTATGCCAGTGCCATTATAAAAGAACTTACCAAGCATATATTGAGCATGAGCATTGCCCTTTTTATTGGCAAATCTCGCCCAACAATTAATACGTGGATTGTGAATACGACATTTGTTATTAAGCTGATTGTTGCTTAAATCTGCTGATTTTGTATGAGTCGATTTTTTTGTGTTTGCTTGTGTATTGGGTTTTTGCTTATTAAGTTCTGTCTTCTTATTATTATCTTGTTTGTTCGCTTGATCCTTGCTAAGTTCGTGCTTTAGGCTGAATCTCGCTTGTGCCATAAAGGGAATGCTAGAAAGTAATAGAATTATCAGTAGGAAAGATTTATTGAATTTCATTGTGCTTGTCTCCAAAAAAAACATTAATAATATAAGATACTATATTCTTACGTCGTAGTCAATATATTTTTATTTAATCTTTGTTTATGGGCTTTAAGAATATCATTTTACGACAAAAATTGCTTTTTTTGATGAGAGCATAATATAAAGCGTATGCCACATGGAAGATGGTTAGGTGTAATAATAACTTTGATGTTATCTTATGCACATCTTCTAAAGCTTGCACCGTGCTACTGGATTCTAAGATGTTATGGGAAAATAGTACGAAGTATGTATATACTAATCCGCTAGATATGGATAGTATTATATCAATAAAATATGCTATATGTATGATAACGAAGATCTTTTTCCATATGCTATTGCTAAATTTAAACCATTGTATATGAGACTTAAATCTCAATATCAAATAAATAATGATCGCAATAAATAAGGGAGCAGAACATAGAAAAAAAGCTTTGGCGATGTGATCATGACCTTTAGTAATGTTAAAGCCATGTACAATCTCCGTTATCTTATGAGCGGGAATCCTAGGGCGATCCTTATGGTTTCTGTGCTTGTGATTCTGCTTGTGTTTGTGATGAAATACAGATACTTTCACGCCTTGATCGTTAATATATGTTTTATCTTTTAGGTAATCGCCCGTTATGTATCCCACAATTAATAGGGTCGCTAAGAGTGAATGAATGATAACTCGTTTCATATGTGTTGCTTGCTTTCATCTTTATTTATGATAAATGATTTTAACTCTATATTATTTTAAGAATCATTTCAATAGATTTTATTTGAGAATGAGGACTCTGATTATCAAGTTTTTTTATAATTTTCTCTTATTAACATATTAATATTCGTTAAGATATAATATCTTAACAATCAAAGACCATGATTTATATTAATTTTTTCAAAATATCTTTGCATTTTTTCTTACAATATCGTTAACTATATAAAAAATTACTTTTTATATTGACACAGGCAATGGAAAGTGCTATATTTAAATTAATAAGCTACAATCATAAAAACAAGAACAACAAAGTGTTAGAGAAAAATGACTGATATTATTTCATACTTATTAAATTTTACGAATATATATAAATTTATATTTTTGGTACTATATGTGCTAAACCGCTCGCTATCTGCATTGATAACCCATTATCATAAGATCTTTTTTGCTATAGATATTATAGTGCTTGTAGCTGTTTTTATTATGATTTCCATTTCTGTGAGAAATCTAATAGAAGTAAATGCTCACAAGGTTAAATCGAAAGAAACCAAAAGAAAAATCAAACAATCTATTTTAAAACAAGTGGATGGCGGAGTTAAGGGCGAATTAAAATTAAAACGTTTGTTATCTTACTTAGATTTACCTATCATGACCAATGTATATTTGAAAAATGGTAACAAAATCACCGAGATAGATGCAATTATTAAACTGCCAAATTATATTGCGGTAATTGAAGTTAAAAACTGGACTGGCGTTCTAAAAGGCGAAATTCAAGATACACATTGGATCTTAACAAACAGAAATAAAGATAAACTAAGACGAAATCCTATTATTCAAAATCATAGACACGCATCTGCCATTTTGAGTAATTCCATTGGTAATACAAAGATTAAAGATGTGGTAGTATTTACAGGCAATACCAAGTTTGCAAATAAAATGCCTAAGAATATCTTCCTTTATAATCAGTTTAAAGGATTCTTGAAAAAACAATCTGCCCTTACTAATAGAAATCCCGAGGCCAAAAAGGATATAGATCAAACATGGGAACACATTAAAGGCATTCAAAATGATGAATGTGTATATACCCAAATGAAAGAAACTCACACAAATTCATACTTAACCTTACAGACAAAAAACGTCAACAAAGCTCACAACAAAGACTACATAAAACACGTACGCAAAGAGTTCAAAATCAAGCAACGCCTAAGTGTTCAAATCACATTACTAGTAGTAGCCTTTACTCTTTCAATCGTTCTAGGTGTGGCATAGCGATGTTTATTGTTGGTAAATAATAGACAAGTATCAAGATTTACTTCCTAAAATAAAAGAACCTAAGAGCGTGTGTCTTAGGTTCTTTTGCTTGTTAATTGTGTTATCATGAATAAAGATATTGTTCATATCCATAAGAAGATTCTAAGATGTAGACAATAAAAAATCTTAATATATACATATGTATAGAGATAAAGCAAGAATAATAGTTGACATATGGTGTGATATATGTCATATTATAAGAGAATATAAAATATTTTACATATTTTGCATATATTCACTATTTGTGAGAACAAATAAAGTTATAAACAATGGATAAGTAATCAAGATTTACTTTCTAAAATAAAAAGAACCTAAGAATGTTACTCTTAGGTTCTTTTGCTTATTAATTGTTTAGTTAATTAATAAACGGCGTGAATTGATAGTATGTAGAATACTAAGATCAAGACACATGTTATAAACAATCGTTTAATCAAAATTTACCTCCTTTCACTAAAGATAAGGAGATTCTAAAATGGTGATATACTTTTAGAAAGAGTTATCACCATAGTAATAATAACACAAAATAACATCATTAATAAAGATATTTTTCATAACCATAAGAAGATTCTAAGATCTATGAAATAAATAATGATTCTACATAAAAAATTTTAATATATACATATATATAGAGATAAAGTGTAAAGAATGGTTGACATTAGTTATAAGTTATGATAGCCTGTCAAACAGGTCGAAGAAGATCTTTATAATACCGATTAATGGTTTGTGGTTTTTACCCCTATTAAATGTTTCATATCCCATAGCACAATAATTTTCAAGCTATATAATATTTTATGAAAACAACTTATTGATAATTTAAAACTTTTGCTAACTAGCAAATAATAAATAACAACTGTGAAATATGTATATATACATATGTTCATATTAACATGTGTTTATAATAGTAGATTCATACCTATTATAATGGCATGGGTGTTTGTTATGGTGTTTTAATATGAAATAAATCAGGTACTTATAACATAACTAACATAATACGTAAGGAATTTACAAATGAATAATATTCATCTAGGAAAAACAAGCATGCTAATTTCTAAGCAAGGTTTAGGTTGTATGGGGATGTCTGAATTTTATGGGGAGGCAAATAACAAGGATTCACAAGATGTTATTTTAAAAGCCATAGAAAAGGGGATTACTTTTTTTGATACTGCTGATGTTTATAACTTTGGCGAGAATGAAAAGTTAGTTGGGAGCGTTCTTAAATCTCATCCTAAAAGAAATGAGCTGATAATTGCCACTAAGTGCGGTATTTTACGTGATAAAAATGATCCCACAGTGCGAGGGATTGATAATACACCTGATTATATCAAACAAGCTTGCGAACGTAGTTTAAAAAATTTAGATACTCACATAGATTTATACTATATCCACCGAGTAACAGAAGAAAATACAAGCGTAAAAGCGGCCATGCAAGCTATGGCGGAACTATTGGAGCAAGGGAAAATTAAATCTGTAGGCTTATCGGAAGTAACAGAAAAATGCTTACGCTATGCCCATGAATGTCTAGTGGAATTTACAGGCGGTAAACATGGAATATCTGCATTACAAACCGAATATTCTTTATTTACACGCTCGCCCCAAGACAATGGAGTATTAGACGCATGCCGAGAATTGGGAATTACTTTTGTTGCCTATAGCCCTATTAGTCGTGGTCTTTTAACTACCGATTTTAATGCTGATACCTTAGAAAATAATGATTTTAGAAATACGCTACCACGTTTTCAAAAGGAAAATCTAGAATATAATTACAATCTAACAAAGGAAATTCACAAAATCGCTCAAGAGAAAAAATGTACCATACCACAATTAGCCTTATCTTGGTTGATGTATCAAGAAAATGTAGTTCCCATTCCTGGAACAAAACGCTTGAAATATATCATAGAAAATGCAGACGCTTGCAAGGTTAATTTATCGGAAGATGAATTCAATCAGTTAAATACCATTAGCAAAAAATTTAAAGTAAAAGGACAGCGTTACACAGAAACCGCCATGAAATCCTATGGCTTTGATGAATAGGGCAGTATACTATTAATATTTGCTACGATTATGATGAACAGGAGGGTATTTTTTGAAGATTTTGTCGTTGATTTTTTGGTTGTAGGTGGGGTTTACTAGGATAGTTTTTGTGGTTAGGTTTTGGGTATCTATTGTATTCCATTCTAAAAGGTTGAGCTTGTTGGTGTTTTTTGTTATTTCAAAGTATAACTCCATTGAGCCTAGGTCTTCGGCTTTTTTGTTGGCGAAGGAGATTTTTATGATTTCTTTCTTTAAGTCGTTGGGGACTCTTGCGATGTTTAGGATTTTAAACATGCTAAGATCTACTTTATTTTCTAGTAGTATATTTAATGAAGAAAGTGAATCAGGTAAATGGCGGACTCTAGCAACTACTCTTGTATTATCTTGCGTGTTGATAGAGATTAGGACATAGCCGTTAGCTACTAATAAATAATGGACTTTTGGTTCGTATTCAAAGCGTAGTCTGTAGGGTCTATGTAGGTAAAATTTGCCTTTGAATGTGCTATTGTCTGGATTGATTTGGATGAAATCGCTTTTTATGGTTTTTGCGTTTTCTAAAAATTTTGCTACTCTTAGTGCGAATTTATTTTCTTGGGCTGGCATATTCTTTTTGAATATTAATTCGCTATTGGGAATTTTGGCGTTGCTCATAAGGGGAGATACTAACATAAATGCTAGTATCAGGCTTGTAATTCCGAGAGTTTTCTTCATGTGTTATCCTTGTAATTGTATATATGTAAGCATTATAATACATTTTACAAGAAAAATAAATAAAAAAGATAAAAATCTTTATTCTGGTAAATCCACCAACTGCATATGATGATTAAAGCTTATGAATGTAGCGTTGCACCCTGCTTTTATTTGCCCCATTTCATTTTCCAATTCTAAAGCTCTTGCAGGATATAATGTGGCCATGCGAATGGCCTCTAAGCGTGTTATATTTAGATGTTTGATAGCGTTTCGTACACCGTCGATCATCACTAATGCCGAACCTGCGAGAGTGCCTGTTGCGTTGGTTAGTTTACCGTTTTTGTGGAAAATTTGTTGCCCTGCGAATTGGAATTCTTCAATTTCTGTCCCTGCAGGAGCAGCGGCGTCGGTGGTGATTATTAAGCGTTCGCCCATGACTTTTTTGGCAATCTTCACATTTGCCCAATGGACATGAAAACCATCGCTAATGATACCCGCATGGACACGTTCATCAGACATGACACATCCAACCACCCCAGGCGAACGACCTGCAGATCCTGACATGGCATTAAATAAATGAGTAGCCATTGTTACGCCTGCTCGTACGCCGTTCATAGCCTCTTCATATGTGGCATTTGTATGGCCCATGGAAACGATAATGCCTGCTTTTTTTAAGCGTGTAATGTGTTCGGGTTTTGTGTTTTCAGGAGCGATAGTAATGATTTTTAGCACACCTTTTTTACCGTAGGATTCTAGGATCTGTAACATTTCTTCATCCAGTGGGCGGATGATATCTTTTTGATGAATACCATTTTTTTCTTTACTAATGTAAGGGCCTTCCAAGTGCATGCCAATAATTCCAGTGTTGCCCTTTTTCATTACATCTTCACATACGGCTAAGGCTTTTTTTATTTCTTCATCTATGGCGGTTATAAATGTTGGTAAGAAGTTAGTACAACCAAACTTTAGATTTGATTTGTGCATGGTTACCAATGATTTTTCATCAATGGTATCGTTAAACAAAGCACCACCACAGCCATTTAGTTGTATATCAATGAATCCTGCGGAAATGCAATTGCCTTTTAGATCTTTTTTTGTGTATTCGCTTGGGATTTTATCATCTTCGACCACTGCAATAATTTTATTATTATCAACTAATATCGCATGATTAGTTAAAATTTCTGTGCCTGTATAAATTTGACCGTTAAAATAAGCTTTCATAGTTAATTTACCTCTTCTTTTATGTTAAATTTTATATTTTATAGATTAAAGAACCTATTTGTATTATTATAACATATATTTACATCCTATGCAAGTATAATAAAAAAACAAGCTAGAGAGTAAATAATATCATGAGCTTTTATCTTAGATTTTTATAGTATTGCTAGCATGCCAAAAACGAAAGATAATGCTATGATTAGCCCTATAACTATATTGCTTTTGAAAGCGAATAGGCATGATTTTGGCTCTTCTAAGGTTACGAAAATAACTTGAATGAAGAGTAATACCACCGCAACCATTAAGCCTAAATAGTAATTTTTACTTTGGATGTTGATAAGCATTCCATATAACGCCAATAGTACCAAGAGAAAGACATATAGCCAACTTACAATAGTTTTAGTATTTTTATTGAAGTATATGGCCGAGGATTTTACTCCTGTTTTTATGTCGTCTTTGATGTCTTGGTGGGCGTAGATAGTATCATATCCGATTGTCCATAGAATTGATGCGATGTATAGAATTACATCGTGCCAACCCACAGATCTAAAGCATGCTATACCGATAAATACGCCCCAATTAAAGGTAATACCTAGCATGATTTGCGGTATGGAAAAGAATCTTTTTGCTAGAGGATAGAGAATAATTAAAGGTATGGCGTAAAGCCCCCATTTGAAGGCAGAGAATGGCAAGCTATAGAGTAGGCTTATACCTATAATTCCTAGAATTATCAGTAGGATAATGGCAGATCTTGGCTTTATTGAGCCATTTGCTAAGGGTCTGTTTTTTGTGCGTTCTATTTGTTTATCGATATTACGATCCCATAGATCATTGATGATACATCCAGCCGAGCGAGCTATAATTGCACCGATCACACATAAGCCACCGTATAGTAAGATATAGCCTGAAGATTTCATATGTGAAATATCGTAGGTTTTTGTATACGTTCCGTAGTATCCGCTTAGTAGCCCCCATATGGCAGGGAATAGCACGAGATATACGCCGATTAATCTATCCAATCTCATTAGTAGGATGTATTTATGTGAGATTTTAGGGGTTAGTTTGAAGATGATATGGCGTGTGTTGATATCAGTAAAATTATCCTTAAGGTTATCCTTAAGGTTGTCTTGTGGTTTATCTTGTGGGGGGAGGTTGTTATCTGAATTATTTTTGTCGGATGTTTGTTGTTGATCGCTCATCAGAATGTTCCTTATATGTTGTGAAATGGTTATAAGATAGCTTTATAGTTATGTATTGATACTTGTGTAGCGATAGTTTTTATCTTATATCCATTTCGGTTGATATTTTACTTTTAGGCTTTCCTTTATGCTTTACCGTGGCAATGTTTGTATTTCTTACCGCTTAAGCATGGGCAAGGGGAATTGCGTGGCACTCGTCCCCATGATGTTTCATCTTCGGGATCTAAGATACGATCAGTTGTTTTATCTTTAATCAGAAGTTTTTTAGCGGCCTTTTGGTTTAAGGCGTGTTGTTGTGCTTCTCGTTGGGCGGTAGTGTTGTCTTCCATATGGGCATTGTGCGAGTTATACAGCTCATCGGCTTCTTCTTGAGTTTGGATTCTGATGTGGAACAGGAATTCAACTACTTTTTCCTTTAGATTTTCTAACATATCGGTAAATAGGTTAAAGGCCTCACGTTTAAACTCATTTAGTGGATCTTTTTGAGCATAGGCACGTAAGCCGATACCTTGACGTAGATAATCTAAGGCTACAAGATGTTCTTTCCATGTGCCGTCTAGCACTTGTAGGAACACGCCTTTTTCGATATCTGCCATTAATTCATCATCGTATGCTCCGAATGTTTCTTCTTGGCGTTTGTTTACGGCGTCGGTTAGTTTTTCTGTGATTTCCACATTGGCCACGCCTTCTTCTTTTGCCCATTCGTTAAAGGGTAGGGATAAGCCGAAGATACGTAATGTTTCTTCGCTTAAGAGTTTAACATCCCATTGGTCTGCATAGCTATTTTCTGGGATACACATACCAACAACCATATCAATTACATCGGCTCTAATGCCTGCTATGGTATCTTTAATGCTATCCATTGCCATAATTTCCGAGCGTTGTGAGAATATGGTTTTGCGTTGTTCGTTGATTACATCATCATATTTAAGTAGATGTTTACGGATCTCAAAATGATGAGCCTCAACCTTTTGTTGGGCTTTTTCTAGGGCTTTACTAACCCATGGATGTTCAATGGCCTCACCTTCTTTTAGCCCCAATTTACGTAATACGCCATCGAGCTTATTTGAGCCGAAAATACGCATAAGATCATCTTCAAGAGATAGGAAGAATCTCGATTGACCAGGATCACCCTGACGGCCTGAACGTCCACGCAACTGATTATCGATACGTCTTGATTCATGGCGTTCTGTACCGATAACATATAATCCGCCTGCTTGTATAACTTTTTCTTTATCTTCTTTGGTTTCCTTTTCAAGATCAGCAGACATCTTTTCAATTTGTTCGGCAGTGGGTTTTTTCTTAAGATTGAGAATGCGTTCTTCAAGTAACATATCTAAGTTACCGCCCAATTTAATATCAGTACCACGACCAGCCATATTAGTGGCGATAGTTACAGATTTCGACATCCCAGATTGAGCAACAATCAAAGCTTCTTTTTGATGATATTTAGCATTAAGAACGCTATGCTTAACTTTGGATTTTATCAGTAATTCTGATATTTCTTCCGATCTTTCAATGGACGCAGTACCCACAAGCACAGGTTGTCCACGTTCTACCGCCTTTTGGATCTCTTCAACAATAGCATTATTTTTTTCTTTTAATGTTCTGTAGACAAAGTCATTATCGTCCTTACGTTGGATAGGTTTATGGGTGGGAATGGTTACAACTTTTAGCTTATAGATCTCATCGAATTCGCCTTCTTCTGTCATCGCTGTACCTGTCATCCCTGATAGTTTTTCGTACATACGGAAGTAGTTTTGATATGTGATACTTGCTAAAGTTTGATTTTCTTTATTGATGGTTACATTTTCTTTAGCTTCTAAGGCTTGATGTAGACCGTCGGAATATCTGCGACCTTCCATGGCACGCCCTGTAAATTCATCAATGATCATTACTTCATCGTTTTTAACCATGTAATCCTTATCTTTTTCAAATAGATAATGAGCTTTTAAGGCTTGGTTTAAATGATGAACTAAAACAATATTTTCAACGGAATACATTGTCTCATTTTCTTTCATGAGATTGTTGGCAATTAGTATTTGCTCGGCAAACTCCATTCCTTCTTCTGTTAGAGATAGGGATTTATGTTTTTCTTCGATCTCGCAATGGGTTTCCTTATCAAAGGCATTAACTAAGCGATCCACTGCACCGTATAATTCCGATCCGCCGTCCACTTGACCAGAAATGATAAGCGGTGTGCGGGCCTCATCGATTAGAATGGAATCTACTTCATCGATAATAGCGTACTTATGGGCATCTTGCACCATTTCTTCGGTTTTGAATTTCATGTTATCACGTAGATAGTCAAAGCCGAATTCGTTATTCGTACCGTAGGTTATATCACAGGCGTAAGCTTGTTGGCGTTCTTCGTCTTCTGTATCGTGCTTAACCACGCCTACGCTTAAGCCTAGGAATTCGAAAACAGGTTTCATCCAATTGGCATCACGTTCGGCAAGATAGTCGTTGACTGTGATAACATGAACAGATCCCGCTAGTGCGTTTAAATATATGGGCAAGGTTGACATTAGGGTCTTACCTTCCCCCGTTCTCATTTCGGCTATCTGCCCCTTATGGAGTACGATACCGCCAACCATTTGTACATCGTAATGACGCAAGCCTAAAGTTCTTGATGCGGCCTCCCTTACTATGGCAAAGGCCTCGTACAATAATTGATCTAAACTTTCATTGTTTTGAAATCTTTCTCTGAATTTGTTTGTATATTCTCGGATCTCTTCATCGGATAAAGCTTTGAAAGCCTCTTCGTATGAATTGATCTTGATAACTTCATTTTTTTGGATCTTTTTTACATGACGGTCATTGGATGAACCGAAAACTTTTGTAAGAATTGAACTGATCATTTATTTTTCCTTAAGCCTCTTTAAAATTTGCCCACAACATAAGATAACACAATAAAACTAGAAAATAACCTAGAATATATCTTACTTACATTCGCATATAATAAGATGTATCTTAGGTATATTTTCCAGTATATTGTACAATATAATACTTTAGTTGATAATTATACTAAAATCTATTAAAAAAGGCAAGTTTTATTATTATTTTTCATGAAACTATATTTTATATGAAAATATAAAAATATATATGTTAATATAATCAGTAACTTAATTGATCTGTGAATAAATTTAATTGACAATTTATTTAGAATCTGTTTTACTATAGTTGTTCTTGAAAGATATCAAGAGATTTAAGTATATGGAATATGCGGGCGTAGCTCAGCGGTAGAGCACAACCTTGCCAAGGTTGGGGTCGTGAGTTCGAACCTCATCGCCCGCTCCAAATTACAATGATCTTTATGATGTGTTTAGGGAATAGCATTTAAAATAATATATGAATATTATTATATTGTGTGCGGGCGTAGCTCAGCGGTAGAGCACAACCTTGCCAAGGTTGGGGTCGTGAGTTCGAACCTCATCGCCCGCTCCAATTACAATAATTTCTATGATTGTTTAAAAAGCATTTGGATAATATATGACTATTATCATATTGTGTGCGGGCGTAGCTCAGCGGTAGAGCACAACCTTGCCAAGGTTGGGGTCGTGAGTTCGAACCTCATCGCCCGCTCCAAATTATAACAAAGCCATGGGAATTTAAGATTCCTATGGCTTTTGTTTGTTTTTTCTTGCTTTAGTTATACTTTAATATGTTGCTTTTAATGTTACTTTATATGTTACTTTATATGTTACTTTATATGTTACTTTTAATGTTATGTGTCATATTGTTTTTCATATTACTTTGCATGAGTTTGGATATTCTGAATCTTATGAAGATAGCATGCTAACAAGCTACTTTTTAAGTATTTTTATTAAGTAGTTTGTTAGGTATCTTGTAAAATGCTCTATCAAGATGATAACTTATTTTTAAGTAACTTTTAATGTTACTTTATTTGTTGATCACATTGGTCGGTTTATTTGATAGATATGCCTGAATATTCTCGCTTACTGTCTTGGTAATTCTTGAGCGTGCGTCAAGGGTGGCCCATGCAATGTGCGGAGTGATTATGCAGTTTTTTGCGGTTAATAATGGATTATTTTTCTTAGGTGGTTCTTGTTGTAAGACATCCAAGCCAGCACCTGCGATAGTGCCATTATTTAAGGCGTCTGCTAAGTCTTGTTCTACAATCAATTGCCCACGAGCTGTATTGATTAGGAATGCACTATCTTTCATTAAAGCGAGTCTTTCCTTATTCATAAGATTTTCGGTTTCTGGGAATACTGGACAGTTGAGAGAAACAAAATCAGATCTCTTAAGTAGATCATCTAACTCAACAAATTCATGGGGATAGTTGGGCTTATTGTTTTGGGATCTACTGTGAGCTATCACGTTCATTTTAAAGACATTTGCTATTTCGCCCAAGCGACGCCCAATATTACCAAAGCCAATTATGCCCAGTGTTTTACCTGATAATTCCACTTGAGAATTGAGCCAGTAGCAAAAATCTATACTCTTTGCCCAACCTTGATTCTTTGTGGCGTCATTACTATTTAATTCCACACGGCGGGCTAATCCTAACATCAAAGCGATGGCCATTTCTGCCACCGTATCAGTGCCATAGACAGGAACATTAGTAACAGGAATTCCCTTTTCTTTAGCATATTGATAATCTACAATATTGTAACCTGTAGATAACAAGCCGATATACTCAAGATTAGGACATGCGTCTATGATCTTTTTAGATAGAACCGTTTTGTTAGTTAAGAGAATATGAGCAGGTTTAGCTCGCTCAATCACTTGTTCTTCGCTTTCAATGGAACGATCATAACATGTGAAGTTGCCCAGTTCTGCAACGCAATCCCAAGGGTTATCTCCTGGGTTTAAAGTATAGCCATCAAGGCAAATAATATTTTTCATGATTTTATCCTTATCTGATTTTAATAATTTAAGTTGTCTAAGAATTTAAGTTGTTAAAAGATGTAAGCTGTTGAAAGATGTAGACTGTTAAAAGATATGAGCTATTAAAAAGTAATCTAATAACTGTAATCCACACAAGAACGTTGAGTTCTCTTGATTTTAATCTTATCTGCTACCGCCATATGGCGTGGATGTGTGCGATACTCTTCAAGATCTTGGAGATTCTCAAAATCTATCATTAGCACATATTCCGAATCGCTCGACATACCCTCGCTTAATTTCACGCTTAGATTTTTAACCATAGGTAAATCTTCTAAGCTTTGTAATGCCTTAGCCATTTCCTTGGCGTATTCCTTATCATCATACTTGTGGATTACAATATGTTTTATCATTACATGCTCCCTTTTCTTTAATAGTGTTATGTTCTTTATAGTGTTGTTCTTTATAGCGTTATGCCTATCTTTTACTGTTAAAAGTGCTATCAACAGGTTTATTATACATGGTTATAAACTAAATATCAATAGAAAATAAATTTATAATGTAAACTTTATATAAAGTGAATGATATCATACAATTATAAAGAATTTGACTCCAAGCTATATCTATGATATACTAAGATAATAAAATATATTTTTGATCATCTTAATTATGTCTCTAAAATCTAAGGCAAATAAGAGAAAGAGCTTTCATACAATGCAAACAATAATAAAAAAATCTCTAATGATATCAATCCTATTATGTCCATTAAGTGGATCAGCTTTGGCATATAATTCACAAACATTCTTCCACGATTTAAAAACAAAAAACATTAAATCCAGTAATCGTATTGTGTGGCAACAATTCGGACCAGGCATGAGCGGAAATAATAAATTAGCCTTTTGGCATGCTACAGATCCGAAAACATTATACATTTCGCCGAATATGGGGAATTCCTACGTAAGTAACGACGGAGGTTTAAGCTATCGAACCGTCTTGAATGCCGACGCTACAAAGATCAATCTAGGCACTCGTGGACCTCGTGCATTTTCTAGCATGGATTTTTCCCGTACTCATGAGAAGTTCGGCTATGCCACCGATCTCAAGCATAGAGGATTACTCAAAACCACCGATAAGGGCAATACTTGGCAACGTGAGAATCATAACTTCGGCAAAGCTTACTTAAGTAAAATTACCGTTGATAGTAAAAATGATAATATATGGTATCTTGGTGCGGGTAGAATGAATTATACCGCCAAGATTTTATTTCCACAAAATGCTCCCCATGGCGTCTTTACCGATAAAAACAGCCAAGGAAAAATATGGAAAACCACCAACAAAGGAAAAACATGGACTTTGATAAATAAAGGCTTAAATCCCAAATCCGAAGTGCAAAACATCATTGTAGATCCTAATAATTCGCAAATCTTGTATTTATCCAGCAATTACGGATTTTACAAAAGTACTAATGGCGGAAAATCTTGGCTACAAAAACATAAAGGGCTTAATTCCGATGTTATTAGATCCCTAAGCTTGGGATACGACAAGAAAAGCCATAAAAAAATCCTTTATCTGATCGCAAGTCTCACTTGGAAAAAATCAGGCCGTAGCATAGCAGATGATAAGGGCGGTATCTTTGCCAGTTCAGATCTAGGCGAAAGTTGGCATAAAATCAACGGCGATCTTGCCCTTGATATGAGACAATTTAAGCACAATAAAAGAGTGTTGCAAAGCTATTATCATACTTTAGGCTATTATTTCTCCATATCAGATCAGCAAGCACGTAAGCAATTCCCCCAAATGCCCGCACATATTACTCAACGATTCACCCAAGTTAGCGTTGATCCTAATGATTATAAAAATATTTATCTCATTAATATGTATTCCAACGCCTCAAGGAATAATTTCATGCCTGGAGCTATTTGGCGAAGTAAAAATATGGGGCAACATTGGTACATAACCTTTAGAAACGGAAAAAACTGGAATCACGGTGCAGATATCAGTTATTGGAAAAAGAGAAATAATCCTACAGGTACGAATATCAGCCTAAAATACTTACATGAATGGATAAATCGAGATACTTACGAGCGAAAATCTTGCAACTTCGCTAAATTTAACGCCAATGGTAAGATTCTACATGTGCAAATGGATAAAATATCCTTAATGTCTTACGATAAGGGCGAAACTTGGGTGGATATTGATGACACTCTAACATCTACCCCCAATTCGTACATCGGTGGTGGTAATAGTAATGTGCCTGGCCATGGATTTTATCAAGATAAACGTTTCCCCCATAAATTATACGCCCTAAGTGGCGAGAATGCTTTATGGATAACAAACGACGATACAAGCAAAATCCGCCCTCACAGCCAATCTGCCACCTATCATCGCTTACTAAATGCCGAAACTTCCCTAAGTTCTTACGCCATAGATCCCAAAGATCCGAAGATCCGTTACGCCCTGTTTTTCCGTCAAAAAGGACGTGGTAAATTCATGAAATCCACCGACAGCGGGAAAACTTTCCACATCCAAGGTAAGGCTATTCCCTATTGGAAGATCTTGGCACATCATGGGGATCAATCTGTCCACCAATTAAGCTTAATTATCGATCCGAAGAATAGACAAAATATGTATTTTGTTGTCCCTAAACATGCTCAAATAGATCAGTATGTGGGCAATAGTCAAAACTCTTTCGGCGTTCATAAATCCAGCGACGGCGGAAAAACATGGCACTACGCCAATAACGGCTTGCCAAAATCACGAGACGCCACTTCCATAACATTCGATCCACAAAATCCCCATATTTTATATGCGACAATCCAAGGCTATAAAGGCGGTCTCTATAAATCCAGCGATCAAGCGAGATCATGGCAACAAGTGGCAACCAGCAAAAGAATTTCCGCCAAAACAGGCATAAATTCCATATTCTTCGCACAAGACCATAAGATCTACATAACCGCAGGATACATAAGCGAACAACCCAACCACGGCGGTTTATGGGTAAGCGATAACCATATGAAATCATGGAAAAAGATCTTCGATTATCCATGGGTAAATAAAGTAAAAGTAGCATTATACGATCCTAAAGTAATACTAATATCAACCCTAGCTAACAAACACGTAGGCTACAGAAACGCAGGCACATACCTATCTAAAGACAGCGGAAAAACTTGGCTAAAAATCAACAAAGACAACGGCCAATCCGACCGCATAAACGACATCGCCATCGACCAAACCATCCCCAATAAATTCTACATTTCCACCTACGGCAGTGGCTTCTACGTCGGCAAACCACCCCTAAAATAACATTTTTACATATAATATGTATCTTTCAATATTCATTACAACATATTGAAACTCATCAATAAAATCAACCATCACCAAACCCAACCCCCAATTAATTTCACATTTCTAAAAAAACTTCTTGACGAATCCAAATGAATGTATTAATATGTAAGCAAGTTGAAGAGAACATGCTTTGTTTTTTTTAATTCGTTAACAATTCTAACTTGTTAACAATTTTGGTAAGGGCTCTTAGCTCAGCTGGTAGAGCAACTGACTTTTAATCAGTAGGTCACAGGTTCGAACCCCGTAGAGCTCACCATTTAGACAAAACTTAGGTCGTTATAATACAATGACTTAAGTTTTTTTTATGTGTGGAATTTTGTTGAAAACCCTGACTGACTGAATCTCATTTTAGGGTTGTTTTTCCGCACCTACAAAAATGATACTTAAGATATATCATAAAACTGTTAAATAAATAACAATTTTAGATATTTTGAGATCATTTATGGTAAAGATTAAAAGAGAATTAACAACAGAAATAAAAACAGATTCGCTATATAATAGTTGTCTGTTATTTGAGCTTGATACTTGTACACAAAAACCTAAAGAATCTATTAAGATTTTAAGCAAGTATGAAGCTAAAAATATCCTCATGGATAACCAACGCAAACTTAATCTAAATCAAGATGAATATTGCGTTTTAAACTACCTTATTAAGATATCAGAAAAGCAAGATTGGATTATTAAAAATCCTATTGTGGAAATTCATACGGCCTTAGCATCGGAAGTTATAGGGCTTGAAATTTCGTGTTTATTATCGTCATTATATTTGTTAGAAAAAAAAGGTTTGGTTGTTAAAAAGAACAGGCAGAAACATATATTATCTTTACTACCTTTGATTGGATTATTGTTACCATTTAGCAGTTCTAACACTTCGGAATTTGAGGGGTGTTATTCATGAAAATGTTTACAGATACACTCGAGCATAAAAAAGGTGTAGTTAAGAGATCATCAGGATTTGTGGTGGGAACGGAAAGAGCTAAATCCTTTAAATGTATGCAGGATAGTTATGGATTTACCAAGTACGACGCTAAAAATATCTTAAGTGATAATCAAAAGAAATTAGGCTTAAACCAGTCGGAAGCTTGTATTTTAAATGCGTTGATTAAGTTTAGTTCTATGAGCAGTTGGAAAGAGGCTTTGCCTATTTGTACGGCTACGAATGCACGTATTGGCGAGGCGTCAGGCTATAAAAAAGGCACTGTTTCAAATGTGTTGCGTATTTTGGAAGATAAGGGCTTTATCTTGCGTAATTCGTATAATAAATATAATCAAAGAGTAGGGGATGAGCCTATTTCTTTAGCTCCCTTTGGGGCGATGTTGCCTGATTGGATTGATGAAGAGTTAGTTCAATGGAAATTAAATCATCGTGAGAATATCACAGGTAGAAAACAAACACATCAAGAGATTATGATAACTCGTGATGACAAAAAAGCTTTCTATCATGAAAAGGATTTAAATGTTGTTTATAAGGATGATGTGAAATCTATCCAAAAAGAAGAATATGGATTGAATAAGAGTTCATGTAAGGGTTCATCAAATCATGTACCTAGGTCCATGAAATCATTAACCATAAAAGACAAGGTTATCAATAATCATGTTAAAAAAACCAACAAAAAAATCGTAAAAGATTTCAAAAAAGTTAAAACGGCAGAATTATTTCCATTACCGCCGATCATTACCGATCAAGCTATTTGGGAAGAAAGCATTTGGAAACTCTACGATCGTATCATTCTATCTTGCAATGTGAAAAATTCTGATGTTGTCCAAGCTTTGAAATCAAGATCAGCTTTCAATATGCACAATGCTTGTGTGGAATTGCTAAAAAGTAAAATGCCTAAATTTAATCTTAGGTTACTTGGTAAGGCGTTCACAGGCAAGCTTAAGGACTCCGTTTGGCGTGGTGGATTGATGATTTTATATAGCTTATATCATAAATCCATTAAGAATAAAAATAGGTATTTGGGATATTTATGTAATTCTCAAGAAATGATCCTTATAGAACATAATATTA
The DNA here is from genome assembly GCA_002632265.1 of Rhodospirillaceae bacterium MC!. Classification (GTDB taxonomy): domain Bacteria; phylum Pseudomonadota; class Alphaproteobacteria; order MC1; family MC1; genus MC1. The sequence goes on from NQOV01000015.1 coordinate 28,806, forward strand.
AGAAATTAACATATCCCATTAAAAGGGTTACCCCTGATGATATCGTTAATTTATTAAATGAGAAGTTTGATTTCTCTAATTTTGATAACAAAGGTAATTTTGTTAATTATGTGATTTCTTTATATAAAATACTCGGCAGTGCTTATATTGTATGGGTTAATGATATAGTTAAATGCAAGGGAAATACCATATATTTTTCTAAAAAATTAGCAGTGCAACATCTTAAGATGAAATGCAGTCCAGAACGCTTTAATTTACACTTTAAACACATCACGGAAGAAATATAATGACAGAATTTAAATTATTAACGGCAATTGTGAAGATTCCGCCTTAAGTATGCTGTTTCATTCACTAACAATACACAAGATATTTAGAAGATTTGAAAATATACACCCTTTAAATCTCACACTAACCCCCTTAAATTAACACACTAACGATAGATGGGCAATCTAATCTCTTAGAAATTTAAGAACATTTTACATTATTTATTATTTTAACCATATTAATACAAGGAAATTATTATGAAATATACACTTATGAAAAACAAAAACACTTTAAAATTATCACTATTAATGGGATCATTTAGCTTTTTGCTACTCCAATTAACATCCAATAGCCATGCTTTGCCGTTGTCAGGATTAAACAAGATTATGACATCTAAGCTAGGATTGATCTTTTTACTAGTTGATATTTTGCTCTTAATTGCGTGTCTTACATTTAGGAAAAATCTTAAGGTTGATTTTCCTGTAAAAAAGATATTAAACACAATCGCTAGAAATAAGATATTGTTAGCATTATCTCTATTGGCTATCTTTTTACCATTATTGATTATATCAGCACACGCTAGTACGGCTGGTGGTAGTAGTAATGCCGAGTTTGATAACACGGTAAAATGGTTAAAGGAACATTTAGAAGGTAGTATGGGTCTAACTGTAATTTTAGTTGATCTAGTAATGGGCGTATTTATGGTTATTATGAAGAAAAACTATATGGCACTATTAGGAAGTGTGGTTTTAGCTATCCTAATCAAATTCTTACCAGATATTTTATCAAGTTATGTAGGTTATATTTTATAGGTTGGAGAACATACACCATGGATGTAACTAAATTTGTTATACCGAAATATTTAGACGCTCCAGAACGCTTATTCATTTTCACTTATGATGAAGTTCTAGCCCTATTTTGCCCTATTGCAGGGGGATTAGTGTTTAATTTAACACTTTTAGGGCTTATTAGTTCGGTATTAACCTATAGAGGCTTAAAGAAATTAAAGGCTCGTGGTGGTTTTAGTTTAGTTGTGAGCATTATTTATTGGCACGGACCTAATGAATTTAATAACTTACAACTGCCAAACTATCAACAACGGTATATTTAAGGGGTGTGAAAAAGCACTCATTCAGTGCCTTTAAGCCATACATAAGCATGGCTTAAAGACCCTGACTAAGCACTTTTTCCCACCCCTTATACTTATGTATGTTAATTAACAACACAAAAAAGAAAGGATCTTAAAATAATGGCAGAAAATCAAAATTCGAATATGAATGCTAGTCATGCGGTTTTTAGAATGACAAAACAAAGGAATTTTCTAGGCTTAGCCTTGATATTTTCCTTATTAACATTGTTTTTACTATCATATAAATTAGTTGGTAAAACAACTAAAGTCGTGGTAGTTCCATCGAACATTACACGTACTTATGAAATAGATCACACGGTTAACCGAGCCTATTTAGAAGATATGGGGAAAGATATCGTATGGTCGATGTTAAATATTTCAAAAAATAGTACGGATTATTCTTTAACTAATCTTTTAAAATTCACGTCAGCGGAAGCCAATGATAAAATTAAAAGGTATTATTTAAGATCCTTAGCTATCATTAAGCGACGCAGTGCCATAACCAATTTCGATATTAAGCGAATTTGGGCAAGTGAAAAGACTTTAAGCACATATATTGAGGGTAATCTCTTTACCTATATGGGTAATAAGCTGATATCTACAAATACACAGATTTATAGAATAAGCTTTAAATATGAAGCCAACAAGTTATTAATGACTAATTTCGTACAGATTAAAGCCTTTCCAAGTAAGGACAACAAAGGCATTACACAAGCAATAAATGAGAAAGACAATGAAAAAACTAAATAGTATCAAGCACATTTTTATCAGTAGCCTAATTTTATGTTTAGGCGTATCAGTTTCCCATACTTCCTATGCGTTTAAGCCTAATACGTTAGAAACCGTGGTAGTGAAAAATAATGGAAAATATAACGTTCATTATTCAAAACATGATATTACACGCATATCGGTTATGAATGATCGTATTAAATCCATTATTAAAGGCGACGCCCCATTTCAGATCGAGCCTGATCCTGATAAAGGTGATATGTTCTTAAAAATAGAAGAAGGTAGAGCCTCAAATAAGATCTATAATATTTTTGTGCGTACGGAAAGCGGATTAACTTATCAATTGCATTTATTGCCGTACTATAAGCAGGGTAGCCAAGTAATGCTAATTAATCCCACCCAAGATAGGGCTAAAAAGTTAGATAATGCCGATGATTTTGAGAGATCTTCGCCTTATCAAAATACGATTTTAAAGATCATTAGAGCCTTATATCTTAATCAAACCATTGACGGATATACCATGCACTCGGATTATGTGGCAGGAAATAAAAATCATGCAGGACATTATCGAGTAGTAAAAAAGGCAGATCAAGGATCGGTTTATAGAACGTTCACATATAAGGGTAAAAACTTTATGGGGGAAACCTTTAGATGTAGCAATGTAAAAGCTCATCTTCATCCGCAAGATTTTTATGATGAAAATGTTATGGCGGTTTGGAATGTGCCTTTTGATGAAATGAATGGCGATACTTGTTTGTATCGAGTAAGCCGAGTTAAATAAGTAAAGTGAAAGTGAAATAATCCATGTTTAAAAATTTTAATCCCTTTAAGAAGAAAAATAGTGAAA
>NQOV01000016.1 GCA_002632265.1 Rhodospirillaceae bacterium MC!
TTGTCAACTACTTTTTATTTTTTCTTTTCTCTTTATATGTAAGTGTTTGTTTTAGTGTGTATTAATCTTTTTAAATAGTGATATTTTTAAGCTTATGTATATGGATTTTATATATATTCATATTATTAGCTGATTCTTTGTTTAAGATGTGAATAGGTTTTCCTGCACCCAAGTGGGTTTGTTGATTGTTATTTGTATTTTGTTTCCATTTTCATTTTCATTTTCATCATCATCATTGATTTTGATATAAGTATCTTGATCCAGCTTGCCAATGTATAAGCTTGCTATTAGATATTGATTGGAAAACCTTGAGCGGTAGATTCTGCCTGCTTTTGAGTTGTCGGCATATATTAAAGGTAGGGATGTTAATTCGTCGTTTATGCCTGAATATTCAAGAAATAATTCTTGTGGGTTGGGATTGGGGATTATGAGCATGCGTTTTTTCATGAGTTTTCTACGAGCTATGCGACTCATTAGCTCTTGCCCCATGTAGCAACCTTTTTTCCAGTTGATAGCATTGAGTTCTTCGAATCCTGCTTCTAGAACTATTGTGCTTTGTGTTTTGAAGTCGTAGACGCCATCCATAATGCCGAGAGCGTATCTTTTTTTATGATATTCTTGTGTGTAATCCTGTATATTTGTAGTGTTGGATTTTTCTATGAAAGATCTATAGCCTAAATCCTTATAGCGTGGATCTTGAAATGAGATAAAAGCGGTTGTATCTATTTGATCTGATACGCTTATATGGAAATCATTATTGAGATTTTCGCATATAACATTTGCTCGTAGTTTGTGCATTTTGAATTTCTTGAGAAAGGATTCTAGCAAATGGGTTGCGATATCCATATAGATGATGTTATCTTGATTATATATAAACATATCAAACTGATACTTGCCTTGTGGGGTCAGCATTAGGCTAAAATTTGCGGTGTTGTTTTCTATTATTTTGAAATCTTGAGTTAAGATACCATGTAGGAATGTTTTTGCGTCTTCTCCTGTGAATCTTAATAGAGTTCTATCGTTTAGTATATTTTTCATTTGTTGCCTTTTATTTTTCATGATATAATATATTAATATAGACAAAATTTCACAAAAATCAAGGAGTGTCTTAATGAAATTTACTTTTATTTATCCTTATGGGGAGATTAATAGCAGATCTTTATTTCATGATACCTTAACAATGCTCGAATATACGTCCTTAAGATTTGCCAATTATTTGGCGGTTTTGGGCTGTGATGTGCGTATATGCTCGCAAAATTCCACTTGTGATATTCATGATAATATTACCTATGATAACATTACATCCGCTTATGATATGGATATTGAAAATTTAATAATCGTTGATAGTTTAAATTATCTAAACCTTAAAGCTATGAATAAATATTCATGGTTAAGTAGTTCAATTGATGATATTTCATTGCGTGAGCATGCGGTGAATCTTATTAATTATGATGTGAAAGTTATCACATTTCAAGATTTAGGCGGAGATTTTGAGATCCCTTATGCTATCATGGAAATGGATTGCGATTCTCTTTTGTTGGAGAATGGTTTGAATGTGAATAACGGCAAGCCCTATGCGGTGATAACGACGAATCCACATCACGGATTGCAAGAAATTATTAATGTTTGGGATAATTCTTTGATAGATTTACATATTGTTTCTAAAGGATTGTATCAAAGTGATTCTCATGAAGTAAAAATTCCTGATGATATGGATAATATAAAAGTAATTTATCCGACTAATTGTGATCATATGGTAGATATAATTAAAAATGCAAGGTTTTACATACTTCCCCAACTACCGCCGACGGTATTTAATTCCTTTGCCATAATGGGTCAGTATTATGGAGTATCTACTTTAAGTTATAATTATAAGTATGATGAAATCTTGCATAAAAATAATATGGGAGGGGTAAATGTTAAAGGTCTTGCGGAATTTAAGGAATATGTTCATTTATTGTCTGATGATGATGATATGATTCAAGAGTTATCCAAGCAAGCGAGCATATTGAGATCTGATATTAGCATGGAAAAGATATTTATAGAGCTAGCTGGATATTTTAATGTGGCTGTGGATTGATTGAGGCTACAATGGTCCAATGCCATAGCTTAGTTCTGTACAGATAAGCGGTTCTTAAAGTTGGAGTTGGATTTATATCATATGCACCGCCTATATTCCATTTGTAATCAATAAATGCCCCATTAGATGACGTTTTTGAAAGATTTAATATGGCTTTTAAGGCTTTTGCATTCATGCTATTACCAGCAGTTTTATCTACTTCATGATCTCGTATTTCAGGGTGTGAAAGTACATGACCTTGATCATTTATTACAAACACATAATTATTGGGAGTGAAAAACATTTTCCCCAGTGTGTTAATTGCTATTTTTTGTGCTACTTTTTTTGTTATTAAACCTTGAGATATGGCGGTTTCTAGGGTCTCTATGGAAGCTTTAGCGGTTTGAACAATATACTTTGGGGTGTTTTTGTCTGTTTGTGTGTTAGGTTTTTTATTTGTATTACAAGCGGTTAGTTAATAATAATGATAATATGGTTATGATTAGATATTTTTTCATGATATTTATCCTTATAAATGATGTTTAATAATTAAATATCTTACATCATTTATAAGGCAAGTGTCAAGAAAAAAGTTTACATATCCAAGTATTTAGATACTTTTTCGTATACATTTGGGCTAATGTTTTCTTGGGCTTTGATTTCTTCTAGAATCTTTTGAGCCGAGTTTCTTGGTTTTTCGCCTAGGTGTTTCCAAGTGGCGAATGGATTAAGAAGAACCGAGGCCACTTGCGGATTGGTTGAGGTTAGCTTTTTGATTGCGTCGCCTACCAGTTTGTGGCCGCTACCGTCTTGCTTATGGAAATGTAGTGTGTTGGATGCGAATGCACGAATTGACGCATAAATAATATTTGGCATGTCCCAACTAAATTTTTCATCCTTTTCCAGATCTCTAACGATAGAAACAACATCTCCACGTATGGCGGTTGATTGGGATCTAAACCATTTATTCATTACTTCAGCACTATTTTTATATTCATTATAAAAATTAGCGATTCGTTTTTCTGATTCTGGATTATCCCTATGAGAACATAAAGCCGATAAGGCACAGAGTTTTTCTGTCATCGTCTTAGCATTGTCGAAATGTTTAATGATCATGTCGTAGGCCCATGGGGTATTATGGGCAACAGTGGAAAATAATGAAATGATTGTATTACGAATCTCTCTCATGGCCTGTTGGATACCTGACGGACTGTATTCATCTTTAACTTCATTATCTTTATAGATCTCAATTAGACGATCTTTATTTTCTAGGGCGATGGCATTTAACATGCACATGCGAGCCTTGTGAATGATTTGAACATCTGTAGTTGGACACTCATTAAGCAACGCCATTACCGACGGAGCAGAAAGAGCAAGGGATAAAAATTGCTTATCGATAGAATTATCAGCAAGTAAGATCTTAATGGCTTGAATATAATCTCCATTTGGTTCTATTTCTGCACCTGATTTTAGATCGATAGTCATATCCATAAGGATGTTTTTAAGGAATGTTTGGGCGTTATCATAACGATTAAATACATCTGTATCATGAGCTATTAGAGTTCTATAATTATCATGAGAATATGAAGTCTCTAACTTAATAGGGGCCGAAAAGTTTCTGTTGATTGAGGGTACAACATGCTTTTCCACATGGGAAAATGTGATACTTTCTCTTTCTTCTCTGATTAATAGTAGGATTTCATCTTTATTTAGCTGATATTCACAACTGGCATTTTCAACCTTAAGATTACTCAAACCATTTTCCGATACTAGAGCGACAGAAACTGGTAAAAGCATGGGTTTTTTATTGGTCTGATTTGGTGTATCTGGTATTGATTGTGAGAATTGTAAGGTTAATTCTTTAGTATCTGCATTATAGTTCTTATCGGCTTTTAAAGTCGGCGTACCTGCTTGAGAATACCATAACTCGAAGTTTCCGAATTTAAAATTATTAGCGTCTTCCATGGCAGATCTAAAATCTTCACAGGTTACCGCTTGACCGTCATGACGTTGGAAATATAGATCTATCCCCTTTCTAAAACCCTCTTTTGAAAGAATAGTCTGCATCATGCGGATAACTTCAGCACCCTTATTATATACGGTAGATGTGTAGAAGTTATTGATTTCCATATAGCTTTCCGCACGGATAGGATGAGCCATACCGCCAGCATCTTCAGGAAATTGAGCAGAGCGTAAAGCTAAAACATCTTTAATTCTTTTCACACCTGGAGAACGTAGATCAGCCGTGAATTCTTGATCTCTAAATACTGTAAGACCTTCTTTTAATGTTAGTTGAAACCAATCTCGGCAGGTTACTCGATTCCCTGTCCAGTTGTGGAAGTATTCATGTCCGATAACGCTTTCTACATTTTCGAAATTGGCGTCTGTTGCTGTATTCGAATCGGCGAAAACATATTCGGAATTAAATACATTTAAGCTTTTGTTTTCCATTGCTCCCATGTTAAAACGTCTGGTAGCTACGATGTTGTAGATATCAAGATCATATTCTAAACCAAATCTATTTTCATCCCACTTCATAGATTCTTGTAGGGATTTCATAGCCCATTTACATTTATCGGCTTCCCCATGTTCGCAATAGATGAATAGAGAAACATCTCGCCCGCTTTTGGTTTTGTAGCTATCTTGAATGTGATCCAAATCCCCTGCCACGATAGCGAATAAATAAGCAGGCTTTTTAAATGGATCTTGCCATTTTGCTAGATGTTTGTTGTCTTCAAGAGTCTTCTTTTCTATTAAGTTACCGTTGGATAATAATACAGGATAAAGAGTTTTATCGGCTATTAATGTTACTGTATATTTGGTCATAACATCAGGACGATCAAAGAAATATGTTATGTTTCTAAAGCCCTCGGCCTCGCACTGGGTTAATAGGATACCGTCGGCATTATATAAGCCGTCTAGCCATGTGTTTTCTTTAGGATTTATCGTGTTGGTTATTTCTAAAAGGAACTCATCATCAGGTATGTTACTTATGATTAATTCTTGATCGTTTAGCTCGTACTCATCTTTTGTTAATTCCTTTGAGTCGATAGATACCTTGTTGAGAATCATATGCTCGCCGTTTAGAATTAGTTTGTCTCCCTTTTGAAAGTGAGGACTCTTTTTGAGTTTTATTTGAGTGGAAACTATGGTCTTTACTAGATCTAAATTAAAGGTTAAATCGAATTTTTGGATGTCAAATTCGGGTTTTTTGTAATCTTTTAATAGCTTGGTTGTGAATTTTTCAGTCATAATATGCCTTGTTTTCTGCGGTAAAATGGTGATTAGAAGTGAGTTGTACATAAAAATATACGTAGTCATAATGAAAAATAAATAATAATCATTCCATTACATTTGATGTTAATTGTATCATTTAAAAGGATTTTATGCAAGAAATAAAAAAAATAAATTAATAATTGAAAATGTAAAATAAATTTGTTATACTTTATTCTAATATTAAAGTCTGTATGTTCAAAATGTTCAAATGTTGTTCATTAATTTTGTGCCTTTATAGTAAAGGGACGATAACATTAAAAGGCTTTCATGTTACAAAAACATCGTTGGTGAATTGTAAAATTTGTCAATAAATCATATAATCATAATTTATAAAGAGGTAGTTATTTAATATGTCTAATAACAAATTCGATGCTCTAATCAAAAAAGCTCAAGATGGTGGTGCAGCCATTACAGCGGTAGCTTATCCATGTTCGGCTTTAGCTTTACAAGGTGCTGTTGACGCAGCTAAAGAAAACATCATCAAGCCGATTCTTGTGGGTCCTAAAGATAAAATACAAGCAGCAGCTAAAGAACTTGGTGCAGATATTTCTTCTTATGAGATCGTAGATACTCCAGATGTGGAACGTGTTGCAGCTAATAAAGCAGTTGAGTTGTGTCGTGAAGGTAAAGCCGAAACACTTATGAAAGGTAGTTTACACACTGATGCTTATATGGGTGCAGTTGTGGCTCGTGAAACTGGCTTAAGAACTAAATCTCGTATTAGCCATGTATTCGCCATTGATTGCCCTAACTTTGACAAACTAACATTCGTTACAGATGCTGCCGTGAATATCGCTCCAACTTTAGAAGATAAATTTCACATTGTAAATAACTCTATCGATTTCGTTACAGCCTTAGGTATTAATATGCCTAAGGTTGCTATTTTAGCAGCGGTTGAAAATATCAACCCTAAAATGTTAACAACTATCGAGGCAGCTGCTTTATGTAAAATGGCTGATCGTGGTCAAATCAAAGGGGCAATTTTAGATGGTCCTTTAGCTTTAGATAACGCAGTAAGCAAAGAAGCAGCAGAGATCAAAGGCATTAAATCAGATGTTGCTGGCGATCCTGATATCCTATTAGCTCCAAATCTAGAAGCTGGTAATATGATCTATAAAATGTTCGTATACTCTGCTAATTCATTGGCTGCGGGTCTTGTGATTGGTGCTAAAGTTCCTGTGATCTTGACTAGTCGTGCAGATACTGCAGAAGCTCGTAAGATTTCAGCAGTACTAGCTACTTTAGCGGCTCAAAAAGTTAGAAAATAACGGCTGTGAAAAAGCACTCATTGTAATGCTTTTAAGTCATGCTTATGTATGGGGCATACACCCCGCACGCCTTAAAAACATTGCACTCAAGCACTTTTTCCCACCCTTTTATAAATGGTTATCTAGTTAGTTTATTTCAATCTTAATATAATTAATTAGGTAATTATGTAATTTTAATTTCGTAAATACAAATGAAAGTATAATAAAATGTCTCATAATTCTATTCTTATTATTAATGCTGGTTCGTCTAGTATTAAATTCCAACTATTTATTGAAGATAGTGGCTCTTTAACATCAACATATTCGGGTTTAATTGAAGGTATCAATACTGCAAAAACTAACTTTAAAGCTAAAGATAGTGCTGGTCAAGTATTGAAAACTTCTTCATACGAAAATGAAAATAAAAATCATCAAGATATGCTTGCTGAATTAATGGAGTGGTTCGATACTCTTCCAGATTTAAATATCGTAGCTGCGGGCCATCGTGTGGTTCATGGTGGTATGCGTTTCTCGGGTCCTGCTTTGGTTAATGACGAAGTGATTAAATATCTAACAGATATCAGCCCAATGGCTCCGAATCATAATCCGCATAATGTTTTACCTATGAAGATTCTTAAAGATATGTATCCGTCTCTTCCACAGGTTGCTTGTTTTGATACAGCATTCCACCGTACAGCTCCAGCGGTTAACCAAGAGTATGCTTTACCTAAAGCATTAACTGAAAAAGGTTTAATTCGTTATGGTATGCACGGTCTTTCTTATGAATTTATTAGTAGTCAATTAAAAGAATATCTTCCATTTAACCAAGCTCGTGGAAAGGTTGTTGTTGCTCATTTGGGTAATGGTGCGTCTATGTGTGCGTTAGAGGGTGGTTTATCTACTGCGACTACAATGGGCTTTACCCCACTTGACGGTTTAACAATGAGTACTCGTACAGGTCAGATCGATCCTGGTTTGATCTTGTATCTTATTCGTGAAGAAGGTTTAAGCGTTGATGAAGTTGAAGAGCTAATTGCTCATAAATCTGGTTTACTTGGTATATCAGGTGTTACAAGTGATATGCGTCCACTTCAAACTAGTCATAATCCTGATTGCATTAAAGCGGTTGATATGTTCGTGCTTGGTGTAGCTCAACAATTCGGACGTTTAGTGGCTACAATGGGCGGAATTGATGCGTTGATCTTCACTGGTGGTATCGGTGAAAACAGTGTTATTTTACGTCGCTTAATTTGTGAAAAACTAGCTTGGTTTGGTATTGATATGAACTTCGATTCTAACGAAGCAGGTGCAAGATATCTTTCTACAAGTGAAAGTAAAATTCCAGTACTACGTTTAGAAACTAACGAAGAACTTATGATTGCAGGTCATACTCTAAATCTTTTAAATGCTAATAAACCTGACTAATTGGTTTAATTAATATTTAATTGAAAATAAAAAAGCTAGATATATTTAATATATCTAGCTTTTTTTACCTATTATCTTATGGATTTATTTAACAGTTATCTTGATTGTATTACTACAGTCTTGATTACTTTTTAGTTGTACCTTGATGTTGGCAACGTTTGAGATACTACTTTCTTGTAGAATAAGTAAAGCTTTACCGTTTTCTGTTGTTACTGTATTATCTAAAGGCGATTGTACATTTGTATCACTGCCGTTATCAAGCCCTAGTTTTCTGATATTACCATTTATGGTAAATAGTAATTCTTCTTCTTGGTTGTATACTCTATTGTTTTGATCATCCAATAAACGTATGGTAATATGAGAACACTCTTTCGTATTCTTATGTAAAATATCCTTATCGCTAGAGAGTTGGATTTTTGTCGGTTTGCCACTGGTGGCGATCTTGTATGTGGTGCTTTTGCCATTTTTAGAGCCAACGGCTTTTAGTTCGCCCTTGGAAAAAGGTACGGCCCATTTATAAATGTGATCTTCAAAATCTTGTAGTTTCTTCTTACCTAGAGAGTTATCGTTTAAAAATAACTCTACTTCATCGCAATTGGAATATACTTCTACGATTGTTTTTTCATTGTCATTATAATTCCAATGTTTATTGACCTTATGCCAGATCCATTTAAGTCTTTTCCAATTGATATTTTCCTTTTCAACTATATGATCTTCTTGTTGTTGAAATATGGATTGATCTTCGCTTTGGGTAGTAATATGGATACTAGGTTCATTTTGCCATAAGCTTTTATACATATAGTATGACGGACCTTCAAAGCCTGCAATGTCTATCATTCCTGATTTTGTTAATTTGTGAGGCCACTCACGAGTTTCGCCAACGTAGTCAATACCTGTCCATAGGAAGAGACCAGAGACAAAATCCCTATCTAAAACCGCTTTCCATTCATGATATTGTACCCAATTTTCCGTTCCCATGATGATTTTATTGGGATAATGTTCTTTAAGATAATCATACATTACCGCTCGATAACTTAAGCCAACAACATCCAATTCATCAGTAAATCCGCCTTCAAAACTTGCCGATGGCAATACGCTATTGGCAATTACAAGCCTTGTATTATCTAAAGATTTTACACATTTAGATAATCTTTTTGCGGTTTCTCCTAAGTCGTGAGTTTCTTTTTCAAATGTGGATAATTCGTGCCTAATTTCTTCAATACTGTATGGAGTTTGATCCCAATAGTATTCTTGTCCGAATTCTTGATTGAAATAAAAACCTGAAAAGGGATATCCTGAAGCTTTTCTGAATCGATTATAGCTCCATTCAATTTCATTGCCTATGCTCCATTGAAAAATAGACGGATGATTTTTATGACTTAAAACCGTATTTGTGATGTCAGTTTCTGACCATTTTAAGAAATCTTTTGCGTATCCCTCCGAGAGATAATCATCATGAGTATTTTCCATGTTTTGTCTTTTATCTTTAGCACGATCCCATTCATCGAAAAATTCATCTTGTACTAAAAAGCCCATTTCATCGCATAGATCCAACAACTCTGTAGATGAGGGATTGTGTGCCATACGGATAGCATTACACCCTAAAATCTGTAATTTTAAAAGTCTTCTTCTCCACACATCTTTAGGTACAGCCGAACCAACTAAGCCCGCTTCATGATGTAAACAGATTCCTTTTATCTTCATATTTTGATCGTTTAGATAAAAACCTTTATCAGGATCAAAATGGAACTTTCTAATGCCGAATTTTGTTTCATAACTATCTATAATTTTATTATCTTTTGTGATTTCAATTGTCGATGTATAAATAACGCCATTATGTATATGCCATAGTTTAGGATTATCTAAGCTAAATTCATGTTTATGTTTGTGCGTGCCTTTTTGTGCTTGAATTTGTTCTTGTTTTTCATATATAAGATTGTTGTTACTATCGACTATTTTAAAAGTAAGTTCAACTTGTTCTTGATCATTATAATAATTTGCAAGATCGTAATCTATTTGTATGTTGGCTTTGTTGTTTGTAATATCTTTGGTTGTGATAAAAGTTCCCCATACTGGAATGTGGATTTTATCTAAAACTTGAATTTCTACATTTCTATATATGCCAGAACCCGCATACCACCTACTATCTAGATATCTAGTCCTATCCACATTAATTTCTAAAACATTATTGCCATTTGTTAAATGTTCATCTAATCTATAGTAAAAAGGTGAGTAACCATATGGATGATAGCCTAATTTTGTTCCATTTAATAGGCATTCGCTATGATTGTAAACGCCATCAAAATGGATGTAGACAATTTTGTTTTCCACATCATCAATGGTAAATTCCTTTTTATAGAATCCTAATCCGCCAGTTAAAAAGCCAGTATTACCCTCTCCTAGTTCCTTATCAAAGCCCTTTTCGATACTCCAATCGTGGGGAATTTGGATCTTTCGCCAGTTAGTTTTTTCATAAACTTTGCCGTTTCTATCTGTATTGTAATGTTTAAACATCCAATCAGCATTAAAAGAGTTTCTACCGTTTGATATTGTCATTTTTCTATATACCTTGTTTATACGTTGAATTTTATATGTTAAATTTTATTCTATACTATACTATCATGTTAAGTATAACTTGTCAAGAAAATATATATATATTTTGCAAGCTTGTGTATACATTGGTTGGTTACTCTGTGAAATTAAAAAGCTTATGAAAGCTTATGATACTGTCTGATATTTTAGAATGCTTTAAGGTAAAGAAAAAAGCCTTGACTTATAAGAGAATCTATACTATAATATTAATGTTATTAATTTAAACTATTTAGGAGAAAATTATGGTTTCAAATTATTCAAATAATAATACAGATGCAAAAGATGAAGGCAAAGTAACCTTTGATCCCGCTTTAAGATCGTTTATGCTTAAAGTATATAATTATATGGCAAGTGGTTTATTATTAACCGCACTTACAAGCTTTTATGTTGGTAATATGGTAAGAGATCAAATCTTAATGTATGGTAGACCACCTATGTATATTAGTGTCATTGGTGTTGGTTCGTTAATTATTGCTTTTGCGTTTACATTATTATTTAAAAAGATGTCTTCAAATGTGGCATTATTGCTGTTTTATGTGTTTGCGATTTTAGTTGGTGTTTCATTTTCATCATTGGTAGTTGTATACACTGGGGCAACCTTATTTAAAACATTTTTGATCACCACTTGTCTATTTGGCGGTATGTCTCTTGTGGGTTATACCACTAAAAAGGATCTTACTTCTATGGGGCATTTTTTAATTATGGCTTTATTTGGTTTGATTATTGCTACTGTAGTAAATATGTTTCTGCATTCAACTGGATTAGAAATGATTATCTCTTATGTGGGCGTGGTTATTTTCGTTGGTTTAACTGCTTATGATACACAAAAAATCAAACACTCTTTTTATCTTGCAAGAGATGTAGAAGGGCGTAAAAAAGTAGCTATCATGGGAGCATTTGAATTATACTTAGATTTCATTAACTTGTTCATCATGCTTTTAAGAATTTTTGGTGGTGCTAGCCGAAACTAATTTGGTTAACTAACTAACTTATATTCTAAAATATAAAATAAGATCATGAAAATTATTTCATGATCTTATTTGTTTTTTTAAAGGGGTTACAAGTTCTAATCTTCCAATAGATTAAGTAATTCATTAATTACATATTTGGCGGTGGTAAGTTTTTCTTGTTCGTTTTTGCTGGGTTTTATGAAGTTTATATTTTTATCTTTTATGGATGTTGTGATTTTGTTTTGGACGTAATCAAAGAGTTTCATGGGTTTATGGAATACACCATTGTGAAAGCGAAGACTTGCACCCTTTTCTCCTACTTCTAAGTATGATACATTAACTTTCTTACATAGTTTTCTTAGTAACATAATTTGAATAAGATTTTCTACAGATTGGGGAAGTGGTCCGCCGAATCTGTCGATGAGTTCGGCGGCGAATGCTTCGAATTCGTTTTCGTCTTCTAGGTTTGAAAGTCTTCTATATAAATTCATACGGCTATTTAGGGAATTAATATAACTATCAGGAATAAGTACAGGAATTCCCAATTGAATTTGTGGAGTGAATAGAGCGGAATCTTGTTCATCGTCGTTAATACCTGCTTTGGCATTTGCTACAGCCTCTTCTAACATCTGTTGATAGAGTTCAACTCCTACTTCTCGGATGTTGCCGTGTTGCTCATCTCCTAGCATGTTCCCAGCTCCACGGATATCAAGATCATGACTGGCCACAGAAAATCCAGCTCCTAAAGCGTCGAGAGTTTGCATAACATCAAGACGGCGTTGGGTGATTTCGTTGAGCTTTGTTTGAGCGGGATAGGTTAAATATGCGTATGCTTGAATTTTTGCTCGCCCTACACGTCCACGCATTTGGTGGAGTTGAGATAAGCCGAAATGTTGAGATTTATGAATTATAATTGTATTTGCCCTAGGGATATCAATTCCTGATTCAATAATATTAGTTGCCAGAAGAATTTCGAATAAGCCATCAGAAAAGGCGGTCATGGTATTTTCTAGCTCTTTGGATGAGAGTTGGCCATGAGCAATTCCCACTTTTACATCAGGTACTATCTTAGATAAACGCTCGGCGATAGAATGAAGATCTTTCACATGGGGGCAAATGTAAAATATTTGCCCTCCACGATAGCGTTCTCGCATGATAGCTTCTTTAATAACGATCTCATCAAAGGGAGTAACAAAAGTTTTTACCGATAATCTATCCACTGGCGGAGTGGTTATCAAGCTCATATCACGCACGCCAGTTAAGGCCATTTGTAGAGTTCTAGGAATGGGGGTAGCGGTAAGAGTTAAAACATGGACATTGTTTTTCATCTTCTTTATGTGTTCCTTATGAGTAACGCCGAAGTGTTGTTCTTCATCAACAATCAATAAGCCTAAATTACTAAAAGATACGGATTTAGCAAAAAGGGCATGAGTTCCGATAACTATATCGATTGATCCGTCCGTTAAATCTTGCTTGATCTTTTTTGCTTGTGTTTGAGTTACGAATCTTGAAAGTTGGGCGATCTTTAAGGGAAAGCCTGAAAACCGCTTAGTGAAATTCTCATAATGTTGACGAGCCAACAAAGTAGTAGGCACAGCCAAAGCCACTTGATATCCTGAAAGAGCCGTGGCAAAAGCTCCCCTTAAAGCCACTTCGGTTTTACCGAATCCCACATCGCCACACACTAGACGATCCATGGGCTTACCTGATGATAAATCCTTTAACACATTCTTTATGGCGTTGTTTTGCTCTTCGGTTTCCACATAAGGAAAACGATTGGTAAATTCTTCATACTCGATGAGATCTGGTTGAATAACCACTCCTTTTTTAGTTTCTCGCAAACTTGCAACCTTAATGAGTTCTTCGGCAATATCACGGATACGACGCTTTAAGCGGGCTTTTCTGGCATTCCATGCCGTACCGCCGAGCTTATCAAGAATGGCTTTTCCTTGATCTCTACCGTATTTAGATAGAGTTTCGATATTCTCAATGGGAACAAATAAATTACTCCCACCCATGTAAGCGATATTTAAGCAATCATGTAAAATACCGTCAGCCTTTAGGGTTTCTAAGCCGATAAATTTACCGATACCATGTTCGATATGCACCACTAAATCCCCTGCTTGTAACTGTGTTACTTCGGATATATAATTCTCGGCTCGCAAGCGTCTTCTAGATGAGCGGATAACCTTATCGCCTAGTAAATCTTGCTCGGAAACAACCGTATATTCATCATTCCCGCCCCCTGTATATATATTAAGTTGGGCTATGGCGATGTGATTTGCTTGAATGTTATCTAGTTCATGCTTATTCTTTACGATAACAGTGGAAATAATATTGCGATCCTTAAGCAAATGAGAAATTCGCTCTAGTGAGCCTTGGGATGTTAAAGCAAGTAGGATTTTCTTTTTGCTTTTACTTTGGCTTTTACTTTTACTTTTTTGTTGCTTTTCCATACGCTCTTTCATACGCTCGGAAAATTCCCTATAAATATCTAACTTGGGATTGGCACGGACTTCAACAAAGCTTTCTCCCCTTTCTAGATTCGGATCAAAATGTTCTGAATAATCGAGCGGTCTTGAGGTTTCTAGCAGATTGATAAATAATTCACTCGCACGATATTTATAGATTTCTGCCGTGCTAAGGTAATGACTTTCCATGGGGACAGGATAATATATAACTTCCATGTTATGGAGTTTCTTTTTCTTTTTATGATTGCTTTTAGCTAAAACATCACGAGCAAAGAAATATTCGCTTGTGGTTTCTTCTCTCATTTCAAATGATTCTTTGGCGTGGCTAGACATTACCCATATGGCATTTGGAATATAATCAAAAACCGTATCCATATGATCGTAAAATAGCGGTAGCCAGTGTTCTGATCCCATGAAGTTCCTACCGTCGGATATGGCTTCGTATAGGGGATCATCTTCCCCACTCACATCGAATGTTGTGCGGTAGTTTGTTCTAAAGTTGCGAATGGTGTTTTTATCAAGGAAAATTTCCGTTGCTGGGGCTATGGAAAAATGATCTATGGAATCGTTAGTTATCTGTGTTAAGGGATCAAACCTCTTGATGTTTTCCACTTCATCGCCAAAGAAATCAATACGTAAGGGATTATCTTGCCCTGATATGAAGATATCAAGCAAGCTCCCACGCTTGGCATATTGCCCTTGTTCCATTACAGGATCAGAATAATTATAGCCACTTTCCACTAGTATCTTGATGAGATCGTCAATATTATGTTCTGTGCCTACTGATATATTAATGGAAGAGTTCACATAATACTCTCTTGGTGTTAGGCGTTTTAATACCGCATTTACGGATGTGAGGATTAAGCGTGTCGGCCTTTTTGAGCCTTTTTGTTGGGCAAAGGCAGAAAAGAATTTTGAGCGTTCGCCTAAAATATCAGATTGTGGCGATATTCTATCGTAGGGTAAGCAATCCCATGGGGGAAATTTGTGAATTTCTAAATCAGGAAAGAAGAATAGAGCCGAATTGTATACATCTTCTAGCTCTCGACTGTCGGAAGCTATAAAGACCACATCTTTTTTACCTGCCTGCTTGATGATTTTAGCGAGAGCAAAAACAGATGTTCCCTTAAAAACGTTGGTAAATGATATTGAGCCATTTTCTGGTAAGATTATCTGATTGCTTGTCATCTGTGATTATATACTTCTTTCTTGCTTTATGGAATGGCGTTTGTTATAATGTTTAAACATTATAGAACATCTTAAGAGACTTATCAAGATATATTTAATCATGGAAAAAAAAATAAAATTACCCATAGCCCTAAAACCACTTTTTCACAAAAGCAGTATTATACAAGCAACTAGTGAGCGTATTCAAAAGTATCTACAAAAATTACTTGGCGGAGATAGAGTAATTGACGCCATTTATCACATGCCAACATCTTACACAGATAGAACAAATATAACCACAATAGCCGACGCTCCTTTGGGAGAGATCTCAACTTTAGTTGTAACTATCTTAGAACATCAAACCCCTAACCGTCGTGGTGGGGCTTATCGTTTGGTGGTGGGCGATGATAGTGGGGTTATGGATGTTGTCTTTTTTGGTCGCCGTCCTGCGTGGGTGGTGAATATTCCAGTGGGAGAACAAAGAGTTGTAAGTGGAAAGATCGATGAATATAGAGGAAAGAAAAACCTCTCACATCCTGATAGTATGGGCTATACTTCCGAGTTGGAACAGATCGCCATATGTGAACCTAACTATCCTTTAACCGCAGGGGTAACCATGTGGCGAATTCGTCAGATCATCAATGAATCCCTTGAAGATATACCTGATCTTGATGAGTGGATAGAATCATCAGTCAAAGGTAAATACGGCTTTAGCAGTTGGAAAGAAAGTATAATCAAGGCACATACTCCTACGGTTGAATCAGATATATGGCTTGATAGTACACATCGTAAAAGATTGGCATATGATGAATTGCTAGCGTCTCAAGTGGCCTTAGCGTTATTGCGTGCGAATTTTAAAAAGAATAATAACGGCCAGCAGATCATTCCTAGCATAAAACCACAGGAAGGATCATACAGACAAATCTATCTTGATTCCTTACCTTATGATCTAACTAATGGGCAGAAGTCCGCATTAAAGGATATCTATGAAAATATGTTTGAAACAAAGCGTATGATGAGATTGATCCAAGGGGATGTTGGGAGCGGTAAAACCTTAGTGGCTACCATGGCCATGCTCGGAGCAATAGAAAATGGTTTTCAATCGGCATTCATGGCCCCTACAGAGATCTTGGCTCAACAACATTTTGAACATTTATTTAAGGAATTAACCCCCTTAGGGATTACGGTTAGCTTTTTATCTGGTAAAATCAAAGGTAAGCAACGAGCTAAAACTCTGATGAATATTGCCAGTGGAGCAAGTGATATTATTATAGGTACTCATGCTTTGTATCAAGAAGATGTAATCTATAAAAATCTTGGTTTAAGTATTATCGATGAACAACATAGGTTCGGCGTCGAACAGCGTATGAATTTAAGTAATAAGGGAAAAAAGAGCGATACTTTAGTAATGACCGCTACTCCAATACCACGTACATTAGTTTTGACAGCTTTTGGCGATCTTGATGTCTCGATAATAAAAGATAAACCCGCAGGTAGGCAACCTATAGAAACGAGAGTGTTAAGTAAGGATCGTATTGAAGATGTGGTAAAACGTCTTACCCAAGTGATTAAAGACGGAACTAAAGCTTATTGGATCTGTCCGCTAGTTGAAGAGAGTGAAAAGCTTTCACTTTCGGCAGTAACCGAACGAGTAGAGCATTTAAAAGCTACCTTTGGCGAGCGTGTAAATTTAGTTCATGGTAAAATGAAAGCACAGGAAAAAGATAGAATCATGAATGAATTCGTGAATGGTAACATCGATATTCTAGTAGCAACAACCGTAGTAGAAGTTGGGGTTAATGTGCCAGAGGCTACGATTATGGTTATCGAACACGCCGAAAGATTTGGCTTAGCTCAACTACATCAATTAAGGGGACGTGTGGGGCGTGGCGATAAGGCCTCAAGCTGTTTGTTAATGTATGGCTTGCCACTTAGTAATATATCAAAAGAACGCTTAACCACCTTAAAAAATTCAAATGACGGCTTTGAGATCGCTGAAAAAGATCTAAAATTACGTGGGAGTGGCGATGTTCTAGGAATCAAACAAAGCGGACTCCCACAATATAAAACCGTCGATTTAATGGTACATCAAGACATCTTAGAAACCGCAAGAGAAGACGCTAAAATCATAGTCAACAGCGATCCCAAACTTGAAAGCCGACGTGGGCAAGCCATAAAGACATTGTTATATATGCAAGAAAAGGATTTAGGAGCATTATACTTCCTCTTCGGTTAAGGGCTGGGAAAAAGCACTCATCCAGCGTCCTTAATCGAGACTTATGTAGGCGTGTAGTACACGGCGTCTCGTTTAAGAACACTGGCTAAGCACTTTTTCCCAGCCCTTAAGTGGGGCTGTGAAAAAGCACTCATCCAGCGTCCTTAATCGAGTTACGATAGGCGTGTAGTACACGGCGTCTCGTTTAAGAACACTAAGCTCAAGCACTTTTTCCCAGCCCTTAAGGTGTGGGCTGTGAAAAAGCACTTATCCAGCGTCCTTAATCGAGTTACGATAGGCGTGTAGTACACGGCGTCTCGTTTAAGAACACTGTATGAGTTCTTAAGTCATGCTTGTATATGGGAACTTATTTTTTAAATCTGTTTATTTTAATGATTCTATTTCATAGGGGATGTATCCCCTTTGTATGTTGAACTTTAGGCGTTCGACTAGTAATTGCAAAAAAGGGTTTTTTGTTGATGAGTATTTAAGGGTTAGTAGAGAGCTTTTATAATTGGGGATACGCTTATATGGATTGCTGATTTCATTTAACTCTAATTCTTGGGATTCCTTTTGCTTGGTGTTTTTTGTTCGCCATAGATAGGTTGTGGAGTATTTGTCTTGTATGGTAAAATTAGAGGTCTTTATTGGATAAGATAAATTTTCTTTGCCTATGGTTTTTTGTACGTTAGATAATACATACTTAAAGGATTTTCTCGTTAATTGTAGCGATATCCATGTGGATCTTAAGGTGTGTATGTTATCGCCTGAATATAAAATAAGAGCGGTGTTTTTATGTTGTATGGTGTTTATGTATAAGCTATCATTAATAAATTTAGGCAAGTTAAGATTTGATAAACATACATAATTAACTTTAGCTTGTTTTAGTTTTACCATGCTACAAGCTATAAGATTGTGTAAGCTGATTTTAGTATCTAACTTAAAATCCTTAAGAGCTAGATCATTCTTAGTTGAAGTTATATTGTGGATAATATTTCCTGTTTGTGGATCTTTTATCTGCCCTGCAAAGCTCGTATTTATCCCCCACCCTGAAAGTGAAAGGTAAATACTACTAACTATTACAATTAATCTAAATATAATATTCTTGCTTGTGATCATTTGGTCTTGGTTATTACTTTGCTTATTACTAATGTGTTGAGTTTCGTTCTAAGGCGGTGGCTAATAATAAGTATACTCGTCCTACTGCGTCATTATAGAAGATACGGTTTAGCATACCATTTTGTGAGTTTTTATTGGCTTGGGTGATGAGATCTTCGAAACTTCCCATATACTGCTCGGCATATTGACGGAATCCGCTATTGTTCTGATAGGTTTCTTTTATCTTATTAAGGGTGTCTTGCCCTGTTTGAGTGGCGATTTTTCTAATAAATATGGAAGTATCGCCACGGGCGAATTTAGCCCATTCTTCTTCGCTCATATTGATGTTTAATTCACGTGTGAGATCCACTCCTAAATTCTGCAAGCTCTCAATAATGAATGAGTTTTGTTGAGCAAACTGCTCGGTTCTTGCTTCTTTAGTTAAAGATTGTAATAGATCTGTGGTCTCTTTTGCTTCTCGTGCGGAATTAAGCATGGTTTGAGTTTGATTTTGAATGGAATCTACAGCCGTAGAGAGATGTTTTTGGCTTTCGATCATTACTTGGCGTAACATGTCCGTACGTTGTTCTAAGCTTTCGCCATATTGACCGATGTTATTAACCGCTACCGAGCTTGTACTTTCCAATCCTGATAAGGTATCAGCTAACTGATTATTTAAGTTCATGATCATACTACCTTCTTGAGTTAGTTCTGATCTTGATGATTTAAGTTGATCGGTTATATCTGTAAGATTGGTTTGTAGTGTGTCGGTAGTTTCGGCCATAGCGTCCCCTACTTCTATACTTAGGCGTTGGACTGTATCACGTACAGTTAGCATATCAGAAATTCGGCTCTTAGTTGTTTCTTCCATTTGTGATGACGCATTCTCAAGGCCGGATGTCAATTGTTCGATTTCCGCACGTAACATAATAACGGTTTTTTGTAAATGCTCGTTTTTATTGGTTGTATCTGTGATGATCTCGTTATTAACTTCTAAGATGTTTTCTTTTAAGTTACTTAAAGAACTAATGGAGTTAGATACATCATTCAATGTTGATTGAGCTATGGTGTTAACTTCATTTTTATTTTGTTGTAATTTATCATTTAACATGGCTAAGCCGTTTTCTGTTTCCTGTGTAGTGTTGCGAATGTTAGCAATTTCCGAATTAAGAGTATGCGAAGTACGTGAAATACTCGATTGGATAGTATCTGATATTTCAAGTAATTCTTGGGATTTAGTGTCTATACTATCACTCACATTGGAGATGATACTTTCCGCATGATTTGTAGAATCTGTTAACTGTTTAGTACGATCTGAAAGATCAACGCCGATGGTATTAAAGCGTTCATGTGCTAAGGATGTTACATTCTCGATAACATCAATATTACTACCAATTCTTGCTTGAATACCTTCGAAAATCCCTTCGCTGGTTTCGTTAGCGTCGTGAATCATGCTGATTTGAGATTTAACTTGTTGTTCAATATTCGCAAATGAATTCTCGGTTGCAGAAAGCAATTCTTGAATTTTTACGCTTAATTCGGCCGTGCTTTTAATATCGCCTTTGGTGTTTTTATGGAACTCTGCCAATTGCTCGGATGTATTATTTAACACTTCTAAATTCTCATCACGAAGATTTTTAGATTCTATTAAGCTGTTTTCTAACATACTTATAACTCTATCCGTATCACTTAAGGCGGTGTTGTTTGTTTCAACAATATCGTTATTTAAAGCTTTTAAGACTTCCGCTCTTGCGTCTAGTACTTCGTTGGCGTCGTTTACAGATTGGATAACCATGGCGATACCGTCTCGTGTTTCGCTGGCGGTACTGTTGAATTTATTTTGCATGTGTGTTAAAGCTTGCTCGGCTTTTTCGCTTACTGTGTTCATACTGTGGATGTTTTTATCTAAACTGGTTAGAGCATGATCAATGGAAGAAGTGGCATTCACTGACGCCTCTTCAATTAGGGTAGCACTATCGTTTAGTTTATTGTTGGCACTTTCAATTCTATCGGTGGCCTCTTGTGTGGCATTGGCTAGTTTTTCCGATAAGGCCTCGGCGTCAGCGTGAGCGGTTTCCATGGCTTGAGTAGATGACTCGGAAATATTTTTCAAGGCACGAGATCCAGTATATAAGGATTGCATATTCTGGGTAAGTTTAGCTTGCATTTGCTCGCTGACTTCGGTGATCTCGTTGGAATGTGCGGAGATATTACCTAAAGTATCGCCCAATGTTTCCGCCGTCTTCGCTCCTTTTTCTGCCATGTTAGACAAGGCAACTTCAAGAGTATCGCTTGATTTACTGATGTCATCTGCGGTTTTATGTAGTTTCTCTTGTTCTAGGGCAAGTTTTTGCATTGATTCATGGACTGCCGACAAGGTTTTATTTGACGCTTCTTTTAATGATTGATCAATCTTAGATATATTTTCATTTAAAGTATTAGTATGTTTTGTATGAGTGCTTAATGCTCCGTCTATTTGGTTTAGATTATTTTCTAGATTGTTGGTTGTTTCTCTGATGTTGGCATTTAGTACGGATGTTTTATCTTCAAGACCTGTAATAACTTCTTGAGTTTGATTGATTTTATCTTCTAACGAATGTAACATGCTTTCACTTGCATTTTCAAGATTATCTTGAACAGATGAAATAGCGTCCTTTTGAATGTCGAGCTTATCTATGATACTAGTATTATATTGGCTTAGGTTCTCTTCGGTCTCGGCAATTTTAGCAATGGCCTTATTGGATACATTGGTATGATCTTCTAAAGTATTACGTAGTTCTTTAGCTGTATCGATAATAGCTTCTTTATGGTAAATGGTTTTATTGTTGATTTCGCCTGTAACGAGTGAAACTTCTTTCATTTGCTCGCCTAGTGCTAAGGTATTTGCCTCGATCTTATCATTTTCATTTTGAATCAGTTGGACAGATTCCACAATGTGATCGGATAAATAGGTGGTTTTTTCTGTAATATCGTCAGAAAGTTCTTGAGTTTTGCCTTTAATTTTATCTTGCATGTTTTCAAGAATGCCAGTTGATTTGGTAACCGTATTTTCAATATACGATCCCATTGTATTCATTTGCTCGTTTACTAGATTTGTTGTGGTGCTTAAACCTTCGCTAATGGATGTGCTAATGGTTTGTAAACCATGGCTTATGCTTGTATCAATATTAGTAATGGCAAGATCCATATTATCGTTGGTGGTGCTGATACTATCTTCAATTGATTCGGCTATTCTATCGGTTGTGTTCTTTATTCCGATTTCTAAATTACTACTAATGCCAGTTAGTGAATCTTCTAACTTGCTTTCAATTTGACCGATGTTCTGATTGATTGTCTCTATCGTGCCTTTCATTTCATCATTAATATCAACATTAATGGCTTTTAATGTATTTTCTAGTTTATCGTTAATGTTATCTAAATTACCAGTGATCAATTTATCCATATGAGAAATGGAATTATTAATTGATGATTCTGTAGTTTCAATATTTCTATCGACATTTGCTCGCATACCTTCGATGTTTGTATCAACGGCGGTTTGAATGTCATCAAGAGTATCATTAAAGGTGGTTTTAATGTTATCTACTGTTTTATCGCTGATTTCTATTACTTTAGTTTGTAAGCTATCAACTTCGGAGTGAAGTATTTCTGTAGTATCTGATGTTTTATCTTTTAAGGTGGTTAGAGTGTTCATGATAGAGTTGTTGATTTCGTCATTGGTTGTGGTAACGACATTGACAACTTCATCTTTGAGATTTGCCATATTAGTACTATGATCTTGTAATTGGGTGTTGGCAATACTAATTTCTGATCCGATCTCTGAAGTGGCGTTTCTGATTGCATTTACATTTTCATTTAAGATATCTGAAACCCTGTTAGTAATAGCCGATGAGCGACGCTCTAACATTTCTTTTGTTTGATCAAAGGTATTTTCAAGACCGTTTATAATATCATCTTTTGTATCGACTACATTGGCTTTCATAGCGTCTAATGTGCTTTTAGAACTATCAATAATGATATTATTAACATCGGAAATGGTATCCTTATGCTCGTTTAATAACTGGCTTGTGGTAGCCACTTGACGCCCTAGGCTACTAGTAAGATTTTCCATGCTTGTGGTGTTAGCGTCCATAAGATTGGAAATACTATCTTTAGTTTTTTCTGCTTTGGTAATAATATGGGTGGTGGTATCGTCTACCGTTTGTATGATTGCTTCTTTCATAGCGTCGGTTGCCTCGTTACTTTGTAGGCGAACCATAGAACCGATCTCATTTAAACGAGCGTCGAATTCCGTATTAAGTTTTTGTAAGATGTTCTTATGTTCTGATAAGCTCGCTGATCCTTTTTGTTTGTGATCTTCTGTGGCGTTGTTGAAATCTACGATTAAGCCGTCTAGTTTTTCTCTGTAATTTAAAATGAATGAGCTGAATTCTTCTTCTAAATGATTTATACTATTGCCATTTTCCTTAATGCTTTCTGTGGCCTTTTTCGCCTCTTCGGTTAGAATAGACGCAGTAACTTTGACAACTTGTAAATTACTATCAATTTGTTCGCTGATATCGTTGGTTGTTTTATCTGTTAGTGTGGCGATCTCTTCAAGTGTGTTATTGGTAATATCAAGAATTTTATCTGACGCTTTTTGATTGTCAGTTTCTAGTTTTTCCAAGGCCAATTGACTGTTTTCTGCGATAGTGTTAAAGGTGTTTGTAGAAAGATTATCAATTGAGGCACGTGTATCATCGTTAAACGCACTAATACGTTCATTTAATGTGTTAATTGTATCTGTTGTAACTTGTTTTGTTTCGTTGGCTTGTTCAATTAATAGTAATTTATGGGATTGAGACGAATTTTCAATGGCAGTATGGGTCTTAGACAAGGTTTCTTCAATAATGTCTTTGGCTTGAATTGAGAAATCCATAAGGGAATTGTTGTTTTTGGTTGTTTGTAGTTCTAAGATCTCGCTGGTGTCATCCGTACCTTTTTGGATGATATTAATTGTTTTATCTTGAGTCTCTTGAGCTTTGGCAATGATATTTTCTGCAGTAACATCAAAGGCATTTTCAATTTCTGTGCGAACATTTTCCAAATGCTCTTTTTGAGAATTTAAGCTTGTATTTGCTCTTGTGATTTCTTGTTCTAGTGATAATACGGTGCTATCAATAGCATTACGCCCTTTATTTAATTCTATGGAAATTCTATCTGTAATATGGCTTGAGCGTTCTTCGATGTGCGTACCGATGTTATTAAACTGATCTATGATATCATGATTAATGGTATCGGTTTTGCGTCTTGATTCAACTTCAAGTTTCTCGATACTCGCATTGAAAGTATCGTGTAATTCTTTGCGGATTTCATCAAGATACTTTTTGTTTCTTTGTACGACGCTGTTGGCTTTATCCGATTGTTCATCGATATCATTGACAATAGTTTTTATGTTTGTACTTGCATCACTCATTCTTGTTTCAAGATTGCTAGCGGTAGAATCAACAATTGATTGGATTTGTTCTGTAGTTTCTTCTAATGATTCTTTTACATCTTGACGAGCAGTGATAAGATTTTCCTTATGGCGTTCGATAGTATGAGCTGCCTCAATGGTTTGGACTGATACATCATTCCCCGCTTGGCGAATTGATTCAACATTTTCCAATACGGTATCATTGGCAAGTTTAGTAGCGTTAATGATATCTTGGTTACCACGATCCACTTGATCAATCCACTGATTAAGGTGGGTTGTCATGTTATCGGCCTCGGTTCTCATATTGCTTGATGTATTATCTAAATCTTCAACTAACTCTTTGAATTCTGTGCGTAAATCATCCTTAAATGATGTTAAGCTTTTTAATGAAGTTTCTACCTTTTCGCTTGCATCATTGGCAGAATTCACTACATCTTTTGTGAATTTGTCTAGGGATTGAGATTGTGTTTCAAGTTTGGTAGAGACTATTTCTGTATTTTCTACCGCTTCTTCTGATGTTGTTAGGATCTTATCAATTTGGATTTTAATATTACGTTCAAACTCACGAGCTTTTTTAATGATCTGGGTTGAGGTAAGATTTAACTTTTGATGTTGTTGATCAATCATTTCTTGAGTGTTTTTTGTACGCATTTCCACATCACGGGCTTGAGCGTTAAAATTGATCATGCTACGCTCTACCCCTGAAGCGATAGTATTAAAGTTCTTTATTGATGTGTTTGATGCCTCTTGTAAAAGATTGGTTTGCTCTCTTAAAGCTTGAGTTAATTCCCTAGCTTTTACCGACATATTAGCAGTGGGATCGGTGATCATCTTCAAAGCACCTTCGATTTCTGCCTTTTGATTTTTCAATAAGTGCATTTTTTCAAGATGAGCTACGATTACCCAAATTAAAATAATCGGAATAAATAGACCTGCCAGTAATACCCCTAACATCGGAGCACTTAAATTTAGGATAGCTTGGTGTGAATGATGTAAGTTAATTACTTCAAAAGATCCAAAACTTGCTATCCAAAAAATAGTTATCAGACCACCGATCATGGTTGGTTTTGAAATGTCCGACTTTTCTAATGTTGTATTTTTTTCGACTTCTAAAACGCTACCTGTGATTGATTTATTGTTATCTTTCATATGGCTTGAGATGTTATCATCTTTATTATTTTTACCTTTTAGTAATCTGTCTAATAAGCTAGGTTTTGCTTTTTCATCCTTATTAAGTGGTTGATTGGCTTTGTTAGATTTACTATCTTTTGTGTCTTTATTAGAATTAGATTGTGAGTCTTTTGCGTTCTTATTAGATTCTGTAGGATTCTTCTTAAGTTCTATGGGAGTTTTAAGGCTTGAAGTGGGATTCTCTTCAGTATCTTTAAGGCTTTTTTTCTTGCTTTCGATTAGATCTTGATCAGTAATATTTTTAGCACTTATGCCTTTTCCTAGTAATTTACTAAAGAAACCTTTATGCTGTTTCTTTTTTTCTAGATCATCACGTAGGTTATTTTTTAGGTTATCTTTAAAAACCTTTCTTTTATCATCTTTGTTTTCTTTGTCTTGTTCGTTTTGATCTTTATTTTTTGATTCTTCTAGTTTTTTTAGTTCGTCTAAAATGTTTGTCTTTTTATCTGGTGGCGTGTTGATTTCTTGTGTATTATTTTCGGATACACTTGTAAGATCTTCATCTTGTTTTGTAGATGATGATTGCTCTTGCTCATGAGAATTTTCTAATAGGTTATCTTGATTGGGAGTATGGTTATTCTTTGGTGAATCCTTACTCTCAAGTGGATTATTATTATCAGATTCGTTGTTTTTATCTTTATCTGTAGTCATTACCATTGTCCTTTAATGGATGTATAACATATTGAAAATTATATCTATTTTGCAATAATATAGATAGAGTTTTCAATTCAATACTCATGATTATACATAAAAAGTGTTAATTTTCATTCAAAAAATGGTATAATGATATAAATAATCTCAATTAATAACAATCTCATGAAAAATTAAGGTTCTTAGGCATATGTTAAAAAGAATATTATCGGCGGTAATTTTGCTCTTCGTGTTCATGCCCTTATCCAGTTGTTTCGAAGATACTAAAGATTTTTTAGGTGGCGGATCTTGGGGATTCAACGGTATTCAAAAGGAAGCAGTACTCTCTTTAAAAGAGTATTGGGATGAAAACGTCCAGCACGACGCCACATCGGAACATAGTTTCGCTCTTGTTACCGAAGGTTTGCGAGTGATTTTGCGTAACTATTATCAAAAAACATCAATCAATATTGATAATCTAATCCAAAGTGCAAAAGATGAAACAGAAAACTATATCATAAGAGATAAACATCACAAAATAAAAGAAAAATTAAATGCAGGCGACGCTACAACCTATCTATTAACAGGGATGGCTAAATATATGGATAGCTCATCATGGTACATGACGACAGATGAGTATAATAAACATCTTGAGTATAATAAATTTACTAATGTTTTAGGTGTGGGAATCACATTAGCTCCAAGACGTTCGGGCTATGGTATATCAGAAATATGGTCCCAATCTCCAGCCGACGCCTATAAGAATGATTTATCTAACTTTACCATATCATCGATTAATGGACGAGATACACGAAATTTACGTCTGATCCAGATCTTAACCATATTAAGAAATGGGCAACATGGCGAGTATCTTTTGTTGAAGAATTCTCAAAATCGCCAAGTAACTCTTACCAAAGAGTTAATGATCCGTAAGGATGTTACTTTTACTACTACAAAGAGAGATAATACCCTAAGAATTCACATACAACGCATAATTCCAGGAGTGGCAAGAAAGATTAAAAAGGAAATACTAAATTATGTAAATAATTCCCTATGGTCTCGCAGTCATAAATTTAGAATATTTATAAATTTAAAAGGTGCTACTGATAACAATTGGAGCGAAACCTTTAAAATCATATCCTTATTTGCCGACAAACCCATACAAGTCTTGTTCGACGGTATTGGAGCAAAAAATGATAAGACAGTGGAGATCCTTAATGTGAGTAATCTCTATCCTAAAACAACCAAAGTAACAGCAGATATTGACCCTTACACAAGTGATTCCGCTCGTGCCATATTCAAAACCTTAGTGCAAAAAACTCGTGTTATCCCAATCAATCGAAAAGTGCTTAAGATCTTACCTGATGTGCGTATTCATTCGGATATTCACATATACAGCGGTGGCGGAACTATGCACTTAACTACACAATATTATACGATATTAGGTTATTAAACTATTAAGTATAAACATAAACATAAACAGTATCAATCTAAAATGTAAGATTGATACTGTTGGCTTTAGGTGTTTATTGTGTTTTAGTTTATGGGTGTTATTTTAGTTTATCAATATGCCAGATATTTTTAGCATATTCTTCCATGGTTCTATCAGATG